>CAIRTK010000083.1 GCA_903881475.1 uncultured Opitutia bacterium | reverse complement strand
GTCCGGCTCAAGCTCTACAAGGGCAACATCATCACCTGCGGCCGCAAGTCGAAGTACTCGCTCTACGACATGAACATCGCGTCGATGGAGGGCGTGAAGAGCTGGTACAACCAGACCGACGCGACGGGCTTCATCCGCCTGAACGGCCTCCGGCTCCGGGCGCGCAACTTGGCGCAGGGCGGCCCGAAGGTCTGAGCCGAGCCAGCGCCCATCGCCCCGTAGCAGCCGGCGTAAGGAGGCTGGTTTTCGACGCCGGACTCGGAACCAGCCTCCTTACGCCGGCTGCTACGGGCGGTAGCCGCGCCGGGCGACCCTGCCAGTCGTTTTGCTCAAAAATCAGAACAGCGATTTGGCGACGATGCCCACCGCCGTGATGGGGCCGGAGTCACCGAGGCCGTCGATGGCGCGGTCCGCCTTCTTGAGGGTATTTTGGGCCGTGTTGTAAAGCGTGTCGTCGTTGATGAGCTTGCCGAGCGTGCCTTCGCCCTTGGCCAGCTTGTCGGAGACGGAGCGGATGTTGGCGACGGTCACCCGGAGGTTGTTGGCCGTGGCCTCATCGTAGACCAGCGTGCCGAGGGCGCCCTGGCCGGACTTGACCTGGGCGATGATGCCCTGGGCGTCGGAGACGAAGCCTTTGGCCTGCGTGGCGGCGGACTTGATCTCATCCACGGCGGCGACCAGCTCGTCATGCAGGGACGGGTCGTTGATGAGCTTGCCGAGGGTGCCCTCGCCCTTGTTGAGCTTCGTGGTGATCTCCTGCAGGTTTGTCATCGTGGTGCTGACGCGGTCGCTGTTGTCGGTCACGAGCTTGTCGAGTTTCTGGAAGAGTCCGCCGCCCTTGCCGTCGCCGTTGAAGGCGCTGCCAAACGAGCTGAGCGCGCCATCCAGCTTCTGCCCGAGATTGCCGAGGTCGGTCATGATGGAATTGATATCGGGTGTGACCTTGGTCCGGATCTCGGCGCCGTCCGCCAGGGCTCCCGCGCTGGCGCTGCCGAGGTCGATGCTGACGTAGTTGGTCCCGATCAGTCCGGCCATGACGATGCTGGCGGTGGCGTCGGTGGCGACCTTGACGCCGGGATCGATGCGCAAGACCGCCTCAGCCCGGCGTCCGGCGAGGCGGGTGGTCTCGATCGTGCCGATCTTCACGCCGGCCATGCGCACGTCATCGCCCTGTTTCAGTTCCTTGAGGCTCTCGAAGCCGGCGATGAGCATGTAGCCCTTCTCCTTGAAAATCGTGCCTCCGCTGAGGGTCTCGAACGTCACCCAGGTGAGGGCGAGCCCGAGGAGAAAGAAAAGCCCGACGCGGGCCGTTTGCTGTGCGTTGTTCATGGTTCAGGTCTCCAGTTTTTTGAAACGGGGGTGTTTAAGGTCGATCTTGGGATACAGGAAGCCGGCCACCTGCGGGTCCTTGGGTTCGCGCAGCTCGGCCGGGGTTCCGAGGAAAATGATGCGGCTGTCCATCAGGATGCCGACGCGGTCCGCGATGTTGAGCGCGAGTTCGCGGTCGTGGGAGACCACGATCGTGGTGACGTGGTACTCGTCCTTGAGCGAGGCGATGATCTCGCTGATGGTGGCCGACATCACCGGATCGAGTTCGCTGGTCGGCTCGTCGTACAGGAGCAGCTGGGGTTCCATGACGAGCGCCCTTGCGATCGCCACGCGCTTTTTCATGCCGCCGGAAAGTTCGGAGGGGAACTTCTGCGCGGTGTCCTCGAGGGAGAGGATTTGCAGCGCGTGCATCACCTTTTCCCGGATTCCGGGTTCGGTGGCCGTGTGGTGCTCGCGCGGGTAAAGCGCAAGGTTGTCATAGACCGTGAGGGAGTTGAAGAGCGCGCCGGACTGGAAGACCATGCCGATGCGCTCGTGCTCCCGAGTTTGCGCGGCGAGTGCATCCTTGCCGTTGACGAGCACCCGCCCGGAGCTGGGGGCCTCGAGCCCGACGACATGCCTGAGCAGCACGCTCTTGCCCGAGCCGCTCGGACCCATGAGGACAAAAATCTCCCCGGGCTCGACGGCGAATGAGACGTCTTGCAGCACGAGATGGCTGCCGAAACTCTTGGTCAGGTGCTCGACGTTCACGCCGACGGCGGGCGTTTCCGCGGCGGTGAAGGGATTGCGCGTATGGCTGCTGCAGGGCATGGGGGACGGTTAGATGAGCACCTTGGTGACGAAGTAATCGAGCACCAAGATGAGGATGAGGGAAACGACGACCGCGCGCGTGACCGAGGCGCCGATTTCCCGCGGGCCGCCGCGGGTGTTGAGGCCGATGTTGCAGCACACCAGAACCACGCCGAGGCCGAAGATCTCGGCTTTGATCAGGCCGTTCATCACATCCTGAAACTTCATGTAGCGGCGCAGGACCGAGAAATAGGCCTCGGGCTCGATGCTGATGAAGCTGGTGTACTTCGCCACAATCGCGCCGCCGAACCAGCCGACCAGATCCGCGATGATGGCGAGCACCGGCACCATCACCAGCGCGGCGGCGAGCCGGGGCAGCACGAGCATGCGGGCGGGTGGGATGTTCATGGTCTCCAGGGCGTCGACCTCCTGGTTGACCTTCATGGAGGCGAGCTCGGCGGTGATGGCTGAACCGACGCGGCCGGCGAGCAGGATGGCGACCATCACGGGGCCGAGTTCGCGGGCCATGGAAAGACCGACCAGCGAGCCGATAAACTGCATCGCTCCGAAATTCTGCATGGAATAGCCCGCCTGCAGGGCGAGGACGGCGCCGATGAAGAAGCTCAGGATGGCGACGATGGGCAGGGTCGTGTAACCGATCAGGTAGCACTGCTCAATGAAGCGCGCGCGCTGCCGCGGCAGGGTGCCGGCATACGAGAGGGCCCGGAGGAAGAGCTGCAACGTGCTGCCGAAGCCCTCGAGGATGGAGGTGAGCTGTTTCATGTCAGAGGGACTGGGTGGTAACCGTGTTCACTTTGGCCGGGAAATCGAACCAGAAGAGACGCCAGCCCGGCTGGCCCGGCTCGCGTTTCAGGCCGATGAGGCCGTTGCCCAGCGCGATGCGGCCCTGTTGCGGTTTGGATTCCACGCTCAGCAGCGGACCGAGGTGGAACTCCTTGTCCCCGTGGTCGCGGTGCCAGCTGACCGCATTCCAGAGCAGGGCCCAGCGTTGGTCGTCGGGGCTGCGCTGGTCGGACCGGTAGAGTGCGAAGAGCGGCGTCCAGCTTTCCCGCACGCTGTCGTTGTCGGTGAACAGCACCTCGAAGGGGCTGAGCAACTGGAACTGCCGGCGGCCCGCGCCGTTGTCCCATTTACTGAACAACGGCCAGAGATGGGTGCGGCTGGCGGGAGCCGCGAGGGGATTGGTCAGGCTGCGCTGCTCGAGGGACCAATAGACCACATAGAAGAACTGGGTCTTGGTCTGCGCGAGGCCGGACTCGATCCAGGTTTCCCGGCGGAAGAGGGGCCACATCACCCAGGTCTTGTCGGTGCCCTTGATGATGGAGTGGGTGTAGAACGGACCCCAGCGGTTGATGTAGCTGTTGTCGCCGCGGCCCTGCACGAAAAACGGCCAGAGGTAACGCGTCTCATGATAGCGGTTCGGCACGGTCCGGTCCGTATACCCGAAGAACGGCCAGACGTAGTTCTCGTTGATATAACCCGTGCGCTGATCGCGGGTATAAAAGGGGATGAAGCCGAACTGCTGGACGGGCCCGGCCCCGGGCGGGGCGTCTTCCGCGGGCTGGGTCGTATTGTTCCAGCCAAGCGGCCAGAGCCAGAAGGCCGTGTGAAACGCCCCCGGCTTGTCGTTCCAGCCGAACAGCGGCCAGAGCGCGAATCCCTGTTCCGTCCCGCGCGTGACGCGAAGGAACGGCCAGGGTGTGGAAGTCGTGATCGCTCCCTGTTTTTCCGTCCGGAAATAAAGCGGCCAGATCACCCAGGAAAGCTGATCGTAGCCCAACCGGTTCTTGATCGTGCCGACGACGGGAAAAAGTGCGCGATACGAGGTCTCCGGCGAGCCGGTCTGCCGGGAAAACCAGAAGATCCACAGGTCGAAGGCCTGCGTCTTGTCGCCTCGATAGGCCGGTCCTTCCCGCTTGGGTCCTGCTCGCGTGATCAGATCCAGGATCGTCCACTGGTAGGTGTCACTGTCGGCCCGGTAAATGAAGAGCGGGTAAAGCACCGTGGCCACGGTGGTCAGGCCATTCACGTCGTCGGTCTGGACATAGAACGGCCGGAACCCCTGGATCGTGCCACCTTCGGGTGCGGGCTTCTTGAAAATCAGCGGACCCGCGGCCTCCCAGGAGGTGCGGTGCCCGGCGACGTCCAGCTGGTCCACCCGCACGGGCCACGCATTGAATTCCCCGGCCCCGGCGCGCGCGCAAAACGCGGCCAGGCAGCCGAAGAATGCGAAGAAGCGGACGGGTTTCATGTTCAGGCGGGGAAATCGATCAACCGATGTTAGAGCGTGGCCGGCGGAGGCAGTTCCCCCCGAACACGATGATATTTAGCGGCCTACGATTATGTCTTTCCGGCTTTGGCGCAAATTCTATGTTGAATTTCCCCCGACTCCGGCCGCTCGGCCCCGGAGTAACCGGTCGCCCGCACGCTGGCTGCTCACGCAACGAGGCTTTCGCCCGGGGCCAGCGTGAGGAATTTTTCCCCGGCCAGCCCCGCCGCGTTTCGTGCCTGCCGCAGGGCGTGCGCCGGTTCCTCGCGGCCTTCGTCGGTCAGTTGAAATGTGCCCCAGTGCATCGCCACGCTCCGCTGCGCGCCCGCGTCGTGATGTGTCCGCACGGCCTCCTCCGGATTCATATGCGCAGCCTGCATGAACCACCGCGGCTCGTAGGCCCCGATGGGGATGAGCGCGAGGTCAGGTGCGCCGCAGCGCCGGCCGATCTCGCGGAAGAGCGTCTCGTCATAACCGGAATCACCGAGGAACCACACCCGGCGCGTCCCGGTGTGCAGGTAGAACCCGCCCCACAATCTCCGGTTCGTGCCGCCGATGCTGCGCCGGCTCCAATGCTGGGTCGGGGTGAGCGTCACCGTAAACCCCGCCCAGGGTTGGTGCGCCTGCCACCAATCGAGTTCGATGATGCGGGTCGCACCCGCCCCGGCGAGCAGCGCCCGGTGCCCCAGGGGCGCGATGAACTGCGGCTGATGCTCGCGGGCCAGCCGGCGCAGGGACGGCAGATCGCAGTGATCATAGTGATCATGACTCAGCAGCACGACATCGATCCGCGGCAGCGCGCCAAACGCGACACCGGGCGCGTGGACCCGCCGCGGTCCGGCCCAGCTGACGGGGCCGACCCGATCTGAAAAAACCGGATCGGTCAGCAGGCTGCCCTGCGCGGTTTGCAGCAGGAAGGTGGAGTGATTCACCCAGGTGGCGGCGACACCGCCGTCCTGCGGCGTGGCGGGCAACGGCGAAGGGGAAATCTCCACCCACCGCGGCCACGGCGTGCGCTGCCGGTTGAACTGCCAGCGCAGCACGTCCAGCAGTCCGGCATCCGCGCGGCGGCCGGGGTTGAAAAAGGTTTTCCCGTTGAAGTGGTCGGTGACCGGCGGTGTCATGCGGATGATTTTAGGTGGGCGGGCACATCCCGTGTCCGCACGTTTAACTCAGTGTCGACAGGAGACCGGCGCAACCGCAGATAACGTCATTCCATGCGGGCACGGGACGTGCCCGCCCACCTCAACAATCCCCTTTCCCATGCGCATCTCCGGCGGCCAAGCCCGCGGCATCCCGCTCGCAGTCCCCAAGGGTGACGCTGTCCGCCCGGCGACCGATGGGATGCGGCAGGCGGCCTTCTCCAGCTTGGGAGCCTATGTGGCGGGCGCGCGGTTTCTCGACCTGTTCGCCGGCAGCGGGGCGTATGGCCTTGAGGCGCTCAGCCGGGGTGCGGCAGGCGGGGTGTTTGTGGAAAAAAATGCCAAGGCCGCCGCATGCGTGCGCCAGAACCTGGCCGCAGTCTGCAAGAGCCTGGGCCGGAGTCCGGCGGGCCTGGAGGTGCTGCAGGCGGATGCACTGACGGTGCCGCTCGATGGAGGCGCGGTGCCCGACCTGGTGTTCATCGATCCGCCGTATGAAATCATTCCAGAGGTTGCGCCCGGGCTCTTTGCCCGGCTAATGCCCGTGCTCGCACCCAAGCCGGACGCATTGGTGGTGTTCGAGCTGCCGGGTGAAATCGAACTCGCGCCGGCGGGCTGGACGATGCTGAAGCGGCTCGGCAAGGGCGTGCGGCAGCCGACTGTCGCCTTCTTCAGAGCAACCCGAGTTTCGCCCTGACGACCGCGAGGGTGGCAATGACGGCGGTTTCCGAGCGCAGGACGCGCGGACCGAGGTGGGCGAAGGCAAAGCCCTGCGCCCGGAGCAGAACGCGTTCGCCGGCCGACCAGCCGCGCTCGGGACCGAACGCGAGCACGACCGGGGACGGCATCTCGACGGCGGAGAGCGGTTGCGGTGATTCGTAGTTGTCGAGCGCGATCCGGGACGCGGAACGAGAAAGGGAGGCGATGGTTTCGGCCAGGGATTGATCGTGCGTGACGGCGGGCAGCTGGGTGGCGAAGGCCTGTTCCGCCCCGAGGATGAGCTGGCGGCGCCATTCGCCGGAGGACCAGAGGGTGCTCCGGGCATAGCTCGATTCCCCTTTTTCCGGGCGGAAAAAGTGCAGCGCCGCCACGCCGAGCGACGTCGCTTCACGCAGGATGTCGCGGGCGGTCTGGGGCCGCGGCAGGCCGATGAGCAGCGTGAGGGGATCCGGTGCGGGCGGCGCGGCGCCCCAAGTGAAGCGGAGCGTGAGGGCGTCGGGCCCGATCTGCACCAGCGTACCCTGTCCGCGGGGCCCGTCGATCACTCCGGCGTCAAACGTCCCGCCTTCCGGCCGGCGCAGGACCCCGAGCAGGTGCGCGGCCCGCGGATCGCTCCGGGACAAGGGCGCGGCCAGCTCGGCGGGTTCGAAGAGAATGAGGTTCACGCGTCGAAACGATTGCGGATTGCGCCGGGGGAGTCGCGCCCTAAGTTGCCCGCATGACCTCCCTCGCGTCCCCGGCTGGCAGCATCTTCCGGAAAATCACCGTCCGCGAAGCGGCGGTCCTGCTTTTCATCGCATGGCTGATCCCCTTCGCCGTCCATCTTGCCCCGTGGGCGAGGGCGCGGCCCCTCGGCGCGTACCTGCTGCCGATGTTCTGGGCGACTTTTGTCGCGGTGTACTTTTACGGCGCCGGTGCGGGCCTGCTGACCGGACTGTTCGCGCCGGCCGTCAACCTGCTGGTGACCGGCCTGCCGGCCTGGAAATTTCTCAGTGTGATGAGCCTCGAGCTGGTGGTTTTTGCCGTGGCCGCTGCCTGGGCGGTGCGCCGGTTTCCGCGTTTCTGGCTGCTGGCGCCGCTGGGCTATGGGGTCGCCAAGGTGGCCTCGACCCTGGTGCAGGCGGTGACGCCGGCGCTGGGTGCGATCGGCTCGCCGGGCGATTTTTTTGTCCGCTCCCTGGCCGGCGTGACCCCCGGCCTGCTGGTGCTGGCGGTGGTCGGCGGGCTGCTCGTCAAGTTTTATCCCAAGACGGCCGGCCCGGCAGTGTGATCCGGCGGCTCCCGGTCTGTCGTCGCGGGTCTGAGCGGCCGGTGCGTTTGTGCGGCGGCCGATTTCACGCTCCACCAGCCCAAGCGGGCTTGTGGCGCAGGTGGTAGAGACGTTCGCCCGCCTTGGGCACGAGGAGCACGCCTTCCGCCTCCCGGTTCGCAAAGTCCTCCGGCCGGATCGTGCGCCAGTCGCGGTAGCCGAGGTTGATCTCGCGGCACTGCGCCTCCGTCAGGCCGGTGGCGAGCGTCACGCGCACGCGCGGGGTCTCGATGCCCGTCGCTGCGTCATAGGTGCCGATCCCGTGGACATGGGTCGAGTGGGCCAGCGTGCCCCAGGGCTCGTCCTTGAACTTGTCCCATTGCTTCAGGAAATAATCGCGGCAGTGGTACCCGATGCGGCGGATGTGTTCGCCGTGCGTCACGGAGATCTCGTGCAGGTGCGGGGCATAGATGATGAGTTCGCCGCCGTCGGCGACGACGGGCTCCAGCTTGTACATGCATTTGCCCGCGACCCAGAGCTCGTCGTACATCGGCGGGGCGCAAGAGAGCACGGTGTGGAACGGCCGGTCCTTGTAGGTGATGTGGAGCTCCTTCGAGAGTTCGCTGGCGGAATCCCACGCTTCCTCGGGGGTGCCGGCGAACAGGCCGGCGAATTTTCCGCCGTCACCGACCACCGGGCAGAAGCAGAGTTTCGGCACCGCGACCATCGCGCCGGCCCGGTCGACCACCCGGCGCACCGGCGTCCACTTGTTGCCGATGATCATCGGGTTGGTCACGACCGCGCCCAGCCAGTGGAAGAAATTCAGGATCTCCGCGCCGCCGACCCCGGGGAAGAGGTACTTGTTGCCGCCGGAGAAGCCGACGACCTCGTGCGGAAAGACCGGGCCGCAGATGATGACGAGATCGTACTCGTACAGCCGCCGGTTGACGTGCACGGGCACGTCCATCGCGAAGAGCCCGCCGGACAGTGCGTGAATTTCCGCGGCGGGGATGACGCCGAGGTCGCGCAGGGCCGCGGGATTGTCCCACTCGTGATTGATGAACTCGACCCCGCGGTAGACGGAGGCGCGTTCCGCGGCGGTGATCCCGACGCGGGCATTGATGGCCTCGTCGGACATCGCGGGATGCGTCCCCAGCGCGATCATCACGTCGAATTTCTTCACCACGGGGGCGAGCTGGGCATGAAGGGCCCTGAACATCAGGCCGATCGGCGCGGTGCGAGTGCCGTCGGGAATGATGAGGATCACCCGCTGGCCGCGGAAGTCCGCGGCGGGCGCGGCGCGGGCGATCAGCGCCGCGGCCTCGGCGGCCGTGAGTTCGGTACCGGCGGGGGCGGTGAGCTGGTAGGGGGCGGGCATGGCGGCGGGCGCGAAAAGATTCCGGAAGGATCAGGCGTGACCGGCGTTGTAGCCCAGCAGCCGGGACAGCTCGCCGGCGACGGTGCGCACCTTGCGGGCCATCTCGGGGATGCGGTCCTTGGTGAAGCGCAGGGTGGCGGCGGTGATGCCGACGGCGGCGGCCACGGTGCCGTCGGCGGCGAAGACCGGGGCCGCGAGGCAGCGGACGCCCGGGTTGAACTCCTCGTTGTCGAGGCTGTAGCCGCGCTGGCGGGTGAGTTCGGCCTCCTTCCGGATCGCGCCGAGGGTGGTGAGCGTCTGCGGCGTGCGCGCGACGGGCGCCGCCTGCCCGACCATCTCGGCCAGCCGGTCCCGGTGGAGATAGGCGAGGAAAACCTTGCCGGTGGCCGAGCAGTGCAGCTCCGCCAGGAAGCCCGGGCGCGACGCGGCGCGGAGGGGGTGGGGGCTGTCCTGCACCGCCAGGATCAGGGCGCGGTCGTCGCACGGGATCGCCAGATGCGAGGTCTCGTCCGTGGCCCCGGTCAGCTGCTGCAGCAGCGGCTGCGCGAGCTCGCGGATCTCGGTGCCGGCGAGCGCGGCGTTGCCCAGCTGGATCAGCCCGGGGCCGAGTTCGAAGCCGCGCCCGGTCCTGCGGGCCAGGCCCTCGAGTGAAAGCGTTGTCATGATCCGCAGCGTCGTCGTGACCGGGATGCGCAGCTCGCGCGCCAGTTCGGCGGCCTTGAGCCCGTCCGGATGCCGGCCCAGCAGCTTGAGGATGCGGCAGGCGTTGCGCAGGTTCGGAATCACGTACCGCTCGGCGGCGGATTTCACGGGCGGGGCGCGGCGGGCGGGGGAGGGCGGCACGGAGGGCACGGTTGGGATTTTTCGCCGGTTACCAAGTGAATAACGGACGCGCCCCAGCGGCGCGTTTTCTGGTTGCCTCAGCCTGTCTATGTTCAAATATGAAAATCAAGTTCATTAGTGAACTAATGCTTTTACCCCGCTTTCCCCCTGGTCCTCGCGCCGGCCCCTGACGCCGCGAAGCCGGCCCGCCTTACCCCATGAAACTGCACGACAGCCTTTATCCGGCAATCGCCACCGCCCCGGGCACGGACGGCCTGCGGAAGGAATTTCTCCTTTCCGGGCTGTTCCAGCCGGATGCGGCGGACTTCCGCTACTGGGAAGCCGACCGCACCGTGCTCGGCGGCATCCTGCCAAAGTCGCGGGAGGTGCCGCTGCCCAGTCCGGCGGAGCTGCGCAGCGCCCATTTCCTGGAGCGGCGCGAGGCCGGCGTGGTCAACCTGGGCGGCCCGGGCTTCATCCGGGTTGACGGCGTGGAACACCGCCTCGGGCCGCTCGACGCGCTCTACTTGGGCCGGGGCGCGAAGGATGTCGCGTTCGGTTCGCAGGATGCCGCCCAGCCGGCGCGCTTCTGGCTGCTCAGCTATCCGGCGCACATGGCCTACCCGACGCGGCACGTCGCCTTCCGGGACGTGGCCGGCACGCGGCTCGGCCAGCGGGAGAGCGCCAACGAGCGCACGCTCTACAAGCTCATCCACCCCGGCGCCTTTCCCACCTGCCAGGTGGTCATGGGGGTCACGCGTCTCGAACCCGGCAGCGTCTGGAACACCATGCCCCCCCACACGCACCTGCGCCGCTCGGAGATCTACCTCTACTTCGACCTGCCGCCCGGGCAGGTGGTCTTCCATTTCATGGGCCGGCCCCAGGAAACCCGGCATCTCATCGTGCGTGACAGCGAAGCCGTGCTTTCGCCGCCGTGGTCGGTCCACTGCGGCGCCGGCACGTCCAACTACAGCTTTGTCTGGGGCATGGGCGGGGAGAACCAGGAGTTTGCCGACATGGACCCCGCGCCGCTCGCGGAGCTGCGCTGACCGCCCATGGCCGCCGTGCTCGCGACTTTCCGGCTCAATGGCCGGGTGGCGATCGTCACCGGCGCCTCGCGCGGGCTTGGCGCCGATTTCGCGGTGGCCCTCGCGGAGGCCGGCGCGGATGTGGCCCTCGTGGCCCGCGGCGACCTCGCCCCGACCGCCGCCGCGATCACAGCGCTGGGGCGTCGGGCCCTTCCGGTGGCCGTGGACATCGGCGCCCCGGACGCAGCGGGACGCATCCTCGCGACGGTGTCCGCGCAGCTGGGCCCGCCCGACATCCTCGTGAACAATGCCGGGATCATCCGCCGGGCGGCCTTTCTCGAGGCGAGCGAGGCCGACTGGGATGAGGTTCTGAACGTCAATCTTCGCGCTGTTTTCCGGTTGAGCCAGGGTTTCGCGGCCGCGCTCGCGGCACGCCGCGCGCCAGGCAAGATCATCAACACCGCCTCGCTGCTCTCGTTCCAAGGCGGCCTCCGCGTTGCGTCCTATGCCGCGGCCAAGAGCGGGCTGGCCGGCCTCACGCGCGCGATGGCCAACGAGCTCGCCCCGCTCGGCATCAATGTGAACGCCATCGCGCCGGGCTACATGGCGACCGACAACACCGCGGCGCTGCGCGCCGACCCGGTCCGCCAGCGCGCGATCCTCGAGCGCATCCCCGCCGGGCGCTGGGGCGCACCGGCGGACGTGAAAGGGGCCGTTGTGTTTCTCGCCTCCGCCGCTTCAGACTATGTCCACGGCATTACCCTGCCGGTCGATGGCGGCTGGCTTGCCCGCTAACCCCGCTTTCCCATGAAACCGCCCCGTTTCGCCCTCTTGCTCCTGGTGGCCGGCCTCCTGTCGCGGCTGTCCGCGGCCGATCGCCTCACCGTCACCGTCACGCACACCCTGGCCATCGCGCGCCCCTCCGAGACCATCAGCGTGCCGTGGTCCCGCGTCGCGGATCTCCTGCCCGGGGCGCAGATCTATCATCTCGAGGTCAGGGACGCCGCCGGCCACGTGCTGCCCTACCAGGTCACCAATGTCGCGCCGACCCTCAAGGACGCGACCGGCCGGGGCGCCGCTTACGGCGAGCTCCTGTTCCAGCATGATTTTGCGGCGGGAGAAAAATCCGCCGGCTTCACGATTGAAAGGATCGATGCGATCACGCCGCCGTTTCCGGTGAAGGCCTTCGCCCGCTACGTGCCCGAGCGGCTCGATGATTTTGCATGGGAGAACGACAAGATCGCCCACCGCATCTACGGGCCCGGCCTCGCCGCCCCCGCGCCCGCCGGCTCGGGCAAGGAAGTGCTCGTCTCCAGCGGCATCGACGTCTGGTGCAAGCGCGTCAGCTATCCCATCGTCGACCGCTGGTACAACAAGGGTCATAATTTCTTCCACAAGTTCGACCTCAGCGAGGGCATGGACATGTACAATGTCGGCCAGACCCGCGGGTGCGGCGGCACGGGCATCTGGGACGGCCACCGGCTGTTCGTCGGCCGCAACTACCAAACCTGGAAGGTCCTCGCCAACGGCCCGATCCGCGCGGTATTCGAACTCACCTACGAGGCTTGGGATGCGGCTGGCCTGAAGGTGGCCGAGGTGAAGCGCTTTACCGTCGATGCCGGGCACAATCTCGACCAGATGGAGAGCACCTTCACGGTGACCGGAGGCTCCGCCACGGAACTGACGGTCGCCATCGGCCTGGACAAAAGCCCGACCGACAAGGGCCAGGATCCAAAAATCAATTTCACGACCGTGGCGGCGGACGGCTCGCTTGCGCAGTGGATCCTGCAGAAGACCCACGGCTCGCTGGGTACGGCGGCCATCGTGTCCGCCGACGCGTTCCGCGGCTATGCCGAGGACGATCACAACCGGCTGGTGCTGGCGAAGGTCGCCCCCGGCCAGCCGTTGCGCTACTGGATCGGGGCCGGCTGGTCGCTGGCCGGCGAATTCACCACCGAGCAGGCCTGGACCGATTACGTCGCAGCCTGCGCCACGCGCCTGCGCTCACCGGTCACGGTCACCGTGGCCGCCGCTCCATGATGAACCGCCTCGGAAGCTGTTTTCCCGGACTCGCCGCTTTTGCCGTCCTCGCGACTGCGACTGCTGCGACGGCGGCTGAAATCCCGCCACAGTTCAGCGGCGCCACGCCGCTGGCATGGTCCGAGCGGCTGGCCCAATCCGAGATGAAACGGCTGGGCCACTCGCTGGAGGCCGGGGCGGGGAAGGCGCGCTGGGACTACTCGCCGGCCGTTTTTGCCCTCGCATTGGTGCGCCTCGGCGAGGCCACGGGCAACGCCTCCTACGAGGAATTCGGCACCCGCGCGGTGGCGTCGCACGTCAACGCCGACGGCACCATCCAAGGCTACAAGCTCGCGGACTACAGCCTAGACAATCTCACGCCGGGCAAGGTGCTCCTCGCCGCGCTCGCCCGGGGCGGGCAGAACGCGGCCTACACCAGGGCGGTGCAGACCCTTCGCCAGCAGATGACCACCCAGCCGCGGACCGGCGAGGGCGGCTTCTGGCACAAGCAGCGTTATCCGCACCAGATGTGGCTCGACGGCCTCTACATGGCGTCGCCGTTCCTCGCGCAGTACGCCGCGCTGTTCAAGGAACCCGCGCTGTTCGACGACGTCGTGCAGCAGATCGTCGTGATGGACCGGCACGCTTACGATCCCGCCACGGGACTTTACTGGCATGCGTGGGATGAGGCCCGCGCGCAAAGCTGGGCCGACCCGGGGACCGGGGTTTCGCCGAATCTCTGGAGCCGTGCGATCGGCTGGTACGCGATGTCGATTGTGGACTCGCTCGACTACCTGCCCGCCAACCGGCCTGGGACCGAAGGGCTCGCGGGCATCCTCCAGCGCGTGGCCGAAGGCGCCGTCAAATGGCAGGATCCCCGGAGCGGCGAATGGTGGCAGGTCACCAATCTGGGAACCCGGCCGGGCAACTACCTTGAGGCGTCAGGCTCCGCGATGCTGGTTTATGCGATGGCGAAGGGCGTGAACCGGGGTTACCTCCCGCGGGAAAAATACCTGCCGGCCATTCTCAAGGGCTACGCCGGGCTCATCCGCGAATTCGTCAAGACCAACCCGGATGGCACGATCCGCCTGGCGCAGGTCTGCCAGAGCGCCGGCTTGGGCTACACCACGGCCGATGGGCGCCCGCGCGATGGCAGCTTCGCGTATTACATCTCGGAGCCCGTTGTGGACAACGACCCCAAGGGCACCGGGCCCTTCATCCTCGCGGGCCTCGAGGTCGACCGGATGCTTTCCGCCCAAACCCCGGCTGTTGCGCTCCGCGGTTGGGATTCGCTGCCGGCGTTGCTCGCCCGCATCCAGGCGCCGGAGTTTCCCGCGCACGATTTTCCCATCACCGATTTCGGGGCGAAGCCCGGCGGTGACGCGACGGCGGCCATCCGCGCCGCGATCACCGCCTGTCACCAGGCCGGGGGCGGACGGGTGGTGGTGCCGGCCGGTGAATGGCTGACCGGCGCCGTCCAGCTGCTGGACAACGTCAACCTGCACCTCGCCACGGGCGCCACGCTCAAATTCTCGCCCCGGGCCGCCGACTATCCGATCGGGCTCACCCGCTGGGAGGGCGTCGAGTGCATGAATTACTCGGCCTTCATCTCCGCGTTCGAACAGGAGAATGTCGCCGTGACGGGCAAGGGCACGCTCGACGGCCAGGCCTCTGACGAAAATTGGTGGGGTTGGAACCAAAAGGCGTCCGGCCGGCCTGTGAAACAGAAGGCGGGGCGCGACAAACTGAACGAGCTGGGTGAGGCCGGGGTACCGGTGGCGGACCGGGTGATGGGCGAGGGGGCCTTCCTGCGGCCGAACTTCATCCAGACTTACCGCTGCAAAAATGTTCTTATCGAGGGCGTGACCATCGTCCGTTCGCCCATGTGGGAGATCCATCCTGTGCTCTCGGAGAATGTCACGGTCCGCGGCGTGCAGATCCACTCGCACGGCCCGAACAACGACGGCTGCGACCCGGAGTCGTCGCGTGACGTCCTGATCGAGGACTGCGTGTTCGACACCGGCGACGACTGCATCGCGATCAAGTCGGGCCGCAACAACGACGGCCGGCGCGTCGGCATGCCGAGCGAGAACCTGGTGATCCGGCGCTGCCGCATGCAGGACGGCCATGGCGGCGTGGTCATCGGGAGCGAGATTTCCGGCGGGTGCCGCAATGTGTTTGTCGAGGATTGCCGGATGGACAGCCCGAGCCTGGACCGCGCGCTGCGACTCAAGTCCAACGCGCAGCGCGGCGGCGTGATCGAGAATGTCTTCATGCGCTCGGTCGAGGTGGGGCAGGTGGCCGAGGCCGTCCTCACGATCGACCTGCTTTACGAGGAAGGTGCGGCGGGATCGCATCCGCCCGTGGTGCGCAACGTGCAGCTGGACCACGTCACCAGCCGCGCAAGTCCGCGCGTGATGTGGATCACGGGCTTCCCCGGCGCCGTGATCACCGGGATTCAATTCACCGACTGCACGTTCCGCGGCGTGACCGCCACCGACCGGATCGAGCACGCCGGCAGCATCAGCCTGACCAACGTCACGGTCGAGCCCGCGGCGAAAAGCCGCAGCCGCAACTCCAACGCGCCGCCGGCGCCAACCCCATGAGCCCTGTGGCAAGCCCGACTTCCGCGACCACCGGCCGCTACCGCTGGGTGATCTGCGCCCTGCTGTTCGCCGCGACCACGGTCAATTATATGGACCGGCAGATCCTGTCGCTGATCAAGCCGATCCTGGACGACCAGCTGCATTGGTCCAACGAGCAGTTTGGGTACGTCAATTCCGCCTTCCAGGGTGCGTACGCCATCGGCCTCCTGGCCTTCGGCTGGTTCATCGACCGGTATGGCACCAAGCTCGGCTACGCCGTCTCCATCGCCGCCTGGAGCGTGGCCGCGATGGGTCATGCGCTGGTTTTTTCCATCGGGGGTTTCCTCGTGGCGCGGGTCGCGCTCGGGCTGGGCGAGGGCGGCAACTTTCCCTCGGCCATCAAGGCGGTCGCGCTCTGGTTTCCCCGGCGCGAGCGGGCGCTGGCGACGAGCATCTTCAACTCCGGGGCCAATGTCGGCGCCATCGTGGCCCCCGCGGTCGTGCCCTGGATCGCGCTCACGTGGGGCTGGCACGCTGCCTTCATCGCCGCGGGCGTGGCCGGACTGGTCTGGCTGTTTTTCTGGATCCCCTTCTACAACGTCCCGGAGAGGGTCACGCGCCTCGACCCCGCCGAGCTGGCGCTGATCCGCAGCGACCGCGACGAGTCGCCGCCGGAAAAGATTCCCTGGCTCCGCCTGCTGGCCTACCGCCAGACGTGGTCGTTCATCGTGGCGAAATTCCTGACCGACCCGGTGTGGTGGTTCTTCCTGATCTGGCTGCCGGACTATTTCAAAAAAACCCGCGGCCTCGATATCAAGAACAGCTGGTTGCTCCTCGTGAGCATCTACTCGGTCGTCACGGTGCTGAGCATTTTCGGCGGCTGGGTGACGGGGCACTTGGCCAAGTCCGGCTGGACGGTCACCCGCGCGCGCAAGACCGGCATGTTCATCTTCGCGCTCTGCACGCTGCCCATCCTCGTGGTCACGCAGGTGGGCGATTGGACCGCGGTGCTGCTGATCGGCGTGGCCGGCGCGGCCCACCAGGCGTGGTCGGCGAACCTTTACACGACGGTTTCCGACATGTTTCCGAAGAACGCCATCGCCTCGGTCATCGGCATCGGTGGCATGGCGGGATCGGTCGGCGGCATGCTTTTCCCCATCTATTCGGGCAAGCTGCTGGACCGGTTCACCGCGGCTGGCAACGTGACGGCCGGTTATGCCGTGCTGTTCGGCATCTGCGCGTGCGCGTACCTCGTGACCTTTGCGCTCCACCATCTCCTGGCACCCCGGTTTGAGCAGATGAAACTGACCGCATGAGCGGCCGCCTGTCCATGCCCTGCCGTGTGGCCGCGATCCTGGGCGTGGCGCTGCTGTCCGTCGTCCGGGCGGCGTCGCCCAAGGCCGATGCGGTTGTTGCCGCGGACGGCTCCGGTGAGTTCCGGTCCGTGCAGGAGGCCATCAGTGCGGCGCCGATGCGTACCGCCGCCACGGATCCGTCGTGGGTCATCTTCGTCAAGGCCGGCACTTACCGGGAGCGCGTTTATGTCCAGAGGGAACGCGGGAACATCACGGTGCGCGGCGAAGATGAGGCCAGGACAGTCATCACCTACGATCTCAACGCGAATCTGCCCGGACCCGACGGCCGGCCCATCGGCACTTTCCGCACGCCCACCGTGCAGATCGACGGCGACGGCATGGTCTGGGAAAACCTCACGATCGCGAACAGTGCCGGTCCCGTCGGCCAGGCGCTGGCGCTGCGGGTGGATGGTGACCGCGTGATTTTCCGCCACTGTCGCTTTCTGGGCTGGCAGGACACGATCCTGGTCAATCGCGGGCGCCAGTATTTCGCCGACTGTTATGTCGAGGGCCACGTCGATTTCATCTTCGGCGCGGCCACGGCCTATTTCGACCGCTGCCAGATTCACTGCCTCAGGGACGGCTACATCACCGCGGCCTCCACGCCCGAAGGACAACCGCACGGGCTGGTTTTCGCCGATTGCACGGTCACGGGCGCTGCCGGCGTGAAAACCTATCTCGGCCGGCCGTGGCGCGATTTCGCGCGGACGGCGTTTGTCCGCACCGAGTTGTCCGACGTCGTCCGGCCGGAGGGCTGGTACAACTGGAAGCGTCCCGCGGCGGAAGCGACCGTGCACTATGGCGAATTTGCCTGCACGGGCCCGGGGGCCGCCCCGGCGCGGCGTGTGGCCTGGGCGCAGAAGCTGGAATCCGGCGACTCGTCGCGTTTCACGCCGGAGGCCGTGCTGGCCGGCGCCGATGACTGGCGGCCGGCGGGCGGGCCGACGCTGCATTTGGCGGGCGACTCGACGATGGCTGACAAGCCCGACCTGGATTATCCGGAGCGGGGCTGGGGCCAGCTGTTCCGTGAACTCGTCCAGCCGCCGCTGCGTGTCATCAATCACGCCGTGAACGGCCGCAGCACCCGGTCCTTCCGTGCGCTGGGCCATTGGGACCGCCTGCTCGCCGCGCTCGCGCCCGGCGACTGGGTGCTGATCCAGTTCGGCCACAACGATGCGAAGAAGGACGACCCGTCCCGCTACACCGACCCGGCCACGGATTACCGCGACAACCTGCGCCGGTTCGTGGAAGAGGTGCGAGCGCATGGGGCTTATCCGATTCTGGCCACCCCGGTCGTGCGCCGGCAGTGGAGCCCGGCGGGCGTGCTCGAGGATTCCCACGGCCCCTATCTGGTCGCGGTGCGGGCGGTCGCGGCCGAGAAAAAGGTGCCGCTCCTGGACCTGGAAGCGCTCACGCGGGAGCAGGTGGCCCGCCTCGGTCCCGCCGGCTCCAAGACGCTTTACCTCAACTATGAACCCGGTGAGCATCCGCGGCTGCCCGAGGGTAAACATGACAACACCCATTTCAATACTACCGGGGCCCGTTTGGTGGCGGCGCTGGCCGCCCGCGAGCTGCGGCGCATGCAGCTGCCTTTCGCGGACCACCTAACCATGCCGACTTCTCCTTGGATCTCCGACCTCGGCGACGGCACGTACCGCAATCCCGTCCTGTACGCCGATTACTCCGACCCGGATGCCATCCGGGCGGGTAACGATTACTGGATGACGGCGTCGAGCTTCAGCCATGTCCCCGGTCTCCCCATTCTTCACTCCATCGACCTGGTGAACTGGAGCCTCGCGGGTCACGCCCTGCCGCGGCTGGTGCCGGAAGCGGCCTTTGCGCAGCCGCAGCCGGGCAAGGGGGTTTGGGCGCCGGCGATCCGCCAGCACGCGGGACGGTTCTGGATCTATTATCCGGACCCGGATTTCGGACTCTATGTCATCACGGCGGCGGATCCGCGCGGTCCTTGGACGACCCCGGTGCTCGTGCGCGGCGGCCGGGGCCTGATCGATCCCTGCCCGCTGTGGGACGACGATGGCCGGCTGTACCTGATCCATGCCTGGGCGAAGAGCCGCGCAGGTTTCAACAACGTGCTCACCCTGCTGCGGCTCAGTGCGGACGGCACCCGGGTCGAGCAGGACTACGGTGTGGTGATCGATGGCAACAAGCTCAAGGGTTATGAAACGCTGGAGGGCCCGAAACTTTACAAGCGCGACGGCTGGTATTATGTCCTTGCTCCGGCCGGTGGCGTGGCCACCGGATGGCAGTCGGTCTTCCGGTCCCGGCAGATCACCGGTCCCTATGAGGATCGCATCGTCCTCGACCAGGGCCGGACGCCCATCAACGGCCCGCATCAGGGCGCATTGGTCGACACGCCCGCCGGCGAGTGGTGGTTCCTCCACTTCCAGGATCTGGCGGCCTACGGCCGCGTGGTGCACCTGCAGCCGGTCGTCTGGCAGGGCGGCTGGCCGGTCATCGGGGCCGCCACCGCCGGTGCCGTGAAGGGCGAGCCGGTGCTCCGGCACCGCAAGCCGGCGACCGCCGGAGTCGGCGCGGCTGAGCCGGTCGTCCCGGCGGACAGCGACGATTTCCAGTCCGCCGAACTTGGCCTGCAGTGGCAATGGCAGGCCAATCCTCAGGCCGGCTGGTATTCGCTCACTGAACGCCCCGGCCATCTCCGGCTCCATGGGCGGCCCGGCCCGCTGGCGGACGCGCCCCAGCTATTGCTGCAGAAATTTCCCGCCCCGGCCTTTCGCGTCACCACCCGGTTGGAATTCTCCCCGCAGGCGCCGGGCGACCGCGCAGGTCTCATCGTCTTCGGCAACGATTACGCCTGGCTCGGCCTGCAGGCCGCCGCGAATGGTCTCCAGCTGACGCGCGTGGTGGCGAAGGCGTCCGACGGCGCGGCGGCCACGGGGGAATCGGTGATTCCGGCGAAGGTGGCCGGTCCGGTCTGGCTGCGCGTCACGGTCACGGCTGGCGCGGTCTGTCAGTTCGCCTACAGTCTCGACGGCAGCCATTTTGCGCCGGCTGGCGAAACCTTCCCAGCGGTCCCGGGCCGGTGGGTTGGGGCCAAGGTCGGTCTGTTTGCCGCTTCGGCCGGGGTAGACGGCGGGCGGGCGGATTTTGCGTGGTTTCATGTCGAGCCGGCCTCATGATGGTCACCCTATGAATTCACCCCAGTATCTCGAGTCGCTGTTCGGTCTTTCCTGCAAGGTGGCCGTGGTCATCGGCGGCACCGGCGAGCTATGCGGCGCCATGGCCGAGGGCCTTGCGGGCGCCGGGGCCGAGGTGGTGCTGGTCGGGCGCAGCGCGGAGAAGGCCGCGGCGCGGGTCGCGCGGATCGTCGCGGCGGGCGGGCGGGCGTGGTTTCACCCTGCCGAGGCCTCCAGCAAGGCGGAGTTGGAGGGGCTGCGCGACGCGGTCCTGAAAAAATCCGGCCGCATCGACATCGTCATCAATGGCGCGGGCATCAACTCCGCCACGCCGTTCTTCGAGATCACGGAGGAGGAGTTCGACCGCATCGTGCGCGTCAATTTCAAGGGCGTATTCCTCGGCTGCCAGGTGTTCGGCAAATATCTCGTCGAGCGCGGCGCGGGCGGCTCCATCATCAACCTCGGCTCCATGTCCGGTGTCGTTCCGCTTTCCCGCGTGTTCACGTACTCCGCGACCAAGGGCGCCGTGCACAACCTCTCGCTCAACCTCGCCCGCGAATGGGCGCCGCACCGCGTGCGCGTCAACCTGGTCGTCCCGGGCTTTTTCCCTGCCGAGCAGAACCGCAAGGTGCTCACGCCTGAGCGCGTGGCGAACATTATGGGCCACACGCCGATGAAGCGCTTCGGCGAGGCCCGCGAACTCATCGGCGCCACGCTGCTGCTGGCCAGCGATGCCGCCGGCTCGTTCATCACCGGCGAGGAGCTGATCGTCGACGGCGGCTATCACGCCATGACGATCTGACCGGTTATTGGCCGCAAAGACCTTCGGCGTCACCAGCGGCCTCGAGCTTGATCCGGCGTACATCCAAGGGGCCTAAACTCGAAGGACCGATTTCGAAATTGAGTGCAGCCGCCCGCGCTCGGTTTCGAATTTCGTGCTTCACCCTTCGGGTTTCCAGCGCAACGCGCTGGAGCGGGTGGACGGAATCGAACCGACGATACCTCTTTGGAAGAGAGGAGTTTTGCCACTAAACTACACCCGCGGGACAGCCGGGGCAGCTTCGACGCAGGGTCGAGAGGGGGTCAAGCCTGCGTTGGGCCCGCCGGGCAGGGATTGCAGCAGCCGGGAGCAGGAGGCTGTGCGGCAGCCATCATGCCCAGCCTCCTGACGTCGGCTGCTACCCGGCGAAAGGCAGGCGTTCTCTTCATGTCCGCAGCTGCTCAGCCTCTCAATTTTTTTACCGTTCCGCACTGGAAATGAGGTTGCGGGAAAGGAATCGGGACGTTTGCCTTTGGCCGCTATGGCAATCATCTCGTCCGCCTCAGGTTCCGCCGGTTCGTTACAGGACGCGCAGAAGGGCCGCACCAACGTCAAGACGGCGCAGGCGCTCGCGAAGATGAAGGCGCTCGAGAAGAAGGCGAAGCGTTACAAGCTGCCCATGGGCGAGCTGGCGATCTTTACGCAACAGCTGGCCTCGCTGCTCACCGCCGGTCTGCCACTGGTCCAGTGCCTCGAGGCATTGCAGGACCAGACCGAGGACCAGTGCTTCCGCATCGTCATCCGCGATGTGCGCACGGATATTTCCTCGGGTAACTCCTTCTCCTCGGCGGTCCGGAAATTCCCCAATTCGTTCAACACCCTGTTCGTCTCGATGGTCGAGGCCGGTGAGGCGAGCGGCGGCCTGGCGGAAATCCTGATGAAGGTCGCGGGCTATTTTGAGTCCACCGTCAAGCTGACCAAGAAGGTCAAGTCCGCCATGACCTACCCGATCGCGGTCATCGGCCTGGCGATCGCGCTGGTCAACGTGCTGCTGATCTTCGTCATTCCCGTGTTCGCGGCCATGTTCGCCGACTTCGGCGCCAAGCTGCCGGCGCCCACGCAGTTCCTCATCGACCTTTCAAACTTCATGAAGAAGTGGTGGTGGCTGATCGGCGCCAGCGCCTACGGCGCCTTCTGGGTCGGCAGCAAGTTCATCGCGACGCCCAACGGCCGCCGCCAGAAGGACAAGTTCCTCGTGAAGGCGCCCATCTTCGGCAACCTGGTCCACAAGATCGCGCTGTCCCGCTTCTGCCGGACGTACGCGACGCTCATCCGGTCCGGCGTGCCCATCCTCCGCACGCTCGAGATCGTCTCCGCGGCCAGCAACAAGGTGCAGATCGAGGATGCCTGCCAGGAAATCGCCAAGCACGTCAGCCAAGGCGGCCAGGTCTCCGAGGTGCTGGCGGCCAACCCGTTTTTCCCGCCGATGATGAAGCACATGGTCAAGGCGGGCGAGGCCACCGGCAACGTCGATGGCATGATGACCAAGATCGCCGACTTCTACGATGTGGAATGCGAGGCCACCGTGTCCGCGCTCACGTCGCTGATCGAGCCCCTGCTGATCGTGTTCCTCGGTGTGGTGGTGGGCGGCATCGTCATGGCGATGTTCCTCCCGATCTTCCAACTGGGTGCGGTCGCCGGCGGCCTGCAGTAAAAAGTCCTGCACCGCCGGTTGACTTCGCCCCGTCTTGGTGGCGAAGCTGTGGTTTCCCATGCCTTCCGTCCTAATCGTCGACGACCTCCTCTCGATTCATGAGATGCTGGAGGCGGTCATCCAGCCCACGGGGTTTTCCACGGCCTTTGCGACCGACGGAGAAAAAGCCCTCGTGCGCTACAAGGCGGAGAAGTTCGACCTGGTGCTGGCGGACATCGACATGAAGCCGATGGACGGCATCACGCTGCTCAAGCAGCTGAAGCTCTACGACCCGAACTCAATCATCATCATCATGACGGCCTATGCCAGCACCGAGAGTGCGGTGCAGGCGTTGAAATTCGGCGCGTTTGACTACCTGCAAAAACCGTTCCGGGTCGACGAGCTGATCGCCACGCTCCGGCGTGGCATCGAGTTCAAGCAGTTCCAGGCCGAGCGGGCCCAGACGGGCATGATCCCGGTCGCGCGGACCGAGGACCTCGAGGGCCGGCTGATCGGCCAGAGTGTCGCGATCAAGAAGCTCATCCAGCAGATCAAGAAGCTGGCCGTGGTGCGCACACCCGTGCTGCTGCAGGGTGAGAACGGCACCGGCAAGGTCGCCGTGGCCGAAATTCTTCACGCGGCGAGCGGGACGCCCGAGACGCAGTTCGTGCGGATCGACTGCTCGCTCAGCTCCGAGGTGAGCTTCCGCGAAGGGGTGCTCGGCCAGAATGGCACCGGCGGCACGTGGGTGCAGCAGGCCAAGGGCGGCACCCTCTTTCTCCAGCACCTGCAATGCCTGTCGCTGACGGTGCAAAAGGAGCTGGTGAGTGTGCTCCGGAGCACCGCGCACGGCTTCCGGCTGATCTGCACGACCACCGAGGATCTGGAAAAAATGTCGGATGAGGGGCGGTTCCACGATGAACTGTTCTACCGCGTGGCGTCGCTGCCCGTCCTCATGCCGGCGTTGCGCGAGCGGCCCGAGGACATCCCGCTGATCGTCAAGAAATACGCCTCGAAGGCGGCCAATCCCCATTTTGACGCGAACCTGATCGAGTTCACCGACGATGCCATGGCCGTCCTCACGGCCTATCACTGGCCGGGCAATCTGACCGAGCTCTTCCAGGTCATTTCCAAGGTCGCCACCGGCACCGAGACCCGCGTGATCACCTCCCAGCAGCTGCCCCTGCGCCTGCGCGAGCTGAAGCACTGGCCGGCGCTATCCGAATACCTCTCCGGCCAGGAAAAGCAGTACATCGACCTCGTGCTCCATGTTTGCCGCGACGACAAGGCCGCCGCGGCCAAGGTGCTGGGTGTCGACATTGCCAAGCTGGGGTAGCCGCGCCCGCGGCGCGGCGGAGAAGGGTGAAAGGAGCAGGGAAGGCCGATACTGCCGGGATAGGGCGCGATATCCCTCACGCGCCGCATTCGGCCGAAGGGCGTGGTTTAACTATTGGGTTATTCAGTTGAAATGGCCCCGCCCCACCCACGGCGGATTAGGGATAATCCGCCCTACCGCGATCGGAAGCCTTTGTGTGGGGCCGGCTTCCCTTCTCCTTTCTCCCCGCTCCCCCGCGCGAATCGGCCCAAACCGGGAGTTTGGGCCGATTCGCGCTGTTTCCCGCTTGCCGGCCGTTTGGGCGCCGCCAACCCTCGCGGGCGCTCACGTCCATGCCCAAACGCACTGACCTCAAATCCATCCTGATCATCGGCGCCGGCCCCATCGTGATCGGCCAGGCCTGTGAGTTCGACTATTCCGGCACCCAGGCGTGCAAGGCGCTCAAGGAGGAGGGTTATCGCGTGATCCTGGTGAATTCCAACCCGGCCACGATCATGACCGACCCGGAGTTCGCCGACGTGACCTACATCGAGCCGCTGACGGTCGAGTTCCTGGAGAAAATCATCGCGGCGGAGCGGCCCTCGGCCCTCCTGCCGACGCTCGGCGGGCAGACGGCCCTCAACCTGTCGATGGAGCTGAACAAGGCCGGCATCCTCGCCAAGTACGGCGTCGAGATGATCGGCGCAAAGCCCGAGGCGATCAACAAGGGCGAGGACCGCGAGCTCTTCAAGCAGTGCATGCTCAAGATCGGCCTCGATGTGGCGAAGTCCCGCACGGTGAAATCGATGCAGGAGGCCCGCGACGCGGCCGAGTTCCTCGGCGTTTTCCCGCTCATCATCCGCCCGTCCTTCACCCTCGGCGGCTCGGGCGGCGGCATCGCCTACAACCGCGAGGAATTCGAGGGGATCGTCGCCAACGGCCTCGACCTCTCGCCCGTCCACGAGGTCCTCGTCGAGGAATGCCTCCTCGGCTGGAAGGAGTACGAGATGGAGGTCATGCGCGACCACAAGGACCAGTGCGTGGTGATCTGCT
>CAIRTK010000082.1 GCA_903881475.1 uncultured Opitutia bacterium | reverse complement strand
CCCCCCCCCCCCCCCCCCCCCCGGCCGGGATACTTCCGTCAATGTCACGTGTTACGTGACACTGACTTCAGGTGTCCCGTGCAGGGCGGTTGGAAGGGTAGGGCGAATCCTCCGGATTAGCCGCCGGTCGATTCAGCATTATGGCTCATCCGGAGGATTCGCCCTACCCACGATCTGCCCTCCGGTTTCTGCCTCTCCCTGCGTCCTCCGTGCTCCCCGAGCCTAAAGAATCATTCAGCCCGTCCGCTCCAGCACATCTTATGGGCCGGACGTCGAGAGTAGAATTGCCGCTTCTTTTGGGAAAAACGGTTTGCCGCAGCCTCCCGGCGGGTTCTATTTCTCCGGTTCTGCCGCGACGCCATCCCGGCGCCGCCCTTCCACCGAAACCCAGTTCAACCCGCCCTGACCATGCCTCTCGCCGTTGGCTCCAAAGCCCCTGATTTCACGCTCAAGACCAAGACCGCGGACGGTCTCAAGGACGTCACGCTCAGCGATAACTTCGGCAAAAAGCAGACCGTGCTGCTGTTCTACCCGCTGGCCTTCACCGGCACCTGCACCCAGGAGATGTGCGACACGACCGCCGGCCTCGGCCAGTACACCGGCCTGGGCGCCGAGGTCTACGGCATCAGCGTGGACAGCCCGTTCGCGAACGAGGCCTGGGCGAAGCAGAACAAGATCGGCCTCACGCTGCTCTCCGACCTCAACAAGACCGCGACGAAGGCCTATGAGGTGGTCTTTCACAATCTTGCCGGCATTGGCGACACCTCGGCCCGCGCCGCCTTCGTCATCGGCCAGGACGGAGTGATCAAGTATTCCGAGCAGACCGCCACCCCGAAAGACCTGCCCGATTTCGCCGCCATCAAGGCCGCGCTGGCCAAATAACCCCGGCCGCTCCGCCCTTCGCAACCGTCACTCTGAAATTCGATGAGCCTTCCCAACCCCTTCAACACGCTGCAGTCGTTCTCCGCCAACGGCGCGTCGCACAAGTTCTATTCGCTGCCCGCGCTGGAGTCGGCCGGCTTCAAGGTCTCGCGCCTCCCGGTCTCGATCCGGCTCGTGCTTGAGTCGCTGCTGCGCAACGCGGACGGGAAGCGGGTGACCGAGCAGGCGATCCGCGATCTCGCGGGGTGGGGCGCGAAGTCGCCGCGCACGGAGGAGATCCCCTTCGTCGTCGCGCGCATCGTCCTGCAGGATTTCACCGGCGTGCCGCTGCTGGTGGACCTCGCCGCGATGCGCTCCGCGGTCGTGAAGCTCGGAAAAAACCCGAAGATCATCGAGCCCCTCGTGCCGGTGGACCTCGTGGTGGACCACTCGGTGCAGGTGGATTTCTCGGGCACGGCGGAGGCGCTGAAGCAAAACCTCGACCTGGAATTCACCCGCAACCGCGAGCGCTACCAGTTCCTGAAGTGGGGCATGCAGGCATTCGACACGTTCAAGGTCGTGCCGCCGGGCATCGGCATCGTGCACCAGGTGAACCTCGAATTTCTCGCCAAGGGCGTGCTGAGCGACGCCAACGGGGTTTATTATCCCGACACCCTCGTGGGCACGGACTCGCACACGACGATGATCAACGGCCTCGGTATCGTGGGCTGGGGCGTCGGCGGCATCGAGGCCGAGGCGGGCATGCTCGGCCAGCCGGTTTATTTCCTCACGCCGGATGTCGTTGGCGTGCACCTCACGGGCGCGCTGCGCGAGGGCGTCACCGCCACCGACCTGGCGCTCACCGTCACGCAGCTGCTCCGCAAGGCGAAGGTGGTCGGCAAATTCGTCGAGTT
>CAIRTK010000081.1 GCA_903881475.1 uncultured Opitutia bacterium | reverse complement strand
GGGGGGGGGGGGGGGGGGGGGGGGGACTCGCCGCACCTTCCCCTTGACCCTCCCCCACCGCCCGCGAATAACCCTTGGCGTTCCCATGACGATCCTCGAAGACCTCCAGTGGCGCGGCCTCTATGCCGATTGCACCGACCTCGCGGCGCTCCAGCAGCGCCTCGCCCAGGGCCCGGTGACGCTTTACTGCGGCTTCGACCCCACGGCGGACTCCCTCCATGTCGGCAACCTGGTGCCGCTCCTCGCCCTGCGCCGCTTCCAGCTTGCCGGCCACCACCCGATCGCCCTCGCCGGCGGGGCCACCGGCATGGTCGGCGACCCGTCGGGCAAATCCTCCGAGCGCAACCTCCAGACCCCCGAGCAAGTCGCCCACAATATCGCCGCGATCAAGGAACAGCTCGCCCGTTTCCTCGATTTTCACGCCCCCGCCAACCCCGCGCGCCTGGTCGACAACGCCACTTGGACGGCGCCCGTCACCTTCCTCGAGTTCCTGCGCGATGTGGGAAAGCATTTTTCCGTCAATGTCATGATCGCGAAGGACAGCGTCCGCTCCCGGCTCGAGGGCGAGGGCGGCATCAGCTACACGGAATTCAGCTACATGCTGCTGCAGGCCCATGATTTTCTCCACCTGCGCGAGGCGGCAAAGTGCGAACTACAGGTCGGCGCGACCGACCAGTGGGGCAATATCACCGCCGGCACCGATCTCATCCGCAAGAAGCACGGCGGCAGCCTCACGGCCTGGGGCCTCGTCTTCCCGCTGCTCACGAAGGCCGACGGCACCAAGTACGGCAAATCCGCCAGCGGCGCCGTGTGGCTCGATCCGAAGCGCACCTCGCCCTACCGCTTCTACCAGTTTTTCGTCAACGCGGACGACGCCGATGTCGTCAAGCTGCTCAAGGTGCTGACCTTCCTATCCCGCGACGAGATCACCGCCCTCGAGGCGGAGATGCAGGCCAATCCCGGCGCCCGCGCCGCCCAAAAGGCGCTCGGCCGTGAACTGCTCACCCTCGTCCACGGCCCCGAAGCGCTCGCGGCCGCGCTCAAGGCCAGCGAAATCCTGTTCGGCGGCTCGCTCGCTGGCATCAGCGAGGCGGTTTTCCACGACGTCGTCGGCGAGATCCCGACCAAGCGCCTCGATCCCGCGACGCTCGACGGCGCCGGCGGGGCGCTGACCGAGCTGCTCGTGCTCGCCGGCCTCGCGGCCTCGAAGGGCCAGGCCCGCAAGGATATCGAAGGCGGCGGCATCTACGTAAACAATGTCCGCGCCACGGAGGCCGGCCGCACCCTCGCCCCTGCCGATCTCCTGTTCGGCAGGTACGTTCTCCTGCGGAAGGGAAAGCGGACGTATGCCGTGCTCAACCTGACATAATGATTGCGCCCCGCGCACCGCGGGGAGTGAGGCGATTTCGTCGGCAACCGTCCCCGTCCGGCTCGGTCTGAGCTAAGCATGGCCCACCCCACTTCCGCCCCAGCTGCCGTTCCCGCCCCGCGCTGGCTGCCGACCGGGGCGGAGGCCTTTGAGCGGATGCTGGCCGCCGTGGCCAGGGCCCGACACTCGATCCGCCTGGAATATTACATTTATCGCGCCGACGGGACCGGCGACCGCTTTCGGGCCGCCCTGACCGCCGCGGCGCGGCGCGGGGTCCGCGTACAGCTGCTGCTCGACGCCTTTGGTTGCTCGGGCCTGCCCGCGGACTACTGGCGCGAGCTTCAGCACGCCGGCGGCGAGCCGCGCGTCTTCAATCCCCTGACCTGGCGGCTCTTCGCCCTGCGCAACCACCGCAAGCTGCTGCTGGTCGACGACGCCGTCGCTTTCATCGGCGGTTACAACATCGGCGACGAGTACGATGGCGATGGCGTCACCCACGGCTGGCGCGACCTGGGGGTGGAACTGCACACGCCGGCGGCCCTCCGCCAGCTGGCGGCCGCCTTCGACGGCATGTTCACCGCGTCGGGCCTGCATCACCGGCTGTTCCGGCGCCTCCGTTACCCGCTGCGGCATCCGCTCCACGCCGGGCGCGGCGGGCCGGTCCTGCTCAGCGGCCCGCGGCTGGGACACAACCGCTTTCGCGCCCAGTTGCTCCGGCAGCTCAAATCAGCCCGGCACGTGCAGATCATTTCGAGCTATTTCATCCCCAGCTTCCGCCTGCGCCTCGCCCTGCGGCGTGTCGCGCGCCGCGGCGGCACCGTGGAACTCCTGCTGGCCGGAAAAAGCGACGTGCCGCTCGCCCTGCTGGCCGGCCGCGCCCGCTACGGGTCACTGCTCCGGGCCGGCGTGAGAATTTGGGAGTACCAGCCGCAGATCCTGCACTCCAAGCTCGCGACCGTGGACGACACGGTCTTCGCCGGCTCCTCGAATCTTGATGCGCGTTCCTTCGGCATCAACTACGAGCTGATGGTGCGCTTCGATGACGCCACGCTCGCGGCGGCAGGCCGGAAGCTGTTCGCCGCCGATCAGCGGCACGCCATGGAAATCACGCTGCAGGACTGGCGCCAAAGCCAGACGTGGTACCGACGCCTGCGCGGGATGTGGGCCGGGTTCCTTCTGACGAAGGTCGATCCCTGGCTCGCCCACACCCAGTTGCGCGCGCTGTCGTGAGACCGCGCGGAGTTGAAGCGCGAAGACCGGAGGGAGGAAAGGCCACCGGAAAGTCGGCCAATCGTCCATCTCTCTGTTTCCTCCACTTTCTCCTGTAAAACAAACCCTTCACTCCGACCTTTGCACCTTCGCTTCTTCGCGATTCAATCCGAATGCAGCCCGGAAGTATCCTTACGCCGCGATCAACTCTTCGACCTCTTCCGCTTTGCCGGACGACGCACCACGGGCGGTTCCCAGAGTTCCACCCGGTTTCCCTCGTTGTCCTTGATCCAGCCAAATTTTCCAAATTCGGAGTCTTCGCCGCTCTTCGGGTCGATCCACACGCCGGCATTTTTCAGCTGCGCGAGGACGCTTTTCAAATTGGCGACCCGGTAATTGATCATGAGCGCCTGTTTGCCCGGCCCGAAATGGTCCGTGTCCGCTGCGAATGGCGACCAGACCGTGCTGCCCTTTTTCGCCGGCTGCCTGGCGTCGCGCCAGTCGAAGACCGCGCCACCCCAGTCGTTCACCGGAAGGCCGAGGTGCTTTTTATACCATGCAGCCAGTTTTTCCGGGTTCTTCACCTTGAAAAAGATTCCGCCCAGTCCGGTCACCTTGGTTTTCATGGGTGAAATTTATCGCGGAAACGCGAAAGAACGGAAGCTCGGAATCGATCCTCCCTCTCTTGCGTTTCCGTCCCTCCGCGCTTCCGCGATCCGCGCTAGAAAAACATCGCCTCGCTCAGCGCCGCCTCGGGCGCGAGCAGGCTGGCCGCGGCGGGCAGCGTCGTGCGGCCGGTGCCGAAATCCGCCTCGAACTGCGCCGTGCCCCGCGCGAGGTCTCCAGTCCACGCAAATGACTTTTGGCCGCCGGCGTACGCAAAGGTGAGCACAAAGCTGCCCGTCGCTCCCGCCCCTTGCGGCGCCAGCGTGAAGGCCGCCTGGTTCTTCCCGCATTTTCCGATGCGGTCCTGCAGCCATTTCAATAGCACCCGGGCCTCCGGCGCGTGCGGGGCGTCATGGGACAGCGCCACCGTCCGCAGGCCGCTGCACAGCGTGTCCATCGGGTACCGGCCGAGAAACTGGCCCAGGCTCTGGCGGACCGGCAGCAGCCGCGCATGGACCAGGTCGCGCAGCGCCTCAGGCCGCGGCCAGGGATACGTCAGCGAATCCTCCGGCGAGATCGCGCTGTCGATCAGCACCCGCTTCGCCCGGGTCAGGAGGTAATGATAGTCGGCGAGCTTGCTGCTCGCGGAGAACCGGTGCGCCCAGTAATACAGCGGCAGGTCGGTCGAGAGGCAGATCGAGACCTGGCTTTCGAGGAACTGCCGCGCACTGCGCGGATAGCTCAGCATCACGAACTCGACGCAGCGCTTGTCGCCCTTCGACTTGCCGAGGTGACACTCGCCATAGACCTTCGCCCGCATGTCCGTGATGGCCGTATCGTCGCCCAGCGGGCAGAGCACCACGACCCGGCTTGGGTACCGCTTGGAAAATGCTACCGCGGTCTGGAACTGGGCCACCGCGTCCCCGGGCGTGGTGTTGAACCCGAGGTGAAGCACAAAATTGACCTGCGTGGCCTTCGCGTCCTCCGACGCAGGGGCCGGGCCGCCGGCGGCGGCGGTATCCGTCCACATCTTGGCCAGGCTCCGGGAAATGGTTCCGACCGGGACCTCGACGCCGGGCAGTGCGTTGAAAATGTCGGACATCAGGTGGAAGAAATTCGAAGGTCAAAATTCGAAACTCGAAGAAGACATTCAAGCACAGGTCCCGGCAGAATTCGAATTTCGAGCTTCATCCTTCGTGCTTCCCGCGCTCCGCGCAGGCTACGGCTGCCGCCAGACGTTGCCATCCTTGGCCAGCAGCGCGTCCGCGCTCAATGGCCCCCAGGAGCCGGCGGCATAGCTGTCCATGCCGGTGCGGCCCGCCGCCGCCCACGCATCCAGCACCGGGGTGTAGACCTTCCACGAGGTCTCGGCCTCGTCGCCGCGGATGAACAGCGTGCCGTCGCCGATCATCGCATCGAGCACGAGCCGTTCGTAGGCCTCGGGGGTGTTGGAGCCGAAGGTGGTGGAGTAGCGGAAGCTCATCTTCACCGGCTGCGTGCGGGTCTCGAGGCCGGGAATCTTCGTGTTCAGGATGAGGCTGAGGCCCTCGTCGGGCTGGATCTGGAAGGAAAGCGTGTTGGCCGCTAGGTTGAAGCCGCCGCTCTCGGCAAAGAGCGTGCCCGGTGGCCGCTTGAAGTTGATGGCGATCTCGGAGACGCGCCGCGCCATGCACTTTCCAGAACGCAGGTAGAAGGGCACGCCCTGCCAGCGCCAGTTGTTGATCGAGAGGCGGATCGCCGCGTAGGTCTCGGTGGCCGACTGCGGCGCGATGCCCTGCTCCTGCAGGTTGCCGGGCGCGGCCTTGCCCGCCATCATGCCGGCGGCGTACTGCGCGCGGGCCACGTCGCCGCCCGCGCCGAGGTCGAGCGGCTGGATGGCCTTGAGGACCTTGACCTTCTCGTCGCGGATGGCCTCGGCCTCGTAGGCGACGGGCGGCTCCATCGCGGTCAGCGCCAGGAGCTGCATCGTGTGGTTCTGGATCATGTCGCGCAGGCAGCCGCTCTGCTCGTAGTAGCCGCCGCGCGTGCCGACCCCGACCTCCTCGGCCACCGTGATCTGGACGCTGTCGATGAAATTGCGGTTCCACAGCGGCTCGAAGATGGCGTTGGCAAACCGCTGCACGAGCAGGTCCTGCACGGTCTCCTTCCCGAGGTAGTGGTCGATGCGGTAAACCTGATGCTCCTCGAAGACGCGGCGGATGGTGGCATTCAGCGCGAGGGCCGAGGTGAGGTCGCGGCCGAAGGGCTTTTCGATGATGACTTTCGCGTGGTGCGCCTGCCCGAGGTACTTTCCCGCCAGGCCGGACGCGCCGAGGTTCAGCAGGATCGGCTCGAACACCGACGGCGGCGTGGAGATGTAGAACAGCGTCTGGACCTCGCGGCCGATCGACTTCTCGATCTCCGCGATGTGCTGCGCCAGCCGGTCGAAGGCCGCCTTGTCGTCGTACCCGCCGGCCACGTAGGTGGTGTGGGGCGCAATGCGGCCCCAGACGTCCTCGCTCAGCTCGCGGCGGGAAAACTCCTTGATCGCGTCATGGGCCAGGGTGCGGAACTCCTCGTCGGGAATCTCCTTCCGGCCGTAGCCCACCAGGTAGAAGTCCGCCGGCAGCAGGCCGTCGACGCTCAGGTTGTAGACGGCCGGGATGAGTTTGCGCGCGGTGAGATCGCCGGAGGCGCCGAAAATGATGACCACCGTGGGCGGCGCGCCGCGGTGCTTGCTGAGTCCCTGGAGGAACGGATGACGCTGAGGAGTGTCGGCCATGGCGGGCGGGAGTCTTCGCCGGACCTCGCGGACGCCGCAAGGGAAATGCTGGTCATCACCGGTGATGTTTCGGAAACAGCGGGATGTTCTCGAAGTGGCGGATTTCCGGCCGCGCCCCGGCGGCCGCCGGATCGGCGGGCAGCGCCACCTCGACGACGTCGAGGCGGAACGTGCGCGGCGGCGCCGCCAGCTGCGCGAGGTAACGGTCGCATGCGCGGCGCAGGGCGCGCTTCTTGCGCGGGGTCACGGCGTAAAAGCCCGGCACGAGCGCACCGGCCGTGCGGGTCTTCACCTCGACGAACACCAGCGCCTCGCCATCGCGGACCACCAGGTCGAGCTCGGCGCGCCGGTCGCGGGGGGCGCGCCAGTTGCGCGCGACGATCTTGCAGCCGCGCTCGCGACTCAGGAAGTCCGCCGCCAGGCGCTCGCCCCTTGCACCCCGCGCGGAGGCGGCGGAGTCGGGGCGCAGGAAAAATCGCCGGAGCCAGCGGAGCATGGGAGTTGCGTCCTGGAACAATCTGCGGACGTTCTTTCTCATTGCGGGCTCTCCGCTTCGCTGACAATTCCAGAATCTGCTTTAGACGCCCCCCATGGCCACACCCAACACTACCGGCACGCTCCGGCGCTCGCTGTTAATCAAGATCATCTCGAAGGCCGCGCCCAGCCGTGAGGACGTCAATTCCGTCATCGAGCTGACCGCCTCCAAGGTCGTGGAGGCGCTCCAGGCCCAGTCGATGACCTTCTACATCGTCGAGGGCAACGAGATCGCGTTCAAGAACGTGTACTACTCGCCCACCCTCTGGGCCAAGGAGCCGGCCCTGGAGCAGAAGCTGCAGGAAACGTCCGCCAAGCTGCTCGCCATGAAGCTGCCGCAGGGCACCGGCGTGGTCGGCAAGGTCATTGCCTCCGCCGAACCGGCTTTTTACCGCAATTCCGACAGCCAGGCCCCCTTCATGGCCTCCATGGCCAAGACTACCGGCTTCGAGGTCCGCTCGATGCTCACGGTCCCGCTCAAGGCCAACACCGTCATCGGCGCCATCCAGGTCCTCAACAAGGAACTCGCCGCCGGCACCGACGGTGAATTCACCGACAAGGACCTGCTCCTGCTCAAGGAGGTCGCCGAGTACTCCTCCGCCCTGCTCCAGCGCATGCTGGACCCCAAGTACCAGCTCAGCGCCGATGACACCGCCAAGTTCATCGCCAAGCTGACCGACCTGCCCCTCGTCACCAAGATCGAGGAGGTCGAGGTCGACGAAAAGCTGATCACGACCGTCGGCGACGCCATGATCCGGCGCGAGGGCATCTTCCCGCACAAGAGCTGCGGGGAAAAGGCGGTCGCCGTCCTGATGACCAACCCGCTCGACTACGCCAAGCGCGAGGCCTTCACCCAGGCCACCGAGCTGAGCATCGAGGAGGTCCGGGTCGTCTCCGCCACGCTGTTCGAGGCCCTGATCAAGAAATTCTTCAAGGAGAGCAAGGCCGGCCCCGACAACGTGGACGTCGGCGCCGCGATGGAGAAGGTCAGCGAGGCCTACAGCGTCGACGAGAAGGCGGTCGAGATGAGCGCCGCCGACATGGAGAGCGAGGATTCCGCGCCCATCATCCAGATGACCAACCGCATCATCGAGGATGCTTACATCCAGGGCGCGTCGGACATTCACATCGAGCCGATGGAGAAGGAGCTGCTCATCCGCTACCGCATTGACGGCCTGTGCCAGGAAAAACTGCGGCTGCCCAAGCAGGCGGCCAACGCCCTCGTCACCCGCCTCAAGATCATGTGCAACCTGGACATCTCCGAGCGCCGGTTGCCGCAGGACGGACGCATTGTCTTCAAGCGCTACACGAAGAAGAACATGGACATCGACCTGCGCGTCGCCACCGGGCCGATGAAGGACGGCGAGAAGGTGGTCATGCGTATCCTGGACAAGCAAAAGTCCACCCTGCCGCTGCCCATGCTGGGCTTCTCCGACGAAAACCTTGCCAAGTACCGCGAGTGCATCCGCCAGCCCTACGGCATGATCCTCCACTGCGGCCCCACCGGCTCGGGCAAGTCGATGACCCTCTATTCGGCGCTCGGCGAGGTGAACACCCCCGACGTCAACATCCAGACCGCCGAGGACCCGATCGAGTACACGCTCGCCGGCATCAACCAGATGCAGATGAGCCGGGCCATCGGCCTCACCTTCGCCCGGGCGCTGCGCTGCTATCTTCGTATGGATCCCGACATCATCCTCGTGGGCGAAATCCGTGACGAGGAAACCGCCGGTATCGCTGTCGAGGCCGCGCTCACCGGCCACTTGCTGGTCTCGACCCTGCACACCAACGATGCGCCCTCCACCGTCGCCCGTATCGGCGAAATGGGCGTCGAGCCGTTCAACATTTCCGCCTCCCTGGTGTGTGTCTGCGCCCAGCGCCTGCTCCGCCGCGTCTGCAAGGCCTGCAAGATGCCGTTCGAACCCGAGGGCCGCGAAAAGGACCTGATGGAAAAGGCCATCGGTTGGAGCGGCCAGATCTTCAAGGCCAACCCGCAGGGCTGCCCCACCTGCGGTGGCACCGGCTACAAGGGCCGCGTCGGCATCCATGAGCTCATGGTCAACAGCGAGGAGCTCACCGAGGCGATCAACAAGGAGGTCGAGGTCGCCGGCCTCAAGCGCATCGCCATGAAGAACGGCATGAAGACGCTGCACCAGGACTCGATCCTCAAGGTCAAGATGGGCCTCACCACCATCGAGGAAGCCCTGAGCAACGTCCCGCCGGATCTTATTTTGTAACGCGTGCGCGTTACAAAATGGGAGTTGGTAGTTGGGCGTTGGTAGCTGGAAGGCACGTTCCGCCGAGATTTACGCGCCCAGGTATTCCATCTCCCATCTCCAAACTCCCATTTCCGCCGCGCTGCGGATCGGGCGGCTCAGGCCGGCTTCGCGGCCGCGACGGATTCCGCGATGTTCGGCGCGTGCGCCTCGGCCTCGCCGCGCTCGTGGTTGAAGCGCATCGACACCGTCTTCGAGACGCCCCGCTCCTCCATTGTCACGCCATAGATCGCGCTGGCCGCGGACACGGTGCGCTTGTTGTGCGTGATGATGATGAACTGGGACTCGCCCACGAACTTCTTCAGCAGGTCCGTGAACCGGCCGATGTTCGATTCGTCCAGCGGCGCATCCAGCTCGTCGAGCAGGCAGAACGGCGAGGGCTTCACCATGTAGAGCGCGAACAGCAGCGCGACCGCGGTCAGCGTCTTTTGTCCGCCGGAGAGCAGCGTGATGCTCTTCAGCTTCGTGCCGGGCGGCTGCGCCACGATCTCGATGCCGCTCTCCAGGATGTCCTCCGTCTGGATCAGCTCGAGCGCCGCCCGGCCGCCGCCAAAGAGCGTCTCAAAGGTGTAGGCAAAGTTCTTCTGGATCTGGACGAACGTCACCTCGAACTGCTGCTGCGAGGTCACGTTGATCTCGTCGATGGCCTTGAGCAGCTCCGCCTTGGCCGTCGTCAGGTCGCTGCTCTGCGTCGTGAGGAAGTCATGCCGCTGCTTCAGCTCGGCATACTCCTCAATGGCGACGAGGTTGACCGCCCCCATGCTGTTGAGCCGCGTGCGCAGGGCATCGGCCTCCGTCTTCACCTCGTCCCAATTGGTCGCCTCCAGCGCCGCGAGGTCGTCCGCCTCCGGCTCGCCCTTGCTCTTCGCCTTCGGCTTTCTGGCCTTCGGCCTGGCCTCGGCCGCCGCGGCGTCCGGCGGCCCGGCTTCCTCCTCCTCGTCCAGGTCCAGCGGCTTGATGCCCTCCGGCTCGTCATCGGCGTGCCAGAGCAGTTGCTTCCAGTCGAGTGCGGCGATGTCGGCCTGGAATTCCCGGGTGACTTCCTCGGCCAGGAACTGCGCGCGCTGGCGGGTCTCGGCGAGCTTCACCTCGTGGGCGCTCAGCTCGTCGTGCGCGGCCTCGGACTGGGTATGCAGGGAGCTCTGCGCGGTTTCCAGCGCGCCAATCTCGCGCTCGATCGCCACCAGCTCGACCCGGACCTTTTCCACCTGCTCCTGGGCCACGCCGAGCGTCTCGCCAATCTGGACGCCGCGGGCCCGCTGCGCGGCCGCCTCCGCCTCAAGGGACTCGATCTGGGCGCCCCAGGTCTCGATCTCCTGCTGGCGCTGGACCAGCAGGTCGTCGAGCTGGATGCGGCGTTTTTCCATCTCGGTCAGGCCGCGGTCGAGCACCTCAACCTTCTGCCGGCGCTCCGCGAGCTCCAGCCGGGCCTGTGCGAGTGACTCGCGCTTCACGTCCCGATCAGTGCGGATTTCTCCAATGCGGGTTTCCAGCCTTTGAATCTTCTCACGCTGCGCGGCCGCGGCGGCGTCCGCCTCCGCCAGCCCGGCCTGCGCCTTCTCCCAGCGCGTGTGGGCCTCGTTGCGGGCCTGCTCCAGCGAGACCAGCTCCCCTTCCATCCGGCGCAGGCGGTTGCCCACGTCCTCGAGCGCCCGTTGCGCGTTGCGGTGCTCGGCCTGCCCGGCCGCCACGGTCTGCGTCACGGCGAGCACCTCCGCCCGGCGCTGTTCCAGCGTCTGCTCGGCGGCGGCCAGGCTGGCGCTGAGCGTGTCGATCTGGGCCTTCTGCATGTCGTGCAGCTTCTGGTCCTCGGCGAGGGACTTCGCCGTCTCGCGCAGGTCGATTTCCCGCTGCACGATGCTGTTCGAGGACTTCCGGCTGCTGTGATGGCCGCCGTACACCAGGCCGCGCCGGTCCACGAGGTCGCCCTTGCGGGTCGCCACGGCCAGAAACCCAAAGGTCGGGTCGGCCTTCCAGAACTCGAGAAAGGCCCCGAGATCGTCGGCAATGAAGCACTCGCCCAGCACGCCTGCGGCCGGGTGTCCGGCCGCACCCACGCCCAGCGCGTCCAGGGCGGGCACCAGCCCCGCCGGCAGATCCGTCCGGCCCTCGCTCCGCGTTCCGAAATCCGCGATCCGCAGGACCGCCGAGCCGATCTGCTCGTGCTCCAGCTGGGCCAGGATGCGCTGCGCCGTGGCAAGATCGCTGACGCTGATCGCCTCGGCCGCCGAGCCGAGGATGGCCTCGACCGCCTTGCCGAACTCCGGCTTCACCTCGAGCCCGTGCATGAGGGGCGTGGCCTTGGCGCCGGCCAGCGCGGCGTCGAGCCGGCCCTGCAGCATGGCCTTGGCGCCCTCGCCGAACCCTTCCCACTTCTCCTGCAATTGCTGGAGCAGCCGGAGGCGCGCCGTGCGCTGCGCGAGCTGGCGGTCGATGTCCTGGAGCTTGCGCTGGGAGTCACGGAATTCGCGCGTGAGGTCGGTGATCGCCTGCTGGGCCGCGGCGGCCTCGCCCAGGGTGCGGGTCTTTTCCGCCAGCGACGCCTCGACACGCGCCGCCAGTTCGGCGGCGGTCAGGCCGGCCGCGGCATGCTGGTCGCGCACCGCGCCGATTTCCTGCGCCACGGCGTCGTGCCGGAGCACGCTGGTCTTCTGGTCCACCTCGTAGCCGGAGCAATCCGTCCGGAGCCGGGCCACCGTGCTCTCCAGCTGGAGCAGCTGGAACTTGGCCTGCTGCAGCTCCTGCTCGAGCTTGCTCAATTCGCCCTCGGCGATCGCCAGCTCGCGGTTCCGCTGCTGGAACACCGCGTCGCTGCTGCCGAGCAGGCCGAGCTGCATCTGCTTGTCCTGCGCGCCCGTGTCCACCTGCGCGGACACCTCGCGGAGCTGCATTTCGATTTCCCCGAGATTGTCGCGCGACGAACCCAGCCGGTCCTCCAGGCCCGTGCGCCGGATCTGCGCGAGGTTGGCCTGGTTTTCCGCGGCCTCCTTCTGCGAGCGCAGGTCAAACACCGCCTGCTGCGCGTCCTGCACCCGCTGGTTGAGCCGGTTGCGTCCCGTCTTCTTTTGCTCCAGCGCGGCCTGCTGCGCCTCAAGCCCGCTGCGGCGCTCGTCGGCGTCGGCCCGGAGCGCGGCGACCCTGGACTCCAGCCCGGTGAGCGCCGCCGTGAGCTGCGCATGCTGGCGGCTGCTCCAGGCGAGGCTGAGGTGACGGAGGCGAAAACTGAGGCGCTTGAACCGCATGGCCTTCGCGGCCTGGCGGCGGAGGCTGCCGATCTGGCGGGAGACTTCCGCCACGACATCCGCCACGCGCGCCAGGTTCTGCTCGGTCAGCGCGAGCTTGTTCATGGCCTCGCGGCGGGCCGACTTGTACTTCGTGATGCCCGCGGCCTCCTCGAACACCGCGCGGCGTTCCTCGGGCTTGGACGACAGGATCTGGTCGATCTGGCCCTGCGCCATGATCGAGTAGCTGGTCCGGCCCACGCCGGTGTCCATGAAAAGCTTCTGGATGTCCTTCAGCCGGCAGGTCTGGCCGTTGAAGGCATACTCGCTCTGGCCGTCGCGGTGCACGCGGCGGGTGATCTCGATCTCGTGAAACTCGCTGCCGAGCTGCTTTTCGCACTCGGTGAGGAGCAGCGAGACCTCGCACAGCTGCGCGGCCCTCCGGGTGTCGGCGCCCTCGAAGATGATGTCCTGCATCTTGCCGCCGCGGAGGGCCTTCGCGCTCTGCTCGCCCAGCACCCAGCGGATGGCGTCGGCGATGTTCGACTTGCCGCAGCCGTTGGGGCCGACCACGGCGGTGACGCCAGGTTCAAACCGGAGGGTGGTGGCATCGGCGAAGGACTTGAAGCCGTGCAGTTTTAGCGCCTTGAGATACATGAAAGCGGGGAGTGTGAGCGGTCGGCGCGAGCGCGGGCAAACGGAAAGTGAGAGCCCTGTTTTTCGCTCGCAAACCGGCCCGCCGGCCTCCACCGCAGCGAATGAGTAGCGCCGGCATCCGGCCTGCTCGGGATCTGATGCAGGCCGGATGCCGGCGCTACCTTTGCGACCCACGGGGCGGGACGGAAATATAGGGCGAATGATGCCCATTCCGCCGCGTTTGGCTCCGACGGGGTCCAACCGACGCGTTAAGGATAACGCGCCCTACCTTCCAAAGCGGCGGGGTTCGGCGATCCCGCCTTGCAACGGGAACCACGAAAGTCGGGGTTGCCAAGTCGGCCGGGCTCGCTACCGGTGCCAGACCATGCCTGCCGCCACCGCGCCCGAGATAAGCTTCTCCGCCGAGACGAAGCGCTATCTCCCGTGGCTCGTGGCCGTCGCCCTGTTCATGGAGAACCTGGATGCGACGATCGTGAACACCGCCGTGCCCACCATGGCGCAGAACCTGGACGTGCTGCCGCTCAGTCTGAAGGCCGTGCTCACGAGCTACACGCTGAGCCTCGCCGTGTTCATCCCGATCAGCGGCTGGATGGCGGACCGGTTCGGCACCCGGCGCGTGTTCGCCCTGGCTATCGCGCTGTTCATGGTCGGTTCGTTCTTTTGCGGCATCGCGGTCAACGTGCCCATGCTCGTCGCCTCGCGCGTGCTGCAGGGCATCGGGGGCGCGATGATGACCCCGGTCGGCCGGCTGGCTCTGGTCCGGACGTTTCCCCGCTCGGAAATGCTCGCCGCGATGAATTACGTCGTGGTGCCCGCCCTGATCGGCCCGCTCCTCGGGCCCTTTGTGGGCGGGCTGATCGTCCACTGGCTGCACTGGCGGGTGATTTTCTTCATCAACCTGCCCTTCGGCCTGCTCGGGCTGCTGCTGGTGCGCCGGCATATGCCCAATTTCCTCGAGCCGAACACCCCGCCGCTCGACCGCCTCGGGTTTGTGCTCTTCGGGGCCGGCATCGCGCTGCTGTCCTATGTGCTGGAGATCTTCGGCGAGCACACCCTGCCGGTCTCCGCCATCGGCCTGATGCTGGCCGCGTCCGCCATGTTGCTCGCCGTCTACGGCTGGCATACGCGGCGCGTCGCGGCCCCCCTGCTCGCCCTCGGCCTGTTCAAAATCCGCACCTTCCGCCTGTCCGTCATCGGCGGCTTCGTGACCCGCATCGGCATCGGCGGCATGCCGTTCCTGCTGCCGCTGCTCTATCAAATCGGCCTGGGCTACCTGCCCTGGCAGGCCGGCCTGCTGACGATGCCGACGGCCGCGGCGGCCATCGGCATGAAGATCATCAGCCGCCCGCTCCTCGCGCGGTTCGGCTACCGCCAGGTCCTGATCTCCAATACCGTCCTGCTCGGGGTCACGATCATGTGCTTCACCCAAGTCGGGCCCGGCACGCCGGTCTGGCATATCCTGCTGCTGAGCTTCGTGCAGGGCTTCTTCTCGTCACTCCAGTTCACCAGCATGAATTCGCTGGTGTACGCCGACGTCACCAACCGCGACGCCAGCAAGGCCAGCAGCATTTCCAGCACCGGCCAGCAGATGTCACTCAGCTTCGGCGTCGCCTTCGCCTCGCTGCTTGCCGCCTGGTTTCTCGGGCACGTCGACCAGACCGACCCGGCGCAGACAATCCCCGCGCTGCACAAGGCCTACTTCACCATGGGCCTCATCACGATAATCTCCTCGGTCACCTTCTGGAGCCTGCACCGCGACGACGGCAACAACGTGAGCAACCGCGCCACCGAGCCCGACGAGGGCGACGCCAAACCGGCGTGATCGCGGTCAATTAACCACGAAGGGCACGAAGCTCACGAAGATCGAACCCCAAGCTCGAAATTTTGATCACGGAATGCACGGAGACCACGGATCCATTCACGGAATCTGGACCGTGATTCCCAGTCTGGGTTTTATCCTGATCGAATCCGTGTAATCCGTGGGCAAAAATTCCGGATCCGGAGACCGGCCTTCGTGTGCTTCGTGCCCTTCGTGGTAAAAATCAGGCCGCTTCAGCCCGACTCCAGTCGTTTGCCCATGCTGACCACGTGGTCGGTCGCAAAGCCCAGCCGCTCGTAGAACGCGATCACCTTGGCGTTGGTGGAGAGCACCTGCAGGTTGATCTTCGCGCAGCCCACCGTCCGCATCAGCCGCTCGGCCTCCGCCACCAGCGCCCGGCCATAACCGCCGCGCTGGTGCGCCGGCGCCACTCCGAGCAGGTTGATCCATGCCCGGTGGCCCTCGTAACCCACCATGCAGGTCGCCATCACCTGCCCGTCGATCTCCCCCACGAGGAACCATTCGGGATTCACCTTCAGCTTGCGGGTAATGTCCTTCTGCGGGTCGCTCCAGCGCACGAGTCCGCACTCGCGCCACAGCGCGATCACGGCGGCCTCGTCGGCGGGACGGTAGGGACGGATTTGCATGGCAGCGGGCATGGCTCGAGAGATGGGGCTATTTCGCGGGATATGTGAGCACGGCACGCTTGCCGCCGCCGACCAGGTTTTGCTCCGGCGTGCGGCGGCCGCGGCCGGCCGTGGAGAAATGGGACGACCAGACGACCAGCATGCCGTCGTCCAGGAAGCAGATCGACGGATAGATGTTCTCGCGGGTCGGCTCGTCGGGATTCCAGCCCTCGTCATCGACGATCACCGGCGCGCCCCAGGTTTTCCCATCGGCGGATACGGCATAAACCAGCGGGCAGCGAGGAAAGAGGCTGCCGGGGCCATCCGCCCTGGCGTGGTTATAGAAGACAATCAGGCGGCCGTCCGGGAGTGTCTGCAGCGTGAGCGAGGTGCAGGCCGACGGCTGCGCGGTGTTCTGCGGCGGCGACCACGTGATCCCGCCGTCCTCCGACCATGATTCCACCAGGTACCCCGTGCCCGAACGTGCGAGCATGAGGACGCGGCCGCCGGGCAGTTCAGCCACGCAGGGCTCCGCCATGCCGCGCAAAGCACCCGTCGGCCGCACGAGCTTGGACTGTTTCCAAGTCACTCCGGCGTCGTCGCTATAGAAACACCCGGACTCCGCCAGATCGCCTTCTGAACCGCTGCCCGGCACGGCATGCGCCACCGGGAGCAGCAACCGGCCGGTGCTGAGCTGCTTCAGGCGGTCATTCATGAGATACCAGCCGTCGTCGGGCGCGACTTCCCGGCCCACGATGCGCGCCGGGGTCCAGGTTGCGCCGTTATCGGCGGAAAACGAGATGACCGGCAACCCTCCGCCCTTGTTGTCGGGCACATAGCGATGCCCCGCCAGGGCGAGCCGGCCATCCTTCAGCCGCAGGAAGGAAAACCCGCCGTAATTGATCGTGCCCGTGAGACTCCAATCCATCGCGATCCGCTCCGCCGCCCGCCACGTGCGGCCATGATCGGAACTCCGGTAAAGGTGCGGCAAGGGATAAAAGCCCCGCGGTTCGGCGGGAGTCTCCGGCGCCCAGCCCCACGGAGCGAGCATGAGGAGATCGCCGTTGGGCAGCTGCGTGGTGCCCGGCCCGACAAAAATGCGATCGCGGTGATGCGCCACGATCACCGCCGGAGGGACGACAAATTCCGCCCGCGCGTAGGACAGCGACGTCGGCTCCATCGCTCCCCACAGGGAAGAGCCAAGGAGTAGCACGGCGAGAAAAAGGCCGCTGGGGATTGGACAGGGCATGGAAGGGGTAATGGATTTTATCACCGGTGCGCGCAAGGACTGAGACACGAAAGCCATTCTCGATTTTTCCGCGCTTCCGCTCCTCCGCGCTTCCGCGATTTCACTTATGATCCCACGGCAGGTGGATCGTCATCTTGGGGTATTTCCAAATGCGGACGGGCTCGAACATTTTTCCGGGATTCAGGATGCCGCGGGGATCGAGCGCCTGCTTCACCGCCTGCATCGCCTTCACCTGTGCCGCACGGTGCTGCACGCGGAGGAACGGCGTCTTCGCCAGCCCGATGCCGTGCTCCCCGGAGATTGCGCCGCCGAGCGCCACCACCGTGCGCATCAGCTCGTTCACGGCCGCCTCCGCCGCCCGCACCTCGGCACGGTTCGCCCGGTGGTACATGATGTTAACGTGCAGGTTGCCGTCGGCCAAGTGCCCGAAGGTCGGAATCGACAGGCCGGAACGGCGCTTCAGCCCGGCTAGGAAACGGATAAACTTAAGGTAGCTGCGCATCGGCACGACGATGTCCTCGTTGAGCTTCGCATCGCCCAGCTCGAACATCGCGCCCGAGCATTTCCGACGCACCGCCCAGAGGGTTTCCGCCTCGGCGCGGCTCCGGGCCACCCGAAAGCCCGCGGCATGCTGCGTGGCCCACGCCAGCACCAGCGGCTTCAGCTCGCGCAACTCTGCCACGCCGCCTGCCAGCTCAAGCAGGATCACCGGCCGGCCCGCCTGCCCGGGAAACACCGTCGTCTGGGTCGCCCGCTCGGCGCACTGCACGCTCTCGCGGTCGAGAAATTCGCAGATCGCCGGCTGCACTCGCTGCCGGAAGAGCGCCAGCACCGCCCGCATCGCCGCCGTCCCATCGCGGTAGGACGTGAGCAGCGTCCACCGCGCCGCGGGCTGCGGGATGAGTTTCAGCACGGCGCCCGTCACGACGCCGAGCATGCCTTCGCTCCCGATCCACAGGTCGCGCAGGTTGAAGCCCGCGGAGAATTTCTTGGTCGCCGTCCCCCACTCCACGTACTCGCCCGACGCCAGGAAGCCGCGCAGCGCAATGATGAAGTCCCGCGTCACACCGTACTTGCCGCCGTGCATGCCGCCGGCGTTGCAGGCGATGTTGCCGCCGATGGTGCAGTAGTCCTTCGACGACGGATCGGGCGGATAAAACCAGCCCTTCGCCTCCGCGGCCCGCTGGATGTCCGCGACCTTCGCCCCGCACTGCACGTGGGCCATGCCCGCCTCCGGGTCGATCGCGATGCGGTTGAGCGCCAGCATGTCGATCACCCAGCCGCCGCGCACCGGCGCTGCCGAGCCCGTGAGCGTCGTGCCCCGGCCACGGACCGTGACCGGCACGCGGTGGCGGTTCGCCAGCGCGAGCACCACGCCGATGTCCGCCTCCTTCCGCGGCTTGATCACCGCCAGCGGCGGAAACGAGACCTTGCTGCTGTCGAATGACGCCGCAAAGACTGCGGCCGGATCCGTCAGCACGACCTTGGCGCCGAGCCGGCGCTTGAGTTGAAGGGTGACCGAGCGAAATGACGGCATGACGGTTCCACGTCAGCGGAGGGCCGGCTGCGCTTCAATCTGATAAAACGCACCAGATCACTTGTACGCGATGAAGAGAGGTTCGAAGTAGGGCGGTGTCTTTGACCCGCCGCTTGAGTCCCTCGAAGGCGGGTCGGAGACCCGCCCTACTCCAAGCGTCGTTGGCTGACGTCGCATTGTCCGTGCAATATAAAGAGCTTCCATTTCCGCCCGCGTGGTTTTGAAGTGCTGGCCTTCGCTTTCCCGCCATGAGCCTTCCCCTCAAGCCTGCCTCGTCCTGCGCCTTTGACCAACTCTCGCTTGGCGAGGTCATGCTCCGCCTCGACCCCGGCGAGGGCCGCATCCGCACTGCCCGCGAATTCAAGGTCTGGGAGGGCGGCGGCGAGTACAATACGTCGCGCGGCCTCCGCAAATGCTTCGGCCTGAAGACCGCCGTCTGCACCGCCTTCGTTGACAACGAGGTCGGCCACCTCGTCGAGGACTTCATCATGCAGGGCGGCGTCGCCACCGATTTCATCCAGTGGCGCGAGGACGACGGCATCGGCCGGACCGTCCGCAACGGCCTCAACTTCACCGAGCGCGGCTTCGGCGTGCGCGGCGCCGTCGGCAACCCCGACCGCGGCAACACCGCCGCCTCGCAGCTCAAGCCCGGCGATTTCGACTGGCAGCATATTTTCGGCCAGCTCGGTGTCCGCTGGTTCCACACCGGCGGGATTTTTGCCGCACTCTCGGAGACCACCGCCGCCCTCACCGTCGAGGCGGTCAAGGCCGCCAAGAAACATGGCACCATCGTCAGCTACGATCTCAACTACCGTCCCTCGCTCTGGAAGACCATCGGCGGCCTGAAAAAGGCCCAGGAGGTCAACCGCGAGATTGCGCAGTACGTCGATGTCATGATCGGCAACGAGGAGGACTTCACCGCGTCGCTCGGCTTTGCGGTCAAGGGCGCCGACAGCCACCTCAGCCACATCGAGACCGCCGCCTTCAAGCAGATGATCGAGACCGCCGTGAAGGAGTTCCCTAACTTTAAGGTTGCCGCCACCACGCTCCGCCGCGTCATCACTGCGACAAAGAACGACTGGAGCGCGATCCTCTGGCACGACGGCAAGTTCCACGAGAGCCGCCCGTATCCCGAGCTCGAGATCCTGGACCGCGTCGGCGGCGGCGACAGCTTCGCGTCTGGCCTGCAGTTTGGCTTCCTCCAGTTCAACGACGCCCAGCAGGCCGTCGATTACGGTGCCGCCCACGGCGCGCTCGCCTCGACCACGCCCGGCGACACCTCGATGGCCACGCGCAAGGAAGTCGAGAAGCAGATCGCCGGCCGCGGCGCGCGGGTGGTGCGCTGAGCTCAGGCCTGACTTTTACCACGAGGAACACGAAGGTCGCGAAGTCCGGCGTTTTAACCACGGATTTCACGGATTCGATCTGGATAACACCCTCGGGCCGGGAAAAGGAATCCGGAGTCCGGGAATCCATCCGTGGTATCCGCGTAATCCGTGGTTAAATTTCCTGGCTTGGGGATCGATCTTCGTGCTCTTCGCGCACTTCGTGGTGAACCTTCCGGCTGCCTTGTCGTAGCTCCCGACGCCTGGTACGCCGATTATGTCATTTGTGTTACATTTGACTCTTCCTACCGTCTAGGGGGCAGCCCGGCTGCTTCGTCGCTTGACCGCTTCAAGCCGGCCGGCCTTGCATTCGAGCCGGTTCCATCACTCCTCTCCCCTCCTCCACCATGGCCCATTCCGAGCCCACTCCCGACGCCCTCCTCCTCCAGCGCATCCAGCGCGAACTGATTGATGATTACGACGAGGAGCTGGAAATGGAGCGCGAGGACTGGGATCCGCTCGACCCCGCCGGCCCGGCCAAGCACGCCGAGCGGGCCGCGCGCCTCACCTATTTCCGCGAGCTCTTCCGGCTCCAGGGCGAACTCGTGAAGCTGCATGACTGGGTCGTGGCCACCGGGCACCGGATCGTGATCGTGTTCGAGGGCCGGGACGCCGCCGGCAAGGGCGGCGTGATCAAGCGCATCACCCAGCGGCTGAATCCCCGCGTCTGCCGCGTGGCGGCGCTCCCGGCGCCGACCGACCGCGAGAAGACCCAGTGGTATTTCCAGCGGTATATCGCGCACCTGCCGGCGGCGGGCGAGATCGTGCTGTTCGACCGCAGCTGGTACAACCGCGCCGGCGTCGAGCGCGTGATGGGCTTCTGCAACGACGAGCAGTACGAGGAGTTCTTCCGCACCGTGCCCGAGTTTGAGAAGATGCTGGCCCGCTCCGGCATCCAGCTGATCAAGTACTGGTTCTCCATCACGGACGAGGAGCAGGAATTCCGCTTTCGCTGCCGGATCAACGATCCGCTCAAGCAGTGGAAGCTGAGCCCGATGGACCTAGAATCGCGTAAGCGCTGGGAGCTCTATACGAAAGCCAAGGAGGTCATGCTGCAGCGCACGCACATCCCCGAGGCGCCGTGGTGGGTGGTGCCGGCCGTGGACAAGAAGCGGGCGCGGCTCAACTGCATCCACCACCTGCTCTCGCAGGTCGCGTACGAGGATGTCGGGCATGAGCCGATCACCCTGCCCAAGCGCGAGCACCATTCCGACTACACGCGAGGCCCGATCCCGGAGGAAATCTTTATCCCGGAGGTTTATTGAGCGGACTCTCCGCCCGTGCCCGTGGCCGCCGACTTAGGGAGACTGGTCTTGGATGCTAGCGGAAGGGCAGCGGTAAAAAGGATAACGGCGTAGATATGCACAATCTGGTAAATTTTCTGCCTAACGTTACAGGTGAGCCACGCCGCCAGCTGGCGCGAGGCGTGCAGCAGCACGACTCGTGACAGCTGGTGGCGTTGGCTCTGACGGCTGGTTAGGCATTTTTCTTCGGCTTCTCGCTAAGCTCGGCAATGTCAAAGCTCATCAAATCCTTCCATTGCTCGGTCCACAAATCGAAGAGAGCACGGTCGCTGGTCTCCATCAGCTGAAAGCATCGATCTCCGTCTTTTTCCAACCAGCTATCGATGTAGTTCAGCCCAGCGGGCAGCATCCTTCCTTTCTCGTGAAAGCGTTCGTAAATCTTGGCCCTGGCTCCCGGAGCAAAGTGTTCGACTACCATGTAGCATTTCATGTGCGGATTCTTTGCCTAACGTTTCAGCTCAGCCATGCCGCGTAAGCGGCATTGGCTGTGAAGGCTGCTTGGCCTCTTCTTCATGACCAGAATTTCCACCATGGTTTGGCAGCCGATGGAGCTACCTTCTTCGGCAGCGTGGCACGAAATTCGGCGTCAGTGATTACAGCCACCGAGAGAAATGTCTCAGGACGATCGTGATCCCTGATGCCTTGTATCTTTTTCATGCCTTCCGTCGGAGGGTTGAGGCAGACAACCATGATATCAACGCCGAGATCGGAATGCTGAGGATAGGTCTTCAGAAACTGGCCGGAAGCGACGAACTCAAGATAGGAGCGCAACTTCTTCTGGAGGGCTTCTTCGCGATCAGCGGGATCAGGCACCTCGCCGCCATCGTATGCCACCAAGGACACCTTCTTCTTGTCCGGAGCGAGAAAGACTATGTCGATGGAGTCTGGCTTAACGAGGGTCATGATTCTTCAGGCCAACGTTTGAGATCAGCCACGGCCGCTTGGGGCCGTTGGCTGTAGCGGCTGGTTCGGCTCTTTTTCGCGAACTGCCTGAGCGACGATGAAACCGGAAAAGCCAATGGCAGATTCAAGCCGCCAGGCATGATAACCGTCCTCTTCAAGCTGGCGGAGATAGTCGGAAGCATCACTTCGCCAAAACCTGAGGCCATCCTGTGCAGCTGCAGACGCTAGGAATTCTTCTTCTTTCTTAATGAATTCGCGCAGAGGCTCTTCGGCGATGTCGGTGATAATCGCACCCTCGGTGTGGGAAAAATGATAGCAGGCTACGTCGGTGAACTCGATGCGTGAGTCTTTCTCCGCGCTGCCGGGATAATCGTAGGCGAGGTGCAACTCAATCTTACGGCCCGACTCGGTCACAGTATATCCACGGAGATGAAAATCGTGATAGCGCATGGCTTCAGCCGAACGTTAAAGGTCAGACATGGAGGGTCGAAGCCCCGGAGTTGGCATGATCTCCAGAGTGAGAGAATAGTCCCGATATCCAACGCTCCGCCAAAAAGCGATACCGGCGGTATTCTGGCAGAGAACGTCGACGGATAACCTAACTTGCGAAGGCCAGATCTCGCGGCGCAGCAGATCAAAAGCCGTGCGACCAATGCCGGCCCTTCGCCTGTCCCTTCGGACGAAAAAATGGCGAAGATAAATCAGCGACTCCTCCTGCTTGAAAAGTGCATAGCCGACCGGCCCATCGCTAGAAAACACGACCGCTTGATACTCGCCCCGCAACCACTCCTTCATGCGCACCGCGAGCTGCTCAACCGTCATAGGATTTCTATGACCTTCATCACGGATGAGCTGGTGGTTCCACTCGGCCAACAATGCGAGATCAGCATCGGAAGCTTGGTGGACAGAGAGCTTCATTTTCTTGGCCCGACGTTAAAGCTGAGGCGCACTCTGCCAGCGAGTCTGAAACAACGGTAAGTACTTAGTCCCCATCAGTTCACTAATTTCTGCCATTCGCGATGGCTAGCGCTGGCAAAATTAGGATACCTCATGCTTTACAAACCCACCGCCTCCAACGCCACATCGCGGCAGCGCTTCAGGTCGAGCTTGCCCGTGCCGAGGACTGGGATCGTGGGCACGCGGTGGATGACTTTCGGGATCCAGAGATTCGCAAATCCCACGGCGGCCAGCTTCTCCCGGAGCATATCGGGTGGGATCTCGACCGTCGTCAGCAGCACCAGCGCCTCGCCCTTGGCCTTGTCGGGGACGCCCATCACGGCGACGACCGGGCCCTCGGACTGGTCGAGGCCTAAGACTTCCGCGATCGTTTGCTCCACCGTGCCGTGTGGGATCATCTCGCCGCCGATCTTGGAGAAGCGTGACAGGCGTCCCTCGATGAACAGAAAACCCTCCTCATCGAGCCGGCCGAGGTCGCCGGTCACGAACCAGCCGTCGCTGAACGCCGCCGAGGTTTTCTGCGGGTCGTCGAGGTACCCGCTGAAGACATTCGCCCCCTTGAACCACACGATGCCCTGCTCGCCCGCCGGGACTTCCTCGCCGGTCTCGGGATGCACGATTCGCACGGTCATGCCCGGCAGCAGCCGGCCGGTGGACCCGGCCTTCTTGGCCACCTGCGCCTCGGCGGTGTCCGTCGTGACCGGCGGGTTAGGCTGGTTGATGTTGCTGGCCGGGGTCGTCTCCGTGAGCCCGTAACCCTGCAGGATCTCGATGTGGAAGGTCTCCATGAACGCCTTGTACAGGTCGTCGGGGAGTTTCTCCGCACCCGTGACCACGAGGTCGAGCGAACGGAGTTCGCCGGGCTGGGCCTTGCGCAGGATCGGGCGGATGAATGTCGGCGCGCCGATCAGCACCGTGGCCTGCTCCTCCCGGATGGCGTCGATGATCCGGCGGGTGTCGAGCGGGCTCGGCACCGTGACCACGCGGCAGCCGCGGATCATCGGGTACCAGAGCGTGACAGTGAAGCCGAAGCTGTGGAAGATCGGCAGGCAGCCAAGCAGCGAACACGACTGCGGCAGGATCGAGAGCGAGGAAATCTGCGCGCAGTTGGCGAGGATGTTGCGGTGCGTGAGGGCGACGCCCTTTGGCTCGCCCGAGCTGCCGCTGGTGAAGAGCAGGCCGGCCTCGGCGCGGTCGCCGGTCTTCGGCAGGCCGAGCAGGCTGGCGTACCACTGGTTGGGCAGGATCCACGCCGCCAGCAGCCACGGCAGGATGGCCTTCTTTCCGCCCATGGCCTCGATCTCCCGGCGCAGGTCGAGCGTGCGCTCGGGCCAGGGAAACGCCGGCACCTTCAGGCGCACGAGATCGGCCGTGATCACGGTCGTCACCCCGCCGATCTTCATGCTGGCCTCCAGCGCCGCCTTGCCGGCGGTGAAGTTGAGGTTCACCGGAATCTTGCCCGCGCACATCACGGCGAGGTTCGCGATGAAGGCACCCGCGCTCGGGGGCAGCACGATGCCGACGCGCTTGTCGGGCACCGTGCGGCGGAGATGCCGGGAGTAGGCCGCGGCGGTGGCAAGCAGCTGCGCGGACGTCACCGGCCGCCGCTCGGCCGTGCGGTCCACGATCTCCACGTGCCACGGACGCTTGGCGAGCGATTGCACGCACTCGCGTCCCAGATGCCGCCGGAGCCCGGGACGTTCGTCGAAGGCCAGCACCCCGAGATCAAGGAGCGCCTTGCGCGCGAGGATGGGTTCGGCCCGTTCCGGCGGGAGGGGTGCGCCGAACTGGACGAACACGGGCGTCGGCATGAGCCGCGGCGATTTCCAGAGGTACTTGTTACCGGCGAAGGAAAACACGGAGCCCCACACGCCGTCGATGAAGGCCGGCACCACGGGCACGCCGGCGCGGCGGGCGACGACTTCAAACCCGCGCATCAGGGGCATCAGCTGGCCGGTACGGGAAATCTGTCCCTCCGGGAAGAGGGCGACGACCTCGCCGGCCCGCAGAGCCCGGATCGCGCGGCGCAGGCCAGCGCTGGAACGGGTGCGGGAGATCGGGATGCATCCGCTCAGCCGGAACACCCAGTCGAGGAGGATATTCTCCTGCAGGCCCTGGTAGCTCAGGAAGCGGATCGGCCGCGGGCAGGCCAGCTGCAGCAGGACCGGATCCACATAGGAGAGATGGTTCGCAATGAGCAGGACGCCGCCGGTCGCCGGGAACTGCGCGGCGCCATTGGACCGCACGCGGTAAAGCAGGCGCGCCACGGCCACGGCAATGAGTTCGATGAAACGCGGAACGTAGGAGCGGCGGCGGAAGCCGGGGGTAAGCATGACGCGAAGTCAAATGCCGGCGCAGGCCGAGATATTTTCAACGCTATTCCGGCAATTTTCAGGCCCAGGCCCACTTCGAACATCCAACGTCGAACATTGAACTTCGAAACCAGCCTCCTTACGTCGGCTGCTACTAGTGGCGCCCGGGACCGGATCGGACTTCGAGGTTGAGCGTTCGAAGTTGGACGTTCGATGTTCGCAGGCCCGAAATGGCTTACTTGCCCAGCAAACCGTCCAGCAGGCCGCTGCGCTCGAGGGCGGAATTGAGCAGGGCCGTGCGGATCGCGCTGGTATCCGGGCTGCCCAGCGTGCCGCTGATCTTGAGCGGCACGGCAAAGGCTGAGTAACCGAGATTGTCCTGCCCGGACTCCAGCAGGCCGGCGCGCTTGATCTGGTCGCCGAGCTTCCCCCGCGCCCCGAGGTGGAGCTGGATCTCCATCGGCTGGGCCAGCACCGGCACGCCCTCGACATAGCGGATCCCGCCCCCGCCGCCGATCCGCACCTCGGGCGAAATCAGCGTGAAGTCCTTGAGCTGCAGGTTGAGCGAGTCATCGCGGCTCGCGGTCACGCTGAGCTGGTCAAAGGGAATCTCGCTGAGCGATTTCGCGATGTCGGACAGGATCTTCGTCTTGTTGACGTAGTCATCCGTGACGACCCCGAGGAAACTCGCGATCGCGGTCACCCGGGATTGCGTCTTCTGGATCCGGTCGGACAAGTCCGCCGACAACCCGCGGAAAATGCCTCCCTTGCTGGTGATGAGCAGGTCGCCGCGGGTGCGGCCCGCGAGGTCCGCCAGCGTGGCGCCATTCGCGCTGAGCCGGCTGGTCAGGTTGATCCGGGCTTCCACCGTGGGCAGCCGCGTAGGATCGATGGCCCGGAACGCCGGGACGGTGTCAAAATTGTTAAGCGCGAAGTCGGCCGCGAGCGCGTAGGGCTGCGCCGCCGCCGGGTTGAACGTCACGCCACCCGTGAGCTTCACGTCGCTATCGGAGCCAAACCCACCCCGTCCCTCCTCCAGCGTGAGGGCCGCGGCCCCGAGGCGGAGCACGCCGGTGACATCCGTCACCTGGAATTTCCCGTGGTAAACCACCTTTTTCAGCGCGAGCGCGAGCTGGCCGCTGACGCCGGCCCAGACCGGAATGGACGGCGCCGCGGCCCCGCCGGCGGCTTCGGAAAGGGGCGGCGCACCGCTGAAGGGCGCAACGAGAACCTGCGCATCCTCGACGGCCAGCAGGTCGCTCACCGCCCGGGCGTCCACCTTCAGGCCGGCCGGGCCCGGCAGGCAGGTCCCCGAGAAGACCAGGTCGGATTTGCGGTCGTCACGCTCAAACCGGAGCGGAGCGTTGAAGGTGATCCGACCATCGGGATCGCGGTTCACGCGCACGTCCGCGATGATGGCCGGGAGGGCGGGAGCACCGGCCGCCGCGAGGCGGTTCAGCGCGAGCCGGAGCTGGAATTCCTTCCGCGTCCCCAAGCTCGCCACAAAATCGCCCTGCATCTCCCCACCCGTCAGGACGGCGAAGCGAGCAGCGATCGGCTGGGCCAGCAGTGCCGCCAGCTGGCCCGTCCACTTGCCCGCCGCCTTGACCGGCTGATGGTCCCCCGTCAGCTGGCCGATGCGGCCCTCGACGGTCAGGAGCCTGGTGCCCTGGCTCCCTGCGCCCAGCGGGGCCAGTTCCACCTGCCAGCCCTGCGGCGTATAGTCGGCGGAGGCGGTCAGCGTGAGGTCGAGCGCCTTCAGCAACGGCTGGCCGCCCAACCGGGACAAGGAGAGGTTGCCCACGATGAGCGGCGCCTTGGGACGGAGCGTGAAGCCGCCGTTGCGCGCACTGGCGACAAACTCGCCCCGCAGGTCGGAGCCGGTCGCGATGTAGCCTTCCCTCGTGATCAGCGGCCCCAGCCACGCCAGCGGTAAACCCTGGAACGCGACGCCCAGCAAGTCCTTCGCCGGGTCGGCCAAGTTGAGCTCGCCGGTCCTGAGGTTGAATTCGAAGGCCTGCAGCGCCTGCACCGTGGCCACGGGCTTCACGCCCTCTACCGTCACGGCCAGCCGGTCGACCCGCGTGGCCCCGGCGCGTTGCGCGACATCGAACTCGGCGGCGAGATGGATGGTGCCGAGCCGCGAGAGCCGCGAATTGACGACCTCCAGCCGGCCCAGGGTGGCGACCAGTTTCCCGCTGGCATTGAGCTCGGCAAAGGACGCGTCCGTTTCGAATCGGCCCTCGCCGACCGCCTCGAAGGCGGGCAGTTCGCGGCCAAAGGAGAACGGCGCAAGGTCGGCGTCGCGCATGTCGAGCCGCCAGTTGCCGCCAAGGCGGCTCGCCCCGGCGGGGTAACTCGTGTCGAGCGCCGCCAGCTGCTTCGCTCCCGATGAAAGGCTCACGACATAATTTTCGCCGGCGGCCGACCGCAGGGCCGAGGCGTCGATGGCCAGCTTCACGCCGCCGGGAAATTTCGGGCCGGCCGCCTCGGCTTCGGTCATGGCCACCAGCCGGGACAGCGTGCGCGGAGTGTCCATCACCACGCCCAGCGTGCCCCGGACGGTAAGGTTGCGCACGGGCACGTCATTGCCCTCGAAGGCCACGGCCGCCGTGTAGTCGAATTCCCCGGCCCGGCCGGCGGCCAGACCGCCACCGGCGAGGGTGAATTTCGCCCGGATCGCCGGACGGTCGGCCACGGCCGGCAAGAGCACTTCGCCCGCCAGATCCACGCCGTCGAGGGCCAGGTCCACCGGCAGGGCCAGCTGGTGGAAAATGCCGGCAAACAAAACCGGGGGCGGCGCCACGGGGTCGTCGGCGTAGGCCGGGGTGAGCAGCGAAAACTCCCGCGGGACGGACGGACGGCGGGCGGAAGCCGGCGCCGCTGACGGTGGCCGTGCCTGCGTCAGGTCGAGCGTCCAGCCGCGCGCCACCAGGCGGCGGATGAGCAGCCGGTCGCGGAAAAGCGCGGAAAGCAGGGGCAATTCGATCTCCGCGGATGGCAGGGTGAGCACGGCACCATCGCGCACCAGCCGGACGTCCGACAGCTGCAGGTGGTTCAAGCCGGCGGACACCCGGCTGAACGTGAGTTCAAGGCCCGGCTGATCCGCCAGGGCACGACGGGCCGCCCAAGTCTGGAACCCGGGGTTGAACGCGACCCCGACAGCCACCAGCAGGACCAACACCAGCACCAAGGTGCCGAAAAGAAGCACGCGACCGAATTTCATGCGCGGGGAAAGGACACCCCAGAGTTTCCCAAGTTGCGAGCCCGTGGTGGGAAATCAGAAAAATTCGCGGACGGATAAGGGCGCCGTCTTTCCTGTAGGGCGGCGTCGCTGCCCCCGCCGGTTTGAAAGGTAGGGCGCGTTATCCCTAACGCGCCGGTTGGAGTCCGTTAGAGCCAAACGCGGCGAATTAGGGATAATCCGCCCTACCTCTCGGAAGGCGGGGTCAGCGACCCCGCTCTATATGCGTGCCGTGCCTTCGCTTACTCCGCGACCAGCTCGTCGGTGAGCCCCATGGCATTGCGGAGCGTGGCGACGGCGACAACGTACGTATAGTAGGCCTGCAGTTCGTTCGTGCGGGCAGTCGTGAGGTCGACCTGCGCCTGCAGCACATCCAGCTGCGTGCTGGTGCCGGCACTGTAGCGGGCGTTCGCCAGACGGACGGCCTCCTCGGCCTGCCCGGTCACCTTCTTCGAGGCGTCGGCGAGCTCGGTGGCCTCCTGCCAGGAGGAATAGGCGCGGCGGACGGCGACTTCGGCGGACAACTCCGCCTCGTCGAAAGAAAGGCGCGACTGCTGGAGAAGCGAGCGAGCCTGGCTGACCTTGCCGGCGGTGGCGCGGCCGTCGAAGATGTTCCACTGCGACTTGATGCCGATTTCCCAGCCTTGGAAGGAATCGTCGAACGAGTTCGTCAGCCCCTTGGCCAGGCCCCAACCGCCATAGGCTGCGACCGTCGGAAGATAACCGGAACGGGCCGTGGTCACGGACTCCTCATTCGCCTTGGCGAGTTTGTCGAGGCGCTGCAGGGCAGGCAGATTGGCCTTGGCCGATCCGAAGGCCGCCCCGAGGTCGAATTCCACGGGGGTGTAATCGAGGCTGCCGACAACATCGAGGGGCTTGCTCTGCGCGCCGGCGCCGGTGAGCCCGAGGGCCTGGCGCAGCGACTCGAGCGCGAGCCGGTAATCGTTGCGCGCGGTGATGAGCGGGGTCTTAGCGTTGGCCAGGGCGACCTCGGCGCGGAGCTTTTCGAAGGAGGAGACGGTACCGGCCTCGAAGCGGTTGGACACGTCCTTCAGCTGCTGCTGGAGCAACTCGACGTTCTTTTCCTGCACGGTGATCTTTTCCCGGTCGAGCAGCACGCTGTAGAAGGCCGTGCGCACGGACAGCAGGGCGTCGTTGATGACGGACTTGAGGTCGAGCACCGCGGCCTCGCGGGCAAGGTCCGAGCTCCTGATGGACGAGCGCACCCCGCCGCCGGCGTAGAGCGTCTGGGTCGCGATGACGGTGACCGTCCAATAGCGGTCGCTCTGCGGATAGGTCTGGGAGATTTCCGTGCTGTTCCGCTGGTAGGAGCCGTTGGCGGCGACGGTGGGCAGCTGCTGGGCGGTGACCTGGGTGACCACGCCTTCCTGCTGCTTGATACGCTCGCGGGCCTGGCGGATCGCGAAGTTGTTGCCGATCGCAAAGCCGATGGCGGCCTTGAGGTCGAGCTGGTCGGGCACGGCGGGCGCGGGCTCGGCGCGCAGGGCGGTGAAGACCGGCGCCAGCAGCGCGAAGGCCGCGGCCGTGACAAGAGGATGGCGAGCAGGTTTCATAAGGGAGAATTACTTGGTCAGCGTGGCCGCGGCGAGGCCGGAGACCCCGGCGTTCTCGCGCGCCCGATCATGGGTGTGATCCTTGGCCATGAGGATATAGAGCGAGGGCACGACGAAGAGCGTGAAGACCGTGCCGATGGTCATGCCGCCGACCAGCACCAGGCCGATCGAGTTACGGGCCGCAGCGCCGGCGCCGGTCACCAAGGTCAGAGGGAAGTGGCCGGCCACGGTGGCCACGGAGGTCATCAAGATCGGGCGGAGACGGGTCATAGCGGCCTCATGGACGGCCTCGAGCTTGGCCTTGCCGGACTCCTGGAGCTTGTTGGCAAATTCCACGATGAGGATGCCGTTCTTCGCCACCAGGCCGACGAGCGTGACCAGGCCGACCTGCGCATAGATGTTCATCGTGGTCGTCCAGCCGTTGGTCCAGTAGGGTATGTTGGGATTGGGCATCTTCAGCACGGTGAAGATGAGGGCGCCGAACATCGCGAGCGGCACCGACCCGAGCAGGATCACGAGCGGGTCGCGGAACGAGTTGAACTGCACCGCGAGCGCCAGGAAGATCAGGACGATCGCCATCATGAGCGCCGGCAGGAACTTGTTGCCCTCCTGGCGGAGCTGGCGCGACTCGCCGGTGTAGTCGATCGAATAGCCCGGCGGAAGAATTTCATGCGCGGCATCCTCGAGCGTTTTCAGGGCCTCATCCAGCGTGCGGCTGGTGACGCCCGAGAGCTTCACGGCATTGAGCTGCTGAAAGCGGTTCAGCGAGCGCGGCACCGTCTCGTTCTGGATGGTGGCCACCGTGCTGAGCGGCACGAGCTGCCCGTTGGGACCCGTGACGTAGATATCCTTCAGCTGCTCGGGGTTGAGGCGCTCCGCGCGCTTGATCTGCGGGATGACCTTGTAGCTGCGGCCGTCGATGTTGAATCGGTTGACGTAATTGCCACCCAGCGCGGCCGCGAGGTCGCCGCCCACCTGGGTGAGATTCAGGCCGAGCGTGGCGGTCTTGTCGCGGTCGATCACGATCTCCGCCTGCGGCTGGTCGATCTTCAGGTCGATCAGCGGCGGGAAGAAGAACATCCCGCTCTTCGCCGCCCGCTGCTGGATCTTCTGCGCGAACTCGAGCAGCTGCTTGGGCTCCGCGGTCGAGGCGATGATGAACTCGACCGGGAAATTGCTGCCACCCGGAAGGGCCGAGGGCGTCGTCGCGAACACCTGCAGGCCGGGGATCTGCGAGAGCTTGCCCTGCACCTCCGGCAGGATCTGGCCCACGGTGCGGTGGCGCTGCTTCCAAGGCTTCAGCACCATGCCGCTGAAACCGTCCGCACCCAGGGCCGCGCCCTGCGACGGCGGCAGCAGGATCTGGAAGGTGAGGTCAACCTCGGGGACACTGAGGAAGGCCTGCTCCGCCGCGTGGCCGAAGATGCTCTTCTGGTCGGGCGAGATGTTCGACGGGGCGTTGATGATGCCGAAGATCACGCCCTGGTCCTCCGACGGCGCGAGTTCCTTCGGGGAAAACTGGTACATCACGATGGGCAGCAGGCCGAACACGATCCAGACCGCATAGACCGCCGGGCGCGCGTTGAGCGTGGCGCCAAGCACGCGGCCGTACGCCACCCTCAGCCGGTCGAAGCGATGGTTCACCCAGCCGGCGAAGCCCTTCTCCTCGTCCGCGGCACTGCGGAGCAGCTTGGCGGACATCATCGGTGAAAGCGTGAGCGCCACGATGCCGGAGATGGTCACGGCGCCGGCGAGTGTGAGGGCGAATTCGCGGAACAGCGTCCCGGTGAGGCCGCCCTGCAGGCCGATCGGGGCATAGACCGCCGCGAGCGTGATCGTCATCGCGATCACCGGCCCGAGCAATTCGCGGGCGCCGATCAGCGCTGCATCCAGCGGGGTACGGCCCTCGCGCAGGTGGCGCTCGACGTTCTCCACCACGACGATGGCGTCATCGACCACGAGACCGACCGAAAGCACGATGGCCAGCAGGGTGAGCAGGTTGATGGTGAACCCGAAGACCTGCATAAGGAAGAGGGCGCCGATGAGCGACACCGGGATCGCGCAAATGGGCACGATCACCGACCGCCAGGAGCCCAGGAAAAGGAAGATGACGATCATCACGATCACCAGCGTGTCGATCAGGGTGTGAAAGACCTCGTGGATGGCGTCGCTGATGTATTCCGAGGCGTCGTAGCCGATCTGGGCCGTAAGCCCGTTGGGCAGGCCCTTCTTGATGGCCTCGAGTTCGATGCGCACGCGCTGCACGACATCGATCGTGTTGGCGTTGGGCAGCGGATAAATGCCGACAAAGACGGCGGTCTGTCCGGTCATATGGACCTCCGTGTCGTAGTCCTCCGAGCCGAGCGCGACATCCGCGATGTCCTCGAGCCGCACCGTCGTGTCGTTCTGCTGGCGGATGACCAGCCGCTTGAACTCACCGACCGAGTGCAGGTCGGTGTCGGCCGTCAGGTTGACCTGCACCAGGGAGCCCTTGGTCGAGCCCACGGCGGCGAGGTAATTGTTCGCCGCCAGCGCCGCGCGGACCTGGGCCGGGCTGATGTTGAAGGCCGCCATGCGGTCGGGCTTGAGCCAGATGCGCATCGCAAAGGTGCGGGCGCCGATGATGTCGGCGCGCTGCACCCCCGCGACGGCGGCGAGACGCGGCTGCACGACCCGCACCAGGTAGTCGGTGATTTCGTTCTGCGAAAGGATGGTGGAGGCGAAACTCAGGTAGGCCGACGCGAACTGGCTGTCGGCGGACTCCACGTTGATCGCCGGCACCTCGGCCTCGGGCGGAAGGTCGTTGCGGACCTGGTTCACCTTCGCGCTGATTTCGGCGAGCGCCTTGATCGGATCGTAGTTGAGCTTGAGCCGGACGTTGATGAGCGAATAGCCCTGCAGGCTCTTCGACTCGATGTAATCGATGCCGTCGGCCGCCGAGATGGCCTGCTCCAGCGGCGTGGTGACGAAACCGCGCACAAGCTCGGCGCTCGCGCCGACGTAGACCGTGGAGATGGTGACGGACGCATTGTCGCTGCGCGGGTATTGCCGCGTGGAGAGCGAGCGATAGGCCGAGATGCCGGCGATGATGATCACCGTGTTCACGACGATGGCGAGAACGGGCCGGCGGATAAAGAGGTCGGTAAAGGATTTCATTGGACTGGGCGGCGCCGGACGCGGAAAGGGAAAACCGGGTGGTAATCTGCGCGGACCGGCAGGGACTCAGGTGTCGTTGGGTTTCGGGGCCAGCTGGGCATCGGGGGCCAGCTTGTTGTCGATGACCACGGTTTCGCCGGGGCGGAGCTTGAACACGCCGGAAGTCACGATGGATTCCCCCTGTTCGAGGCCGGAGACGACGGCGACAAAATCCCCGCGGGCCGTGCCAAGCCGCACAAACTGCTGGCGCAGGACCTTCTCCATCTCGCCGGTCTTCTCGTTCTTTTTCTCGTCGATCACAAAGACCGAATCGCCATACGGCGCATAGAGCACGGCGGACGACGGGATCACCCGCACGTTCTCCCTGGTCGGCAGCACGACGGTGATCGCGGCAAACATGCCCGGGCGGAGTTTTTCACCCGCATTGGTCAGGATGGCCTGCAGGCGGACATTGCGCGTGACGGCATCGACGTCGGGATTCACAGCGTTGATCTTGCCCTCGAAGACCGTGCCCGGCGCGGCATCGCTGGTGACCCGCACCACGACGCCGGCATTGAGCACGGCCAGGCGCTGCTGCGGCAGGGAAAAATCGGCATAAATCGGATCGAGGGTCTGCAGCGAAACGATGCCGTCGCCCTCCTTGAGGATCTGGCCCAGGTTCACGAGGCGCAGCCCCAGGCGCCCGGCAAACGGGGCGCGGATGGTCTTCTTCGCGATCACCGCCCGGATATTTTCCGCCTGGGCCTCGGCCTGCTTGGCCTGGGCATCGGCCCCGTCGAGATCGGCCTGCGAGTTGGTGTTGTTCTCCCGCAGGGTGCGGGCGCGGACGAGATTGAGCTTGGCCAGCGCCGAAGCCGCATCGGCTGCACGCAGCTGAGCCTCTTCGACGGACGTGTCGAGCTGGACCAGCAGTTCGCCGGCCTGCACGGTGGACCCGGACTCGAAGGCAATTTTCACGACTTTTCCCGCCATTTCGGCGGAAACCGTGACGCCTTGCACCGCCGTGATAGTCCCGGTGGCCGTGATGCTGGTCTCCCAACTGTCGTCGCGGGCCGTGGCCGCGGTGACCGTCTCGGGCGGTATGACCATGGCGGCCCCGGCGGCGCCCATCGTAGCAAACTGGTTCAGCTTCGTGCCGACGAGCGCGCCGACCACAATGATGATGCCAACCACGGTGAAGGCGAAGGTAATGATTTTTTTGAGCATGTTGGTCAGTGATTAGAATACGTGAAGGGGACGGAAAGGCGCGGGTTAAGCCGAAGCGGAGAGATGCAAGACGGCGGACGGCGCCATCACGGCGGCCTGCTCGGTGATTTTCCCCAGCAGCTGCACGAGGGTTTTGCGTTCGGATTCGGTGAGGGACTGCATCAGGGTCGCCATCCGCCGGAAATGATCCGGGAGAATTTCATGCAGAAGCTCCCGGCCGCGCGGCGTGAGGCAGACCACCATCATGCGCCGGTCCTCGGTGTCATGGGACCGGGTGACGAGCCCGTCGCGTTCAAGCGTATCAACCAGGCCCGTGATGGTCGCACGGGTGACGCCGGTGCGATCAGCCAGCTCCGCCGGACTCAGCGCGGCGCGGCCCCCATCGTTGCGGCAGTTGTTTATCAGGCTCATCAGCACGCCAAAACGGCCTTGGGTGATATTATGCCGGGCCAGCTGGGATTCCACCGCCCGGAAACATTCATCTCCCGCATGCAAAAGGTGCAGAAATGCCTCGCACGCCGACGGATCAAGGTCGGGGAACTCCTTCGCCGCCTCGAGCAAGCACTCGTAGCGGGGGAGATTCTTGAGCATCAATAACGGCATGTTTGCGCGAGGAATCGAATTGTCAGAAGGCTTATAGTTAGGCGGCTAATCATAAATGCAAGCGAAAGCCGGTGCGTCACTTAAATTTCACCCGCAACTAATGTCAGCTCCCTGCCAATCGCATAAAACTTATCGAGCGGCAGGAAACCGGTCGTCGCCGCCCCTGCCCTACCTCAAATTTGAGCAGATTTTAGACGCTACGCGCGGCCGCCACCACAGCCTCAGCCGTGATGCCGAGTTCCTTCATCACAATGTTGCCCGGGGCACTGAGGCCAAAACGGTCAATGCCCACCACCCGGCCTTGGAGACCGACATATTTGTACCACAGGCCGGTCACACCAGCTTCAATGGCCACGCGCTTCAGGCACGAAGCAGGCAGAATAGCCTCGCGGTAAGCGGCCGGCTGACGGTCGAACCGGAAAAAGGAAGGCATTGAGACAACGCGCGTGCCGGGCCCGAGGGTCTTCGCCGCCGCCACGGCCCATTGGACTTCACTGCCGCTCGCCAGCAGGATGTGGGTGAGCGGCGCAGTTTCTTGGATGAGAATATAACCGCCTTTGAGCACGCCCGCCCGGCGCTCATGCGGCGGACAGTCATTCAGCATCGGCACGGCCTGGCGGGTGAGAGCCAGGAGCGTCGGTCCGTCCGTCCGCTCGAAGGCTGCGGCAAACGCACCGGCGGTTTCCTCGGGATCGGCCGGGCGGATCACGTCGAAATTGGGAATCAACCTGAGCGCCGACACCGTCTCGACAGGTTCATGCGTCGGTCCGTCCTCGCCCACCCCGACAGAGTCGTGGGTGTAGATATAAACCACCGGCAGCTTGGACAGCGCCGCAATGCGCATCGAGGGACGCGAGTAATCGGCGAAGACCAAGAAGGTCGCGCAGGATGGGCGGAACAGCCCGTCGTAGGCTACGCCGTTGTTCATCGCGGCCATGCCGTGCTCGCGGATGCCATAGCGCACATTGCGTCCGGCGCGGTTGGTCTTGTCGAAATCCTCGTCGTTCGCGATGACGTTCAGCGTGGAGCCGTTGAGATCCGCGCTGCCCGTGATCAGCAGCGGCAGTTCGGCCGCGACGGGTTGCAGGACATCCCGACCCGCGGCGCGCGTGGCCAGCTTGGCATCGGCCGGGAACAGCGGCATCTTTTCCAACAGATGCGCGGCACTCGGAGTGTGGCTGGCGCCGTCGAGCAGCGCGGCCTTGTCGGGATGCGCCTCGCGCCAGGCCGCAAAGGCCTTCTTCCACTTGGCGCAGCTGCGCTTGAGGCGCTTTTTGTGGCCGGCAAAATACTCGCGGACCGGTTCGCTCACATAGAAATGCTGGTCGGCGGGCAGGCCGAGGCCGGCCCGGGCGGAATCGGCGAACTTCGCCCCGCCCTCGCCGTGGGCCTTCGGGGTGCCCTGCACCTCGGGAATGCCCTTGCCGATGATCGTGCGGGCGATGATGAGCTGCGGCTTCCCGCTCTTCGCCTTCTTGGCCTTGTTGATGGCCTTCAGGATGGCGGGCATGTCGCTGCCGTCGGTCAGCGTCTGTACATCCCATTCGATCGCCTTGAAGCGCAAGGCGGTGTTCTCGCTCTGCGTCTTCCGGGCCATCGCGTCCAGCGTCACGTCGTTCGAGTCGTAAATCAGGATCAGGTTGTCGAGGCCCTGGTGGCCGGCGAACTCCACCGCCTCCATCGCTACGCCTTCCTGCATGCAGCCGTCACCCGCCAGGCAGATGACATGGTAGTCGAAAATCTCCTGGCCGGGCATGTTGAACCGCGCCGCCGTCATTTGTCCGGCCATTGCCATGCCGACCGCGTTGCCGATGCCCTGCCCGAGCGGACCGGTGGTGGCCTCGACGCCCGGGGTTTCGTGAAACTCGGGGTGACCGGGCGTCTTGCTGTGCAGCGTGCGGAACCCTTTCAGGTCCTCGATCGTCAGCGCGTAGCCGCTCAGGTGCAGCCAACTGTAGAGGAACATCGAGCCATGGCCGGCGGAGAGCACGAAGCGGTCGCGGTTCAGCCAGCGCGGCTCGTCGGGATTGTGCACGAGGGCATGGCCGTAGAGCACGGCTCCGATCTCGGCGCAGCCCAGCGGGAGGCCAAGGTGGCCGGAGGAGCACTGGTGCACGGCGTCGATGGCGAGACCGCGGGCCTCGGCGGCGGCCTGGGCGAGAAGGGAAGTCTGGAGCGTCATGGGAAAGGAGAGGTTCGAACCGGTCGGTGGGTTAGCACTACGCCCGGACCCGCGGCCGGGGAAGCAGAATTTCGGGCATAAAAAAGCGAGCCTTGGATGAGGCTCGCTTGGGCCGACCGGCAGAACCGGCGGGGACTCAGTTCGCGGCGGGCGCGGCCGCCGGGGCTACGGCGGGGGCGACGCGGTTCTCGCGCGCCTTGACGGCGACGGCCGCCTTGCCGGTGCGATGGCGGAGGTAATAGAGGCGGGCCTTCATGTTCTCGGACTCGCGCTCAACCTCGATCTTCTCGATGTTCGGGGAGTTGACCGGGAACACGCGCTCGACGCCCTCGCCGTAGCTGATGCGGCGCACGGTGAAGGCCTCGTGGATGCCATGACCCTTCCGGGCGATGACGATGCCAGAGTAAACCTGCACGCGTTCCTTGTCGCCTTCGCGGACCTTGGTGTGCACGCGCACACCGTCGCCCACCTTGAAGGGAGTGATGTCTTTTTTCACCTGCTCAGCGGTGATTTCGGAGATGATCGGGTTCATGGCTGTTTATTTGAGTAAATCGGGTCGGACCTGGCGGGTTTTTTCCACCTGTTTCGCGTGCCGCCACTTCTCGATTTCGGCATGGTTTCCGGAAAGCAGGACCTCCGGAACGGACATGCCTCGATATTCGGCGGGACGCGTGTATTGAGGAAAGTCGAGCAACTTGCTGGTGAAGGATTCGTGCGTCAATGACTTTTCCTCCCCGAGCACGCCGGGGATGAAACGGGCCAGCGCATCGATCAAAACCGCCGCCGCGAGCGTGCCGTTGGTCAGCACATAGTCGCCAATGCTGATCTCCTGGTCGATGACCCGGTCGCGGATCCGCTGGTCGATCCCCTCGTAATGCCCGCTCAGCAGAACAAGATGCTGCTGCTGCGAAAGTTCCTGCGCCAGCGCCGGCGAAAGCGGCGTGCCGTCCGGGGTCAGGTAAATGCGCCGGCAGCCCGGCGTCTGGAGCTGCTCGATGGCCGCAAAGGCCGGTTCCGGCTTCATCACCATGCCCGCCCCGCCGCCGAACGGCCGGTCATCCGCCGTGCGGTGCTTGTCGATCGACCAGGCGCGCAGATCGTGGACGGTCACCCCGAGGTGGCCCGCTGCAATGCCTTTTCCCAAAATACTCTCCGCCAGGACGCTATCCAGCATCCGCGGAAACAGCGTGAGGACGTCGATGCGCAGCATAAACGGAGCTAGGTTTTACCGCAAAGAGCGCGCAGATCGCTAAGAAATAAAAAGCCCCGGATTGCTCCGAGGCTGAGAAAGGAAGGGTTTGGCTTCGCGTCCTTCGCGACCTTGCGGTGAAAAATCAGGCAGCCGGCACGGGGGCCCGGCGCGCCTTCTTGATCATGGCGTGCACGGTGTCGGTCGGCTTCGCGCCCTTGCTGAGCCAGTAATCCACGCGGTCGAGCTTGAGCTTGACGGTCTCGCCCTTGAGGCGGGGATCATAGATGCCAACGACTTCGACCGGATCGCCATCCCGGCGCGAACGGGCTTCGGCAATGACAAAGCGGTAGTGCGGCTGGTGAACGGCGCCGATGCGGGTGAGACGGATTTTGAGAGCCATGACAGGTGTTTTGCGGAGCGTTTCTTGCTTGGAAAAACGAAGACAAGACCGTCGGGCAATTGGCTTGTCAAGCCCTGACTCCCCCGCTCTGTTGACCAACCTTATGCTCAAAGCTGGCATCGTCGGCCTCCCCAATGTGGGTAAGTCCACCCTCTTCAACGCCCTTACCCGCTCCCGCAAGGCCGAGGCCGCCAACTACCCGTTCTGCACCATCGACCCCAACGTCGGCGTCGTGGTCGTGCCCGACGAACGCGCCCAGGTCCTCCAGAAGATCGCCAAGACCAATGTCGTCGTCCCCGCCGCCATCGAGTTCGTGGATATCGCCGGGCTCGTCGCCGGCGCCAGCAAGGGCGAGGGCCTGGGCAACCAGTTCCTTGCCACCATCCGCGAGGTCGACGCCATCGTGCAGGTCGTCCGCTGCTTCGAGGACAACGATATCATCCACACCATGGGCGGCGTCGATCCCGTGCGCGATATCGAGGTCATCACCACCGAGCTCGTGCTCGCCGACCTCGACGCGGTCGCCAAGCGCATCGACAAGACCCAGAAGAAGGCCAAGTCCGGCGACAAGGAGGCCATTCTCGAGCTGGCGCTGCTGGAGAAACTTTCCCCGCACCTGAACTCGGGCAAGACCGCCAACACCCTCGTCGCCACACCTGAGGAGGTCGCGCTGATGAAGCTCTTCCAGCTGCTTACCGCCAAGCCCGTGCTCTTCGCCTGCAACGTCGCCGAGGGCGATCTCGCCACCGCCGAACAGAATCCCTTCGTCCAGAAGGTCGCGGATTACGTCCGCACCCACCATGACGCCGCCTACGTGCCGATTAGCGCGAAAATCGAGTCCGAACTCATCGACCTTCCAGCGGACGAGGCCAAGGCTTTCCTGAAGGATCTCGGCGTGGATGACTCCGGCGTCTCGTCCCTCATCAAGGGCACCTACCAGCTACTCGGGCTGCAGACTTATTTCACCGCCGGGGAAAAGGAAGTCCGCGCCTGGACGATCAAAAAAGGTTGGAAGGCCCCGCAGGCCGCCGGCGTCATCCACACCGATTTCGAGAAGGGCTTCATCAAGGCCGAGATCGTGTCCTACCGCGATCTGACGACGCTCGGCAGCGTCGCCGCCGCGCGCGAGGCCGGCAAATACCGCCTCGAGGGCAAGGACTACGTCTTTGCCGACGGCGATGTTGCGCTGTTCCGGTTCAATAACTAACCGGGAGCGCCCTCGGGTGCGTGGGCGACGGCCGCCGGGTAAGTAATTTCCGGCCGAGGTATTTCTGGCTAAAGGAAATCCTAGGGGGACGTTATTGTCCTTTGCCGTCCCGCATGTCGTCGATCCCAAGAGCCTCCTCCATCCATTGTTCCCGCGCCCCAGCCGGCCGTGCCGCCGGGCTGCGCCCGGCTTGGTGGCTGCTGATTGCAACCGGCCTGCTGGGTCTCATTCCACTCCGCGCCCAGACCACGTTTTATTGGGATACCAACGGGGCCACCGCCGGAGCCGGCTCATCCCCGTCTGCCACTTGGTCGACCAGCAGCTCGGACAAGAACTGGACCACCAGCTCCGCCGGCACTGCGTCGACGATCCAATGGACCAATGGCAGCAATGCGGTGTTCAGCGCCGGCACCGACGCCACCGGCACCTACACCGTCACCGTCTCCGGCACGGTCTCCACCCCGGGCATCACCGTCGCGGAAGGCAGTCCGACCTTCAGCGGCGGCATTGTCACGCTTAGCGGCTCCGCCCCGCAAGTCAGCGTCGCCTCGGGCAGCACCCTGACGTTCAACAGCCAGATCGCCGGCACAAGCGGCTTCACCAAGACCGGCACCGGCACCCTCACGCTCGGCAGCACGGCCAACGCCTACACTGGAGCCACCACCGTCAATGCCGGCACACTGCTGCTCGGCACCAGCAATGTCATTCCGGACGCCTCGGCGCTCGTCATCGCCAGCGGCGCGACCGTCGATCTGGGCTGGGGCCACAGCGAGACCGTCGCCTCCCTTGCCGGCGCCGGCACGCTGGATATCAAGGGCGGCCCGTTCACCGTCGGCGATTCCACCAGCACCACGTTTTCCGGCGTGATCATGGACAGCGGCGGGTACGGGTCACTCGTGAAGCAGGGCACCGGCACCCTCACCCTCTCCGGCACCAACACGTTCAGCGGCGTCACCACGGTCAACGCCGGCGCGCTGAATCTCCAAAATTCCACCGCGCTCGGCGGCTCCACTTACGGCAACACCGTCGCCAGCGGCGCCACCCTCCAGCTGCAGAACAACATTTCCGTCACCGAGGGTTCGTTCGCGATTTCCGGTTCGGGCATTGGTGCGACCGGCGCCATCCGCAACATCAGCGGCAGCAACACCCTCAACGCCGCCCTGACCTTGAACGCCAGCTCCACCCTGGGGGCCGACGCCGGCACGTTGACCGTCACCGGCGACATCAATCTCGGCTCCAGCCAGACCCTGACCGCGACCGGGACCGGCAACCTCAATCTCAGCGGCGCCCTCAACGGTTCCAGCGGAGTCACCGTGGCCGGCGCCGGCACGCTCACCTATTCCGGCGCGACCAGCAATTCCTACACCGGCGCCACCCTGATCAACAGCGGCACGCTCCAACTGGGCAAGACCGCCGGCACCAATGCCATCGCGGGCGGGACCGTGACGATCGGCGACGGCATCGGCGCCGCCAACTCCGCCAACCTCACCCTGCTCGCCTCCAACCAGATCGCCGACTACGCCGGACTCATCACCATCAATTCCGACGGCCGGCTGAACATCAACAACCAGCAGGAATCCATCAACACGGTCGCCGGCACCGGCACGATCGACCTCGGGACCAGCGGCTATCTCGGCGTCGGCGTCAACTCCGGTTCCTCCAGCTTCGGCGGCACGATCGCCGGCACCGGCGTGCTCGAAAAACTCGGCTCCGGGACCCTGACGTTCACCTCCTCGTTCAATTTCAGCGGCGAGCTTCGCCTGACCGGCGGCACCGTCATCCTGGCGGGGATCAGTGCAACCGTCGGCACCCTTCACATCACCGGCAACACCGTCCTCGATTTCGGCAATTCCACGGCCTCGATGCTCAACGCGACCAGCTTCATCGTCGACTCCGGCGTGACGCTCACGATCATCAACTGGGTCAACACGACCGACTATTTCTATGCGCAAAACTGGACCGGGGCCGTTACGGGCACGACCGGCAGCACCCCGATGAACCAGGTGGTCTTCAGCGGCTACACGGGCAACAACACCCAGTGGCAGAACTTCGACCATCAGATTACGCCGGTGCCCGAACCCGCGACCTACGGCGCCATCCTGCTCGGGCTGGCGCTCGCCTGGGTCCTCTGGCACCGCCGGGGCCCGTGGTCCCGGGCGGCGTTAAAGTCCGGCACCTAATGGGTCTGCCCGCCGGGCTCGCGCCGGTCTCGGCGCGTGCGGACGGCCACTGCGACCGCCAGGGCGATGGCCTCAATCATCACTTGTTGCGAAAGGCTCGGCTGTCCCTTTTTGGCCTGCTCCAGGAGCAACGGCACATGGATGAACCCGCCGCGCACGCCGCGCCGCGAGCGCAAGGCATGCATCAGGCCGTAGAAGACGTGATTGCAGACGAACGTTCCCGCCGTCTGCGAGACCGCCGCCGGGATTTCATGGGCCCGTAGGGCCGCAACGATGGCCTTGACCGGCAGGGTGCTCCAATAGGCCGCCGGTCCCCGCGCCACGACCGGCGCATCCACCGGCTGCGCCCCCGCATTGTCCGCGATGCGCGCGTCATCGACATTGATCGCCACCCGTTCCGGGGTAATTTCGGCCCGCCCGCCAGCCTGGCCCACCGCGATGACCAGCTCCGGGGACGTCTCGCGCAGGATCCGCCGCAACTCGGCATTCGCCGCGCCAAATACGCACGGCAGAATCCGGCCGATCACGCGGCGCCCGGCAATCACCCGGCCGTTGAGCTGGCGCGCGATTTCCTGCGAGGGGTTGATTTTCTCCCCGCCGAAGGGTTCGAAGCCGGTGATCAGGACGGTTTTCATGTGGGAGTCCGGCACCCTAAAACCGGTAGACACAAAAGTACATCAGCAGCACGTTGGTCGCAAGGATGACGAGGGCCATCGGTACCTGCGCCTTGATGACTGCGTGCTTGTCCGGCAGCTCCAGCAGCAAGGCCGGCACGAGGTTGAAGTTCGCCGCCATCGGCGTGAGCAGCGTGCCACAGTAGCCCGAGAGCATGCCGATGGACGCCATGATCGCCGGGTTGCCATGGTGCTGCTGCACGATCAGCGGCAGGCCGATCCCGAGCGTGATGACCGGGAAGGCAGCAAAGGCATTGCCCATGATCACGGTAAAGAGCGCCATGCCGAGACAGTACGCCGCCACCGCGACAAAGGGAAACTGCGTCGGCAGTGCCCGTGACACCAAGCCGGCCACGACCGGACCCACGCCCGCTTGGGCGAAGATTCCTCCCAGCGCCGCCAGCAGTTGCGGCAGGATCACCGCCCAGCCGACGGTCTGGAGCAGCCGGCTGCCCTCCGCCACCGGCACGGTTATCCGTGCCCGGGTCACCGTCAGGCCCGCGGCCAAGGCCAGCAGCATGCCGATTCCGACGGAAATCAGCGTCGCCTGCTTGGGGTCAGCCAGCTCGAACGTCCCAAAATGAATCCGGCCCAGGCACAGCGACCCAACGATGGCCGAGGCGGGGATGAGCAGCACCGGCCAAAAAATCCTGTTCTGCAGCACCCCGGCCCGGAGCACGCGCTCGGGCTTGGTCGAGGTCGCCTCGTTGGAGCGGCCGACTTGTCCGGCCGCCGCCAGCAGCACCATGGTCAGCAGCAGATAACCGGTCCCGACCGGCGGAAGGATCTTTCCAAAAATGAAGACCACCGCAAGCAGGCCCCAAAATAGCGCGGAGCCCCACCGCTTCGGGTGTCCGGCATCGAGGGCGATGCGTCCTGCAACCAGCGCCAGCACAGCCCCTGTCACCCCATAAAAAAACTCGACCGTGAGAAGCGGACTCATGCCCCGCCCTCCTTCGGCCCCGGGGGCTTCGCGGCCCGGGCAATCCGCCGGTCGAGTTCGCGCGTCCGCCATGCCATCACCCCGAAGGCCACGAGCGCCGTCGGGATGCCCCAGCGCGCCATCGCCCACAGGCTTACCTCGATTTTCAGCGCATCAAAGAATCCCTTCATCAGCAGGATCGCCCCGACGGCAATGAAGATATCCTCGCCAAAAAAATTGCCGATGTTTTCCGCCGCCGCCGCATGGGCGCGGATGTCCTGCACGGTCTGCTCCGACAGCTCGCCGTGCCGGGCTCGCGCCGCGCCTTCCGCCATGGGTGCGATCAACGGCCGCACCGCCGCCGCATGTCCCCCGAGATTGATCCCCAAGCTGATCGAAATCTGCCGGACCGCTGTGTACAGCAGCACCACCCGGCCCGCCGTCGCCGCCTTCGCGCGGCGGATCAGGGTCTCCGCGCGCTCCTGCAGCCCATAGCGCTCCAGCAGGCCGATCACCGGCACCATCAGCACGACCACGAGGGTCATGTAGCGGTTCTCCACGAAATATTTCCCGAACAACGCCATGATGTCGTTGAACGGCATGCCCGCCACCAAGCCCGTCGCGATGCCTGCGGCCAGCACCACCAGCAGCGTGTTGAACCGCAGCGCAAACCCCGCGGCCACCACCAGGACTCCAATCAGCTTGATCATGCGCCGAACGCCTTGATTTCGATTCCCGCCCGTTCCAGTTCCTGCCGCAACCGGCGTGCCACCGCCACGGCGTGCGGCCCGTCGCCATGCACGCAGACCGTATCGGCCGTGATGGGCACATCGAGGCCGTCCGTCGATCGCACCACGCCCTCGCGCAGCATGCGCAGCACCTGCGCCGCCGCCCGCTCATCATCGGTGATGAGCGCATCCGCCCGGGACCGCGGCGTCAGCGAGCCATCGTGCTGATAGGTGCGATCGGCAAACACCTCGGCGGCCACCGGCAGGCCGACCAAACGGGCCGCCCGGATCAGCTGGCTTCCCGCCGGGGCGTAAAGGAGGGAATCGCGGCCGGTCGTCTGGATCGCGGCCGCAATCATCACGGCCAGGTCGTAGTCGCGCGCCGCCATGGTGTAGAGCGCGCCGTGCAGCTTCACATGGTGCACCCCGGCACCCGTCTCGGCCGCGATCCGCTGCAACCGTCGGATCTGGCCGTGGACCAGCACGCCGGCCTCCACCGGCGAGGTCGCCAGCTCCGTCCGCCCAAAGTTCTCCCGGTCGGCAAAGCCCGGATGCGCCCCCACCCGCACGCCGTGCCGCTGGGCCAGCACCACACTCGCGCGCATGGTCGCCTCGTCCCCGGCGTGCGCGCCGCAGGCGATGTTCGCCGACGTGATCAGCGGCATCAGCTCGGCATCATGGCCGGCGCCTTCGCCCAAGTCGCAGTTAAGGTCGATGCGTGGCATTTTCAATCGCAGTCAGGAAGAGACAATTGAACCACGAATGAACACGAATCGACACGAATGAATCTGCGGATTGCTCAGCGCCGGAAACGATCTTTCCCGGTGGGAGGAAGAGGTGCGAGACACGCGGCCTACCGGGTTCTCCAATTCGTGTGCATTCGTGTCCATTCGTGGTTTTCCTCAGCGGAATTTCTGCGCCAACCCCTCGCGCAGGATCGCCAGCGTGCGCTCGCGCTCGAGTGCCAGTTGGTGGGCCTCGTTCAGCGGCACTTCCATAAATTTCAACTTGTCCCCCGGCCGCAGCTGCGCGACGAGCGGCAGGTCCGTGCTGATCACATGCGCGGCCTGGGGATAGCCCCCGATCGTCTGCGCATCCGCCATGAGGATGATGGGCTGGCCGTCCGGCGGGATCTGCACCGTGCCGGGCGCCACCGCCGACGACACCAGCTCCGCCGCCCCACCAATGCACACCAGCCGCCGTCCGCCCAGCCGCACGCCCATCCGGTCCGACTGCGCCATGATCTTGAACTCCGAATCAAACAGGACCCCGCCAAATTCATCCGCCTGGGCCCCCCGCACTGCCCGCACGGTCGGCGCCGGGGCATAGGCCGGAAAAATCCGCCCGTCCACGCGCCAGTGGCCCGCCATCGGCCGCATGATCTCCGGGGCCTGCAGGACGTCACCGTCGCGCAGCGCCCGGCCTTCGAATCCCCCCATCCCCGCGCGCAGATAGGTGCTGCCGCTGCCGAGCACCCGCGGAATGTCAAAGCCCCCCGCCACGGCCAGATAGGCCCGGCAGCCGCGCCGGGCCGCACCCAGCTTCAGGCGGCCGCCCGCCGGGACCACAAAGGGATGCCATGCCTCCACCCCCTCAAATTCCGCCCCCGTCACGGCCACCAGCGCCGCGGTGGAGAAAGCCAGCTCGGGGCCCAGGAGCGTGCACTCAAGCGCTGCGGTGTTCGCGGGGTTGCCCACCAGCAGGTTGGCCACCCGCAGCGCAAATCCATCCATCGCGCCGCTCCACGGCACGCCTTCCGCGCGATGACCCCGCCGGCCCAGGTCCTGGATCGTGGTCAGCATGCCGCTGCGCAGGACTTTTATTTCCATGCGGCAAACTCCTCCGGTGTGATCGGTTTGAATCGCACGCGGTCCCCCACCCGCAACAGCGCCGGTTCCTCTGCGCCGGGCCGGAACAGCGCCAGCGGAGTCCGCCCGATCAGCTGCCAGCCGCCGGGCGTCGCCAATGAATAGATGCCCGTCTGCGCGCCGCCAATGCCCACGGACCCCGCCGGCACGTTTTTCCTCGGGGTCGCCCGGCGCGGCGTATGCAGCTTCTCCGGCAAGCCCCCGAGATAAGGAAAGCCCGGGGCAAATCCGATGGTGTGCACCAAGTAATCCGCACCCTTGTGGCGCTTGATCACGTCAGCAGGCTTCAGCCCGCAGTGCGCGGCCACCTCGGCCAGATCCGGGCCGAATTCCCCGCCGTAACTCACGGGGATCTCGATCGTGCGCCCCGGGCTGGCGAATTTCTTTTTCGCGTCGGCCTGAAGATGGCCTGACCGCGATATGATGAAGCGGCACACCCGTTCGTAGGGCCGCTCGCCCTCGCCGGTCAGCCGGCTGGGTTCGTAGAACACCGTGACCGTCGCATAAGCGGGTACGACCTCGATGATGCCGGGCGGCCGGTCGTGTTCCAAGGCCGCCGTGAGGGCACGAACGCGCGGGAACACCGACGGGTCGATGCCGGTGCCGAGTCCAACCACGACAGCGGTGTCGCCCAGCGCGGTAAACGTCATGGCGCGGTTATTCCGTGCCGGCCGGGGCTTGGCAAGGATCAGAAGTAAGGCGAGGTGGGGCTGGCGAATGTTCCAGCTGAGTCGCGCCCTCCGGCGATCCCTCCGCTGCCCTAGCAGCCGAAGCGCTTCCATCAGCACCCTTGCCGCCAGCTAATCCAAGGCGGGACCCCGGCTGATAACCGGCCGGATTAGATTGATGTTTCGGCGCAAAAAACCCTGAGTTCTTCCTCTTTCATGCGCCACCGCCACGCCCTGCTGCCGCTCGTCCTGCTGACCCTGCTCACGGCCTGTCGCGAGGCGAAGGTGGAGAGTTACCGCGTGCCCAAGGAAAAGCCCGAGGAGCTCCCTCCGGCCATGGCCGCGGGCGCCAGCGCCCCGGCGGTTCCCGGCGGGGCCGACATGGCCGGCACTGCCGTCCCGACCGCCGATGGTTCCGATCTGACGTGGACCGCCCCCGCCCATTGGAAGGCGAAGCCGGCCGCCGCGATGCGCAAGGGCAGTTTCACCGTCCCGGGCGAGAACGGGGCCGAGGCCGATCTTTCCATCACGGCGTTTCCCGGCGATGTCGGCGGCGAACTCGCCAACCTCAACCGCTGGCGGGGACAGATCCAGCTGGCGCCGCTGTCCGACGGCGACCTGCCAGGCGCGACCACCCGGATCGAACAGCACGGCCTGACGTTCGTCGTCGTGGACTTCGTCAACACCGATGCGGCCGGCCCCCGCCGGATTCTCGGCGCCATCGTGCCCTACAACAACGCCACCTGGTTCTTCAAGCTGAGCGGGCCCGCCGCCCTCGTGGCGAAGGAAAAGCCTGCTTTCCTCGCCTTCCTCCAAACCATCTCGGCCCCCGCGCCCTCCGCCCCGTGAACGACACCGTCCGCCAGTTCCGGGATTTCTTCGTGTCGCTCCGGCTCACGGTCGTGCTGCTCGCCCTGTCGATGATCCTGGTCTTCGCCGCCACCCTTGACCAAGTGAACCTCGGGATCTGGGCCGTGCAGGAAAAATATTTCCACAGCCTCTTCGTGCTCTGGCGGATTCCCGGCACCGCCATCCCGCTGCCCGTGTTTCCCGGCGGCTACCTCATCGGCGGCTTTCTGCTGGTCAACCTCGTCGCCGCCCACGTCTACCGCTTCAAGCTCACCTGGCGGAAATCCGGCATCTTCCTCACCCATGCGGGGCTGATCCTGCTGCTCGTGGGAGAATTGCTTTCCGGACTCTGGCAGGAGGAGTTCCAGCTGCAGCTCAGGGAGGGCGAGACGAAGACCTACGCGGAAAGCTACCGCTACAACGAGCTCGCGATCATCGACACGACCGACCCGCAGTTTGACGACGTCGTCGTCATTCCGGAAACCCTGCTGGCCGACAGCACCCCGATCCAGCATCCGAAGCTGCCCTTCCGGGTGGTGACAAAGGAATATTACCCGAATGCCGCGCTGCGGCTGCGGGCCGGCACGGGCGAAAACCCCTCCCTGGCCACCGCCGGCATCGGGCCGCAGATCACCGCCACGCCCCTGCCGCTCACTTACAAGCAGGACGAGCGCAACTGGCCCGCCGCCTTCGTCGAACTCGCCGGGCCCGAGGGTTCGCTCGGCATCTGGCTCGTGTCACCCCAGCTGCAGGCCCCGCAGACTTTCGACTATGGCGGCCGTACCTGGCGCATCGGGATGCGCCCGCAGCGTGCCTACAAGCCCTTTTCGCTCACGCTGCTCAAGACGACCCACGACGTTTATCTCGGCACCGACATCCCGAAGAATTTCGCCAGCCGCCTCCGCCTGACCACGCCCGATGGCCGGGATGACCGCGAGGTGCTGATCTACATGAACAACCCGCTGCGTTACGCCGGCCTGACCTTCTATCAGTACCAGATGGATGGAGAGCACGCCATGTCGGTCCTCCAGGTCGTGCGCAACCCCAGCTGGCGCCTGCCCTATATCTCCTGCGCCATGATCACCCTCGGCCTGATCGTCCAGTTCTGCATCCATCTCTCCGGTTTCATCGGCAAACGCCGCGCCTCGGCCGCTTACCCTCCCGCGCGACCATGAAACGGTATTTCCCTCTGCTTTTGCTCCTGCTCGGCCTCGCCCTCATCGGCCGGTCGCTGCTGCCGCTGCGCAATCCCGCCGCGTTCGACGTGGTCGGGTTCAGCCGCTTGCCAGTGCTGATGAACGGCCGCGTGAAACCGATGGACACCGTCGCGCGCACGTCGCTGCTCGTGCTCTGCAACAACGTCTCGAACGATCCTGCCAACAGCGACCCGGAGCGCAGCCACCGGATCGCCACGCCGGATAACCGCCTGCTCACGCCCAACGAGTGGTTTCTCGACCTGATGTTTGACGCGACCAAGGCGGACACCTACCAGGTGATCGTCATCGACAATCCCGATGTCCTGAGCCTGTTCCACCTCCAGCCGGCGGACGGCCTTGGGGAACGCCGGTACTCGTTCGCGCAGATTCAGAAGGCCCTGCCGGAACTCGAGCGCCAGGCCAAGCTGGCCGAGCCGGTCGAATCCCAGGCGCGCAATGCCTTTCAGCGCAGCGTCGTCCAGCTCCAGTCCAACGTCATCCTGTACCTCCGCCTGAAGGAGAGCGTCGTCGCCTCCGACCGCGCTGACTTCCTGGGCGACCTCATGGACTTCCAGCAAAGCCTGCCCGCCGGCATCGAGGCGGTGCGCGCAAAGGAGGCGAAGCAACCCCACGACGCCGTCGCCGCCCGCAAACTGATCGACTTCGGCGAGCGCTTCGATCGCATGGCTCAGCTCGGCTATGTGCTCGCGATTCCGCCCGCCGCCGGGGAAAGCGACGCCAACGGCTGGAGGAACGCCGGCGCGGCGCTGATGGAGACCTTCCAGACCGGCGCGGTCAACGCGCACGTGATGGCCTATGCGGGGCTCGCGCACACGTGGCGCGCCGGGCGGCCCGACGAGTTCAACGAGATCATCCGGCTCTATCGCGAGGAGCTGCAAAAGGGGTTCCCGGGCGCACTGGCCAAATGCGATGCCGAGACACGGTACAACAATGTGCGGCCGTTTTACACCGCAAAGATCCTCTATGTCCTGGCGTTCTTCGGGGCGCTTTGCTCCTGGCTCTACTGGCCCAAGGAACTCGGCCGCGGCGCCTTCTGGCTCGTCGCCCTGGCCTGGTTGCTCACCACCGCCGGCATCCTCACGCGCATGTGGCTGGAGGGCCGCCCGCCGGTCACCAACCTTTATTCCGCCGCGCTGTTTGTCGGCTGGGTCTCCGTGGCGTTCTGCCTGGGCCTCGAGTACCTCTACCGCAACGGCATCGGCTCCGCCGCCGCCGGGCTCATCGGCTTCAGCACGCTGCTCATTGCGTCCTATCTCGAGCTCGGCGGCGACACCCTCGAGATGATGCGCGCCGTGCTGGACTCCAATTTCTGGCTCTCGACCCACGTGCTGACGGTGACCGCGGGCTACGGCGCCACTTTCCTCGCCGGGTTCCTCGCACTGATCTACATTGTCCGGGGCGTTTTCACCCAGTCCCTGGACAAGGCGACGGCCGACACGCTTGCCCGCATGGTGTATGGCATCGTCTGCTTCGCCACGCTGTTCAGCCTCGTCGGCACGGTCCTCGGCGGCATCTGGGCCGACCAGTCCTGGGGCCGCTTCTGGGGCTGGGATCCCAAGGAAAACGGCGCGCTGATCATCGTGATCTGGAATGCGATCATCCTCCACGCCCGCTGGGGCGGCCTGGTCAAGCAGCGCGGCCTCATGTGCCTCGCCGTTTTCGGCAACATCGTGACGAGCTGGAGCTTTTTCGGCGTGAACCTGCTCGGCGTGGGCCTCCACAACTACGGCTTCGTCGAGGCGACCTTCTGGTGGCTGCTCGCCTTCGTCGCCAGCCAGCTCGCCTTCATCGGCATTGCCAACCTGCCCCTGGCCAGGTGGCGGAGCTTTCAGACAAGGTAGGGCGGGTTATCCCTAACCCGCCGAGTTTTTCTCCGTCCGCGTCTAACCGGCGCGTTAGGGATAACGCGCCCTACCTTCCCAGCAGTTCCTCCGCGTGCGCCAGCGCGCTCTTCGCCTTGCTGTCGCCAAGCATCCGCGCGAGTTCGCTCACCCGCGCCTTCCGGCTTGCCTGGATCGGCTCGATCGTCACTACCGCCCGATCCTTCGACTGGTCCTTCGTGACCACCAGATGACACGTCGCCTGGGCCGCGACCTGCGGCAGGTGGGTCACGCAGAGGACCTGGTGGTTTTTCGCAATGCCGGCCATCTTCTCGCCCACCACGCGACCGATCTCGCCGCCGACGTTGGCGTCCACTTCGTCGAAGACCAGCAACGGCACCTCGTCGAGATCCGCCAGCACCGTCTTCAGCGCCAGCATCACGCGCGCGAGCTCGCCGCTCGACGCCACGCGGTTCAGCGGCAGCGGCGCCTCGCCCACGTTCGGGGAGAACAGGAATTCCGCGCCGCCGTCACCCGTCGGCCCAAGTTCCGGCAACGGCACCAGCCGCACCTGGAAATCCGCCTTCTTGAAGCCCAGCTGGGCGATGCCCTTCGCTGCCACCTTCGCCAGCTCCTGCGCCGCCTTCTCCCGCAGGCCGCGCAGGACCGCCGCCTCCTTCTTCGCGGCGCGATGGGCGTCCGCGATCTGTTTCTCCAGTTTCGCCAGCGTGCCCTCAAGGTCGCCCTGCACCTCCAGCCGCCGCCGCATCCCGTCGCGCGCCGCGAGCACGGCCGCCAGTTCGCCGCCGTGCCTCCGCTTGAGCTCAAGCCAGGTGTTCATCTGCTCGGTCAGCTGCTCCGCCTGCTCGGGATCAAACTGGAGCTGCTGGCTCAGGGCGGAAAACTCGGCGCCGAGGTCGTTCAGCTCCACGGCGGCTGAGGCCAGCCGGTCGGCCAGCGGCTTGCTCGCCGCATCAATGCTCTCGAGCTGCCGCGACTCGCGTAGCAGCGCCGCCACGCGGCTCTGCACGCCTTCCTCCCCCGTCAGGCCGCCGGCCAGCGCCTGGGCGAGCCCGATGAGCTCCTGCGCCCGGCTCATCCGGGCAAAGTCGCGCTCCAATGCCTCGATCGCCGCCTCGGTCAGGTCGAGCGCGTCGATCCGCGCGAGCTGGTTCTCGAGAAACGCAATCTGATCGGGCGCGAGTTTTGTCTCCTGCATGATCCGCTCGCGTTCGGCGATCAGCTCGCGCCATCCGCGGTAGCTTGCCTGATAGTTCGCGAGCGTCCCTCCGGCGCGGCCAAAGAGATCGAGCAGTTCGAGCTGGCAAGCCTCCTTGAGCAGCCGGCGCGGTTCGCTCGGACCATGGAAATCGACCCAGTGTTCGCCGAGCTGCTGCAGGGCGGAGAGCGTGGCCAGGCTGCCATTGACCGTGATCTTGGGCGCCTTGTCCCGCGGCAGGCTGCGCTTGAGAATCAGCACGCCGTCCTCACAAGCCGGCAGATCCAGCCCGGCCAGCACGGCATCGATTTTCCGCGGGTCCGTGAAGAATAATGCTGCCTCCGCCTCCACGGCTGGCGCGCCCTGCCGGATGATGGTTTTGTCCGCCCGCTCGCCCGCCAGCAGGCTCAGCGCGCCCAGCAGGATGCTCTTGCCCGCGCCCGTCTCGCCCGTGACCGCCGTGAAGCCCGCCTCGAAGTCGAGGGCGACCTCCTCCAGCAGGGCCAGGTTTTTGATGCGGAGCGACTGAAGCATGGCGGTTACCGATGAACAACCGGCCGGCGTTCGTCAAAGCCGCTTCTTATCATTGGGCCGGCGTGGCCATGGATTGCGGGGCAATCACCAACCCGACGCTTGCCTTGGCTTAAGCCGGGGCACTCAGCACTCGAAAACACGCAATCGGCGCCGGCATATTCTTCAATTCCAGCTTGCCCATCGGCTCAATGCGGAAACCACCACCCACTTCCATGATCGCCTCACTCGAGGCAACGACCGCGCCATCCTTGGCCGCACATTGCAGTCGGGCGGCAAGATTCACTGCCGCACCGTAGACATCTCCTCCAGGTGCTTCGACCAGGGAACCAAAATGCACGCCACTATTCACCGGGAGCGCAGTCAGCTTGTCCGTCTCGACGGCCTGCTTGAATTTCCCGGGCAGTTCGAGCGAGGCGAGGAACGCTTCCCCCGGGGTGGCGAAAACCCACATGACCGCGTCACCGATCGTTTTTACGATCCGGCCGCCATGCCGGCGCGCCACCTCGGCTGCGGCCTTCTGGAAATGACCCGCGACATGGAGAGCCTGGGCTTCATCCGCTGCGGAAAGTGCGGTGTAGCCGCCAAGGTCTGAAAATACCACGGCCAGGTCGCGCCGCTTGCCGTCGGCAATGACGGTGGCCGGCATAAAGCGGTTCAGGAACCCATCGATACCCTTCTCTAATTTGACCCGGAAGAAACCCAGTGAGAAAACGGAAATGCCGCCAGCCAGCACAGTGCTAAGCCCATTTTGCACGGAAGCAGTTGAATGGCCGAAGAGCTTGGCCGTGAACCAATGTTGAACTATGGCCAGCAGCAAACTCATCAGCAGACCCGCCGCGGCGACAAGCACCGTGCGCTTAAGCAATGGCTTGGGCCCAAACGAGCGGCCCATGAAAATCGCACCCGTCAACGTGAAAAGCATGATCCCCCATCCCACGGGCAGGAAGAACATGGCAGCCATGCCGCCGTACTCGCGCACCGCGTGGTTGTCACCCCAGGCTTGATAGCCGATTAAAAGAACCAGACCCACGCTGAACAACGCAACCATCAGCGCCATGACAACACCTCCGGCAAACAGCCAGTCCGCCTGCCTCCTCTCCTCTTCCGTGCACTGCTCGCGGCTGGCACGCAGTTTGCCAATTAACGCCAGGGTTAAGAGCCAGCCGAAAGCCGCCAGCAGGAGAAACGCCCCGACCAAGGCAAGCAAGCTGGAGGCCAGCGCCCAGGCACCCAGCTTCTGCACCAGACTGAGCACCGGCTGCGCCCCATCCGCGTGCGCACCGAGTGGGAAGGAAATTTTCAGCAACAGGAATGGCAGGGTGCTGAAGATGGCGCCGCAGAGGAATAATCCCATGATTACTCGTGGGATCAGCCGGGCGAGTGACAGGAGGTTGGCCCGTCCCGGCCGGTACAACCTTTGGATCCGTTGCGTCGCCACCATGCTCCGACCACGCCAACGCAGCAGCGTTTGCATCACCTGCCAGTCTTCCAGCTTCACCGGATAGACGGAAAAGAAACGCTCGAGGCCCATGATACTCAGGCCGAAAGCCAGCGTCGCCGTCACGTCACTCACCAATCTCCACGAACTGGGCCAGATGAAAACATTCCCCCGCAACCGCGCCTGGCCATTGAGCAGGAAGCAGGCTAGCGCCAAGGCGAACAGACTGAGGGTCTGCGCCAAAAGTTCCGCCGCATTATTTCCCCGCCGCGCATAGAGCAGCGTAAGTGCGAGCAACGCCGCTATGGCCGCATCGATCGCGACCAACCCGAGGAAGGTCCTTTCGGCCAGTGATGCCGGACTGCCGTCCAGGCGCGACGCTTGAGGCTGAGCCGACAGCGCGAAAAAAGACTGCACCATCGCCGGCAGGCTGACCTTGTCGATCAAGCCGTAGCTTTCGGCAGGCACCGTTGAACCCTTGACCGCCCTCGGTCCGACATTGCCATCCCGCAGACCCGCGTCATTCCACGAGGCCAGGGCCAGCGGGCCTCCGCTCCAGTATCCCAGCGCAGCGATTGAAAGGACCGCCAAAACAGCCGCGAAATAGGGTCCGCGAGGAGTGTTCACGGATAGCCACCATGTGTGAACGGGACATAGCTCCAAGGACTAATTGATCCTCCCTCAAGTCCGGGAAAACAGGGATGTCCTCCTGCCCGCCCAAACTGGTTGGCTCACTCTCTCCCATTTTGTTCCATCCGAGGTGGCACTGTCTTCCCGTCCGTGACGGGTCGATTTCTGCCGGGCCCCGTTAGACTGGAATGAACCGGTCCAAAACCCGCTTGCTTTTGCCAAAGTCCTTCATTCGCTTGCAAGTAATCACTTGCATTCATGAAGAAGCCCGCCCTGCGCCGTCCGCCCACCCGCCAGCGTCTGCTCGACGCCGCCGCGCGAGTGTTTGCCCGCGACGGGCTCACGGGCGCGACCACCCGGGCAATCGCCCGCGAGGCCGGTCTCAACGAGGTGACGCTGTTCCGGCATTTCCAGACGAAGGAACGGCTCCTCGCCGCCGTGGTCGGGCAGAATTTCGGTCCCGGCTCGGCCCGGGCCCAGCCGGCGCCGATCCCGGAAACCGGCGACCTGCGCGCCGACCTCACCGCGCACGCACGCCGTTATGACCGGCTGCTGCAGGAAAATCTCCCGCTGATCCGCGCCATGATCGGCGAAATCCACCATCACAGCGACCACGAGCGCCAGGTGTTCAAGGCCATCCTGCGTCCGTTGCGCGAAGAACTGATCGCCCGGCTACAGTCCGCCCGCGCCCAAGGTTACCTGCGCACCGACGCCAGTCCCGCGCTGCTCGCCGACCTGTTCAATGGCATGATCTTCACCGGGGTGCTGCGCCGCGCCTCGCCGCATGTTAAATTGGAATACGCGCCGGCCGCCTATCTCGCCGGGGCGGTCGATCTGCTGGTCCGGGGCGCCGCTCCCTGAGTCGCATCCCATGGCCACCGCCCAACCCGGACTCTATGGGTCCGACCTCAGCCGTCTCTCCCCGCTGGCCGCGTCGCTGGCCCGGAAGGACCTGCTCAAATGGATGATTGCGATCACCGCCGCGCTGGGCGCGATCCTCGAGGTGATCGACACCAGCATCGTGAATGTCGCGCTCCCGGAGATTCAGGGCAACCTGGGCGCCACGCTGTCGGAGGCGGGCTGGGTCTCGACCGGCTACGCCTGCGCCAACGTCGTGATGATCCCGCTGACGGCGTGGCTGAGCAACCGCTTCGGACGGAAGCAATACCTCCTCTTCTCGCTCATCGGTTTCACCGCCTCCTCCGTGCTCTGCGGCCTCTCGAGCAGCCTGATCATGCTGATCATCGCGCGGATCCTGCAGGGCCTTGCCGGCGGCGGCCTGCTGGCCAAGGCCCAGTCGATCCTGTTCGAGACCTTTCCCAAGAAACAACTCGGCGCGGCCCAGGCGATCTTCGGCGTCGGCGTCATCGCCGGTCCGGCGCTAGGGCCCGTGCTCGGCGGCTACCTCACCGACACCCTGGGCTGGCGCTGGATTTTCTTCATCAACCTGCCTTTCGGCATCCTCGCCGTCCTGATGACGATCGTGTTCCTGCCGCGGGACAGCGCTGACGAGATCCGGCGGGACCGCGTGGATTGGGCCGGGATCGGCCTGCTCACGGTCGGGCTCGGCTGCTTCCAGACGATGCTGGAGGAAGGCCAGCAGGACGACTGGTTCAGTTCGCGGTTCATCCTGACGATGGCCGCGGGGGCCGCCGCCGGCCTCGGGCTTTTCATCTGGCGGGAGCTGACGGTGGAGCATCCCGCGGTGGACCTGCGCGTGCTGCGGCACCGCTCGCTAGCGGCCGGCAGCGTTTACTCCCTCGTGCTGGGCATGGGGCTTTATGGCGTCCTCTTTGCCGTGCCCATCTTCGTGCAAAGCTATCTGCACTTCACCGCCATGCAGAGCGGCCTCCTGCAGGTGCCGGGCGCCATGGCCGCGGCCGTCATGATGATCGTCATGGGCAAAATCTCCGGCCGGTTCGACGCCCGCCTGCTCATCGCGATCGGCGCGATGGTGACGGTTTCCGCCGCCGGCCTGCTTTTTCAGATCAATCCCGACACCAGCACGCGCACCCTGTTCTGGCCGCTCATCCTGCGCAGTATCGGGAGCGTCATGATGTTCCTGCCGCTCAGCCTGGCCACGCTCGGCGACCTCCCCAAGTCCGACGTCGCGGCCGGCTCCGGCTTCTACAGCCTGACGCGCCAGCTGGGCAGCAGCATTGGGATCGCCATCATCACCACCGTGCTCGCCCACCGCGAGGCCGTGCATCGCGCCATCCTGGTGGAGAAAATCAGCCTCTACAACCAGGTCACACAATGGCGGCTCGAGGTGCTCGGGCAGCTCTTCGCGCAGCACAGTCCCGACTCTGTCACCGGCCGGCACCAGGCGCTCCAGACGCTGGACAACCTGATCAACAGCCAGGCCACGCTGCTCTCCTTCGCCGAGATCTTCCTGTATGTCGGCCTCGCCTTCATCGCCTCGCTGCCGTTGCTGCTGCTGCTCGGCAAAGGCGGGGGCAACCGGGCCGCCGCCGCCGATGTGCACTAATCCGCCCCTCCTTCCCATCCATCCCACCTTATGAACGCTCCGTCCGAATCCACCACCACCTCCTCGGCCATCACGATCGACCCGGCCGCCACGCCGCCAGCGCAGGCCCGCGCCCCGCGCGCCTGGCTGCGCCCGGTGCTGCTCACCGTGGCCGCCCTCGCCGTGGCCTCGTGGCTCGCCCACTTCCTTTTTCGCGCCTATCACTACGAGGAAACGGACGACGCCTATGTCATCGGGCATCTGCACCAGATCAGCCCGCAGGTCGAAGGCCAGGTGAAGGAGGTGCTCGTCGCCGACAACCAGAACGTCCGGGCCGGCGACGTGCTGCTGCGCCTCGATCCCCTGGGCTTCGAGATCGCGCGGCAAAAGGCGCAGGCCGGCCTCGCGCAGGCCCGCGCCCAGGAAACTCAGGCCCTGGCCGCCGCCCGCCAGACCGAGGCGCAGATTGCCGAGGCCCAGGCCCGCGTGGTCCAGGCCGAGGCCCAGCTGAAGCAGACCGCGGCGCAACTCGAACTCGCGCGACTGACCCTCGGCCGGCAGGAGCAACTGGCCACGCATGACGGCGCCAGCACGCAGGCTGACTTGGACAACGCCCGCAGCGTGTTCAGCACCGCCCAGGCCGCGCATGCGGCCAACCAGGCCAACCTCGTCGCCGCCCAAGCCGGCGTCGGCTCCGCCCAGGCCGCGCAAGCGTCGGCCCGCGCCCAGGCCCTCGCCGCGAGCGCGAGCGTCACGGTGCTTGAGGCAGCCTTGCGGGATGCCGAGCGGAAACTGTCCTACGCGACCCTCACCGCACCCGCCGCCGGCCGGATCGGCAACAAGGCCGTGGAGACCGGCAATTACGTCATCGCCGGCCAGCTGCTGCTTGCCCTCGCGGAACCCGACATCTGGGTCGTCGCCAACTTCAAGGAAACCCAGCTGCCCCGCATCCGCCCAGGCCAGGACGTGAAACTGAACGTGGACGCCCTGCCGGGCCAGACCCTGCACGGGACGGTCGACAGCGTCGCCCCTGCGAGCGGCGCCCAGTTCGCCCTGCTCCCACCCGACAATGCGACGGGTAATTTCAACAAAGTCGTCCAGCGGGTGCCGGTGAAAATCGTGCTCGATGACGCCAGCCGCAGCGCCCTGGGCGAACGTCTGCGCCAGGGGCTTTCCGTCATCGTCAGCGTCCGGATCCGTTGAGCCCGTCCGCCGGACTTGATTCGCACGAACGCCAACGTTGGCCGGAAATGAACAAGCCTGCACGAAAGCGATCGGTTTTTTCCCGGCCGTCGCGCTTCGCTTCCTTATGTGATCAATTCGGGGCAGCGTAACCTCACCGGGCTTCAAGGCGGGGCCGCGACCCATCGAACGGGAATGCCAGCCAGCGCGGACCATCGGGGATAAGCCCCTTCGGTCGCGGGCCGAAATTTACGCGGCCGGATTCCCGCATTTGACGTGGAGCCGGGCCTGCTGCACGCTCAGCCCTGATGACGGAAAATGAATTAAAGGTCGGGCACTGGTACCGGATTCACCACGAGAGCATCAAGGCCCTCGACTCCTACAGCGGACTGGCGCAATTCCTCGGAATCGATCCGCCGGGCTATCCGCCGGGCTCCCTCGATTTTCTCTGCGATGACGGCGTCGCGGGCGTTTTCCCCATTGCGTCCGTCGTGCGCGAGGAGAAGGCCCCGGCCAAGGAAGTCGATGTCCGCACCGCGCTGACCGAGGCCATGACCCAGATGTACGCGCTGAACCACGACAAGCACGTGGATTACGTCCTGGAGCGCCTGAAGCCTTACCTGAAGAATCCGCCCCAAAAATGAGGCCGTGATCGCGGGTCGGCGGCAATCCCTGCGAAACGTCGTTGCCTGGGGCCGGCTTGCCCGCTGTATGCTGGCCACCGTGGATCCGAATTTGCCGCCTTCAACCCATTCGCACGTTCCGGCCGGAAAGGTCCGCTGGGAACCGGTGCTGGCGCTCATGGCCGCCGGCGGCGTGTCCTACGCCCTACCCGAGTCGCTGAGCGTCGGGCCGCATTGGCTTCTGCTCGTCCTGGTGATGGTGCTGCTGGTGCCGACCATTGTTTCCCACCGCACCGGTCGGCATTCTTGGAACCATTTCTTCGGCATCGTCTGCAATGCCGTCGTCACCTTAGCGCTCTGCGGTTCACTGGTCCTGCTGGTCAAGGCCCTCCCGGATCACAAGGAAGACCCGGTCACCCTGCTCATCTCCGCCATGCTGCTCTGGGGTTCAAACATCCTGACTTTCGCCCTGTGGTATTGGCGGCTGGATGGCGGCGGACCGACGGTGCGGAGCCGCCGCGTGCCGTACGGCAGCCGGGCGTTTTTCTTCCCCCAGCTGCAGATCGAAAGTGGCGAGCGCAAGGCGATGGGCGCGGACCATTGGTCCCCGGGCTTCGTCGATTATCTCTTCCTGGCCTTCAACACGAGTACGGCCTTTTCCCCCACGGACACCTTGGTCCTCGCCCGTTGGGCCAAGCTGCTTTCCATGGCGCAGGCTCTGATTTCCCTGTCCGTGCTGGTGCTGCTGGTCGCGCGCGGCATCAATGTGCTGTAAGGGGCCCGCCGCTAACCCGGGAAGCGCTCGGGCGTCGCCGGATTTTGCCGCTTCGACCGTTCGCGCTCTACTCCGAAAACCGTCAGCCTCAGCGCAGTTCCTTTGCGAGGAAGGTGAAAGCCAGCGCACTCATGTAGGCCCGTTGCTCGTTGTTGGCCGCGCCGCCATGGCCGCCCTCGATGTTTTCGTAGTACAGCAGGGCGTGGCCCTGCGCCTCCATCTTGGCCGCCATTTTGCGGGCATGCCCGGGGTGAACCCGGTCATCCCGCGTCGAGGTCATGAAGAAAACCCGCGGATACTTCCGGTCGGCGAAGACATTCTGGTAGGGCGAATATTTCCGGATGTACGCCCACTCTTCCCGGAGGTCCGGATTGCCGTACTCGCCCATCCAGGAGGCGCCCGCGAGCAGCTTGTTGTAGCGCTTCATGTCCAGCAGCGGCACCTGGCAGACCACGGCGCCAAACAGGTCCGGGCGCTGCGTCACCATCACACCCATCAGCAGGCCGCCGTTGCTGCCCCCCATGATGCCCAGGTGACGGGGCGAGGTGAGTTTCCGGGCAATGGCATTCTCCGCCACAGCGATGAAATCGTCGTAAACCCGCTGCCGGTTCGCCTTGAGCCCCGCCTCGTGCCAGCGCGGTCCGAACTCCCCGCCGCCCCGGATATTGGCGAGCAGGTACACCCCGCCCTGCTCCAGCCATGCGGATCCGATCGTGGCGCTGTAGGCCGGTGTCTCGGCCACCTCAAAGCCACCGTAGCCATACAGCAGCGTGGGCTGGCTGCCGTCGAGTTTAAGGCCCTTCCGTGCCACCTGGAAATATGGCACGGAGGTGCCGTCCTTGGAGAGGGCATGGAATTGCGTGACCTCCAGGCCCGTGGCATCGAAGAAGGCTGGAAGCTGCTTGAGCCGCGCCAGGTCCGCCGCAGTCGATCCCGGACGAACCGTGCCCAGGTAAAGCGTGGTGGGCGTGAGAAAATCGGTGAATGTCAGGAAATAGTCGTCCGATTCGAATTCATCCACGGCGGTGACCCCGGCAATGCCGATGCCCGGCAGCGCGACGGTCAAGCGCTCCCATTGGCCGGCATTGAAGTGGAGCGCCTCGATTCGCGTGCGCACATTGTCGAGCTCCGTGAGAATCAGGTAATGTTTCGTCGTTTCCGTCGACTCCAGCGATGTGGTGGCCGTGGGGGCAAACAGCATCTGGAAATCGCGTCCGCCGGCAAGAAAGCGCTCCAAGTTCATCGCGATCAGCGCCCCGGACGGGTACGTTTGACCGCCCACCACCCAGTCGGATTTCAACCGGACCAGGATCTGGTCGCGGTAGGTGCCGGTGCTCGCATCCAGCGGAACGTCGAGCCTTCGCAGTTCCCCGGCCGGAGCAGCGCCGGGGTGCCCCGCTCCGCTGGGATCAACCAGGAAGAGCTCGCTGGTGAAAAACGTGAGCACCCGGCTGACAAACTCCCGGCGGTAGCCCGGCTCGTTCGTGACATAGGCCGCGACCGCCAAGTCCGCCGGCTTCACTTCCGCCACGGTGACCGCGGTCGTCAGCGGCGTGCCGCGCTGCCATTGCTTGACGATGCGCGCATAGCCCGAATCGGTCATGGAACCGGGGCCGAACTGCGTGCCGACATAAATCGAGTCGCGATTCCGCCAGCTCACCTGGCTCTTGGCCTCGGGCAGGATGAAACCATCCGCAACGAACGCCTTGGTCAGCACATCGAACTCGCGGATGACGACGGCATCGCCGCCGCCCCGCGAAAGTTCCAGCAGGCACCGGTCGTACGTGGGATGCAGGAACGACGCGCCCTTCCAGACCCAGTTCTCCTTCTCCGCCGCCGCGAGGGCGTCGAGATCGAGGACGGTTTCCCAGGCCGGATCGGCCTTGCGGAACTCCGCGAGCGAAGTGCGCCGCCAGAGGCCGCGCACATGCTGGGCATCCTGCCAGAGGTTATAGAGGAATTCGCCGTGCTTCGAAACGGCCGGGATGCGGGCCTTGGAATTGACGATGGTGAGCAGCCGCTCCCGCAGTGCGGCGAACCTGGGCGCGGATTCGAGTTCCTTCTGGCTGACGGCGTTGTGCGCCCGCACCCAGTCAAGGGACTTCGCGCCCATGACATCCTCCAGCCAAAGGTAAGGATCATCGCCATCGGCAGCCGGCGCCGCCGGCACTGTGGGCTCGGCGGAAAATGCGTTGGCAACGGCGGCGAAGGCCGCGAACAGCATGAGGAATTTCGCGATCATGGGGTAAGGGCTTGGAAAGTGGGACGCGGCGACTAACGCCACGATTGTGAAGGGTTCAGGGTCCGAACGTCATCAAAAACCGCCAGGTAGGCATGGTCGCCTGCCTCAGCCTCACAAATCCTCCGGACACACATACTTGCGGTCGGGCGTATCGCTGAGCACCGCCTCGGCGCACCGGCAGGCTTTGGGATTTTCGACCTTGTGGCAAAGATCGGAAAACTCGGCTTGGGATCCGGCAGCCACCAGCTGGGCCAGCAGCGCCCGATCAGCCTCGAACGTGTCGGCATTGTCCGTCCGGATGAAGGTAAGCTCAGTGATATCGATGCGAAAGGCCTGCCGGACATAGGCCCGGGCCATCCGGAAGGCCAGCACGGCATCCGCGCGGGACAAGGTGCCGGGCGCCGCCGCCAATGCCGACTTTCCCTCCCAAGCCCGGTAATTGGCAGGAGCCGCGCCAGGGATGATTGTCTGGAAATAAGTGTTCGCCGCCGGGGAAAGCCCGAACGCAAAGGTGGTCGGGTCGGCTCCCGTGGTGTTTCCGGCAATGGCACCGGTTGTGCCCGACTTGGTGCCAGACGAAACCGGCGTCACCCCCGTCAAGGAAATCGAGGCCGCACCAGCCATGGCCGGTAATATCACGGCGCACATGAGCCGGCGAATGAGTGGCGGAATCATAGTTGGGTAAGGTGGACCTTAACCCAACCCATCCTGCCGCGTTCTTCCGGGAATCAACCACGAAGGACAATGCGAACCGTTGGGTGACGCTGCCTCTGCCACTCGCGGCTAAGCTCCGAGAGATTATCCGTCCGGAATATCCCCCGGATCGGCGCGTTTTCTGGCACATCTTCCCTAACGACGATACCTTTCACAAGGACCTCGAGAACGCCAAAATTCCACGGGTCGGTAAAGATGGGGACGTGGTGCATTTCCATTCCTTCCGGAAAACACACGCCACCCTCGCGGCAAAATACGGGGTAGCGCAGAAGGCCACGCAGGAAACCCTCGGCCACTCCGACGCTAATTTAACTGCCAATATCTATGCTCAAATCTCGGCTGAGTCGCTTCGGGTCGAGCTGGCAAAGCTACCTTGGATTGACGCACACATACACGCACACGAATCCGGCGCGAGTGGTCATTTAGTGTCATTTCCTGACAAACCGAGTGAAGCCACTCCCCTTCTAAAAGCCGCAGGTGCAGAGGAACTTAGTCACGATCTGGCACAACCTGTCATGCCCGGACAAAACCTTAAAATGGTGGACCTTACTGGACTCGAACCAGTGACCTTTTCGATGTCAACGAAACGCTCTAACCAACTGAGCTAAAGGTCCAAAATCTGAGGTCGGCGAGTAACGCCAGCGCTGCGCCTCAGCGCAAGGAAAAATCCGCCGCCGCTTCTGCCCGGTCCTTCGCGATCTGCGCCCTCAATTCCTCCACTCCGCTGAACTTCTGTTCCGGCCGCAAAAAACGCAGCCATTTCACCGTCACCAGGTCGCCCGTCTCAAACGGGCACTCCCCGAGCACATGCGCCTCCAGCAGCGGCTCCACCGCCTGCTCCACCGTCGGACGCAGCCCGTAGTTCGCCACGCCCGGCAGCGCCGTGACGGATTTCGCGCCCGCCACCCGGACGACATACACGCCAAACCGCGGCCGCAGGTCCGGCGCCCAGGCCACGTTGAGCGTGGGAAACCCGATGGTGCGGCCCAGGCGCTTGCCCGGCACCACCGGACCCTCGGCAAAGTAGGAATAACCGAACAGTGCATTCGCGGCCGTAACGTCGCCGGCCTCCAGCAGCGCGCGGATCCGGGTGCTGCTGATCGGTTCGCCGTCGAAGTTCACGCGCGGCGCGCTGAAGACCGTCAGGCCATGCTTCCTCCCTTCGGCCACGAGCAGGCCGATGTCACCCTTGCGGCCGCGGCCGAAGCGGAAATTTTCTCCCACATAGATCGCGGCCAGCTGCGGCGCCCGCTGTTTCAGCCAGGGAATGAATTCCTCCGCGGCGAGCTGGGCGAACTCGGGCGTGAAGGGCTGGACGACCATCGCATCGACGCCCAGCCGGTGCAGCACGCGGGCCTTGTTCGCGAGGTCCATGATCAGCCGTGTCGGCTGTGTCGGACGGAAGATCACGCTCGGATGCGGCGAGAAGGTCAGCACGGCGGCGGTCCCGCTGCAGCGGCGTGCCGATTGCACTGCAGCCTCGATGACTGCGCGATGCCCGAGGTGCACGCCGTCGAACATGCCGATCGCCAGGTGCAGCGGCGAAGGCGGCAGGGCCGCGTTCTCCAAGCCGGCGTACTGCGCGATCGAATTCACAGGGCCACGCTGGGCGCCGCCGCGTGCACGGGGATCAGGAGCTTCTCGATTTCCGGAATGGGCAGCGCCTCGATCGCGTCCAGCGTGAGCGCCTGGGAAATGTTAAACCGGTCGGTAGCTGTGCGCCGCAGCGCGGACAGGTGCGCGCCACAGCCCAGCTTCTGGCCGAGATCGTGGGCGATCGTGCGGACATAGGTGCCTTTGCTGCTGCGCAGGCGAAAATCCAGCTGCGGCAGGGCGAAGCGCGTCAGGTCGAAACTCATGACGCGGATGAACCGCGGCTCGCGGACGATGTCCTCGCCCTTGCGCGCGCTCTTGTAGAGCGGCACGCCGTCGATCTTGATGGCGGAATACATCGGCGGCATCTGGTACTGGTCACCCAGGAACGACTGCATCATCGCGCGCGCCTCCGCCTCCGTCAACGGGGGCACGGGACGAGTCTCGACGACCTCGCCGTCGGCGTCCTGCGAATCCGTGGTCTGCCCGAGCTGGATCGTGCCCTCGTATTCCTTGTCTAGGCTGATCAGGTACTGGGAGATGCGCGTGGCCTTGCCGATGAGCATGATCAGCAGGCCCGTCGCCATCGGGTCAAGCGTGCCGGCATGGCCGATCTTCCGCATGTTCAGCTTGCGGCGCAGGCGGGCCACCACGTCGTGCGACGTGTGGGCCGTGGGCTTGTCCACGAGGAGCACGCCCTCGAGTTCCTTAACCTGGCCGATCATGGCGCCGCCTTTGCCTGCTGGTCCACGAGGGCGATCTGTTTGGCCAGCGCGGCGACGAGCCGGGCATAAAAATTTTCCGTGTCCTGTTTCAGGTTGAGTCCCGCGGCGCAGGCATGGCCGCCGCCGTTGAACTGGGCCGCGATCAGGTCGAGCCGGTAGGCCGCGTCCTTGGCCCGCAGGCTGGCCTTCACGGTGCCGTCCGGGCGGTCCTCGATCAGCACCCCGATATCCACGCCGTCGATGGAGCGCGCGTAGTCCACGAGCCCCTCGGTGTCCTCGACGGTCGTACCGGTGGATTCAAACACCCCGGCGCGAAGCTTCCCGATGCAAACCCGGCCGCCGCACTCCATGCGGAGCGAAGCCAGGTAGCTTTGCAGCAGCGCCAGCTTGCCAATGGACTCGCGTTCGTAGAGCTCCAGCCCGACCTCGGGCGGCTGCGCCCCCAGCGTGACAAGCTCGGCCGCCAGCAAAAAGGTGCGGCGCGAGGTGGACGCGAAGCGAAACTGCCCGGTGTCCGTCACGATCCCCGTGTAGAGGGCCTGCGCGGCCTGGGCGTCGATCGTCAGGCCGTGATCCAGCGCCAGGCCCGCAAGAATCTCGCTCGTGGCCGACGAGCCGCTGTCGATCAGGTTGATCTCCGCATAGCCGATGTTCGAAAGATGGTGGTCGATGTTCCCGACCGGGGCCGGAAAGCGCGCCTTGAGCCGCTCGCCCGGCCGGGCGTGATCGGCGGAATCCACGAACACGGCCGCATAGTCGCGGGTGTCCCGGAGCATTTCGTCGGTGCGCACAAACCGCATGCCCGGGACGAGGAATTCCAGGCGGCGCGGCACCGCGTCGGCATTAACGCAGGTGACGTCATGGCCCGCGGCGGCGAGCACCCGCGCCAGCCCGACCTGCGAGCCGATGCAGTCGCCATCGGGGCGGGCATGGCCGACGACCGCGACCTTCCGGCCGCGGAGACGCTCCAGGAGGCGGACGAAATCCGCGGAGAATGCCGGATAAAACGCGCTCACGGTGCGTCCCTTTTCGCCGGTTCGACTTCATCGAGCAACCGCAGGATGCGGGAACCCCGGATCGCGGAATCGTCGAGCACGTAGGTGAAGCGCGGCATGTATTTCAGGACGATGCGCCCGCCCAGCTCAGTGCGGATCTCACGCGACCGGGCCCGGAGCCAGCGGAGCTTTTTCTCGATGCTGTCGTCATCGCCCACAATCGAGACAAACACCCTGGCATCCCGCAAATCCGGCGCCACCCGCACCTCGGTGACCGTGATCGCGACCGCCTCGCTTTGGTGGCGCTGGCGGAGGATGGCGCTGATCTCCCGCTGGATCAGCTCGTTGACGCGAAGGGTGCGGTTGGACATCGGGGAGTCGGGGAAACGGGGCGGAACGCCCAGATGAACTATCCGGTTTCCGAAATCCGCAATCCGGTTTTATCAGAGCGACGCCCGGACCTTCTGCACCTCGTAGCACTCGATCAGGTCCCCGGCCTGGTAGCCGTTGAAGTCGTCGAGCTTGATGCCGCATTCCAAGCCGGCGCGGACCTCGTTCGCGTCGTCCTTGAAGCGCTTGAGCGTGCCGATCTTGCCCTCGTGCACGATCTCCTTGCCGCGGCGCAAGCGCGCGGAGGCGTTGCGGTTGATCTTGCCCTCAGTGACGAGACAGCCCGCCACAAAGCCCTTGGCCAGCGGGAAGACCTGGCGGACCTCCGCCACGCCCGTCTTCGTCTCCTTGAGATCGGGGTCGAGCATGTCGGCCATCATCTCGCGGACCTTGTCGCCCAATTCGTAAATGATCTCGTAGCTCTCGACGCGCACGCCGTGGTGCTTCGCCAGCGACACGACGCCGTTCTCGAGCTTGGTATGGAAGCCGACGATCACGGAGCCCGCGGCGCCGGCCATGAGCACGTCGTTCTTGGTGACGATGCCGACGTCTATCCCCACGATCTCCAGTGAGACCTTAGTGCTCTTGATGCCGTCCAGCACCGAGCGGATGGCCTCGGCCGAGCCGAAGACATCGGTCTTGATGATGAGCTTGAGCACCTTGGCCTGCGTCGCCGCGATGTTGGCGAACAGTTGCTCGACTGAAACTTCCTTCGGCACAGCCGCGGCAGTGGTGATGACCTGCTTGAGGCGGAACTGCTCCTCTTCCGCCAGCTTCTCGGCCTCGCGGTTGTTCTTCACGGCCTTGAACGTGGCGCCGCTGTCCGGTGTGCCAGACCAGCCGATGACCCGCACGGGCGTGCCGGGCGGGGCCTCCTTGAGGTTCTCGCCCTTGTCGTCGAACATCGCGCGCACCTTGGCGTAGGTCGCGCCGCTGACAATCGCATCGCCGACGCGCAGGGTGCCGCGCTGGACGATGACGGTCGCGAGCGGGCCGCGGCCGAAATCAATCTCGGACTCGATGATGATGCCGCTGGCCTCGGCCTTCGAATTGGCCTTGAGCTCGAGCACGTCGGCCTGGAGCAGGATCATCTCCAGCAGGCTGTCGATACCCTGCCCCTTCGTGGCGGAAACGGGCACGGTGATGGTTTCGCCGCCCCAATCCTCGGGAGCGATATTGCGCTGCTGCATCTGGCCCTTCACCTGGTCGAGGTTGGCGCCCTTCACGTCCATCTTGTTGACGGCGACGATGAGCGCGACCTTGGCGTTCTGCGCGTGCTGCAACGCCTCATCCGTCTGGGGCATGAAACCGTCGTCCGCGGCCACGACGAGCACGGCGATGTCCGTGACGTTGGCGCCGCGGGCGCGCATCTTCGAGAACGCGGCGTGGCCGGGGGTGTCGAGAAAGGTGATCTTGCGGCCGTTGAACTCGACCTGGTAGGCGCCGATGTGCTGGGTAATGCCGCCGGCCTCGCCTGCGGCGACATTGGCCTTGCGGATCGCATCCAGCAGGGAGGTCTTGCCGTGGTCGACGTGGCCGAGAATGACCACGACCGGGGGCCGCGGGACGAGGAACTTCGATTCATCCTCGTCGGGCTTCTTCTCCTTCTTGTCCTTCTGGGCCTGCTGCTGCGCCACAGGATCGCCGCGGTGCTTGATCTCAAGCAGGAAGCCGTGCTTCTCGGCGACCTTGATGGCGATCGCCTCCTCGATGTTGGAATTCATCGAGGCAAAGCCGCCGGCCTGGTTGAGCTCGGAAATGAGTTTGAACGGTTTTAGTCCGAGGGCCGTCGCGAAATCGCGGACGACGATCGGCGGCTTGAGGTGGATGATTTTGACGTCGCCCTGAACGGTCACGACCGGCGCCGCGACGGGAGCAGGCGGCGGCAGCGGAACCGGCGAGGATGTGCCTGGGAGAGGCGGCGGAGCCGCGGGGGCACTGCGCGGCGGCAACGGCGGCGGAGCCACGGGGGCCTTGGCCGCGACGGCGGCCACGGGGTTCGGCGCCGGCGAAACGGGACGCGGGGCCGACGGCGACGGAGGGGGAGGCCTCGGTGCGGAAATGGTCGCGGGAGCGCTCACGACCGGCCGGGGCGGCGGCGGGGCCACGGGAATGCTGCGCGGCGGCAGTGGCGGCGCCATAGGCGCGGGCCTGAGCGCGGTGGCCTTGGCCTCCTTCTCCCGCACGATGTCCTGCGCGGACTTCACGAAGGCGCCGGTCGGCTTCGGCTTGTGCGCCTCGGGAATTTCCGCCGCGGTGGCCGGCACCGGGGCCGACAGGGCCGGCACGGGAGCCTTCGCGGCCGCCTTGGCGGCGAATTCCTGGTCAATCTCCTGCTCGTAGATTTTGCTGACCGTGCTCGAGACCGACTTGGTATCCGCCGAGACATAGCCGCGCTCCTTGAGCAGGACCAGCATGTCCTTGCCCTCCATGTTGTGGCGCTTGGCGAGTTCGTGGATGCGGATGCTCATCAGTTAGGGTCGGGGGCGTCGGGTTATTTCTGCGCGACGCGCGCAATGATGGTCTGGGCTTCCTCGGCGGTGAATCCGGCACTTACCAGATCGTCGGCCTCGACGCCCTCGAAGGCGGCGGGGGAATTGATGCCCATGTCGACCAGGCGGCCGGCGATGGCGGCGTCGAATGCGTAGGTCTTGAAGAGGAGCGCGATGGCATTGCCGCGCGGATCGTCGCCCGCGGCCTGGAACTCCTCGATGTCGAGGCGCCAGCCGATGAGGCGGGAGGTCAGGCGGGCGTTCTGGCCCTTGCGGCCGATCGCGATGGCGAGGTCGTCCGTCGCCACCTTGAGCACGATGCGGTGGTTCTTGTCATCTATGATGATCTCGCGCGGCGTGGCCGGCTTGAACGCCTCGATGATCATTTCCTTGGGGTCGGCAAAGTAGCGGATGATGTCGATCTTTTCGCCGCCGAGTTCGCGGACGATGGTCTTCACGCGGGCGCCGCGCGCGCCGACGCAAGCGCCGACCGGATCCACCTTGGGATCGGTGCTGGTGACGGCGATCTTGGTCCGGTAGCCGGGCTCGCGCGCGAACGCCTCGATTTTCACCGTGCCGTCGGCGATCTCGGTGACCTCGAGCTCGAACAGGCGGCGGACAAACTTCGGGCTGGCGCGCGTGAGGATGATCTCGGGTCCGCGCGGCGTGGAATCGATGGACAGCAGCAGGCAGCGGATGCGCTCGCCCGGCTGGTACTCCTCGCCCGGAACCTGTTCCTTGCCGGGCATGATGGCCTCGGCCTTGCCGAGGTCGACGTAGAGGTCGTTGCGCTCGCGGCGGCGGACGGTGCCGGTGACGATGTTGCCGACCTGGTCCTTGAAATCGTCGTAGATGCGGTCCTTCTCGAACTGGCGCAGGCGCTGCATGACGGCCTGACGCGCGGTCTGCGCGGCGATGCGGCCGAGCGTGGAAGGGTCGATCTCCTTCTCGATGAATTCGCCGATGAGCACACCCGGCTTCACGAGCTGGGCCTTTTCCACGTGGATTTCCGCCTTCGGATTGCTGACCGAATCCACCACCTTGAGCAGCGACCAGGCATGCAGCTGCCCGTTCTTCGGATTGATCTCGATTTTCAGCTCCTGACCGGAGTTAACCCCCTTTTGCGCCGCAGTTTTCAACGCATTCGCGATCGTGGCGATCATGTCGGCACGGGGAATACCCTTCTCCTTCTCCATGTATTCCAGGACGGAAAGAATTTCGCTGCTCATAAGGTTGGTATTAAGGGAAAAAAAAAGCGGGCCGCAGGGCCCACTTTTTCGAAAGTGAGGTTGATTGAGTCGGACAATCTACCGAGTGGCGCCAAATCTTGTCAAGCCCCTGTCCCTCCCCGGCTTAATCCCACGCCTCGCGTTCCAGCAACCAGCCGAGCAGACCCTGCGCGGCCCCATGGCTGGCCGGCTGTGCGGGGCCGTCAAACACGCCCAGCCCGCGCAAGGCCCGCGGCAGCACGGGTGGCAGGTCGCCAGGATACGACCGTCGCCCGCGCCTCGCGGAGCACGTCCACCACGTTGTAATCGCTCATCCCGTCGTCGCTCGCCGTGACGATCTTTTGCGCTTCATCGGCCCAGAGGATGACAAGATTGTCGCGGGCGCGTTCAGCCGCAGGCTTGTCGAAACGCCTCAGCGCATGAGCGTAAAACGTCAACTTGAGGAGCGTATTGATGTAACGCCGTTCCACCGGGAAACGTTGCGGGATAGAAACGCAGATGATTTTGCCACGGTCGATGTCATCGAAACTGAAGGTGGATTCTTTCGAGCAAAATATCTCGGCGATGTCCGGCTCGGTAAAGTGCTTGAGGTAGTTCGCGATGGTCGTCTTGACGCCGCCGAGCTGCTCCGCCGGCTGGGTTAGGAAACGCGAAGCGTCAACCGGCGCAGACTTGCGCTCCCGAGGAAAACGGGCAGCCGCCCGGAGGGCAGAGGCCCGGTTTCCGACCTCCACGAAGACCCGCCGCGCGCAGCGCTGTTTCGGCGGGCCATCGTGGAGCCCGCGGAGCGTGCGGCACGAGCGCGGAGACATGGGGACGCTCCTCGCTTTCGCCAGCCGTCCGCCTCCGCTGGCCGCCACCTGGCGAGCACGCTGCGGCTCTCGGCTCGGCTTCGCTCGTCGCGTCCCCACGACTCCGCGCCGGCCGCCGGTTGGGGGCAACCGCCCCCTGCCTGGGAAATGGGTGCAGTCGCGTTCATCGGGCACCGCCCGAACGGGCACAAGCGGCCCGGCGCTGGACCGCACCAGCGAGGGACTTCAACTGGACTGGCCCGAGTTCTTTCAGCGACACAACCGCCCGACTGAGCCCAAGGGCTTCCGATGCGAACTGGTAAACCCGTGCGCCTTCCCAGCCGAGTTCGCGGGCACCCGCGAAGATGGCGCGGAAGAAATCGTTCCGGTAGGCCGCCGGATTTCTCCGTTGCAGTCGCGACCGGTGAATCGCGCGTTGCTGCTTCAGGAAGGCCAGTGCCTCCGCGAACTTCTCGCGCGGGAGCAAGAGGTAGGAGGCGACGTTGAAGCGCCGTTGCAGCATCCGGTGCGCGCCGGCAAAATTCGGCGCGCCGTCGTTTCCAGCGAGCCTCGCCGCCAACTCACTAACGACCGCCTGGACTTGCTCGCGCTGCTCGACCGACAGATGGCGTTCGTCGGGAGTGATCGTATTTCGCTGAATGTGCTTCGCGGTGTGAATGAGGTCGCGTCCGGCGACCTGAACGTTGTTACCGGAACCGCTAACCCGCACACAAGGACCGGTGACTTGCACCGAAGCCGGAAGGAGCGAACCCCGAGGACTTCATGATTCAGGCCGCCCGAATCATCAACGAGCAGAAGGCCACGGTCATCGTCGAGCACCTCGCCTACGACCCCCTGGACGAGTCCTATTCGACGGACATCTTCACCAAAGCGAAATCACCCGAAGATTTTAGCAAGGCCTACGAGGTCAAGCGCCACGTTTACGATTACGTCTTCACCGATTCCACCAACGAGCGAAACTTCGTTCAGGAGCTGGACACCAGCACGGAGGTAGTCGTTTACGCCAAGCTCCCCCGGTCATTCTTCATTCCAACCCCCGTCGGCGACTACAATCCCGACTGGGCCATCGCCTTCCAAGAAGGGGCGGTAAAGCACGTCTATTTCGTCGCTGAAACCAAGGGTTCCATGTCCTCGATGGATCTCCGGAAAATCGAAGAATGTAAAATCGTCTGCGCCCGAAAGTTCTTCGTCAAAATCACGTCCGATCAAGTCAAATACGATGTCGTGGACAGCTACAGCAAGCTGATGGAACTGGTGAAATAGAGCCTAGGCGACCATCAATTTCAGGCACTTCAAGAAGCTGCGCTTCACGGCCGCTTCCAGCGCGCTGTAGTCGTGATCGCGCACGGCGCGGGCGGAAGCCCGCCCACAAACGCGTCGCGGCGGTGCGAATACCTGTGTCGCTTTGGAGCCACTGCACTTCTTGAACCTGACGCTCTGCCTCGGCTTCCGCGCGCGTCGGGAAATTCTTGCGGAAGCGTTTCCCGTCGAGACGGGCGTAGAGTTGGAAAACGATAGCCCCGGAGGGATTCGTGAACTCTGAGATGACGAACGGACTTTTGTGTTTCATGACCGATTTGGCCGGTCAACGTCCTAATCGGCTGTCAGGGAAAATAACCCGTTGGTTTAGAACGGGAAAGTGGCGGAGAGGGAGGGATTCGAACCCCCGGAGCCTTGCGGCTCAGCGGTTTTCAAGACCGCCGCGATAGACCACTCTGCCACCTCTCCGGCATACTTTCCCAAGACCCAGGGTCTTCACTTCCCCGCCTGCGTAGAGGCCCGGGCGGACCTTGGCAAGCGAGGCCGCACCCTGCCCCATCAGACCAAAAAGCCGGCACACCCGGCCCCGGTCGATAAATTTTGAACGGCCCGCTGCTCAGTCGCGCCGCGAGAGCAGGTAGATCAGGTTGAGCAGCGCGCTCACGAAGGCCGCGACATAGGTCAGAGCCGCCGCATCCAGCGTCTGGTTCACCCCCGGCATCTCGTCGCGGTCAAGGATGCCGAGTTCGACCAGCTGGACCTTCGCCCGGCGGCTGGCATCAAATTCAACCGGGAGCGTGATCAGCTGGAAGAGCGAGAGTACGGCATAGCAGATGATGGCAACGTCGAGGATTACGCCGGTCAGGCCCCGCACGAGGAACCAGCTCGCGAGAATGATGAAGGGCAGCACCTGCGAGACGATCTGCGTGGCCGGCACGAGTGCCATGCGCCAGTTCAGCATCGCATAGCCTTCCTTGTGCTGAATGGCGTGGCCCGCCTCGTGGGCGGCGACGCCCAGCGCCGCAAGGCTTGTGCCGCGGTAATTCTCCGAGGAGAGCACGAGGCGCTTGTGCATCGGGTCGTAGTGGTCGGTCAGATGGCCCTCGATCTCGGTGATTTCCACGTCGGTGATGCCGGCATGCGCCATCACCGCCTGGGCCGCCTCCCGGCCGGTGATCTGGCCGCGGGAGAGAACCTGCGAATTCTTGCTGTACGCGCTGGTCACCCGGATCTGCGCGTAGATCGCGAAGATGAAGATCAGCACAAACAGGATCATAAAAAGACCCGGCGACATAAAGGAGCTGCGGTCGACGATGGCAAAGAGGAGGGGTGCGTTCATGGCGGGATGGGATCAGAAGTTAAGGGATTGGTTCCGTGGCGCGGATTGCCGACCGAAGCCGAGCTGCGCCTCACACCTTAAGCAAAACACGCGATTTGCCAGTGGAAATCGCGCGTTTGGAAAGGTGCCGGCGGGTTTCCACCGCCACCGGTGCCCGTGGCTCAATCGAGCTTCGGCACGTCAAGCCAGCGGCGCTCAGCCCAGGACTGCAGCCCGAGTTCGGCCAGCTGGACGCCCTTCGCACCCTGCAGTAGGTTCCACGGGAACGGATCGCCCTTCACCACGTGCTTGAGGAAGAGCTCCCACTGGACCTTGAATGCGTTGTCGTAGATGTCGTTGGTCGGCTGGGTGATCCAGCCGTCGAAAAACTTGATCGGGCTGTCGATGTCGGGATTCCACACGGCGCGGGGTGTCATCGAGCCGTGCTGGATGACGCAGTTGCGCAGGCCGGCGACGGCCGAACCGTGCGTGCCGTCCACCTGGAGCGTCAGCAGATCGTCGCGGCGGACGCGCACGGCCCAGGAGGAGTTGAAGTGGCAGATGACGCCATTCTTCAGCTCAAAGGTCGCATACGCGGCGTCGTCCGCGGTGCACTTGTAGGGCTTGCCCGCCTCGTCCCAGCGCTGCGGGATGTGCGTCGCGCCGAGGCAGGAGACCGACTTCACCTCGCCGAAGAGATTCTGGATCACGTACTGCCAGTGACAGAGCATGTCGACGATGATGCCGCCGTCCTCCTCCTTGCGGTAGTTCCACGACGGGCGCTGCAGTTTTTCCGTCTCGCCGGTGAAAACCCAGTAGCCGAATTCGCCACGCACGGAGAGGATTTTGCCGAAGAACCCGGTGTCGATGAGGTACTTCAGCTTAAGCAGGCCCGGCAGCCAGAGCTTGTCCTGCACCACGCCGTTTTTCAGGCCGGCGGCGGTCACTTCCCGAGACAGCGCCAGCGCCTCGGCCGAGGTCGTTGCAGTGGGCTTCTCGCAGTAGATGTGTTTCTTCGCCGCGATGGCCTTCCGCACACCGATCGGGCGCTGGCCGGTAAGCGTCGCATCGAAATAGACTTGGTTCGCCGGGTCGGCGAGGGCCGCGTCGAGATTGGTGGTGTAGCGCTTCAGCCCGGCGCGGGCGGCGAGCGCCGCCAGTTTGGATTCGCTCCGGCCGACCAGGATCGGGTCCGGCATGATCACCTCGGCGTCACCCAGTTTGATGCCCCCCTGATCGATGATCGCCTTGATCGAGCGCAGGAGATGCTGGTTGGTGCCCATGCGTCCGGTGACGCCGTTCATGATGATGCCGACTTTATGCGTGGTCATGTGAGGGTGGAAAGTAGCGGGTAGCGAATCGTGGGTAGCGAGTAGAAATCCGGCGGCAGGCCGTTATTTTTTGATGTGCTGTGGCCGGGCGCCGGCCGGCAGCGGAGGGATGGCTCCGACGCCCGCGGGCGGCAGCGTGCCGTCCAGTTCCTGCCGCCAGTGGGCGACGTCGCCGCCGGGACAATAGAAATACATCATGTGCAGCGGGGTATCGCCGATATTGGTCAGCTGATGAAACTGGGTCGGCGGCATGTACACGGCCTGGCCGGCGGTGATTTCAGATCGCTCGCTGCCGACGCAGATCTCGCCCCGGCCCTGCAGCACCATGTAAACTTCCTCCTGCTCCTGGTTGTGCCAGGGCACCTGGCCGCCATTCGGCTCAAGCACTACATAGCCCATGGTGAATCCCTTGGCGGGAATTGGCTGGCCGGCCTGGCCGGCCAGCCCGCGGCCCATGCGGCGGGCGGGAAATGTGCGTCCGGGAATCTTGGCGATGTCGGCGATGATCATGAATATGTCAGGGGATTTTGAGAGGGGTTAGATTTGTTTGCGACCGTCAGGCCGCCGTCAATCCTGCGCGTGCCAGCAGGGCGCCCAGGTCCGGCTCGCGGCCCATGAACGCGCGGTAGAGCTCCATCGGGTCGGCGGAATTGCCCTGGCTGAGGATGGCGGCCACGAACTCGGCCCCGACCTTCGCGCTGAACACGCCTTCGCGCCGGAAACGCGTGAAGGCGTCGGCATCGAGTACCTCGGCCCACTTGTAGGAATAATACCCGGCCGCGTAGCCGACCGGGTCGGAAAAAATATGCGTGAAACGCTTCACCACCGTCGGCGCGGGCGGTTCGGTCGGAACCAGGCAATCGGCCACCAGCGCCCGGGCCGCGGGCTCGATGTCGGCCACCCCGGCAAACTCCGCCGTCCGGATGTGCAGCACCAGGTCCATCTTCGCCAGCGCCACCTGCCGCATCGTCATCGAGGCGGAGCGGAAGTTTTTCGCCGCGGTCATCTTCTGGAAAATCTCCTCCGGGATCGTCGCTCCGGATTCGTGATGCCGGGCGAAGAGGTCGAGGCTCGCCCGCTCCCAGCACCAGTTTTCCATGATCTGCGAGGGCAGTTCGACAAAATCCCAGGCGACGTTCACGCCGTTGAGCGACTTGATCTCCACCTCGCCCAGCAAGTGGTGCAGCAAGTGGCCGAACTCGTGGAAAATCGTCTCCACCTCACGGTGCTTCAGCAGCGCCGGGCGGTCGGCCGCCGGCGGCGTCAGGTTGCCGCAAATCAGCCCCAGATGCGGCGCACGGGTGCCGTCGGCAGCAGGGCCGCCCGTGATCAGGTAGTTCATCCACGCCCCGCCGCGCTTTGACTCGCGCGGATACCAGTCGGCATAGAACGATCCGACCTGCCGGCCGCGGGCGTCGTGCATGTCGTAAAACTTCACGTCGGGGTGCCAGACCTCGACTCCAGTGCGTTCCGTGATGCGCAGTCCGAACACCCGCGAGGCGAGTTCAAACATGCCCGCGATCACGTGGTCCATCGGGAAATAAGGGCGCAGCACCTCCTCATCAAATGCGTAGCTGGCCTGCCGCAATTTTTCCGCCCAGTAGGCGGTTTCCCACGGGGCCAGACGCCCAGGCGCCCCGCCGGTTTGCCGGGCCTTGTACTCTTCCAGCCCGCGGTTTTCGCGACCGAAGGCCGTCGCCGCGCGCCGCTGCATGTCCTCCACGAATTCCAGCGCCTTCGCCCCGCTCTTGGCCATGCGGCGCTCGATGACGAGGTCGGCAAAATGCAGCTTGCCCAGCAGCCGGGCCTTCTCCGCCCGCAGGGCGAGGATGCGGGCGATCAGCGCCGTGTTGTCGTGCGGCGCCTGCGCGCCCACCCCCACGGCCGCGGCCCACATCTGCTGGCGGAGGGCGCCGTCGGCCAGGTAGGTCATGAACGGCTCCTGCGACGGCATGGGCAGCGTGAAGCGCCAGCCGGCGAGCCCCTTCCCTTCCGCACTGCGGCGGGCGGCGGCCAGCGCATGCGCCGGGAGGCCGGCCAACCGTGCTTCATCCTCGACGACCAGCTGCCAGGCGTTCGTGGCATCGAGCACATTCTCGGAATATTTCTGCGTCAGCTGCGCGAGCTCGCTCTGGATCGCCTCGACCCGGGCCCGCTGCTCCGCCGGCAGATCGGCGCCCGCCTGCCGGAACTCCGCCACGGTCTCGTCGCAGAACCGACGGTGGATGCCGGTCAGCTCCCGGCCCGCCGGGGACTCGGCCACGAGGCGCAGCCGCCGCCAGAGTTCGGCGTTCAGCGGGATCTTGGCATAAAACGCCGAGACCTCCGGCAGCATCGCATTGTGCGCCTCGCGCAAGGCGGGCGAGTCGGCGACAGACTGGAGATGCGTGACCTTGCTCCACGCCGCGGTCAGTTCCTCCGTCGCCCGCTCCAGGGCAAGAAAGGTGCTCGCGTAGGTCAGCCGGGCCGGATCCTGCGCCGTGATCGCGTCAATCGCCGCCTCGGCGCGGCCCAGCGCCACCTTGATGTCCGGGCCGACGTGTTCCGGTGAAAGTTGCGACCAGCGGATATGAAAGGACGGTTCGAGAAAAGGATGGGAAGCCATGGGAGTCGCACACGAGAACGCGAACCGCCCCGCGGGGCAAGCATCACCACGCGTAGGCCACTCCCGCGGAAATCTGCCGGCCGGCCGCGGGCACGGCGGGCACTTCCTGGAAGGACGAGTTCCACAGGTTGTCCGCCTGCACCGTAAATTCCGTTCCCCGCCACGCCGCCGGCCGGTAGCTCAGCCCGAGCGAGCTGATCAGCGCCTGATTGCCGCCGGCCGTGCGCAGGAGATTGGGCTCCTGGATGCGCGCCTCGTTGTCGAACCGCAGCTGGAATTCGCGGCCCAGCCGCACCACCGCCGCCGCGGTGAGGCGCTGGCGGGCGTAATTGAGCGCGTAGAAACTCGCGCTCACGAGCGCGCCGTGGTAATCCGGCGCCTTGGTCAGCACCGTATAACCAAGCACGAGATCGCATGCCGACCATGAACGCCGCACCACCAGTTCGGCTCCCGTGGTCGCGATATCGACGGCATTCGCCCTCCGGCCAAACACACCGTTCACATACGTCCAGTCTACCAGATTGTCATCGCGCCGGTAAAATACTGCAGCCTGTCCGGCCCAACCGCCGGTCTGGCCGCTGGCTCCCGCCTCGAGGTCGTGGCTCGTTTCCCGGCCAAGGTTCGCATTGCCCAGGAATAGTCCTGCCGTGGGACTGGAGTTGAGCGCGGTGTAGCTCGGCAGCTCCGTGGTGGTCGCATAGCTGAGATAAAAGCGCTGCACGGGATCCGCGGTCTGCTCGCGCGCGATTTCGACGACGGGCGAGGCGGCGCCGCCATCATGGTTCGACTCGTCATAGGTGCCGCCCGCCTTCACGACCAGATGGGAACCATCCGCAAGGACCCAGCTTTTTTCCGGGACCAAGGCCAGCTTGGACATGGTCCTAGAATCGTAGTGGCCCGAGGTCAACGAAGTGGACTGCAGGTCGTCGGCGAGCACCTCGGCATGGAAATTCAGGGTCACCATGCCTGCGTCAACCCGGCCGCCCACGGCCGCGCCGCTGATCCAGGTCGTGGTCTGGAAGGGATGCACCGCGCCCACCGGCGCAAACCGGTTGAAGGCATAGTCGTCCTTGTTGCGGCGATGGTAGGCCCCCGCCTCAAGGAAGTTGCCCTCGCCCAGATCGATCCGATGGTTGAAGTCCAGCAATACATTCTGGAGCTTGTCGGTCTCGTCCGAATTGAACGGCGTGTAGAGATTCGGCCAGCCAACAAACTTGGTCTGGTAGCCGGCGAAAAAATCCGTCTGCGCCGCCGCGCTCGCCAGCTGCACCCGCGCGTTTACGCGGCCAAAATGGCTGTCACCGTATGGCACCGCCCCGTCCGAATCCGCCCGGGCCCAGGCCACATCGGCCGCCACCCGCTGCCCCAGGATCACGGTGTCGCTGACATAGCCCTGGTAAAATTCCTGCCGGTCCAGGCCGTTCTCTCCCGCCGCCAGATCCATCAGGCCGGATGTGCGCACGGGACGCCAGGTGTAGGCCACCGCACCCACGGTGGAGTCCATCGTCACCAGGGCGTGCTCCGCGCCGGTCAGGATTTCCGGCGCGCCCAGCATGGCGGGCGCCACCGCAATGTCCGCGTAGTAATGGCCCGTCTGCGGGTCCACCAGCGACACCGCGCCAAGCTGGAACCCGGTATTCTCAAAGATGCCGCCGCGAATCGTGACGTCCGCCTGCGCCTCGGGCTGGTTGCGCGTCTGGAGGTCCACCTGGGGCTCGAACCGCAGGGCTGAGACCGGCATCGCGAACGACCCGGCGGGTGACTGGTTCGCCACGCGCGGCGAATAGACCGTGAGCTCCGGCAGATCCACCGGGGTCAGCTGGCCGAAAAGGGGCACTGCAGTGCAAAGGCTGAGGACTAGAATCCGTACGTTCATCGCCGCTAGCGCTAGCAGGCCGGCTTCGGAAAACAAGCCCGCGTTAGCCTAATTTGACGATTGCCTTAACAAGCCAGTAATCGCTGCCGGGCCCGGTTCCGAAAAGCAAAAACCCCGGCCGCAACGACCGGGGTTAAATTTCATCCTGGCGGGAAGCTCAGGTGTCGCCGTCGTTGCCGATGGCCTCGACCGGACAGCCCTCGAGGGCCTCCATGCAAAGGGAAACCTCTTCCTCCGTGGTCGGCTGCTTATGGACAAACGAATAACCGCCCTCGTCGTGGCGGGTGAAGAATGCCGGGGCGGTTTCACGGCAAAGATCGCAGTCGATGCATTGCTGATCGACGTAAAATTTGCCCCCGGTGTTTTGCGCCCACTTGTCTGCTTTATTGGCCATGGCTCGCGCGAACAAAGAGTAAATGAAACCGCTGTCAAGCGGTCAGGGCGTCAGTTTGGCCGGAAGCATGGCTGCACCCCGAACGAGGCCCGCCGCTCATATCGTGTGCAGACGGGAGTCCCTGCCATTGTGTTTCGGCCTGCCCGGGAATCCATCGGATTTATAGGGTGGCGGCTTGTGTTTGTCACCCACCCTTCCATGCTGCTGTTCGATGCTCTCGGATCGCTCCTACATGCGCGACAGTTATCCTAGCGAAAAGCCCTCGGTGCTCACCTGGCTCATCTCGGCCATCGTGGCCGGGTTCATCCTTCAGCTCGTGATCGAGCGTTGGTTTAATCTTTCCGGTACAGTCGAATACTACTTCGGCCTTTCGGCCGGTGGGCTGCGGGCAGGGCGTGTCTGGACCCTGGTCACCTACAGTTTCCTGCATGATGCGGGCAACCTGCTGCATATCCTGGGAAACCTGCTGGGCGTTTATTTCATCGGGCGCGTGCTGCAGCCCATGCTGGGCGCAGCACGCTTTCTTGGACTCTACGCGGCGGCCGTGATCGTAGGCGGCCTAGTGTGGGCCGCGGTCAACTGGCATGCCGGCGGAATCATGATCGGGGCATCGGCCGGCGTCGCCGGCTTGTTCGTGGTGTTCGCCTGCTTCTACCCCAACCAACCGGTGACCTTCCTGCTCTTCTTTGTGCTGCCGGTGACGCTGAAGCCCAAGTATATCGCGATCGCGGCGGCATTGATCGACCTGGCGGGCTGTTTCTTCTACGAGATCATGGGAGCCGTTTCACCATTCGGCTTTGCCCACTCCGCCCATTTGGGCGGCATGGCGGCTGGCTGGATCTATTACCGCTATGTACACGCGGCCAACTGGCGTCTTCCCACCCGCCGTGCGGATATCGAGCTCCCACGCTGGATGAACAAAGGCGCCAAGCCGGCTGCGCCGGCCGCCTACCAGGTCAACCTCAGCAACCGCGAGGACTTGCGCGCCGAGGTGGACCGGATCCTCGACAAGATCAACAGTCAGGGGTTCGGGGCCCTCACCGCAGACGAGAAACGTCTGCTCGACGAGGCCAAGGATCTGCTCAGCCGGCGCTGAGCCTGGCCTCGCTCCGGCCGGAATAGTCCGATCGCTGTGAAACATTTCCCCGCTTTGCCGATCTTAATTCATCCATGATACGCCCTTCCCTCCTCCGACGGCTCGCTCTGGGCACAGCCCTGTTATCGCTCTCCGTTACCGCGACCCTCGCCGTCACCGACCAGAAGTTCACCAGCTCCACAGCGCTCACGATCGAGGCCCGGACCCTCGTCCAGCTGCTCGAGCAGGCCCACTACAACCGCGACGCGGTCCACAGCGGCGACTACGCCGAGGTCATCCCGAACTTCATGGCCGACCTCGACGGCCAGCGGCTGTTTTTCCTCGCGAGCGACAAGGCCGCCTTCGGCACCCGTTACGGCAAGAACGTGTACTGGAACATCAGCGGCCTCGGCAATATCGACGCGGCCTATGATATTTTTTCCGTCTATGAGACGCGCACGGAAACCCGGATCAACTGGATCTTCGGTGAGCTGGGCAAGCCGATCGACCTGACGGCCAACGACAACTACCGTTTTGACCGCACCAAGGCCGAATGGCCCGCCACCACCGCGGCCGCCGATGAACTCTGGCATCAGCGGCTGAAGTTCGAGCTCATCGCCGAGCTGATGAACAAGAAGTCGATGGACGAGGCGAAGCAGACGGTCCGCAAGCGCTACGAGCGCATGCTGAAGAACCTGGGCGAAATCGAGTCAAACGAGGTCGCCGAGCTCTTCCTCTCCAACGTCGCCCGGCTCTACGACCCGCACTCCACCTATTTCTCCGCTGAAACCTTCGAGGATTTCGGCATCCAGATGAAGCTGGAACTTGTCGGCATCGGGGCCGTCCTGAGCGTCGAGGATGACTACTGCACGGTGAAGGAAATCGTCCCCGGCGGCCCCGCGGACCTGAGCAAGCAGCTGAAGCCGGGCGACAAGATCCTCTCCGTCGCCCAGACCGGCACCGAGCCGGTCGAAGTGATCGGCATGAAGCTGCGACGCATCGTCGAGCGCATCCGCGGCAACAAGGGCACGCAGGTCACGCTGACCGTGCAACCCGCGGACGCCACCGATCCTTCCGCCCGCAAGTTTGTCACACTCACCCGCGACGTGGTGAAGCTCAATGATGCCCGAGCCCATGCCGCGGTCTTTCAGGTCCCAGGCACCGACGGGCAAACCGTCCCGCTCGGCGTGATCAGCCTGCCTTCCTTCTACGGCCCAGCGGACAGCGACGGTGCGGACAAGCCCAGCGCTACGAAGGATGTGGCCCAGCTGCTCGGCCAGCTCAAGGCAGCGGGAGTGCAGGGCGTGGTGCTGGATCTCCGGCATAATGGCGGCGGCTATCTCTCCGAAGCGATCGATCTGGCGGGCCTCTTTATCAGCCAGGGCCCGGTGGTGCAGGTCAGAAATTCGCTCGGTGAAATCCAGGTCGACAGCGACACCAACCCCACGGTGACTTACGGCGGACCCCTTGCGGTGCTGGTGGACCGCTTCAGCGCCTCCGCCTCTGAAATCGTCACGGGAGCGCTCCAGAATTACGGCCGGGCCATTGTCATCGGCGATAGTTCCACCCACGGCAAGGGCTCCGTGCAGAGTGTCTGGGAAATGAAAAACCTCGTGCCGCAGCTCGCCCGCTCGCCGGTCAAGACCGGCGCGGTGAAGCTTACGATCCAGAAATACTACCTGCCCAACGGCTCGTCCACCCAGCTCAAGGGCGTAGTGCCCGACATCATCCTGCCTTCGATCGACGAGTTCCTTCCGATTGGTGAAGGCGCCCTGCCGCACGTGTTGGCCTGGGATGAGATTCCTTCCAGTACGTTTGCCGGCCACCCGCTCGACAGCAAGGTGCTAGAGCCCCTGCGCGTGGCGAGCGCGGCGCGCCAGGCGAAGCTTGATGAATTTCTCTACCTCCGGAAGAACATCGACTGGTTCAAGATGCACCAGGAGCAGAAGCTCGTCTCCCTCAACCTTCAGGCCCGGCTCCAGCAGAAGGTCACCGACGAGGCCTTCCGTAAGTCCATGGAGGCCGAAAAGGTGCAGCTGGCAAAGAACGATTTCCCCTATCGCGTAATCTGGCTCGGCACCCCGCCGGCACCCAAGCTTAAGGCGCCGAAAAAAGCCGACGCCGCCGCCCCGGCCGATGGCGAGGACGACGAAACCGAGCTGAGCACGGACACCAATGACGCCTATGCCAAGGTCGACGTCTTCCTCCGCGAAAGCCTGCGCGTGGTGAACGACGCCATCGCCTTGGCGAAGGACAAGCAGTTTGCCGCCGACACCCACGCCCCGCTGACCGCGTTGCTCGAGCACAAGGGCTGAGGCAAATTAGCGCCGGCCTCGTCCATCCATCCGTGGAACATGATGCGGCGGAATGCCCGCGCTACGTTTCAACCCACGCCAGCAGGAACCGGTCTCGGCCGGTCAGGTCCGGCCGTGACTCCGTCCGCTTGAATCCGGCCTCCAGTGCCAACCGTGCCAGCTCCGCGTGTTGCGCAATGCCGGTCTCCAGCGCCAGCAACCCGCCCGTCGCCAGAAACCGCGGGGCGGCGGCCAGGATCCGCCGCAGGTCCGCCAAGCCCCCATCTGGTGCAGTCAGCGCATTCAACGGCTCGTGGCCCTGGACTTCCGGGGCCGTCTGCGCTGTCTCCTCCGCGGATAAATAAGGGGGATTCGCCACGATCAGGTCAAACCGGGCCGCCGCCGGCAGCTCGGCAAACCAGTCCGAGCGCAGCAGTGTGACCCGCGCAGCCAAACCGCACGCCGCGGCGTTTTCCCCGGCGAGCGCAAGCGCCTCATCGCTCAGGTCCACCGCCGTGACCAGCGCCTGCGGATAAAGCTTCGCCAGCCCGAGCGCGATCGCCCCGCTCCCCGTGCCCAGGTCAAGGATGGTCGCCGGCGGCTGGGCCTGGCGCTCCGTCACCAGTTCCAGCAGCCGTTCCGTTTCCGGCCGCGGGATCAGCGCGCGGCGGTCCACCTTGAGCTTCAGGCCGAAAAACTCGGCCTCACCCAGGATGTACTGCAGCGGCTCGCGCTGGCCGCGGCGGCGCACCAACCCCCGGATGGACTCAAGTTCCGCCGCGGTCAGCGGTCGCTCGAACAGCATGTAGAGCTGCATGCGCTTGAGCGCGAGGGCGTGGCCCACCAGCAGCTCCGCGTTGAGCCGGGGCGACTCGATGCCCTTCGCGGCGAAGAAATCCGTGGTCTTCTTGATGACCTCGAGAACCGTGAGCATGTCAGTCGTCTTCACCGCCGGTGCGCGGCGGCGCGTAAGCCTGACCCGTGAGGGCCGCGAGCTTCTGCTCATAGTCGGCCTTCTGCAGGGCCGCAATGACCGGCCCGATGCCGCCTTCCATCACCTGCGGCAGGCTGTAAAGCGTGAGTCCGATGCGGTGGTCGGTCAGCCGGTTCTGGGGGAAATTATAAGTGCGGATGCGCTCGCTGCGGTCGCCCGAGCCGATCTGGCTGCGGCGCTCTGCAGCATACTTTGCGTGCTCCTCGTCCTCGCGCCGCTGGAGCAATCGCGAACGCAGCACCGTCATGGCCTTGGTCTTGTTCTTCAGCTGGGAGCGCTCATCCGCGCAGGTCACGAGCAGGCCGGTCGGGCGGTGGAGGATCTGCACCGCGGAGTCCGTGGTATTTACCCCCTGGCCGCCCGGACCGCTCGCGCGCGTCACCGTGATCTCCAGGTCCTGCGGATCGATCTGGACGTCGACCTCCTCGGCCTCGGGCAGCACGGCCACCGTGACCGTCGAGGTGTGAATGCGCCCGTTGGCCTCGGTCACTGGCACGCGCTGCACCCGGTGCACGCCGCTCTCGAATTTCAACTGCCGGTAGACTTCCGAGCCCGTGATGAGAAAGATGACTTCCTTGAAGCCGCCGCGCTCGCTCTCGCTGCTGCTCATCGGCTGGACCTTCCAGCCGCGGGCATCCGCGTACTTCGAGTACATCCGGAACAGCTCCGCGGCGAAGAGACTTGCCTCGTCGCCACCCGTACCGGCTCGAATCTCCATGACCGTGTTGCGGGAATCCGTGGGCTCGGGCGGGATCATCGCCAGCAGGACCGACTGCCGCAATTGTTCCCGGCGGCGCTGCAGCTCGGGCAGCTCGGCCGCGGCGAGTTCCTTGAGATCGGGGTCGCCCGCCGGATCTTTCAGCAACGCGGCCGCCTCGCCGACCTCGCGGTCGAGACGGGCATGCTCGCGGTGCTCCGTGATGAGCTGCTGGAGCTTTTGCTGTTCGCGCGAGACCTCCGCGGCGCGCCGCGGGTTGGCATAAAACGCAGGCTCCGCCATCTGCGCGTCGAGTTCGTCGCGGCGCCGCTCAAACGGGAAAATGTCGGGAAGTTGCTCCATGAAACGGAATCGGGTCGGCGGACGGTCAGAGGTGATTTGCGAATTGCGTGGGCCGCGTTGAGCGGCTTCGCTGCAGCGAACCCTTCGCCCGGCGGATCTGCCTAGCGGGGTTGTTCAGCCATGGCCACGACGCTCTTCACTCAAAACATCATCGCGTGCATCTGGGATTTCGACAAGACTCTTATCCCGGGTTACATGCAGGCGCCCCTGTTCCGCCGCTACGGGATTGATGAAGCCGGCTTCTGGAACGAGACCAACAAGCTCGCCGAGCATTACAAGAAGCGCGGCTACCATCTTTCGCCCGAGATCAGCTACCTCAACCACCTGCTGACCTACACCCTCGCCGGGCCGCTCAAGGGGCTGAATAACAAAATCCTTCACGAGTGCGGCGGAGAGATCCAGTTCTACAAGGGTCTGCCGGATTTCTTCGACCGCGCCCAGGCCTTCGTGCGCGAGAAGCCGGAATACCAGAAACACGAGATCTCGCTCGAGCACTACATCGTCAGCACCGGCATTGCGTCGATGGTCCGCGGCAGCGCCATCGCTAGGCACGTGGACGGCGTCTGGGCCTGCGAATTCATCGAGAATCCGCTCCAGCCAGGTTTCCTGAAGCAGAAGGAACTGGCGCTGAGCGCCGACGCCGAGATTGCCCAGATCGGGCTGGTGATCGACAACACGACCAAGACCCGCGCGATTTTCGAAATCAACAAGGGCACGAACAAGAACCCCGCCATTGACGTGAATGCGAAAATGGCCGCCGAGGACCGCCGGATCCCGTTCCAGAACATGATCTACATCGCCGACGGCCCGAGCGATGTGCCGAGCTTTTCCGTGGTCAAGGGCGGCGGCGGCCGGGCGTTTGCCGTCTACAACCCGGACGATCCCGCCGAGTTTGCCCAGAATGACCGGCTACGCCAGTCCGGCCGAATCGATCATTACGGTCCGGCCGACTATATGGATGGAAGCAGCACGACCCAGTGGCTGCGGATGCACATCCACCAGATGTGCGACCGCATCGTGGCGGATCGCGAGGCGGCGGTCACCCAGAAGGCCGCCAAGCCCCCGCGCCATCTGACCGAGACGCCCGAGGAAGCCGCCGCGAAAAGCGCTGCCAAGGCGCCGAAGCAGGCCTCGTTTCTCGAGTAGGAACGGGAGATGGCAACGCGGCGCGCTCGCCACGTTGGCTTCGCCTACGGGCTCGTCGCCACCCGAGCCAGTTTCAACTGCTGCGCAAGGTTGTTCACGCGCTCGGCATAATCCCGGGTCGAGGCCGCGGCTGGCCCGTGCACCGCGGCCCGCAGGCCGCCATTCCAAGCGAGCGCCATATTATAGGGCGTGACCTCGACGCCGTTGCGCACCAGCTCCCTTTTCAACCATTCGTAGTGGCGGATCGCCACCTCGTCCGAGGCCCGGCGATCCGTGGCCCGCGCAAAGGCCGCCGTCGTGTGCATGCGCCACGTCGTCTCGCGAAACTGATAGGCACCCAGTTCGCCATAGCGGCCTGGGCGTTCGGTGTCGGTGGGATTCTCGACCCAGTGGATCGCCTGGAGGGTTTCCCAGCGCTCCGTGGCGCGGAGCGTGGCTGAAGTGAAGGTGGCCAGCACAAGGCCCGCCCCGGCAAGGAGCAGCCCGCGCCACTTGGGGAGAAACGGTGTGGTCGTGATTTTCACGGCGCACGTGACCCGGCGTCCGCCGCGTGGGTCCGCTCCCGCGGAAACTATTCGCATCATTTCGACGGAACCCGCCCGGCCATGCAAAACGCACTACTGGTCGAAATTCTCTATCAGCCTGGCCACCAAGGCGGTCCACCCCGTCTGGTGGTTGGCCCCCAGACCCTGCCCGGTGTCGCCGTGAAAATACTCGTGGAACCAGAGCAGCTCCCGCCAGTGCGGATCGTTCACAAACCGCGGCTCCATCCCCAGGGCCGGCCGGCGCCCACCCGTGTTGGGCAGGAAGAGTGTGACCAGCCGCCGGGAAAGCTCCTGCGCGATTTCGGCCAGGTTGAGGAGATGCCCGCTGCCCGTCGGGAATTCCATCGTCAGATTTTCGCCATAAAACAGATGATAGCGCTCCAGCGCCTCGATCAGCAGATAGTTCACCGGGAACCACACCGGGCCACGCCAGTTGGAGTTGCCGCCGAACAGCCCGCTGTCCGACTCGCCCGGCGTATAGGCGACGCGCCAGGTGCCCGCGGGCGCGCTCAGTACGAACGGGTGGTCGCGGTAGACCTGCGACAGCGAACGCACGCCGTGGGGGGAAAGAAACTCCGCCTCGTCGAGCACGTAGCGGAGCACGCGCTCCAGCCGCTCCCGGGAGGGGATGGCCAGCAGGTAGCGTCCGCAGCCGCCTTGTTGCTCCAGGTAGGAAATCTGCTTCGCCAGGTCGGGGCGGTTTTTCAGGAACCACCGGGTGCGCTTCGCGAATCCCGGCAGGCGCTGCATGCGTTCCTCGTCGATCAGCTCGACCGCAAACAGCGGGATCACACCCACGATGGACCGCAGGCGCAGTGGCGCGGTCCGCCCGTCCAGCAGCAGCTGGTCATAATAAAAGCCATCCTCCTCGTGCCACAGGCCCGTGCCGCCGAGCGTGTTCATCGCCTCGGCGATGGCGACGAAGTGCTCGAAGAACTTGGACGCGATGTCCTCATAGGCGGCGTCGCCCTCCGCCAGTTCCAGCGCCATCGAGAGCATCGTGCCGCAATAGAATGCCATCCAGGCCGTGCCGTCCGCCTGCTCCAGCGTGCCGCCGGTCGGCAGCGGCTTTGAGCGGTCGAACACTCCGATGTTGTCCAGCCCGAGGAATCCGCCGCTGAACAGGTGGTTCCCCCCCGGGTCTTTGCGGTTCACCCACCACGTGAAATTCAGGAGCAGCTTTTGAAACACCCGCGCGAGAAACATCCGGTCGCGCGCCCCGGGCCGGCCCGACATCTTGTAAACGCGCCAGCACGCCCAGGCATGCACCGGCGGATTCACATCCGAAAAATTCCATTCGTACGCCGGCAGCTGCCCGTTGGGGTGCATGTACCACTCCCGCAGAAAAAGATTGAGCTGTTCCTTCGCGAACTCCGGGTCGAGCCGCACAAACGGAATCATGTGAAAGGCGGAGTCCCAGGCGGCGAACCACGGATACTCCCATTTGTCCGGCATCGAGAGGACATCGCGTGCATACAGGTGCGGCCAGTCTTGGTTGCGCCCCTGCAGGCGGCTCGCGGGCGGGGCCGGCTGCGCGGGATCCCCCTCCAGCCACTCCTTCACGACGTAGTGGTAAAACTGCTTGGACCACAGCAACCCGGCATAGGCCTGCCGCGCCACCTGGTTCACCGCGCCCCGGTCGGCCTTGGCCGATGGGACGACGGCGAACGGCGCCCTGGTCTCCGTCCGGTTTTTTCCCGCCAAGAGATCGGCATAAAACTCATCGGCCTCGCTCCGCCGGGCCGTGACCGTGTCGGCAAAGCCTTTCCCGAACACCTTCGCCGGCTTCTCTGCCTCGGCATACAACCGCAGGCGCAGCACCCGCTCCTCTCCCGGCGCCAGCGTGAGCACATGGTGCGCCGCGCATTTCGTGCCGGTCCGGGCCGGGTTAACCGCCTCGCTCCGCCCGCCGACCACATATTCATGGAACGCGTCCTTCACGAAGGGCGACGTATTCGGCGAATCAAACAGCTTGGCCACATTGGTGTCGTTCTCCGTGAAGAGCAGCGGCGCGGCCCCCTCCGCGCCGGGCTCACATTCGAGGAAATACCTTCCCAGGGTCTCATGGTCGCACTGCACCCGGCTGTCACCGACGGCGCGCAACGACGGCCTGGCCCGGGCGTCTTCCAGCCGGCTGCCCCATGACCAGGTATTCCGGAACCACAGCGTTGGCAGCACATGCAGCCGCGCCGTCTCCGGGCCGCGGTTCGACACGGTGATCTGGATCAGCAGGTCGTTCGGCCCGGCCTTGGCGTAATCGGCCAGCACGTCGAAATACCTTCCCCCGTCGAACACCCCCGTATCCAGCAGCTCAAACTCCGGCTCGCTCCGGCCGCGCCGCGCGTTCTCGGTCCGCAGCCGGCCGTAGGGAAATTCCGCCTGCGGGTACTTGTAGAGGGCGCGCTGCCAGGCATGCGTCGGCGTGCCATCGAGGTAGAAGTAGCATTCCTTCACATCCTCGCCGTGGTTGCCCTCAGGGCCGCTGAGGCCGAACAGCCGTTCCTTCAGGATCGGGTCGCGTCCGTTCCACAGGGCCAGCGCAAAACACAGCCGGCCTTCGCGATCCGCCAGGCCGAGTAATCCGTCCTCACCCCAGCGATAGGCACGGCTGAGCGCGTGCTCATGCGTAAAATAGCCCCAGCACTCCCCGTCCGGCGAGTAATCCTCCCGCACCGTGCCCCACTGCCGCTCGGCCAGGTAGGGGCCCCAGCGTTTCCAGTTTTTCGCGCGGGTCGCATCCTCGGCGAGGCGGCGCTGTTCGGCATTCAGTTTTGGCGTGCGGTCCGTGCCCATGGGGTGAGTCACGGACCAGCGAAGTGACCCGCCGTTCCGGGCGCGAGCTTTTGCTCGGATCAGAAATCCAATCCTCGAACCTTAGGCGGTTTTACAGGAGGAAACGGAGGGAACGGAGCAGAGAGACTCCGTCATCGCTGTTTCTCCGTTTCCTCCTGTAAAGATGGATCGCGATTGAACCACCGGAGCCGGCTCAGAGCAGCCGTTTGACCGCGTCGAGCCCGGCCTCGCTCACCACCACAAAATGATAAGTCGCATCCGACCACGAGACGCTAGCGAGCTGGGTTTGCTGGACAAACTCCGCGCCCGGGTTCGACATCCCGGGGAAATCCACCCGGCTCGCAATGTAGCAATGGAACCACCGGCCGTCGCGGTTGAAGCACACCTCGAGCACATCATGCCCGGCAAAACTCAGCGTGCGGCAGCCGGTCGCCCGGAGCGCCGCAAAGTCCACCGGCAGCCTGGCACTAAGGTGCGTCGTCGGCTGGCTCAGCATCACCTGCAAGGCCCCCATCGCCTCGCCATGACCCCCGTGCTTGCCATGGGCCGTGTCGTCGAGCGCAAAGGCTGTGAACCGCGCCGTCTGTGCCGCCATGCGATTCGGCCACAACGCCATCGTCGCGGTCAGCAGGACGGCAACGCTTGCCGCCAACGCGAGCCAGGCGGTCGGGAAACTGCGCTTGGCCACCGGCGCGCGGCTGGCCCGCGCTCCCGCCAGGATCGCTTCCCTCAACCCCGCCGGCGGGGCAATTTCCTGCAGCCGGGCCGCAACCGCCGCATCATGCGCCTGGGCGCGCGCAAACCAGCTGCCCAGCGCCGGATCAGCCTTGGCCTGGTTCAGGGCCTCGCCAAAGAGGGCGTTGCCCGCATCGCGGCCGTTGGCCCGGTAGGCCCCCAATAGGAATTTCGCCTCGGTGTTCGTCATGCTTGTTTCCTCCCCTGCGCGCCGTCGAAGGGCACGACTTTGGATTTTGCCGCCTTCTCTTCCTGTTGCAGGGCGGCGCGCAGCTGCGCTTTGCCGCGCGAGAGCCGGGACATGACAGTGCCGATCGGCACCTCCAGGGTCTCGGCAATCTCCGTGTAGGATAGGTCCTCCAGGTAAAACAGCGTCAGCGGCGCCCGGAAGACTTCGTCCACTGTCTGCAGCGCCGCCACCACCGAGGCCGCATCCATGCGCGCCGCGCGGTCCACGTCCTCCGCCGCCACATCCGACTCCCCTGGCGGCAGATCCTCGATCGATGTCACCCGCACATCCCGGCGCCGGCCATGGAGAAACTCCCGGTATAAAGTCGTGAACAGCCATGATTTGGCCTTCGACGCCTCACGGAGGCCGTGGCCCTTCGTCGCCCAGATGAAGAAGGTCTGCTGCACGAGATCGCCGGCATCGGAGGGACTCTTGGCCAGGCTGAGCGCAAACCGGTACAGCGCCGCATAGTGCGCATCGACCAATTGCGTGAAAACTTCGGAGCTCATGCTGGTTTTCAGAGTTGCGTCGGGCCCCGTTTATTCCCGGAAACATTCTGCTCCGCAACATGCTTCGCCTCCTCCTTCCGCCCAACCTGGCCGCCGCGGCCCCCCGCGACGCGATTGCCGTGAAGGCGGAGCTCGATCCCGGTGCCGCGCCCGCGGCGGAGCTGATGCCCGCCCTCGCCCTGCTTCAGCGCTGGTGCGGCGCGGCCGCGAAGCCGCCTTTTTTCCTTCAGCTGACCCGGGCCCAGTTGCGCGAGCTCATCGCTGCCCTGCCCCGGCAACCCGTCTTTTTCCATTCCAACTCCCCGGCGTCACCCATTCTCTGGATCGGACCCACGCTGATGGGCGTGTCCGAACATCTCCGGGAAACGCCCGCACCGGCCCCGTCTTCACCTGCGCCCCGCTCAGCTCCACCCTCCCCCACTCGCCGCGCAGCGTCTTCAGCCACCGCCACTCCGCTCCTCGTGGATGGCACCGAGCATTTTCTTGCGATCACCCTGCCCTCGCGCGAGCACCCCGCCTACGCCGCCGCGCTGGAACTGCTCAGGGGCCACGGCTTCGTCCTTGAACCTTCCAACCGCAAGTGGTGGCTGCGCGACCGGCATAAGACCCTGAACTTCCTCGCCGCGCACGGCAGCCGGCTTCGCGCCGGCCTCGACGCGCAGTTCACCGAGGCCTTTGAACGGCAAACGGCCCATCTCCGTCCCGCCGAGATCGCCTGCACTGCAACCGAGGCAGGCGATGGCTTTGAAGTCACCCTAGGTGTACGGGCCGGCACCGCCGACGATGCCGCCGTCCGCACCGCCGTCGCCGGCAACCGCAACTACATCGAGGCTGGCGGCCAGGTATTCCTGCTCGATGCCGCCCAGTTGACCCGTCTCGCCGAGGCCCAGCGCGCCCTGGCCGGCGAGCCCAACGCGAGCCTGGCCACCCGCCGCACCCAGCGCGTGAGCGCCGCGCGCACCGCCGAGGCCCAGGAAATTATCGAGTCCCTTTCACCCGGCTTTCAGCCACCGGCGGCCTGGCGCGAGCGCAGTTCGGCCCTCCGCAACCTTTCGACGCTCTCCTCCGCGCCCATGCCGGCCGCGCTCGAAGCCCAGCTCCGGCCCTATCAGCGCCTCGGCGCCGCGTGGCTCTGGCACCTGCACCGTCACCAGCTCGGCGGTATCCTCGCCGATGAAATGGGCCTTGGCAAAACCCTGCAGGCGCTGGCGCTGCTGAGCGCGTTGAAGGTAGGGCGCGTTGTCTCTGACGCGCCGGCCTTGGATACCAAGGCACCGGAGCGGCGGATTAAGGATAACCCGCCATCCCCCTCCCTCGTCATCTGCCCCGCCTCGCTCGTCGAAAACTGGCGGCGCGAGGCCGCCCGATTCGCCCCGGAACTCCGCGTCTTTGTCCACCACGGCGCCCGCCGCCTGGGCAGCGCCGGTGACGCCGACCCCTTCGACCTTGTCATCACCTCCTACGGCACCCTCGCCCGCGACCGGGAACTGTTTTCCGCCGTATCGTTTGCCGTCATCGTCGCCGACGAGGCGCAGCACATCAAAAACCGCCGCTCCCAGAACGCGACCGCGCTGCGCTCCCTCCACGCGACCAGCCGCTTTCTGCTGACCGGCACCCCGCTGGAAAACTCGCTCGAGGATCTGCGTTCGCTCTTCGAGTTTCTCCTCCCCGGCTATCTCGGCCAGGTCCCGGCCGGCGTCCGCGGCGAGCAGCGCGCCTGGTTCGATCAGCGCCTGCGCGCGCAGGTCGCTCCGTATATTTTGCGCCGGACCAAGCAGGCGGTGGCGCCCGAGCTGCCGCCGAAGCTGGAGCAGACCATCTGGTGCGAACTCACGCCCGTCCAGGCTGCGCTCTACCGCCAGCTCGAGGAAACCGGCGAACGCGAACTCCTCGACCTCGCCGCTGGCGGCGCCAGCGAGTCCCGGCTGCAGTTCGCCGCGCTCACGCAGCTGCTGCGGCTTCGCCAGGTCTGCTGCGATCCGCGGCTGGTAGACAAATCACTGCGGGATGGGCGCGCTGACCCGTCAACCGATGTCGCGCGGGGTGAGGGCACCCCGCCCACATTATTTTCCGACTCCGCCAAGCTCGAGGCCTTCCGTGAACTGCTTGCCGAGGCCGTGGACGACGGCCACCGCCTCCTCGTGTTCTCTCAGTTCACCTCGCTGCTCGCGCTGCTGCGCGCCGAGCTGGATGCTCAAGGCATGGCCTACTGTTATCTCGACGGCTCGATGACCACCCGGGCACGCCAGGCCGAGGTAGATCGGTTTCAGGAGACCACCGACGTCGCCATGTTTCTCATCTCGCTCAAAGCCGGCGGCACCGGCCTGAACCTCATCGGAGCCGACACCGTGGTGCACTTCGATCCGTGGTGGAATCCCGCCGCCGAAGCTCAGGCGACCGACCGCGCCCACCGTATCGGACAGGTGCGGCTGGTCACGAGCTACAAGCTCATCGCGGCCGGCACGGTCGAGGAACGCGTGCTCGCGCTGCAGGAAGCGAAGCGCGCGCTGCTCGCGGATGTCTTCGAGGCCAGCGACACCGCGGCGGCCAGGCTCTCGCTCTCCGACTTAAAGGACCTGCTTTCGCCCGCCGGAATTTCCCGTTGACGCGCCTGCTGCGCCACCCTTTGTTCACCGCTCCACTCTTGGCAAGTTAGCTCAGTTGGTAGAGCAGAGGACTGAAAATCCTTGTGTCCCCGGTTCGATTCCGGGACTTGCCACCACTTCACCACCAATGGGTTGCGACCGTATTGGTGTCGCTTTCCCTCACCACTGGATGTCGATGCTGGTCACCGGGGTCGGCGTGAGGGCGTAACTTTCCTCCACCGCGGCGCTGAACCGGTTCACAAGTTCGATCCGTTCGTTGAAGATCCGTTGCTGCTCGTTGTAGCGGTCGATCAGCGCATTCAGGCGGGCGACCTGCTCGGGTGAGGAACCGTCGGTCTGGGCGCGCACTTGGTCGATCTCGCGGCCGTCCGCCTCGATCGCCGACCGCTGGCCGGCGAGCCACTGGGCCCATGCGTCAATCCCCTGCCGGGCCTCCATGATTTTCTGGTAATACGAATAGGAATTCGGCCCCTCCGCCCCCACGTCGAGCGGCAGCCGGCCGTAGGGCTTGCCCCGCTCCAGGTAGCCGAAGGTGGCAAACGCCGATGGGTTCGCCATCTGGTTTTGCGCTGTGCCGCCGGTGCAATCCACGAAGACGAGCCCGTGGTCCCTCGTCCGGAATGCCGTCAGCGCGTGGCCCGGGCCGCTAGCAAAGGTCACAAACACGATCGCCGCCCGCAGGCCCGCCCGCTCCGCGTTGTCATGCAGGCGGACCGCGAATTCCGTGCAAACAAAACTGCCCTCGACGTAGCGCAGGCGGTTCGTGCCATCCGCCTTGATGAACCGGATCAATTCCGCGAGCCACGGGTCGTGGGCCGCGGGATTGTGGTGGATCGTGGCCGGCCGGCCGTTGGTCATGCACCAGGTGATGCCCTCGGCATTCACGAGCGGACCCGAGTCCTCCGCCTCGCTCAAACGCCCGAGGCCGACGACAAGGAAGACAAAGAATAAACGTCGGATAAACACGGCAAGCGACCGTCGTGAGAGTGGCCGACCGCGCACCACGTTCAAGACGTCTTCCAGTCCGGACACGGGAAAGAATCCGCACCTCCCATCCTGCATCGCGGTGTGTCGGCACCGGTTGTCTGGACACAAGACAAAGGTTAATCAGGCGGCTAAGAGGGTAGATTTCTGGTGGTCGCGGCGGGCTTCGAGCGGGCTCCTGTAGCGGAGCTTTTCGAGGC
>CAIRTK010000080.1 GCA_903881475.1 uncultured Opitutia bacterium | reverse complement strand
TATCATCAGTAAATTATGTGATCCAGCCACAGCCACCTCGACGGCGCGCCGCAGGGCCTGCTGGCCCTTGATCTCGGAGAAATCGACACCGCCGTCGGCCGGGGCGGGCTTGGTGCGGAGGCGGCTGGCCGCGGCGGCGAGCGGCACGAGCGTGATTTCGCCACCCAGAAAACGCATGGCCTGATCGAGTGAATTCACCTGGCAGACTTCTACGCCATCGACCAGGGCGGCCTCCTCGGCCGAAATAGCGGGCAGCAGAAGGCCGCGTTTGCCGAGCTTGCGGGCGAGCCGGGCCATCGCGAGGGCACCGCGCACTGGACGCGTGGCGCCGGACAGACTGAGTTCGCCGGCGATCAGCCAGTCGTCAAAGGTGCCGGACTTCAACTGGCCGGTGGCGACGAGAATGCCGAGGGCAATGGGCAGGTCGTAGATCGGTCCTTCCTTCCGCAGGTGACCGGGTGCCAGATTGATGGTGGTGCGGGTACGCGGCGCACGGAAGCCGCTGTTGTTCAGCGCGGCGAAGACGCGGTCGCCCGACTCTTTGACCGCGGCGTCGGGCAATCCGACTAGAAACAATCGTGGGTCGCCGGCCTCGCCGGCATTCACCTCCACGTGCACGGGCTCCGCCTCGATGCCCTGAAGCGCCGCGGACATATACAGGTGGCAAGCATGCGCGAGAGCCGGGGGGAGTGGCTCAGGCCGACGGAGGGGTGCTGGCGGCGATGCGGGAACGGACGACGGCGATGTTCCGCTCGACGGCTTCAAGGTAAACATTGCAGCCATCCGGATACGGACGGGCGAGGAAGCGGTAGACTGACTGCAGCTGGGTCTCGAGCTTGGGGCGGATTAATTTGGCCCAGAAGTCCGGGGTCTTCCGGGTCAGGTCCTCCTGGGACTTGAACAGGCGCCGGGCCGGAGCCATGCCGAGGAACTCATCCGACCCCACGAATTCGCCGTAGAGCACGCCGAGTTTGTCCGGATAATCGGGTGCCGCCATCTGGCCGAGATAATCGGCGGTCGCCACGGCGCAGCCGATGAACAGTTCGACGGAATTCTGGAAATTGAGCCGGCCGATCTCGTTGGTGGGGCCGGTGCAGTTGATCGCGCTGAGCACACCGGCAATTTCCGGTTCCGTGGTGCCGATGGTCGGCAGATAGCTGGCGGCGAATGCACAACTGCGCAGCACGTGGGTCAGCGTGTACTTGGCGCCGGTGCCGCCCTGGTCGGAGCGGATCTTGAGGTATCCCGTGTCGTGCAGGAGCGCGGTCACGATCGCCAGTTCGAACTGGCGGGAGGTGAGCGGCGCAATCTCGCCTGAGTGCTGGGCGCCTTCCAGGAGGAAGCTCAGGCAGACGGTGGCCTGGAGGGTGTGCTCCAGATTGTGGTACCCGAGATCGATCGCCTGATAATCGGGGTGCCTGCCGCCGTAGAGCGCCTCGAGGTCCGAAAACGCGCGGTCGATCAGCGTGATTTCTGCCGTCGGAAACAACGGATGAAAAATCCCCCGCACCAAGGCGGCGACAGCGACGGGATTCTTTGTATCGACAGAGTTAAACATGGCGGCAAAGACAGCAGGGTGGACGTCTCCGAAGGCGCATTCGGGCTGCGGCGGTGGTGGGATTAAGAATTTGCCCATTTTACCCGCAAGATCAAAACTAGGGGAAACTACTCAAACGATGATCCTTGGCATTACTGGTGGAATGGGGTGCGGCAAATCGACCGCCGCCGCATTATTTGCCCGCGCCGGGTTCCAGCGGATGGATTCCGATCAGCTGATCAGGGAGCAAGTGATGACCATGCCGGTGGTGAAGGAGCGACTGATTCAGCGGTTCGGCCCGAGCATGGTCTTGGGCGATGGAGTGGTTGATCGCGTCCAGCTGGCGCAACGGGTGTTCGCGGATGAGTCCGAGCTGCGGTGGCTGGAAGAGATGACACATCCACATTTGTTTCAGATTTGGCGCCACGCGTTTGCCGCAGCGCCAGGCGCGGCCTGGGCGGTGGAGGTGCCGCTGCTCTTTGAGAAGAATCTGGAGAATTGGTTTGATTTCACGGTGTGCGTCGCGTGTTCTCCTGCCCAGCAATTAGCCCGACTGGAGCAGCGTGGCCTACCGCACGCGCTCGCCGAGCAGCGAATCTCGAAGCAACTGCCCCTAGCGCGTAAGATCGAACTGGCCGATTTTGTTTTGTGGAACGAAGGCACCGCCCCATTCCTCCAAGACCAAGTTGATCACCTCATCCCGGCGCTGACGGCCGTGCGCTGAGGGTTTCGCAGCAGCTTCGCTTCCGGCCGCGGTCACTCATTCCTTTATTTTCTGCAGACCCGATATGGACCTACCCCCGAAAAACGACGACGCCTCCGGCGCCTCCCGCCCTGACTCGGACGCTGACGCGCCCAAGAAAACCCCGCGTCGCGTGATCCGAGCTCCCCGCGGACCCAAAGCCGCGGCCAAGGCAAAAATCGAGCCTGTGGCGGAAGTTGTACCCGCCCCAGCGCCGGTCGCCGTGCCCGCACCCGCGCCGGAATGGCGGGAACCGCCGCCGCCGTTGCCGCCGGCACCGGCACCGGCGCAGGTGGCGCAGAAAGAGCCGTCTTATCAGGATGGACCGCAGGATAACCCAAGCGGCGGCCAGGGTGCGGCCCAAGGCGCTGGTCAAAGCGAATGGCAGGACCGCGGTGACCGCGGGTTTTGGAAGCGCAACAAGCGCAAGCGCGGCCGGCATGGCGGCGGTGGCGGCCATTGGCAGCCGAGCGGAAGTGGTGGTGGCGGTGGCCTGCCGCACCCGCAGCATCCGCCCCAACCGCCGCCCCCGAGCCAGGCGCCGGTTTATGGCGACCTCCCGGATCCGGGGAGGTTCAATGACCTCGACGCACTCAACGCACTCGCGAAGGAAATCTCCTCGTCGAAGGAGGATCCCGTTTATCTCGATGAACTTTATGCACTGTCGCTCGCCGAACTGACCGCATTTGCGCGGAAATTCGGCGTCGAATTTGAAGGAGCCCCGAACCGGAAACAGCTCCTGGCCCGGGTGCTGACACTCGCGGCGGAGAGCAAGCGGGCGATTTTTGACCGCGGCTACATCGATGTCACGGATCGCGGCGCGTTCATCGTGCATGCGGACGTCAACTATCGGCTTTATCCCGACGATGCCTATCTGCCGGAGAGTTTGATCCGGCTCTATGGACTCAAACGCGGACACAGCGTCGAAGTGCTGCTCCAGGCTCCGCAGGCGGGTGAGCGCTGTCCTTCTGTCGTGCGGGTGGACAAGGTCATGGGCGGCAATCCGGAGGATATTTCCAAGATCACGCCGTTCGAGGAACTCATCCCGTATTATCCGCTCAAGCGGATCCTGCTCGAGGCGCCGGAGGTACAGAAGGATGTTTCGATGCGCGCCGTGGATATCCTCACGCCGATCGGCTTCGGCCAGCGCGGACTGATCGTCGCGCCGCCGCGCACCGGCAAGACCGTTCTGCTCCAGAACATCGCCAACTCGGTCACGGAAAACAGCCCGCAGGCGAAGCTGATCCTCCTGCTCATCGACGAGCGACCCGAGGAAGTGACGGATTTCCGCCGCCACACCAAGGGCGAGGTGGTGTCCTCGACATTTGACGAAACCCCGGAAAGCCACGTGCACTGCGCGGAGATGGTGATCGAGAAGGCCCGCCGGCTCGTCGAGCAGGGGGAGCACGTCATCATCCTGCTCGACTCCATCACGCGTCTGGCTCGCGCCTACAATGCGCTCACCGGCAACCAGGGAAAGACCATGTCGGGCGGCCTGGAGTCCAATGCGCTCCAGAAACCGAAGCGATTCTTCGGCTCGGCGCGCAACATCGAGGGCGGCGGCAGTCTGACGATCATCGCCAGCGCCCTGATCGACACCGGCAGCCGGATGGATGAAATCATTTTCGAGGAATTCAAGGGCACGGGCAACAGCGAGCTGCACCTCGACCGCGGACTAGTTGAGCGCCGGATCTTTCCCGCGATCAACATCGACCGCTCGGGCACCCGCAAGGAGGAGCTCATTTATCACCCCGACGAACTGCAGCGCATCCATGGCCTGCGCCGGGCGATGCAGGGCCTCGGGCCCATTGAATCGATGGAAATGCTCATCACCCGGCTCAAGAAAACCAAATCCAATGCCGAGTTCCTCATGAGCCTTAACCGGTAGCCTCCTGATGCGATGATCCTGGCAGACGACCTCGTGCTGCAGCGTGCGCTTGACCAAGGGTGGTTGAGTCGTGCGCAGTGCGAGTCGGCGCAGGATGCGATGGCCTTGCAGGTGGGTGCTCCGTCGGCCGCGGCGCGGCTCCTCGACAGACTGGTGGCAGATGGCGTGCTCACGGCTTGGCAGGTGGCCAGCCTGCGGGCGGAGGAGCTTGGCCTGAAGACCGTCGACCTCGCCACCGTGCGCGTGGCGGAAGAGGTGATCGCCTTGGTGCCCCGGGCGCTGGCTGAACGCTACCGGCTGCTTCCGCTGTCCCGGATCAAACGCGGATTGCGCGTGGCGGTCAGTGACCCGCTGGCCACGGATGGAGTGGATGATCTCGCCCATAGGCTGGGTCTCGCCATCGAGACGGTGCTTGCGCCCGATGAGGATCTTGGACGCGCGATCAAGCGGCTCTACGGTAGTGAAGAACCGGCCGCCATCGAAACCGTGGAAAGCGATCCGATCGCGCGGGCGGCGGATGACCCGGACGCAGGTTCACTGATGGAGCGGGGCTCCGATGCCGAAGGCGATGCGCCCGTCATCAAACGGGTCCATGATGTTATTCTCGGGGCGGTTGCCAGCCGGGCTTCGGACATCCACCTTGAGCCACTGGAGAAACGCTTCCGGGTCCGTTATCGGATCGACGGGGTCTTGGTGGAGCAGGAAAATCTGCCGAAGCGCCTGCAGCTCCCCGTCATCTCGCGGCTGAAGATCATGGCGAACCTAAGCATTGCGGAGAAGCGCCTTCCGCAGGATGGCCGGGAAAACGCGGCCCGGGGTCCGCTGCATGGACGGGCTGTTCATCAGGCTGCCGGTGCTGGGGGATCTGGCGCTCAAGTCGGCGGTCGCCCGCTTTACCCGCACGCTGGGTTCCCTGCTCGCCAGCGGGGTGTCGATTCTGGAGGCGCTAGCCATCGGCCGCAACACGTGCGGCAACGTCCATATCGCGGAGGCCATCGGTCACGTCCACGACCAGATCAAGCAGGGCGCCAGCATGGCGCGGCCGTTGGAGGAGACCGGGGTCTTTCCCGGGATGGTGACCGGGATGATCCAGGTGGGCGAAGAAACTGGCGCGCTGGCCGAGATGCTCGAGCGCATCGCCGACACCTATGACGAGGAAGTTGACAATGTGGTGGCCGGGCTGACCTCGGTCATCGAGCCCATTATGATTGTGCTCATGGCGCTGGTGGTTGGGGTGATCGTGATCGCGCTCTTTCTGCCGATCATGAGCGTCATCCAGCATCTGCAGTAGGATTCGAGATCCGGAGAAGCGCGAAGGCGCCAGGGGGAGAAAGCCAACGAGCGGTCCGGGGCCCGCGCGCTACATTTTCCTTGGCGGACGGGTCAGCAACTGGGAACTCAGGCCGGGGAGACGTTCCGAGAATTCCTCGCCCTCAGCGGCCTGGCGGAGGGCGCGCTGGACCATGCCCATCTTGGCGTCGAGGTTGTCGATCATGGAGACAAAGACGGCCTCGGGCGTGGCGGCATAGACGGCTGCGCCCCACTCGGGTTCGCCCTGATGGCTGAGCACGATGTGCTCGAGGCGCTCGAGCAGCTCCTCATCGAGCTTCACCTTTTTCCCGGCCTTGCGCACGAGTTGATAGCCCAGGACGACATGGCCCTGCAGGATGCCGCGGCGGCTGCGCTTGGTGGCGAGCGTGCCCTCGTACTCGATGGTTTTACCTGTGTCGTGGAGAAGAATGCCGGCCAGAGCGAGGTCGGCGTCCACCTCGGGATAGAGCGGCAGCAGTGCCCGGCAGGCGCGGGCCATGTGCACGGTGTGCTCCAGCAGACCGTGGCGGTACGCGTGGTGCATGGAGACCGCGGCGGGCGTCCAGCGGAAGACGTCGCCGATCTCGTCGAACACGGTGCGCACCGTGGCTTTGAGCTCAGGGTGCACGATGGCTTCGATGAAGCCGTTGAACTCCGTCCAGAGCGCATCCGCATTCTCCGGCGCCAGCTCGACGAGATTATCGAGCAGTCCGGGCGCGCCGAGGTCGGCCTCGGAGAGAACCGTGATCCTGTTGAGCTTGGGGGATAGCCGCCCCTGATAGTAGTCGACCTTGCCCTCGACCCGGACCACTGAACCTTCCCCGGCGGCCTTGAGCAGCTCAAAGGCGGGATTGTCGCTGAAGATCGTGCAACCGAATGAGCCGGTCCGGTCACCGAGGTCGGCGCTGAAAAAGGGATTGCCGTTCGATGCGGTCTTGGGGGCGAGCTTGCGGACGACGAGGAGGCTGGTGAAGGGCTGGCCGTTGGCACCGTCGAGCGCCTTCAGATCACGGACGGAGGAGAGGGGAAGGGCGGCGTCGGGCATGGATGATGGGCGGTGCGACTATTCAGGCCGCGCTTCGGACAGTTGTCAGGTCAAGAGTGGCGCCGGCACCAAAGGACAGGGCAGCCGCTGGGGCTGGCTGCGCCACGCCGCACTCAAGGCTGATAATATTTTTCCCGGGCCCGGACCTGGACAATGCGCTTTTCCGGGAGAATGCAGGCCGTGAGGCTGCCGCCCATGACGCAGCCGGTGTCGATGCCCAAGGACCATTTCAGCCGGGACACTTCCGGCCGAGGCGTATGCCCATAAATGACGAAAGGCGGGCCACTCCACAGTTCCGACCAATGCGGCGCTCCGGGATCCTCGGAGCGCTTGCGGGGTGAACCGTCCCGGGCGACGACCTGGATCCGCGTGACGATGCGGGCCGGTTGACGGCGCCAGGGCTGGCCAGGCACAAATCCGCCGTGCACCAGAACGATGCCGTGGGCGGCGTCATGAAAGGTCAGAGGCATGGCGCTCATGTAGGCCCAGTCCTTGTGGTTGAGCTGCTTCAGCGTTTCGTAATCCGTCTTCTTCAGATGCGTGGGGTCGCCGGTCTTCCGGTAGTTGAGCAATCGCAGCTCATGGTTGCCGAGCAAGGAGAGGGTGGCGTGCTCTCGCGCGAGGGCGATGACCTTGGCGCTGTCGGGCCCGCGGTTGACCAGATCGCCGAGCAGCATCAAGCGGTCGTGCTTGTCCAAGTCGAGTTTCCCCAACAGGTCCTCGAATTCACGGTGGCAACCGTGGATGTCCCCGATGGCGATGAGCCGGCCTTTCATGGTGACGGGCGAATTTGACTAGCGTTCAATTTGGCGGGGTCTAAACACAAGGCCTCACCATGGAACTGACCCTGCATCCGCTCGCCAAGACCTGCCACGCATCCGGCCATGCATTCGTCGAGGGCGACCGGGTGGTCTGCCATCTGGTGCGTGAAGTCACCGGCGAAATCGGCCGGCGGGACGTCCTCGCGAGCGAGGACGTGGCCTATGCCAAGCCCGGCCCCGTGCTTTGCAGCTGGACGGTGAACTATAAGCCGCGGCACGGCGACGAGAACACCGGCCGGGCCCTCAAGCTGACGGCCGAAAACCTTTTCGTCACCCTGGGCGACCCTGCGGCTGAGCCGAACCCAGCCAATACGCCGTTGCTGCAGTTCCTGGGGCTGATGCTGGAGCGGAAGAAACTGCTGCGTCCGCGCGGGCTCACGCCGGATGGCGAACGGCAGGTTTACGAGCATGCGAAGACACACCAGCTCTACGAAATTCCGGTGGGAAACCTGGACGAGGCCTTCTTCATCCGGATCCAAGGCCAGCTGGACCTGCTGATGGGTCCGCCAAAAACCGCGGCGGAGCCGGTGGCAGGCGGGGTGTGACCGGATGGGTTGCATGCGCGGTCAGTCCGCCGTCGCGGCGGGCGCGGCGGCCCGGAGGCGGGCCGCGGCCATGAAGTAGCGCTGCGCGGAAAAGGACGGCTCGCCAGGCGGGCGGACGGGCGGGGCGTAGGTGGCGTCCGGCTGCAGCTCCTGCGCGTCCTCGTTATCCCGCAATTCGGCCGGCAGGATGTCATCGATAATCCGCTTGCGCAGTTCCGGATCCTCGATGGGAAAGACGGTCTCGACCCGCCGGAAAAAATTCCGCGGCATCCAGTCGGCGCTCCCGCAATAGACGAGGGGCTGCCCGCCGTTTTCGAAATAATAGATCCGGGCATGCTCGAGGAATCGCCCGATGAGGTTGCGCAGGCGGATGTGCTCGCTGAGGCCCCTGACGCCGGCGAAAAGGCAGCAGGTCGCGCGGACGATCAGGTCGATCTTCACGCCGGCCTGGGACGCGGCATAGAGATTGTCGATGGTCACCGGGTCGACGAGTTTGTTCATCTTGGCGATGATGCGGGCGGGCTTACCGGCGGCGGCGTTGGCGGCCTCGTTGGCGATGAGTTCTTGGAGGCGCGCGTGCAGGTTGAACGGGGCGACGAGGAGGTGCCTGAACTCGGGCGAGCGGCCGAAGCCGGTGAGCGTGTTGAACAGCTGGGCGACCTCCGCGGTGAGATACTCCCGGCAGGTGAAGAAACTCAGGTCGGTATAAAGCCGCGCGGTCTTCGGGTTGTAGTTGCCGGTGCCGAGGTGGACATAGCGGCGCAGGCCGCTGCCTTCCCGGCGCACGACTAGGCTGCACTTGCAATGGGTCTTGTGCCCGACGAGGCCATAGACGACATGCACGCCCGCCTCCTCCAGCTGGCGGGCCCAGTGGATGTTGTTGGCCTCGTCAAAGCGGGCCTTGAGCTCGACGAGGGCGGTCACCTGTTTGCCGTTGATGGAGGCATCCATCAGGGCGCGCACAATGGGCGAGTCGCCGCTGGTGCGGTACAGCGTCTGCTTGATCGCGAAGACCTCGGGATCGCGGGCGGCATGCGCCACGAAATCGACCACGGGATTGAACGAATCATAGGGGTGATGCAGCAGGAGGTCGCGTTCGCGGATGACATCGAAAATGCTGCCCGCGCCGCGCAGCAGGGGTGATTCGGCCGGGGTGAACGGCGGATACTTGAGGTCGGGCCGGTCGATGAGATCGTAGAGACTCATGAGCCGGAGGAGGTTCAGCGGCCCCTTCAGACGGAAGGCGTAATTGAGGGAGAGGCCGAGGTAGCCGCAGAGGGTGGTGAAGAGGGCCTCATCGACGCCGGCCTCGATCTCGAGCCGCACGGCGGCGCCGCGCCGCAGGTTGCGGAGTTCCTCCTCGATTTTCTTGAGCAGGTTTTCGGATTCCTCCTCGTCGATGTACAGGTCGCTGTTGCGGGTCACCCGGAAGGCGTGCGCGCTGTTCAGCCGGTAGCCCGGAAACAGGGTACCGGCGCAGAGCTTGATGATCTCGCTGAGGAAGATGTAGCGCCTCGGTCCCGGGATGGCGGGCTCGAGCTGGATAATGCGCGGGAGGATCCGCGGCACGGGCAGGATGACCATCATCTTTTCCTGCTCGGGCGTGTCGGGATGATCGAGGGAGACGAGCACATTCAGCGTCTTGTTGCCGATCTGGGGAAACGGATGGTACTGGTCGATCGCCAGCGGTGTGAGCACGGGCAGCACCTGGGACTGGAAATAGGTTTCCACCCAGGATCGCTCGGATTCCGTGAGCTGGCTTCCGGCGCGGAACTCGATGCCCTCCCTAGCCAGAAGGGGAACGAGCTGCTGATGCCAGCAGCGGTATTGTTCGTCCACGAGCGTATTGGCCGCACCGTGGACGTACTTGAGCTGTTCGCGCGGGGTGAGCCCGTCGAGGCTCAGGTCGCCGGACGCGGAGTCCGCCTGCTGGATCAGGCCGGCGACGCGGATCTCGAAGAACTCGTCAAGGTTGGAGCTGACGATGGCGAGGAACTTCACGCGTTCGAGCAGGGGGTTGGTGGCGCTTTGCGCCTGCTCGAGCACCCGGCGGTTGAAGGCCAGCCAGCTTTGCTCGCGGTTGGAGTAGATATTGCGGCCGCCGTTTGCGGCGGCCGGGCGGGCGGCGGCCTTGCCGGAGTGGACGGTGATTTTGGAGAGTTTTTTGCCGCGGGTCACGGGACGGAAAACCAGGTTACGAAGCGGCCACGTTAGGGCTCAGGCGGGCCGAAACGAGCGCATAAGGTCGCGACACCGGATTGTCACGGAAACTGCCGGGCGGATTGCGCATGAAGGCGCAGCCTACCGGCGAACGGGAACACCCTGACCGGCTAGAAAGTCCTTGGCCTGCGGGATGGTGAACGTGCCGAAGTGAAAGATGCTCGCGGCGAGCACCGCGCTGGCATGCCCTTGGTCGAGCACCTCGGCGAGATGCGGCAACGTGCCGGCGCCACCGCTGGCGATGACGGGCACGCTGACCGCGTCGCTTACAGCCCGGGTGAGCGGGACATCATAGCCCGCGCCTGTGCCGTCGCGGTCCATGCTGGTCAGCAGGATTTCGCCGGCGCCCAGTTCGACCGCCTGGCGGGCCCAGGTGACCGCGTCGAGGTCGGTGGCGTTGCGGCCACCATGGGTGTAAACACGCCAGGACCTCCCGTCGGGCTCCTGCTTGGCATCGATCGCCAGGACAATGCATTGGTTGCCAAAACGCTGGGCGGCATCGGCGATCAGCCGGGGATTCTTGATGGCGGCGGTGTTGAGGGAAACCTTGTCGGCTCCGGCCTTGAGCATGGCCTCGATGTCGGCAAGCGAGCGCAGGCCGCCGCCGACGGTAAGGGGCATGAAGCATTGTTCGGCGGTGGAAGCGACGACGTCGTGCATGATGCGGCGTTCATCGCTCGAGGCGGTGATATCAAGGAAGATGAGCTCGTCGGCACCCTGGGCATCATAGGCCTTGGCGCACTGGACGGGATCGCCGGCATCCCGGAGCTGTTGGAAGCGCACGCCCTTGACCACGCGGCCGGCGTTGACGTCAAGGCAGGGAATGATGCGGCGGCGGAGCATAGTGAAAAGTAGCGAGCAGTGAGTAGCGGGTAGCGAGTAGAAAACGCAGACCGGCGGGGCTCTGTCCTGCTTCGTACGCAGGCGGAGCTGATGCTCGCTACCCGCTACTCACTGCTCGCTACTTCAAACTCAGACGTGCGTCACTTCGGGCTCGAAGTTCACCGCGAGGCGGTAGACGTGGCCGGGGCGCATGATGAGCGGGTGATCGCGCACGAGGTACTGCAGATAGTGAATCTTGCCGTAGTTGGTACGGTAGGCCGGGTCGGCGCTGACGATCTCGGTTTCCTGCCAGGTGCCCTGGAAGTCATCCTTGGCGACGGTGCAGCGGTGGCCAAGGGGGCCGAGGGCAAGGGCGCCGTTGACGTGGTATTTGGAGTGCGGGGCCGCGATGGCGAGGACGTAGCGGAATTTGTCCAGCGTGACCTGCTGCTTCACGGTGTAGGCGAATTCGCAGCTGATCTTGCTGCCGGTGAAGTTCCACTGGACCTTCACGCTGCCGAGGTTCTTGACGAACTCCTCCCTGATGTTGATGAGCTCCGGCTGCTCGTAGCGGAAATAGAAGCTGTTGCGCAGGCCGAGGCCGGTGACGCAGTTCTTGCCATAGAAGGCGGGAATCGTGACCTGGTCGCCGAACGTCAGCTCGGGGAGCATGACCGGCAGGTAGACATTGTTCGGCCAGTCGAACACGCCGGGGCAGTGGGGGAAGGGGAGGGAGTCGCTCGTGAGCGTGGTGCCCGAGCTGATGAGCGGAATCTGCGCATGCAGGCCGCTCTCGGCGTCGCGGTAGAGGAAGAGGCCCTGCTCCTTGCGGTTGCTCTTGTCGAAAATGACGAAGCGGCCGGAAGTGCGCGGCGGCTCGATCTTCGGCGTACCGGGCGGCATCTGCACGGTTTTCGCGAGGCGGGACCACTGGCACAGGTAGCGGGCGGCGTCGAAGTTCGCCATGCGCGTCGTGTGGTGCGAGTAGGCGGTGCGCTCGTCGTCGCGGAGATCCAGGAAGCCCTGCTCCTGGTCAAGGTACGTCTCGTAGAAGAACATGAATAGCCGGCGGAGAATGTCGTAGTACTTGACCTTCTGGTCGTCAGCGATCCAGCCGTCGCGGAGTCCCTGCAGGATGAGGCTGATGCAGTGCATCTGGCCATAGGCGCCGGCAGCGCGACCGAAGGCCCAGCCGAGGCCGTCCGCCCGGACGAGATCGGGCATCATCTTGATGTATTTCTCGGCGTAGGTGCGGAGGGTGGGCAGCTTGCGGTCGCGGACGCCGCTATTGGCGTGGAGCTGGAGCGCGGAGCGGATGAAGACAAAGTTCATCACGCCGTAGAGGTTGAAATTGCCGCCGAAGCCCGTGGTGGCGTCGTCGAAAAACCCGGCCGAGCTGGTGGCCGTGATGCGCTCGACCATGCGCTCGATGAGGCGCGAGGTCTCGTCCTTCTTGGAGAGACCGAGGCTGAAGCGGGCGACGGCCTTGGCGATGTTGAAGGCCTGCCAGTGGTTGTCGTAGTCGCTGCGGTGGAGGAGCTGCTTGTCGATGCGCTCGCGGGTCTCCTCGACGAGGCGTTCCCAGACGGGATTCCGCTCCTTGGAGGGACCGAAGGCGAGGAGGCCGAGGGAGGCGTAGGCCAGGCCGTTTTCGGCGGCGGGCTCGGTGAACATCTGCGCCGTGATGCAGCGTGCGGCGAGGTCGATCAGGTCGAAGCCCTTGAGGGTGCTTTCACCCGTGGCCCGGTAGAACTCGCCGAGGGCGAAGGCTACGTGGCCGGGTTCGTCCGGACGGGATTGCTCGCCGTTCGCGGGAAGGATGGTGCCGTCGGGTTGGATCGAATCGAGATTATGGGCCAGCATCGAGCGGGCCATATCGAGACATTGCTCGGAAAAACTGTGCATGCGGTGGTGGGCGGGTAAAGGGAGCTGGCGGCGGACGAGGAACGAACATTTTGCCCTGCGAGGGGCGACGGCAGCAAGAGTGAAGTTAGCGGGCGATGAGTTTCAGGAACTCGGCGTTGGTTTTCGTCTTGGAAAGACGGGCGATCATGGTCTCGGTGGCCTCCTCGATCTTCTGCTGCACGAGTGCACGGCGGAAGAAGTGGATGCCCTCAAGGGTCTTGGCGTCGATCAGCAGCTCCTCCTTGCGGGTGCCGGAGGAGGCGATGTTGATGGCGGGCCAGAGCCGCATCTCGGCGCACTTCCGGTCGAGGACGAGCTCCATGTTGCCCGTGCCCTTGAACTCCTGGAAGATGACGTCGTCCATCCGGCTGCCGGTCTCGACCAGGACGGAGGCAATGATAGTGAGCGAGCCGGCCTCCTCCGTCTTGCGCGCGGTGGCGAAGAGCTGGCGGGGCTTTTCGAGCGCCCGGACGTCGAGGCCGCCGGAGCCGGTGCGCCCGGAGTTGCGGGCAGTATTGTGGGCGCGGGAGAGGCGGGTGATGGAGTCAACGAAGAGGACGACGTCGCGGCCCACCTCGACGAGGCGCTTGGCGCGCTCGATGCAGAGGTCGGCGATCCGGATGTGGTTCTCGATCTGCTCGTCGTTGGACGAGGCCCAGATTTCGGCGGGCACGCTGCGGCGGAAGTCGGTGACCTCCTCCGGGCGCTCGTCGACGAGGAGGATCATAACGTGGCACTCGGGGTTGTTCTCGAGGACGCCGAGCGCCATGTCGCGGAGGAGGGTGGTCTTGCCGGTGCGCGGCGGGGCGACGATGAGGCCGCGGGTGCCCTTGCCCACGGGGCAGAAGAGATCCACGGCGCGCGTGGTCATGCGGCCGTCCTTCAGCTCCATTTTCAGGTGCTGGTTGGGCGAGATGGTCGTGAGGGCCGTGAACTCGAAGCGGGTGCGACGATCCTCCAGGGCGACGCCGTCCACGGTCTCGATGAACCGCATCTTCGGGTTCGGGAAACGCCCGTCAGGCGGGAAGGCGGTGCCGCCGATCATCGAGCCGGTGCGCAGTTTGAAGCGGCGGATCAGCTCCTTGGGCACAAAGGGATCGGTCGGGCGGCGTTTGCCGCCGCGGTTGAGGTCGAGGAGCTGGCCATTGCCGCCGCGCTGGAGGTCGACGTCGAGGACGCCTTCGACGTGGATGGTCTCCACGGGCGCAGGAGCGGGGGCGGCGGTTTCAGTGCTGACAGGGGCCGCGGCCGGGGCGGGCGCGGGGGTGTCCGCCGGGGCGGACGCAGTTTTCTTTTCCATACAAAATTGGTGACGATCACGCCCGCGCTTGACGCTTGAAACTCAGGGCGGGATAAGAACTGCGAGTTGCCTTCTTAACCCCTAAAATCCGCCACTAACGTGACAGACCAGACGATTACCTCAGTTTCCCGGGAACACCGGAAGTTCAGGCCCTCGGCCGAGTTCAAAGCCCAAGCAAATCTTGGGAGTGAAGCTGCTTATAAGAAGCTCTATGCGGAGTCTGTCAACTCCCCAGAGAAATTCTGGGGCCGGCAGGCCAAGGAGCAGCTGGTCTGGCGCAAGCCCTTCAAGAAAGTGCTCGATTGGAAGATGCCGCATGCCAAGTGGTTTGTAGGTGGCAAGTTAAATGTGGCCGAGAACTGCCTGGACCGCCACCTCGGGACTTACCGGGAAAACAAGGCCGCCCTGATTTTTGAGGGCGAGCCGGGCGATGTGCGGACGATCACCTACAAGCAGCTCCATTTTCATGTCTGCCGGCTGGCGCATATTTTCGAGAACATGGGGGTGGGCAGCGGCGATCGCGTGGCGATTTACCTGCCGATGATTCCCGAGGCAGTCATGGCCATGCTGGCCTGTGCGCGGGTGGGGGCGATTCACACCGTGATTTTCGGCGGCTTCAGTGCCGAGGCGATCAAGGATCGCATCAACGACTGCAAGGCCAAGCTGGTGATCACCGCCGACGGCGGCTGGCGCCGGGGCAAGGTCATCGAACTCAAGGCCAATGTTGACCGGGCGCTGGAGGGCACGCCCACGGTGCAGAGCGTGATTGTGGTGAAGCGCTGCGGCAATCCCGTGACCATGAAGGATGGCCGCGACGTGTGGTGGAAGGAGGCCTGGGAAGGTGCACCGAATACCCACCAGCCGAAGGCGTTCGATTCCGAGCACCCGTTGTTCATCCTCTACACCAGCGGTTCCACGGGCAAGCCGAAGGGAGTCTTGCACACCAGCGCGGGTTACCTGCTGGGGACGAAGCTCAGCGCGCAGTACATTTTCGACCTGAAGGAAAACGACCGCTATTTTTGCTCGGCAGACATCGGGTGGATCACCGGCCACAGCTATGTCGTGTACGGCCTGCTGGCCAACGGTGCCACGGTCTTCATGTATGAGGGCGCGCCCAACCAGCCCGAGCCGGACCGGTTCTGGCAGATGATCGACCGTCATGGCATCACGATCCTGTACACGGCTCCGACGGCCATCCGTGCGTTCATGCGCTGGGGTGACAACTATGTGCTGCGTCACCGGCTCGATTCACTCCGGCTGCTCGGGTCGGTTGGCGAGCCCATCAATCCCGAGGCGTGGATGTGGTATCACACCATGATTGGCAAAAAGCGTTGCCCGATCGTGGACACGTGGTGGCAGACGGAGACCGGTGCGATCATGATTGCGCCGCTGCCGGGCATCACCCCGCTCAAGCCGGGCTCCGGCACCTGGCCGTTTTTCGGCGTCGTGGCCAAGGTGGTGGACGAAAAGGGCCGGGAGGTGCCGCGCAACAGCGGCGGCAAGCTGGTGATCACCCAGCCTTGGCCGTCGATGCTGCGGACCCTCTGGGGCGATGACGACCGTTACCGGAAGGCCTACTGGAGTGAATTTCCCGGGATCTATTTCACGGGCGACGGCGCGCGGCAGGACAAGGACGGATATTTCTGGATCGTGGGCCGCATCGACGATGTGCTGAACATTTCCGGCCATCGCATCGGGACGGCTGAGATCGAGAGCGCGCTCGTCTCCCACCCCGCCGTGGCGGAGGCGGCGGCGGTCGGCCGGCCGGACGAACTGAAAGGCCAGGCGCTGGTGGTGTTCGTGACCTTGAAGGCGGGCCAGACTCCGAGTGACGAACTGAAAGAGCAGTTGCGCGGCCATGTAGGCAAGGAGATCGGCTCGCTCGCCAAGCCTGATCACATCCGGTTTGCGGCCAGCCTGCCCAAGACCCGCAGCGGAAAAATCATGCGTCGCATTCTGAAGGAGATCGCCAACGGCGGAGTGGTGAAAGGCGATACCACCACCCTCGAGGATTTCAGTGTCGTCGCGAGCCTGCAGGCTGAGGAATAAACCATCGATAAAGGCGCAGTCTCTTGCAAGGTATCTGAACCTATTGTAAGCAAGTAGGTTGCACATTTTTATCGTTGCGCTATCCGATAATCGGAAGCTCATAGGGAGCCATGCTGCTCCCCCCGGCGGTCTGCATGGCTTCTGTGCGAAGCCGCCTTTCCTGCGCTTTCACGCTGGTGGAATTGCTCGTGGTGGTTGCGTTGATGGCGGTCCTTCTGGGCATCACACTCGGATTTTTGCGTGGATCCAAGGAGCAGGCGGCGATTGGCCGCGCGCGGTCGGAACTGGCGGTGTTGTCCCAGGCACTTGAGGATTACCGACGCGAGCATGGGGATTATCCGCAGACGGCGGACACCCCGGAAAAACTGTATCAGGCCCTGATCGGGCGGCTTGGACCGGCGGGCGACCGGATTTCCGGACGCAGCGTGCTCAATGGCGTTCAGATGACCCTACGCGACATGCAGCATCCTGCGGATTCAGCCAATTACCTCGTGGATCCTTGGGGCAACGGCTACCAATACGTCTACTTTATTCGTCAGGCAAACTCCGAGCCGGCTATCTTCGCGATATACAGATCGTGGTGCAGTCGAGATCGAATCCCGGCCAATGGGTGCGGACGGCTGAGGGAATGATGCTTCCGCGTGGAGTCTATGTGGTTCCAGCGCCGGCGATGATAACCGGCATCACGCTCGGGTCCGGCCCCGAAAACTGGCCGGCCGGCCGATGGTCCACCCTCCAGCCGGCCCCCGCTGGAAGCATTTCAGTCCGCGCGGGCGATCAGGCCGGCACTTATCTGATGATGAGCCAATCCTTTGGTTTCACGGGAGCCAGTGTGATGGATGAAGGGGTTAAATTCGTTGTGTCCCCGGCTCGGCGAACGCCCGCCGGATTGATTTTCGGCAATCCTGACTGGGTGAGCGGTTTCGCCCTCAGCTCGTATGGTCAGACAATTTTCATCAATGATGGCGCGGGCTTCGATTTCTAATCGGGAAGTGGGTGCAGCCAGGGAGGCTTTCACGCTGGTCGAGGTGATTGCAAACGGTAGTGGGGCTCGGGTCGTCGTTTCGCGTCTATCTGCCGGTCGCCGTGTGTCCCGCCGGGGCAACCCATTCACCGTCATTTTTGACCTCCCTGTCGGCGAGTGCGCCGGCTTGAAGCCTGCAACGATGCCGGG
>CAIRTK010000079.1 GCA_903881475.1 uncultured Opitutia bacterium | reverse complement strand
GGTCAGGCCCGCCGAGCCGGGCCTTCCCTCCGCCAGGGATGGACAACCAGCGTCAGGAGTATCAACATCAATTAACCATCCAGACCGACTCTGAAGGTGGCTCGAAAAGGTGGATCCGTTCACCTCACTTTCTTCGCGGCCTTGGCGTTGGCGGCGTCCTCGGCGCGCAGCTCGCGCTCGAGGGTGTCGAGTCGGCTGGACCAGACGGAACGGGTCTTTTGCAGCCAGTCCTCCAGGTCGTCGAAGCCGGCCGGATTGAGCGCCTGGATGCGCGACTGGCCCTCGGCGCGGGTGGTGACGAGCCCGGCCTCGCGCAGGACGTTCAGGTGCTGCGAAATGGCCGGCGCACTCAGGTCGAATTCCTCGACGAGCTCGCCGGCGGTATGCTCGCGCTCGGCGAGCAGCTCGACGATGCGCCGGCGGGTCGGATCAGCAATGGCGGCAAGACTCTGCATGCCGGCTAAGATTAAGTAAAAACTTAATTAAGCAAGAACTAAAACAACGGTCTGGCGAAAAAAATGATGCCGGTGATGGATCCGCGCGGATGCGCCCGGGCGAATTCGCGCCTGACACCGGGACAAAAGCGCCTTCGCTCGGTGCATGTTGCTCCTAATCCGTCCGCTGATGGGGTGGCTGGTGCTCTCCACCTGCATCGTGGCGGCCGCGCCGTCACCGGCCGCGGCTACCCAGGTTCACGTTCTTAAGATCACGATTCTGTCGACCATGCTCGCCGACGGGCCGGAGCTGGGCGAGTGGGGCTTCGCCGCCCTGGTCGAGGTCGACGGACACCGCATTCTTTTCGACACCGGGGCGCACTCGGACCTCGTCCTCAAGAACGCCCATACGCTGGGAATCGACCTGACGACCATCCCGGAGGTGGTGCTCAGCCATTCGCATTGGGACCACGTGGGCGGACTGCTGACCTTGCGTGCGTCCGTGCTGCCCGGGGCGCCGGGCGCGCTGGCACGGGTGCACGCGGGGGAGGGCATTTTCTACCCGCGCCGGGAGGACGGGCTGCCGGTGGAGACCAACCCGATGATCCTGATCAAGCCCCAGTACGAGCAGACGGGCGGGAAGTTCATCATCCATGACCGGCCGGCGGAAATCTATCCCGGGGTCTGGCTCACGGGCCCGGTGCCGCACCGCTATCCCGAGCGCAACTGGAGTGGCAGCGGCCAGGTGCGCACCCCTGCTGGGTTGGTGGAGGACACTGTGCCGGAAGACACGGCGCTGATCTTCGACACGGCGCAGGGCCTGGTCGTGCTTACCGGTTGTGGCCATGCCGGCGTGATCAACACGATCGACTACGCCCGGACGTTTCTCCGGCCTGCGCGCGTCCACGCCCTGATCGGCGGCATCCACCTGTTCAACGCCAGTGAGGCGACCCTCGCGTGGACGGCGGGGAAACTGCGGGAGTTTGGCGTGGACAATCTCATTGGCGCGCATTGCACGGGGATTGAGACGGTTTATCGGCTGCGCGGAGACCTCGGCCTCGACCGCGCGCATGCGGTGGTGGGTGCCGTCGGTGCGACCTTCGAGCTGGGCCGCGGCATCGACCCTCGCAACATCGCGAAGTGACACCTTTTTTGCCGAGGTCAGAAATCAAGCCAGGCAAGGCTGCGCCATAAACGGCGCCGCTGATCACGCGGGGTTAATGCGTCACAGGATGGCCCGCAGGCCGAGAAGCCGGCGGGCGAGGTCGGCGAGCACATAACTGATGACGAGACCGACCAGGGTCAGCAAGGCCACCAGGCTATAGAGGTGATAGGGCAGTTTCCGAAACAGCATCGCCAAGGCCACCAGCACGGGGGCGTGGAGCACGTAGACGGCGAAGGAGCGGTCGCCCAGCCAGCGCCACTCGGCGGTGTCGGCGTTGAGCTGCCGGGAGAACAGCGCCAGCGCGCCGAGCGCGAGACCGAGGCCGGTCAACTGTTCCCACACGGCCAACCCGAAGGCCGGCCAGTGCCAGCCGCCGAAGAACGCCTCTTTCGGGGCGTATTGCATTCCCACCGCTAGCAGCGCGAGCAACGCCAGCGGTCCGCCGATGAGGGCCAGCCAGCCGGCGACGCGGGCCTGGCGGGACGCGGCCAATGGCAGCAGCCACCCGTGGCGGGCGGCGTGCACGCCGGCGGCAAACCATGCGATGTACTGCACAAAGAAACAGAGCTGCAGATTCAGCAGGTTCGTCCCGATCGGTTGCACGAGCCGGACGGCAAAGGAGCCAAGCCCGAGCAGCAGCGCGAAACCGAGCAAACGCTTTCCCGCGGGTGAGGCAGCCGGCGCAGCCGATGCCGGGGTGGAGCGACTTGTCCCCAAGGCGCTTTCCCGCGCGGCCAGCGCCAGGCTGAACAAGAGCAAGGCGACGGCGAACCAGAGCGGGCCGCTCGAGCCGAGGAAATGCCCGGAGGAGAGATAGTGGGCGTACCAAGCCGCGCGTGGCCCGAAGTCATAGTCCCATGGGTCCAACCCGAGCAGGATGAACGGATGGATCACCAGCATGTAGAGCAGGGCGGGCAGTCCGAGGCGGAACAGCCGTTCGCGGGCGAAGCCGCCCGGGCCGCGGCGGGCCAGCGAGCCGGCGGCGAAATACCCTGCGAGAAAGAACAGCAGGCCCATGAAGAACGACTGCAGCATGCTCTGCCACACGATGAACGGCACCTTGGCGGCCATGGAGGGTTCGATCGCGCTCGTCATGTACCAGTCGCCGACGTGGCTGTACGTGACGCAGGCGTGCATGTTGACGACCAGCACGATCATCGCCGTGCGCAGATGGTCGACCCAAGGCAGCCGGCTAGGGGAGGCAGCGCTCACACGCTGCACGGTGCGTCAACCGGCCGGCCAGACAACGCAATTTTCGAAGGCATCCGCCTTCGCGAAGGCTGCGGCGGTCAGGCCCGCCTAGATTAGGTTAGGTCTTCAAACCCGGATTGTCATTCTGAACGAAGTGAAGAATCCAGTTGGATAGAATCGAACCCCACAGCGACCTCTCACTGGATTCTTCGCTACGCTCAGAATGACAAAAATCAAAACGGGGTTTGAAGAAACACCCTAATAATCCAAGTAAGGAGCCAGCCACTTTTCGGCTTCCTCTAGAGCGATACCCTTGCGCGCGGCGTATTCCCCGACCTGGTCTTTGCCGAGCTTGCCGACGGCGAAGTATTTGGAGTCGGGGTGATTGAAATACATGCCGCTCACGCTGCTAGCCGGGAACATCGCGTTGCTCTCGGTCAGGGTGATGCCGGTAGTGGCGGGAGCGTCGAGCAGGGCAAACAGCGGCGGCTTCTCGGTGTGGTCGGGGCAGGCGGGATAGCCGGGGGCGGGGCGGATGCCGCGGTATTTTTCGCGGATGATGTCCTTCATCTCCAGGTTCTCGGTCTTCCCGTAGCCGCAGAAGTCGCGCGCTTTCTTGTGCATCAGCTCGGCGAGCGCCTCGGCCAGCCGGTCGCCCAGCGCCTTGGCCATGATGGCGGAATAGTCGTCGTGCTGCGCCTCGAACTCCTTGGCGAATTCCTCGACGCCGTGGCCGCTCGTCACGGCGAAGCCGCCGAGGTAATCGATGCGCCCCGAGTCTTTCGGCGCGATGTAGTCGGCGAGGCAGTGCTGGAACTGGCCGGCGGGCTTTTCGTTTTGCTGCCGAAGGAAATGGAATGTCTTTAGAACCGTGGCCCGGGAATCATCCGCATAGACCTCAATATCGTCGCCGACGCTGTTCGCCGGCCAGAAACCGATGACCGCCTTCGCGGTGTAGCGTTTCTCCGCGATGATGCGCGCGAGCATCGTTTTCGCCTCGGCGAAGAGCTTGGTGGCCTCCTCGCCGACGACGGAGTCGGTCAGGATGTCGGGAAAGCGGCCGTGGAGTTCCCAGGCGCTGAAGAAGGGGCCCCAGTCGATGAAATCGGAGATTTCTGCGAGTGTGACGAGTGACGTGTGACCAGTGACGAGAGAGGAAGGATCTGAGGAGAAGATCTTGGGGCCGAGGAACTCGGGCTTTGGGATATCGACCGTTGCCCAATCCGTCGGCTGCAGGCGGGCGCGGGCCTCCGCGAGCGGGAGGAGTTTGCGGGTGTTGCGGCGGTCGGCAAATTCGGTGCGCTGGCGGTCCTGTTTGCCCCGGTTCTCGGCGGCGAAGGCGGGCTTGCTGTCAGGATTGAGCAATGCGGACACCACGCCGATCACGCGCGAGGCGTCGAGCACGTGGACGACGGGCTCGCCGTACTCGGGGGCGACCTTGACGGCGGTGTGGGCGGCGCTGGTGGTGGCGCCGCCGACTAGCAGCGGCAGGTTGAGGCCGGTGCGCTTCATCTCCTTCGCGACGTGGACCATCTCGTCGAGGGACGGCGTGATGAGGCCGGAGAGCCCGATGATGTCGGCCTGCTTTTCCCGCGCGGTGGCGAGGATTTTGTCGCATGGCACCATGACGCCGAGGTCGATCACCTCGTAGTTGTTACAGGCGAGGACGACGCCGACGATGTTCTTGCCGATGTCATGGACGTCGCCCTTGACCGTGGCCATGACGACGCGGCCCTGGGCGCGGGCCGTGCCGCCGCCGGCGACGTGGAGGCGTTTTTCCTCCTCCATGAACGGCGTGAGGTAGGCGACGGATTTCTTCATCACGCGCGCGGACTTCACGACCTGGGGGAGGAACATCTTCCCGGCGCCGAAGAGATCACCGACGACGCGCATGCCGTCCATGAGCGGCCCCTCGATGATGTTGAGCGGGCGCGGGTATTTGGCGGTGAGCAGGCGGGCCTCCTCGGTGTCGGCCTCGATAAAGGTGTCGATGCCCTTCACCAGCGCGTGGGACAGGCGCTCCTCGACGCTGCCGTGTCTCCAGGCGTCGGCACTTTCGATTTTCGATTCTTGATTTCCGATTGCTCCGGCGGAGGCGGCCTTAAGCTCGTCGGCGTAGGAGACCAGGCGCTCGGTGGCGTCGGGGCGGCGGTTGAGGATGACGTCCTCGACGCGCTCGAGCAGGTCCCTGGGGATTTCCTCATACACGCCGAGCATGCCGGCGTTGACGATGGCCATGTCGAGGCCGGCGCGGATGGCATGGTACAGGAACACGGCGTGGATCGCCTCGCGCACGGGATTGTTGCCGCGGAAGGAGAACGAGACGTTGGAGACGCCGCCGGAGACCTTGGCGAGGGGCAGGGTGGCCTTGATGATCCTTGTGGCCTCGAAGAAATCGACGGCGTAGTTGTTGTGCTCCTCGATGCCGGTGGCGACGGTGAGGATATTCGGGTCGAAGACGATGTCCTCGGGCGGGAAGCCGAGCCGGTCCACGAGGAGCCGGTACGCGCGCGTGCAGATGCGGACCTTCTCGTCGCGGGTGGCGGCCTGGCCCTGCTCGTCGAAGGCCATGACCACCGCGGCGGCGCCGTAGCGCATCAGGAGCTTTGCGCGGCGGAGGAACTCGGCCTCGCCGTCCTTCAGGGAGATGGAGTTGACGATGCCCTTGCCCTGGAGGCATTTCAGGCCGGCCTCGAGGACGCTCCACTTGGAGGAGTCGATCATGACCGGCACGCGGGAAATCTCCGGCTCGGCGGCGATGAGGTTGAGGAACTTCACCATCGTCGGCTCGCCCTCGATCAGGGCCTCGTCGACATTGACGTCGATCAGGTTGGCGCCGCTCTCGACCTGCTGGCGCGCGATGGCGAGGCAGGCGTCCCAGTCTCCGGCCTTGAGTGCCTTGGCGAACTTGGGCGAGCCGGTGATGTTGGTGCGCTCGCCGACGATGAGAAACTGGGAACCGCTGTTGCGCATTAGTTAAAGCACGAAACGAGAAGTACGAAGCACGAGGGAGCTTCCAAGCTCCAGGATCCAACGGGCTGCAGGTGCTTCAATTTGAATTTTCTTCATCGGGTCTTCCCTTGTGCTTCGAGCTTCAAAATCCGAGCTTCCATCTCGTTCACGAGATGGTCAGCGGCTCAAGGCCGCTGAGGCGCATCGTGGCGGAGTGGGAGGGAACGGCACGCGGCGGGGATTTGCGGACGGCGGCGGCGATGGCGGCGATGTGGGCGGGCGTGGAGCCGCAGCAGCCGCCGACGAGGTTGAGCCAGCCCTGCGCGGCGAAATCGCCGAGCACCGCGGCCATGTCGGCGGGCGATTCGTCGTAGCCGCCAAAGGCGTTGGGCAGTCCGGCGTTCGGGTAGCAGCTGACGTAGCAGTCGGCGAGGCCGGCGAGTTCCTCGATGTACGGCCTCATCTGCGCGCCGCCGAGCGCGCAATTGATGCCGAGGCTGAAGGGCCGCGCGTGGCGGATGCTGTGGTAGAACGCGCCGACCGTCTGGCCGGAGAGCGTGCGGCCGGAGGCGTCGGTGATGGTGACGGAGATCATCACGGGCAGGCGCACGCCGGTCTCGTCGAACAGCTGTTCCAGGGCAAAGAGCGCGGCCTTGGCGTTGAGGGTGTCGAAGATCGTCTCAACGAGGAACGCGTCGACCCCGCCGGCGACGAGGGCGCGGGCCTGCTCGAGATAGGCCGCGACGAGGACGTCGAAGGTGACGGCGCGGAAATCGGGGCGGTTGACGTCAGGCGACATCGACGCGGTGCGATTGGTGGGGCCGAGGGCGCCGGCGACAAAGCAGGGCCGGCCGAGCTGCGCGGTGGCGCGGTCGGCGGCGCGGCGGGCGAGCCGCGCGGAGGCGAGGTTCATCTCGGGGACGAGCGCCTCGGTCCGATAGTCGGCCTGGGAGATGGCGGTGGAATTGAAGGTGTTGGTCTCGACGAGATCGGCGCCGGCCTCGAAATAAGCCAGATGAATGGCCTCGATGACATCGGGGCGGGTGAGCGAGAGCAGGTCGTTATTGCCGCGGAGATCGTGGGGGTGGGCCTGAAAGCGTTCGCCGCGGAAATCCGCCTCGGTGAGCTGGCGGTCCTGGATCATCGTGCCCATCGCGCCGTCCAGGATGGCGATGCGGCTCGCGAACAGCGCGTGGAGTGCCTCGGTCGAGGGGGCGGGATAGGGAGCGGAGGCGGACATGAAGTGAGCGGATAAAACATAGGCAGAGGCCCGGTTTGGCAAGTAACATATCTATGAATCCTTATACGTTGATTCATGGTTTAGCTTGCACGCGCCCGGCCGGCTTCCCAAGGTGCCGGGGTCTGACGTTCTTTCCTTAACTTTCGGGAAACAGGGAAGGCCGTGAAAACCGGCCACAGTTGCGCTGCGGTAACGCATCACGAACCCACGCCGCCGGCCAGACCCGGCGGGAAAGCCAATCGGCACGCAAGTGCCGGTGAAGGCGAGGGGCGAGGATGCGGACGGGATTTGAACCCCGTCCGCGACATATGCGGAGTCCGAACATCTGCCCCCGGGAGGCTCACGCAAACGGCCGGACCGCCTTCAGGCGGCCCGTTCCGCTTCGCAAAACTTCATCGCCAAATGAAGGTGAGGGTGGTGGCTCCGGCCGTTTTTGCGGCCGGGGGTTTCTGCTCTTGCCCAGCTCAACCTGCAGAAATCCATGAATCCCCAACCACGGGCGCGTTTTCCGCGCCGGGCCTTGCTTGTCCTCGGCGCCTTCCTGGCGCTTACCACCGTTCGCGGCCAGACGCCGCCTGACCAACTCGAGCCGTTCATTACCACGGCGACGCGCACGCCGTCCGCCCCCCAGACCGTGGGCAGCGCCGTCGATGTGCTGGCCGGCGCCGACCTGGCGCGGGAGCAGATCACCTCGCTCGCCCAAGCCCTCGGCGGCGTGGCGGGCGCCCCGCTGTTTCCCTCGGGCGCACCCGGCGCCAGTACGTCGATTTTCCTGCGCGGGGCCAACTCGAACCAGACGCTGTTCCTGGTCGACGGCCTGCGGCTCAACGACCCGAACACGGATTACGCCGTATTTCTTGGCGGGGCTTGCCTCGGGGCGTGCGACAGCCTGGAGGTGGCGCACGGTCCGCAAAGCACGCTGTACGGCGGTGAGGCGGTCGGCGGCGTCATCTCGCTGCGCTCCCAGCGCGGCACCGGCGATCCGTCCGGGAGCATCGGCGTGGAGGCCGGCAGCTACAGCACGGTGCAGGGGTCGGTGGCGGCCCAGGGGGCGCCGGCGAACTCGGGGTGGGCGTATAATTTCTCCGCGGAAGGCGGGCATACCGACAATGCCCGGGTCAACAATTCCTTCGACAGCACCAACGTCACGCTCCGGCTGGACCGCACGCTGAACGCCGCGGTCGCGGTCGGCGGCACGCTGCGCTGGTTCGAGGGCGTGTACGGGGATCCCGGCGACCGCTTCACGAACAATCCCTATAACCAGGACCGGGAGGACAACCTGCTGGTCACGGCCTTCGCCGAGGTGAAGGCCTCCGACACGTTCACGTCGCATGTGACGCTGGGTGGACAGGACCGCCGCTTCGTCGCCGACGAGCCGACCCCGGGCCAGCCGCCCGACATCAGCGTCGTCAAGAACCAGCGGGTCGTGCTGGACTGGCAGAACACTTTCACCGGGCTGGAGCACCAGCGCATCACGGCCGGGCTGACGGCGGAGGAGAACCACACGATCAACACCGGCTTCGGCGACATCGACAAGAGCCAGTCGCTGCTCGCGTTCTTCGTGCAGGACGAGATCACGCCGGTGGAGAATGTCTTCCTGACCGCGGGGCTGCGCAACGACGACTTCGACACCTTCGGTCATGCCACCACGGGCCGGATGACGGCGGCGTGGCTGGTTGCCCATCGCGCGCTCAAGTTCCGGTCGAGCTACGGCACGGGCTTCCGTTCGCCGGGATTCCTCGATCTCTACGGCCAGAGCGCGTATTACGTCGGCAACCCGAACCTGCGGCCGGAGAAGGCGAGGGGATGGGATGCCGGGGTGGACTACTATCTGCCGGAGAAACGCGGCACGCTCAGCGTGACGTGGTTCCAGACGGATTTCACGGACCTGATCGTCTATAATTTTGCCGTCTTCCCGAGCACGGTGGAAAATGTCGACCAAGCCCGCACGAGCGGAGTCGAGGTGGCGGCCCAGACCACGCTCGGGGACGCCGTCAAGGCGAGGCTGGCCTACACCTACCTGGAGGCCAACGACCTCACGCAGGGCACCCGGCTGCTCCGCCGTCCGCGGAACTCGGTCAACGCGGACCTCTGGCATGATTTCGGCCACGGGGTCAGCGCCGGGGCGGGCCTGGTGTACGTTGCCGGGGAACAGGATGTCGATGCGCAGACCTATCTGACGGTCAACTCCCCGGCCTACACGGTGGTGCGCTTGTACGCGGCCTGGCAGGTGAACCAGCGTTTCGCCCTGAAGGTGCGGCTTGAGAACCTCCTCGACGAGAAATACGAGCCGGTGAACGGCTACCCGGCGCTCGGCTTCGGGGCGTTCGGGGGTGCGGAGTGGAAATTCTGAGAAGCTAAATTTACGAGGGTGGGGCGAATCCTCCGGATGAGCCCCACCTTTCAAACCGGCGGATCTGCAGATCCGCCGTCCAACAGCGATTCCCAACGGAACCGCCGCCAGGCGCGCCTGTGCGTTTGACCATCCGGGGTGGGCCGGCTGTAGTCGGGGGCATGCCCTCCCACCGCCTGATTCCCGCCCTGCTGGTCATGTTTGGCTCCGTCGTGCTGGCGGCGGATCCCGCGCCGGTCGCCACGCGGGCCACCGCGGATTACGTGCCGCCCGAGCTGGCGGAGCTGACCAAGCCCGCCTCGAGCGAACTGCGCGAGCTGGTTGAGCGCTTCGAGACCGACCGGGCGGAACTGCAGCGCTTCTACAGCGTGAAGAACTCGGCGCTGTACCGGCGGCGGATGCGGGAATTTTACCAGGCCTGGCAGCAGCGGCTCGGGCAAGTGGCCTTCCTCACGCTCGGGCCCGAGGGTCGGATCGACGCCACGCTCCTGCGCTCGCAGCTCACGTACGAGCTGCGCCTGCTTGACCGGGAGGAAAAGCGCGCGCAGGAGACGGCGCCGCTGCTGCCGTTTGCGGAGTCCATCGCCCAGCTGCAGGAATCCCGGCGAATGATGCAGCCGGTGGACGGCAAGGCCACGGCGGCCGCGCTGGCCCGGATGCGCCTGGAACTCGAGGAGGCCCGGGCGGGGCTCGAGGCGGCATTGAAGGCGGCGAAGGGAGCCCCCGAAGCCGGGCCCCTCCCGATCACCACCACGCGCATCATCGCCTATCGCGCGGCCAACCGCCTGACGGACCTGCGGAAGTCGCTCGACGACTGGTTCAAGCACTACGATGGCTACGATCCGGTCTTCAGCTGGTGGAACCGGGCGCCCTACAAGGCGCTGGGCGAGGCGCTGGACGGCTACGGGAAATTCCTCCGGGAAAAAATCGTGGGCGTGGAACCGGGCAAGGACGAGCCGATCATCGGCGATCCGATCGGCCGGGATGGCCTGGTGGCGGAACTCCAGCACGAGATGATCCCGTACACGCCCGAGGAGCTGATCGCCATCGCCAACCGCGAGTTCGCCTGGTGCGACGCGGAATGGAAGCGGGCGGCCCGCGAGATGGGCTATGGCGACGACTGGAAGGCGGCGCTGGAAAAGGTGAAGCAGGACTATGTGGAGCCCGGCCACCAGCCCGAGCTGGTGCGCGACCTGGCGCTGGAGGCCATCAAGTTCGTGGAAGACCGCCAGCTGGTGACGATCCCGCCGCTGGCCGCGGACATCTGGCGCCTGCGCATGATGCCGCCGGCCCAGCAAAAGGTGGCGCCGTTCTTCCTCGGCGGAAATGACATCCTCGTGTCCTACCCGACGGACACGATGGACGAGGATGAGAAGCTGCAGAGCCTGCGGGCGAACAACATCCACTTTGCCCGGGCGACCGTCTTCCACGAGCTGCTGCCCGGCCACCATCTGCAGTATTACTACCAGGCCCGCGTCAACCAGCACCGCGAGCTCTTCACCACGCCCTTCTGGGTGGAGGGCTGGGCGTTGTGGTGGGAGTTCCAGATGTGGGACCTGCACTTCCCGCGTTCGCCCGAGGACCGGATCGGCATGCTGTTCTGGCGCACGCACCGCTGCGCGCGGATCATCTTCTCGCTCAACTTCCACCTCGGCAAATGGACGCCGCAGCAATGCATCGACTTCCTCGTCGACCGCGTGGGCCACGAGCGCGCGAGCGCGACCGGCGAGGTGCGCCGTTCCTTCAACGGCGATTACTCGCCGCTCTACCAGGTCGGCTACATGATGGGCGCACTGCAGCTCCGGGCGCTGCACGCCGAACTCGTAACCCCGGGCCGGATGACCGACCGGCAGTTTCACGACGGCATCATGCAGGGCGGCAGCATGCCGATCGAAATGGTCCGCGCGCACCTGAAGCAGGAGCTGCTGCCGCCGGACTTCGTCCCGGCCTGGCGGTTCGCGGACTAGGCTCCCGGAGGAAGTCCCGTCTCATCAGAATGACAATCCGGAACCGCCGGGCTGACTGAGCTGCCATTTGTCATATGGAAAATCCGCGTGGACATGGCGCGGGTTTGTTGCCACACCCACCCCCTCCGGAGGGGTAGCCCTGCGGGGCCTTATGACCGACTACCTTCAGAAAATACTCACCGCCCGCGTCTATGACGTGGCGCGGGAAACCCCGCTGGACAAGGCGGCGAACCTGTCGGCGCGGCTGAACAACACCCTCCTGCTGAAGCGCGAGGACATGCAGAGCGTCTTCTCGTTCAAGCTGCGCGGCGCGTACAACAAGATGGCGCACCTGGCGCCCGAGGTGCTGAAGCGCGGGGTGATCTGCGCGTCGGCCGGCAACCACGCGCAGGGTGTCGCCCTCGCGGCCAAGCGGCTGGGCGGCCGCGCCATCATCGTGATGCCCGTGACCACGCCGCAGGTGAAGATCCTGGCGGTCAAGGCCCGCGGCGGCGAAGTGGTGCTGTTCGGCGACACGTTTGACGAGGCCTACACGCATGCCCGCGAACTCGAAAAACAGAAGCAGCTGACCTTTGTGCACCCCTTCGACGACCCGGATGTGATCGCCGGGCAGGGCACGATCGCCATGGAGATCCTGCAGCAGCAGCAGGGGCCGCTGCACGCGATCTTTGTCGCCATCGGCGGTGGCGGGCTGGCGTCGGGCATCGCGGCGTACGTCAAGAACGTGAACCCGCGGATCCGGGTCATCGGCGTGGAGCCGTTTGACTCGGATGCGATGTACCAGTCGCTCAAGGCCGGCCGCCGGGTGAAGCTGGACCGCGTCGGGCTGTTTGCCGACGGCGTGGCGGTCAAGCAGGTGGGGAAGGAGACCTTCCGGTTGTGCCGGCGCTACCTGGACGAGGTGATCCGGGTGGACACCGACGACATCTGCGCGGCGATCAAGGATGTGTTTGAGGACACGCGGGCGGTGCTGGAGCCGGCGGGGGCGCTGGCGGTGGCAGGGGCCAAGGCGTACGTGGAGCGGCACCGGCTCAGGGGTGCGACACTCGTCGCGGTGGCCTGCGGGGCCAACCTGAACTTTGACCGGCTGCGGTTCATCGCCGAACGCGCGGAAGTGGGCGAGCACCGCGAGGGCCTGTTCGCGGTGACGATTCCGGAAGGCCCGGGCAGCCTGCGGAAATTCTGCGCGCTGGTGGGCAACCGGAACGTGACCGAGTTCAACTACCGGATCGCGGACGCGAAATCGGCGCACATCTTCGTCGGTGTCCAGATGGCGGGGCGGGCCGAGAGCCGCCGGATTGCGGCGCATTTCAACCGGCACGGCTTCCGGACGCTGGACCTGACGGGCGATGACATGGCGAAGTCGCACATCCGGCACATGGTCGGCGGCCGCTCGGCGCTGGCGCAGAACGAACTCGTGTTCCACTTCGAGTTCCCGGAGCGATCGGGTGCGCTCATGAACTTCCTGAACTCGATGTCCCGCAGCTGGAACATCAGCCTGTTCCACTACCGCAACCTCGGGGCCGACTACGGCCGGATCTTCATCGGCCTGCAGGTGCCGCCTGCGGAGATGAAGACCTTCCGCCGTTTCCTGAAAACCCTCGGCTACCGGTATTCCGAGGAAACGGGGAGCGCGGCGTACAAGCTCTTCCTGCGCTAGAGGTGGGCGGGCCCGTCCTGTGCCCGCTTTTCTGGAGCGGGCCTGACAGTGGAATGCGCCAATTGATGCGGGCACGGGACGTGCCCGCCCACGGTGACTCCCTGTAGAATCGGTTCGACCTGACCGGGCCGGGGGCAAACATGGCCGGGCTTACCCGCCCCATGACCAACCGTGCCGCCACCCCCTCAGCATCGCCGTCCCCGTTGAACCCGTCCGCGCCGGGACGGGATTATCCCGTGCAGCCCGTGCCCTTCACCGCGGTCCGGGTGACCGGAGGATTCTGGCAGGCGAAGCAGGAAATCAACCGGACCGTGACGGTGCCGTTCGCCCTGCGCCAGTGCGAGGAGACCGGGCGGCTGCGCAATTTCGACCTCGCGGCCGAGACGATGCGGCGGCGGGCGGCGGGGGAGGCCGGCTTTCAGAACCAGCCGGTGACGATCTATCCCTTTGACGACTCGGATCTGTACAAGGTGATCGAGGGCGCCGCGTATGCGCTGAGCATGAGGCCGGATGCCGCGCTGGATGCGAAACTCGATGGGTGGATCGCGCGCATCGCCGCGGCGCAGGAGCCGGACGGCTACCTGTACACGTTCCGGACGATGCATCCGGACTCCCCGGCGCACGAATGGATCGATCCGCAGCGCTGGCTGCTGGACCCGATCCTCAGCCACGAGATCTACAATCTCGGCCACTTGTACGAGGCGGGCGTCGCGCACCACCAAGCGACGGGCAAACGCACGCTGCTCGAGATCTGCCTGAAGAGCGCGGAGCTGCTGTGGCGGGACTTCGGCGACCGCGGGTTGCGGATCGCGCCGGGGCACCAGGTGATCGAGATGGGGCTGGCGAAGCTTTACCGGGTGACGGGCGATGCACGCTGGCTGGAGCTGGCGCAGATCTTCCTCGAGGCCCGCGGACCGGACGGGAAGGTTTACAGCCAGCAGCACCAGCGGGTCATCGACCAGACCGAGGCGGTCGGGCACGCCGTGCGCGCGAACTACCTGTATGCCGGCATGGCGGATGTCGCAGCGCTGACCGGCGATGCGCGCTATGTCAGCGCCATCACGAAAATCTGGGACAACGCCGCGGGCAAAAAACTCTATCTCACTGGCGGGGTGGGTGCGGTGGGCCACGGCGAGGCGTACGGCGCGGACTACGAGCTGCCGAACGACGGCTACAACGAGACCTGCGCGGCGATCGCGTTCATGATGTGGAACCACCGCATGTTCCTCTTCACGGGTGAGTCGCAGTACATGGACGTGCTGGAGCGGACCTGCTACAACGGCTTCATCAGCGGGGCCTCGCTCACGGGCGACCGGTTTTTCTATCCCAATCCCCTGGTTTACGATGGCGTGGCGAAAAACAACCACGGGTTCGCCGGCCGCGCGCCGTGGTTTGGCTGCGCGTGCTGTCCGCCCAACCTGATGCGCACCACGGCCGCGATCACCGGCTATTTTTATGCCGTGCGGGCTGACTCGCTCCATGTGAATTTCTACGCCCAGAGCGAAGGCGAGGCGACGGTGGCCGGCATGCGGGTGAAGCTGAGGCAGGAGACGGATTATCCCTGGCAGGGACGGGTGCGGCTGACCGTGGCGCCGGATGGACCGGCGACGTTCATGCTGCGGCTCCGCATCCCCGGCTGGGCGCAAGGCCGGCCGGTTCCGTCGGACCTGTACCGTTATGCCGATCCGGCGCCGGCCGCCTGGACGCTGCGGGCCGGTGGTGAGGAGTTAAAAGTGAAACTGGAACAGGGCTACGCGGTGATCACGCGGGAGTGGAGGCCCGGCGACGTGGTCGAGCTCGACCTGCCGATGCCGGTCCGGACCGTGCACGGCAGCCCGCAGATCGCGGCAATCGCAGGCTGCGTGGCGCTCGAACGCGGGCCGGTGGTGTACTGCGTGGAAGGCACGGACAGCACCGTGGCGCCGGGTGAACTGGCGCTGCCGACCGGGGCGAAAATCTCGCCAGTGATGCAGGCCGGCTTGCTCGGCGGAGTCACGACGCTGGAGGTGACCGGGGGAGAGGCTGGGTCCTTCACGGCGATTCCGTACTATGCCTGGAACAACCGCGGCCTCACGCCGATGGCGGTCTGGTTCAAGCGGGGGGAGTGAGGAGATTAATCTGGAACTCAGGAACTCTGGAATCGATCCGTGGGTTCTGGTTGCAGATCAATGAGCTTGTTCGGGCTCTGTTCCAGATTTCCTGAGTTCCACATTAAGTCTGGCTTCTTGCTCTTCGCGTCCTTGCGGGAATAACGCTCCTCAGCCTCGTTATCTCGGCTGCTACTTGAAGGCCGGGCGGGAGTTGGTCGCCAAATAGGCGGCGATCTCGGCGGCGAAGACCTCGGCGAACTCGGCGCGCTTTTTCTCGCCCATGCCCGGGATGCCTTCCATCGCGTCGGGTGTGTTCGGGTAGTAGCGGGCCATGGCGCGCAGTGTGGTGTCGCCAAAGACGATATAGGCGGGGACCTTGCGCTCGTCGGCCAGTTTCCGGCGGAGCGTGCGCAGTCGCTCAAAGAGGATCTCGTCGCACTCGATGTCGCCCTCGCGGCGGGTGGCGCGCTTCGCCTTGGGCAGGTTCATCGGCTTGGTGAGCGTGATGGGGGTGCGGGCCTTGAGCACGGCCAGGCCCTCGGGAGTCAGCTCCAGCGTGGCGTACTCGCCCTCGGCGACGGCGAGGTAGCCGAGGCGCATGAGCTCGCGGCCGACCGCGGCCCATTGCGGACGGGAGAACTCCGCGCCAATGCCGTAGGTGGTGAGCCGGTCATGGCCCCAGCGGCGGACCTTGTCGGTGTCGGCGCCGGTGAGCACCTCGATGATGTGGTTCATCCCCACGCCGAAGCGGCTGTTCTGGGCGATGCGATAGACGCAGGAGAGGAATTTCTGGGCGACGATGGTCCCGTCATAGGTGTCGCGCGGCTCGAGGCAGTTGTCGCAGGCGCCGCAGTTATCGAGCGGGAAGTTTTCGCCGAAGTAGTCGAGCAGCTCGGCCCGGCGGCAGCCGGCGCTCTCGGCGTAGTGCACGATCTGGCGAAGCTGGGCGCGGGCGACCTGCTGCTCCTGCTCGTTGGTGATCTCGTCGAGGAAGTGGGTCTGTTTCGCGATGTCGCCGGCGCTGAAGAGCAGCAGGCAGTCGCCCGGGAGGCCGTCGCGCCCGGCGCGGCCGGTTTCCTGGTAGTAGCCCTCGACGTTCTTCGGCAGGTCGTGGTGGATGATCCAGCGGACGTTCGGCTTGTTGATGCCCATGCCAAAGGCGATGGTCGCGCAGATGATGCGGGTGTCGTCGCGGAGGAAGTTCTCCTGGTTGCCGGCGCGCTCGTCGCCGGTGAGGCCGGCATGATAGGGCCGGGCGAGGAAGCCGCGGCCGGCAAGCGCCTCGGCGACGCGCTCGGTGGTGGCGCGGCTGGCGCAGTAGATGATGCCGCTCTCGTGTTCGCGCGGGCGGACGAAGTCGATGATCTGCTTCAGCGGCCCGTCCTTGGGGATGACCCGGTAGGTAAGGTTGGGGCGGTTGAAGCTTGCGACGAAGGTGGCCGGCTCGCGCAGCTGGAGGTGCGTGATGATGTCGGTGCGGACGCGGCCGGTGGCCGTGGCGGTGAGCGCCATGACGGGCACCGCGGGCAGGGCGGCGCGGAGCTTGGAAAGCTGGCGGTATTCCGGGCGGAAGTCGTGGCCCCATTCCGAGACGCAGTGGGCCTCGTCGATCGCGAGGCAGGCGACCTTCCACGCCTTGAGGTTTTCCACCCAGCCCTCGAGCATGAGCCGCTCGGGCGCGGCGTAGAGCAGCTTGTACTCACCGCGGTGCAGCCCGCGCAGCCGGGCGCGGGATTCATCGGCGCCGAGGGTGGAATTCAGGAACGTCGCCGCGACGCCGCTGGCCTGCAGCGCATCGACCTGGTCCTTCATCAGGGCGATCAGCGGCGAGACGACGACCGTGAGGCCGGGGCGGGCCAGCGCGGGGAGCTGGAAGCAGAGTGACTTGCCGCCGCCGGTGGGCAGCAGGGCAAAGACATCCTGGCCGGCGAGGGTGGCCTCGATGATCTCGCGCTGCAGCGGGCGGAACGTGCCGTAGCCGAAGGTGCGCTTCAGCAGCTGGGCGAGATCGGGCGCGTCGGGCATAAGGGTGCATGATTACGCGCGGCCCTCGCGCGGGTGCACGGAAAAACTGCGTCAATCAGCTGCAGGACGAGTTTTTTGTCCGCCAATGGACGCTCATTCACGCATCCTGCCGATCATCGACGAGGGCGGTCGTTGTCTTTGCAGGAGGAAACGGAGGGAACGGAGCAGACCGGGTGTTGGGGAGCCGGCCGAGATCAGCGAATCTTAGCGGAGGTGAGCGGTGGCCTGAGCGACCCAGCCTGAGGGGAGATTGGGGAAGGGCTCGCGGCCTATCACAGCTTCTGCGCCCGCGCGGACGGGCAGACGCAGGCCGGTTAGGGAAGGATTGTCCGCAGGGGTGCGAACGATGACGCAGGCCAGCGGATCCCAGTACACAAGGGTCCATCCGTCCGCGAGGAGCCGGCGCGTTCCGCCGCAGTTGGTCGGCAGCAGGGCAATGTCGGCCCGACGGAGGTCGAGCACGGCCGGATCGACGGCCTCGCCGCGATAGAATTTCCAGTGCGCCTCGATGAGGGCGCGCGAGTAGACGGTGTCGAACCGGCCGTCGAAGGAGACGGGATTGCGCGGGAGCGTCCACATCGCCTGCTGGCCCCAGTCGAAGAACACCAGCAGGTTGCCCGCGACCGGGTTTGCCTCGAGGAAATGCAGCGCGGCGCAGGGGAACTGGTCGCGTTCCACCTCGATGGCCCAGGGATTCTGCCGCGGAGCGCGCACGCTCGCGGCGAGCGCGGCGCCGCCGGCGGCGAGCAGCAGCAGGGCGGAGGCGCGGCGCGTGCCGGCGGCTTGAAAGGCCGAGACGAGCCCGGCGGCGTGCGACCGGAGGCGCTGCAGGAGATCGAGCAGGTGCGGTGGCGTGAAGATGAGATTGGCCAGGCAGAAGAGCGAACTATGCCGTTGGTGCCGCCACGCCATCGCGAGGAGGATCGCGAGCGCGGCGGCTTCCCAGCCGCGGCGCCCGCGCCGGCTCAGCAGCCAGGCGGCCAAGCTGAGGAGGGCGACGAACCAGAAGGGCGCATGGGCAAAATCAAACGGCGTCGGCTGCCACTCGGTGATCTCGGGGCGGGTGTAGCTGACCGAGTCGACAAGCCAGCGCAGGCTCGCCGGGCCCCAGGGCGTGGCGAGGGCGGCAGCCAGGCTCAAGGCCAGGGCCGTGGAGAAGAGCAGCCACGCCCTCGGGGGTGGTGCGGAAAAGAAGCGGCCGGTCACGGCGCCGGGTGCGAGACGCTGTATCCCGGTGACGAAGGCGGCGAGGCCGAGCAGCAGCAGTGCGGCCAGCACGCCGCCATGGGTGTTGATCCAGAGCAGGGTCAGCAGCGGCAGCGTGAGCAGGGCCCAGCGCCAGCCGGCATACAGCAGGCGCATCTGGCCAAGCAGCACCACCAGTGCGAGCATCGTGGCCAGCTGCGGTCGGGCGGAGAAACCGAGCGCGATGCCGTTGGTGGAGGCGGCGAGCAACGCGGCGAACGTGAGGCCCAGCCCGGCGTCCTTCGCGTCACGGCGGACTTCGAACCAGGCCAGCAGCAGCGTGACGACGGCGGTGCCAATGGACAGCAGCCAGAGGCCCGTCCCGCCGGCGAGGCGGTGAACCCAGCCCAGGGTTCTTTCCGCGAGAACCTCGTGGTTGATCCACGGTGTGCCGGCGGCGGTCCAGCTGAACGGGTCGGCTTTCTCGACATGGCCGAGGGCGAGGGCCCGCTGGCCGTACAGCACGTGTCCCCACAAGTCGTTGTCAGCGGTGTTATCGGAAAACCGCCACCAGGCGAAGGCGACGACCGCGAAGACAAAGGCGGCCGGCAGGAAAAGGCCGGGGAGCGTGCGCGGCGGTACGGGACGGGGAGTCAAGGCGCGCACTCAAGCAAGCGCCGGCGGGCCACTCAAGCTGCGTTCATGCAACCAAGGCCATTCCCAAGCCGGCATTTCGCTCAGAATGACAATGCCTGCTAGCCGGGACGCAGGCCGAGCCAGACGGCGAGCGAACTCACGGCGCCGGCGACGCGATGGCCGCGGCGGACGCGGCGTGAGACGACGACAAGCTTGCGACGTTCGCGGTCCGCCTTGGGATCGACGTGGCCGACAAGTTCCAGTCCGGAAAGGACGGGCAGCGCGTAGTAGCCGCGGACCCGTTTGTGCGGAGGCGTATAGACCTCCCACGTGTAGTCGAAGTCCCAGAGTGCGTTGGCTACGCGCCGGTCGTAGATGATCGGGTCGAGCGGGGCGAGGAGGAGGGGTTCACCGGGATGCGCGCCCGTTTCCTCCGCCGCGGCCAGCAGCGCCGGCACATCCTCGTTCAGGCAATAGAGCAACGGGGCGCCGGGGATGGCGACGGGTTGCACGGCGTCGGCCACCAGCGGGAGCTGGGTGCGCTTCAGGACGGACAGGCGCCGCTGGCGCAGCTGGGTGAGGACGGTCCAGCGGGCCGTGGCGGCCGCAGACGGAGCGGGGAGCGCAAGAACGGCGGCGGGCAGGACCCGTTCGGGCAGATGATACAGCCGGCGGTTTTTGTCGCGCGCCGCGATCAGGAGGCGGCCGTGGAAAAACATCTTTTGCAGCGTGGATTTGGCCAGCGTCGCGGAACCCCATCCGCGGTGGGAACTGCGTCCGTCATGGAGATCCTCGGAGCCGAGCGGGCCGCGGGCGGCGAGTTCGGCAAGGAGTTGCGGGGCGAGCTCGCGTTCCCGCGGGGTGAGCCAGCCGGACCAGGCGCCGGCACGCTTCGTGCGCGCGTGCATGGCCGTGAGCAGGTGGGGCCAGGCCGCGAGGGGAAAGGCGACGAGGATCTGGCTGCCGGGCAGATGGTGCTCGAACGCGGTGCGCGCCTCGGCCGGGAGCGGAGCGGCGGCCCCGTGCAGGTGGCGCATGAGATCGCCCTCGCGGTAACCGGCCACGCGATGACGGAGGATCAGGTCATGCATGCGCCCGCAGACATTGATGGGGTCGATCTGGATGTAGCCGTGGTGCGCGAGCGCCGTGGCGACATCGGGCACGGGCCGGTCGAGCAGCAGGGCGCGGCGCAGGAAGCGCCGGGCGGCCAGCGGGGTGACTTGGAGGACGGGAGGCACGGCGCCTCATTGAGGCCGGCCCTCACTAAAAAACAAGGCCGCGCCTCGGAAGCATGCGTGGCGGGGTCGACAGGAAGTTTGTCACCCAATGGGTGACAAACTGAACCGCCCGAGTGTCATATGACATACGACACTTGGGCCGGAGGCTCAGGCGCTGGCGATGGCGGGGCGGCCGTAGGTGGAACGGGTGGGGATGAACCAGTCGGCGGGCGGGGAATCGGGGGCGAACTCGGGGCAGGCCTCGGCAAGCAGGGCGCGGAGATTTTCGCGTGCCCGGGCGATCCGGCTTTTCACGGTGCCGACGTTGATGCTGAGCGCGGTGGCGATCTCCTCGTAGGAGCGGTTGAGGACGTTGCGCAGGGTGAGGATCTCCCGGTGGCGGGCATCAAGCTGGGCCATGCAGCGGTTGATCAGGTCCGAGAACTCGCCGGTCGCGGTTTCCTGGGCCGGGTCCTGGGCGACATCGGCGACGAGATCGGCGAAGGTGCCGTCGTTGTCCTCGCCGAGCGCGCAGTCGAGCGAGAGCGAGTCCTGGCGGCGGCGGCGGAAGAAGTACCAATAGCGGTTGCGGGCGAGGTTCACTGCGATACGGTAAAGCCAGGTGGCCAGCGAGGAGTCGCCGCGGAAGCGGCCGAGGCCGCGGTGCGCGCGGATGAAGGTGTCCTGGGTGATTTCCTCGGCGTCGGCGTGGTTGCGGAGGAGGCCGAGGGTGACGGTGAAAATCTTGGCGCGGTAGCGCTCCATGATTTGGACGAAGGCGGCGTCATCGCCGGCGTTGAAGCGCTGGACGAGGCCGGCGTCGATGACGGCTTCGCTGGCTGAGCTGCCGGGATGGGCGGCTAATTTTACCGACGTGCGCGGAGACTTGCTGGAGGCGCCCTTGGAGGGGGTGCCGAGACCTGTTGAAGAGGAATACATGGTGGCAGTTTAGTTTAAGTTGCGGAGACCAGATACGGGGTCTGTACCTACCTCGATGCGTGCCAAGGACACGGGATGGATTCGCAACATGCTGAAAACCATGTCTATAAAAAATAACGATCCGACTTCGGTCCACGCATGGTCCGCTTAATTCGTGCAAAAAGTCCGATGTCTGGAACGCCTCCGTGCAAAGCGCAGGTGGCGTTTAATCCGAGGTACCATGCAGCTTTCCTTCATCGGCCTGAAACAGCCGGCTGGTATCCGGACTATGGACGGAATCAGCACTGACCGGCGGCCGTCCGAACCGGCCCCGCATGGGCGGAGATCAAGCCCTGCGGGCACCGGAGGTGCCCGCCCACCGTTCGGATCAGCCCTTGATGGCGCCGGCGGAGAGGCCGCGGACGAAGAGGCGCATCGTGAAGAGGAACACGATGATGAGCGGGATCGAGGCGACGAAATAGGCGGCCATGATCTGGCCCCACTGCTTGACGTATTCGCCGTCGAGGTAGATCAGGCCGACGCCGAGGGTGAAGAGATCCTGGTCGCGCAGCACGATGAGCGGGAGGAGGAAGTCGTTCCACATCGAGAGAAACGACAGGATGGCGAGCGTGCCGATGATCGGGCCGGACATCGGGATGACGACGTTGAAGACCTGCTGGAGGTGCGAGGCGCCGTCCATCTCGGCGGCCTCGAACAGGTCGCGCGGGAGGTCCTCGATGAAATTCCGGAGCACAAAGATGCTGAAGACCTGGCCGGAGGCGACGCCGACGAGCACGAGCGCCCAGAGGGTGTTGAGGAGCTTCAGGGATTTCAGCAGCATGAAGAGGGGCGTGATGTTGACGACGCCGGGCATGAGCATGAGGGCAAGGAAGGCGGCCCAGAGGATCCCGCTGCACGGCAGCCGGTGCCGCGCGAAGAAATACGCGCCGAGGATGGCGAGGAAGAGCGAGGCGACGGTGCCGGTGACGGCGACGAAGACGGTGTTGGCGATGTATGGGAGGATGAGATGGAAGGCGAAGCCCCAGTTTTCCCAGTGCCAGGTCAGCGGGTTGGTCGGCAGCCACGGCTGGCGGATGAAGGTGGCGTTGTCCTTGAACGAGACCTGGAACATCATGTAGAGCGGGAACAGCTCGATCAGGATGAAGAACAGGATGAAGACGTGCTTCGACCAGTCGCGGCGCCAGGCGGAGGTCAGGGTGGGGGCGACGGTGCTCATTTTTCGATGCGGACGTAGCGGTTGTTCACGAAGGTGAGCGCGAGGATGAAGGCGAAGAGGATCATGCCGATGGCGCAGGCGTAGCCGAACTCGCCGGCGTAGAAGGCGCGGTTGTACATCCAGAGGCCCGGCACCATGCCGCGGCCGCCGGGCCCGCCGTACTCGTTGAGCAGCTGGAGCTGCAGGCCGTAGCCGCCGAGCGTGGCGACGATGAGGAGCACGAGGCTGAGGCGCACCTGGGTCAGGATGAGGGGAAGCTCGATGTAGAGGAATTTCCCGATCGGGCCGACGCCGTCGATTTCCGCCGCCTCATAGACTTCCTGGCCGATGGACTGGAGGCCGGCGAGAAAGATGAGGACGCCGACGGCGCCGATCCACGGGAAGCCCCAGAGGAACAGCGACGGCAGGATGAGTTCGGGCTGCGAGAGCCAGCCGATGGGCACGTTGGCGTAGAACACGCCCCAGCCGAAGAGATGGTCGAGCCAGACGAGGGCGCTTTTCAGGCCGGTGAAGTCGAGCAGGCCATTGAGCACGCCGAGGTTGGGATCGAAGAAAAACTTCCAGATGAAAAGCGTGACGAGGCCGGGCACGATCATCGGGACGACCAGCAGCACGCGGTAGAGGTACTGCCAGCGGTCGCTCTTCAGCCGGTGAATGAGCACCGCGAGGAGGATCGAGGGGATCATCTTGAAGAGGTTGAAGACGATCAGGACACTGACGGTGAAGAACGAGTCGATCAGGACCTGGTCGTGGAAGGCCCGCCGGAAGTTATCGAAGCCGATCAGCTGCTTGGTATCGCCGCCCGCCCATTCGAAGAAGCTGTGGTAGATCGCGCTGGTCGCCGGATAGTACGCGAAGACCAGCACCATCGCGAGCGAGGGCAGGATGAAAAAATACAGTTTCCACTCGCGCAGAAGTTTTTGCCGGGAGAGCGGGGCAGCCATGCAGGGGTGGGGTGGGGAGGCGGCGGGGTGCGCGACGCAGCCCCATCACGCACGGTTATCAGGTGCGCGCCGCACGGAGCGCAAGCCGCGAAGCGATGAAAAATAGAAAATTCAGGGGCGAGCCGTCTGCTGGGGCTGCGCGCGGCCCGTGGTCCGGGGAACGGCCGGGTCCCAGGGCGGCCCGCCGGCAGTTCCAGGGTTCCCCGCTGGGCTGTGCTTGGCGGGTGCGGTGCTAAAAACCAGGCCCGGCCTCGCCGGGCGTTCGCGGTTGACGCGGCCGGAAAACCGTCTCGTCCTTCCCGCTTCCCCATGACCCGCGTCTTTGTCTCCGGCTGCTACGACATCGTCCATGCCGGTCATATCCAGTTCTTCCGCGAGGCCCGCGCGCTCGGCGCCCACCTGACGGTGTCGTTTGCCTCGGCCGAGGTGCTCTGGCTGCACAAGCACCGCCGCAGCTCGCTGCCGGACGATCACAAGCGCGCGCTGCTGGCGGCGCTCGACATGGTGGACGAAGTGGTGGTCGGCAACGGCCAGGACGAGGGCCTGGACTTCAAGGCGGATTTTCTCCGGTTGCGGCCGGACATCCTCGCGGTGACCGAGGACGACAAATACGGCCCGTTGAAGCGCGACCTCTGCGCGCAGGTCGGCGCGCGCTATGTCGTGCTGCCGAAGACGCCGCCGCAGTTTTCACCGGTCTCGACGACGCAGATCGTGCGGCTGATCCGCGCGCCCGAGGTTGCGCCGTTGCGCGTGGATTTTGCCGGCGGCTGGCTCGACGTGCCGCGGTTTGCGCGCCCGGGGGCCTACGTGGTGAACTGCGCGATCTCGCCGACGGTGTCGCTGCGCGACTGGCCCTACGAGCGCAACGCGGGCCTCGGTGGCAGCGGCGCCTGGGCGCTGCTGAACGGCCGGGACGGCGTGACGTCCGAACTGGACCTGGGGGTCGGCTGGCAGGATCCCGCGATCATCTCCGAGACCGGACTGTGCGTCTGGCGCAGCGGCCAGCACCCGGAACTGGAGCTGAAGCACCACGGTGGATTTCTGCTCGGCCGGCTGGCGCTCTACTGGACCGGGGTGCCGCACCATACGCCCGATCTCGCGAAACTGCCGCGCGACTACGACGCCATCGCCCGCGCGGCGGCCACGGCGCGTGACGCAGTGTGGCGGAGCGACCTGGTGATGCTGGCCGATGCGGTGCGCCAGTCGTACAGCAACGTGCAGCGCGCGGAAGGCATGGCGCCGCTGCCGGGGGATCCGGCGGCCACGGGTCCGGCCCGCGAGGCGCTGCCCGACGCGGTGAAGCCACTGGCGTGGAAATACTGCGGCGGCGGTTTCGGCGGCTACGCGGTGTTTGTGTTTTCCGACCAGGCCCAGCGCGATGCCGCGTGCGCCCGCCCGAACTTCCGCCCGATCGAGCCGTATTTGGCGCTGCGGTGAGCAGGAGAAGCAGCGGGCAATCTGCCGGGCGCGGGTCGGAGGCGGTCAGCGTTGCGGTGATTTGCGGGTGGCCTTTTGGCTACCTTTGCGAAATTAATCCGGTCGGCTGAATCGCTTCCCCCTCCACCCCATGAACGTCAGACTGGTTCTATTGATGGTCTTCGTCGGTGCGATGACCTTCTCCGGTTGCGTTGATGGCAGCCTGACCAAGCGCGATGACGGACGCTATGTGGCCGGCACGCCTTTGATTTCACCCAGCGGGGCGATCAATGTGCCGGGTGATCGGTTGCCCACTTCCGTCCTGCCATCGTCGGTCAGCAAACAGCCGGTGTCCACGGACTATACTCTGGTGCCGGTGGAGAGCTCCCGCGAGCAGAAGCAGCGGGAGGCCCAGGACAAGCTCGAGGAAGACCTCGCCTCGCTCGACAGGAAATGAGTCCGGACCGGGTTTAGCCCGGGCATCGTGGACGGAAGATCGTCGGTGGCCTGGTGATGAAACCGGGACGGGCCCGGTCTTCGGGCCCGGGGCCTGCCGCCGCAGAGGGGCATCGCCAAGGCGGGGCGGCCGGAAACTATGCCCGGGTGCTCCGCAAGAAGTGCCCAGCACTCCGCAAGGCCTGCGGAGGCAGGCTGGCGGAATCCTGCTAAGGTGGCGCATCGTGAAAAACGCGCTGTCTCCCATCGGTCCGCCTGCGCCTGCGCCAACGCATCGCCGCACCCGACCGTTGGCTTGGCGATGAACCCGCTCCACCTGCCGTCACACCCTTCCCATGCACCAGAAAATCACCCTGATTCAAGGCCACCCGGACCCGAAGGGCCGGCACTTCGGCCATGCCCTGGCCGACTCCTACGTGCGCGGCGCGCTCGCGGAGGGCCATGAGATCAAAGTCATCGAGATCGCCCAGATCGACTTTCCCCTGCTGCGGAGCCAGGCCGAATGGAACGACGGAACAACTCCGCCCTCGCTGCGCGAGGCGCAGGCCGCGATCGCGTGGGCCGACCACCTGGTCGTGATCTTTCCGCTCTGGCTTGGCACGATGCCCGCCGTCCTGAAGGGATTTTTGGAGCAGGTCCTGCGGCCCGGCTTTGCGCTCGAGCATAAAAGCGGGGACCGGTTTCCCGAGAAGCGCCTGCAGGGCAAGTCCGCCCGTGTCGTCGCTACCATGGGGATGCCGGCGATCTGGTACCGGTGGTTCTTCCGGGCGCACGGCGTGCGCGGCTTGGAGCGGAACATCCTCGGATTCTGCGGCATCTCGCCGGTGCGCGAGACGCTGATCGGGTTGGTGGAAGCCAAGAGCCCGGCGGCGAGGCAGAAATGGCTGGACCGGCTGGAAGCGCTCGGCCGCAAGGGCGGCTGACGCGGCTGCGGGGCGAAGGCCGACGCCCCGGTGGTTGCACTTTTCCCGGATCAGATTCCCTCTGGGTCCGCCGGACTTACCTGCTCACCATGGCTTTTTTCCCGACCCGAGATTCGCACGCGACGGGCAGCATCATCCGGCTGAAGCTGCGCGAGATCACCCAGTTGTTCAACTCGCTCGATCCCTCGCCGTTCAGCGAACAGGATCTCGATCATGACGCCGAGGAATTCATCGTCAGCTGGGCGCGCGAGCTGCCCCGGCATCACATCCTGCGGCTGGTGCTGACCCTGGACCGGCCGCTTTCTCCGCCGCAGACCCACGAGACTGTGGGCGAATCGGTCCGGCACTATTTCGCCTATCGCGCCTCGATCAACCGGCTCGAGCTGCGCAATCTTTTCCGGCAGGGCCGGACGAGCCTGCTGATCGGGATCGCCTTCCTGACCGGCTGCCTGCTGCTCGTCCAGACGATCGCGCGGCTGGACCCCTCGGGGGCCTTCTGGGGCATTGCCCGGGAAGGGCTGACGATTGCCGGCTGGGTGGCGATGTGGCGTCCCATGGAGATTTATCTCTACGACTGGTGGCCGCTGAAGCGGCGCGGCACGCTGCTGTTACGGCTCAGCCGGATGAAGGTTGAGGTGACCGAGGGCCAGCACTGACGGGCGGCCGGTGCCCTGTCGGGTCGTGTCAGAGTCTCCGGCGGTTCCGGCCCCGGGCGGAAGCCCGCGGTCGGACCGGCGCCGGGTTCAGGCGGCGAACCCGAACCGGTAGCGCTCCTCCTCCGGCTTGATGTGCAGGGAGGTGCAGATGAGCCGGGAGGCGACTTCCGCGGCGGCGAGTTTCACCATGCGATCGAATTCCGCCTTCGGCAGGTCCACGCTGTCGTGTCGGATGGCGTGCAGCCCCATGCCCTTTTCCAGCAGGGACTGGAGAAATTCCTCGCAGGCCACCGGGTCGTCGGTGAAATACACCTGATGCTCGGACGAAGAATGCTTGCGGAAGTGGAGGCTATATTCGACGGAGTATTTATTATTCATGGTCAGGTTCCGGGTTGAGGGCCGATAAACGGACCGGGATTTCCGGCGTTTGAAGCGGGTCGAGCTTACCCCGGGAGGTTGACCGCTGCTGGGCATAATTTGGCCATCTTTGCCCATTTTCTGCGGATCCGACCGGGCTGGGATGGTTCGCGCGTGCGGCAGCGGAGTGCGCGCCCGGCCGCAGGATGGCCTTGCCGCAGGCGCGAGGCTGCGCACCCTTGGGTGCCGTGTCTGCCGAAGATCTTTCCGCCCTGACCAAGAAAGAACTGATCGCCCGACTGGGTGGTCTTTTGCCGGGCCAGCGCGAGGGCGGGGATCCGGCGGCGGAGGAGGCCTCGATGAGGTTTGCGGCCATCGCGGAGTCCTCGTCGGACGCGATTGTCACCAAGACCACGGCCGGCATCATCACCTCTTGGAACCCCGGAGCGGAACGGATCTTTGGCTACACTGCGGATGAGATCGTGGGCCGGCCGATGCAATTGCTGATCCCGGCGGACCGCCGGGCCGAGGAGCCGGACGTGCTCGCCCGCATCGGCCGGGGCGAATTCGTGCAGCACTTTGATACCGAGCGGATCCACAAGGACGGGTCGCTCGTCCATGTTTCGCTCGCCATCTCGCCCATCCGGGACCGCGCGGGCCGGATTGTCGGCGCCGCGAGCGTCGGCCGCGATATCACGGCGCAGAAGCGGGCCGAGCAGGAACTGCGGGCCACGGTGAAGGAACTGCATGACGTGCGGGCGGCGCTCGACGAGCACTCGATCGTGGCGATTACCGACGCGGCGGGCAAAATTACCTACGTCAACGACAAGTTCTGCGCGATCTCCCGCTATGCCCGGGAGGAACTGATCGGCCAGGACCACCGCATCATCAACTCCCACCACCATTCGAAGGAGTTCTTTCGCTCGCTCTGGGCCACCATCAGCCGCGGGCGGGTCTGGCACGGGGAAATCCGGAATCGGGCGAAGGACGGCGCCTTCTACTGGGTGGAGACGACTATTTTTCCGTTCGTCAACGCCGAGGGCAAGCCGGTCCAGTACGTGGCCATCCGCACCGACATCACGCGCCGGAAGGCGGACGAGGCGGAACTGCAGCAGCTCGCGACCGACCTGGCCGAAAAGAACAAGGAGCTGGAGACGATCGTTTACACGGTGTCGCACGACCTGAGGTCGCCGCTGGTCAACGTCCAGGGTTTCAGCAAGCAGCTCAGCCGGGCGTGCGAGTCGATCCGGACCGCGATCGAAGCCGGCCGCGGCACCGGGACGGCGCCCGAGCTGAAGCAGCCGCTGGACGTCACGGTTCCGCAGGCCCTCCGCTTTATCACGGCCGGGGTGAACAAGATGGAGTCACTGCTGGCGGGCCTGCTGCGTTACTCCCGCCTGGGACGCATCACGCTGACGATTGCGCCGCTGGAAATGAACGCGCTGCTGACGGAAATCGTGGCGGCGATGAAGTTTCAGCTCAACGAGGCGAAAGCCGAGGTGCGGGTCGGGCCGCTGCCCGACTGCTACGGGGACAGCGGGCAGACCAGCCAGGTCTTTGCCAACCTGCTCGACAACGCGCTGAAGTACCGCGACCCGGCGCGGCCGCTGCGCGTGACCGTCACTGGACGGATCGTGGATGGGCAGACGGTCTATGCGGTGGCGGACAACGGCATCGGGATCGCGCCGGAGCACCAGCCCAAGGTGTTCGACATCTTCCACCGGCTCAACCCCGACCTCACGATCGGCGAAGGGCTGGGCCTCACGATCGCGCAGCGGGTGCTGGAGCGCCAGAAGGGGCGGATCTGGATCGAGAGCCGGGAAGGCGAGGGATCGGTTTTTTATGTAGCGTTGCCCGCCGTTCTGAAAGAGGGTGACGCCCATGAATCAGGCTGAGCCCACGATCCTGATCGTTGATGATGATGACGGGCATGCGATCCTCATCCGGGAAAACCTGGAAATGGCGGGCCTGCGGAACCGCATCGACCATTTTCGCGACGGCCAGGCGATTCTCGATTTCCTCTTCGAGCGCGATGGAAAGACCGCCCGTCGGCTGACCGGCAGTTTTCTGGTCCTGCTGGACATCCGGATGCCGAAAGTCGACGGCATCGAGGTGCTCCGGCGCATCAAGGCGGACCCGGACCTGAGGAAGCTGCCGGTGATCATGCTGACGACCACCGATGATGCCCGGGATGTGGATCGCTGCCACCATCTGGGCTGCAACGAATACATCCAGAAGCCGGTGGATTATGACAAGTTCGCGGAGGCAATCCAGCGCCTGGGCCAGTTTGTGACGCTATTGTTGATTCCCACGGTCGGCGCCCACTAGGTTCGCCTGCGTGCCACCGCCGGTTCAGTCCCCGCGCATCCTGATCGTCGATGACGATGAAGGGCTGCTTGTGCTGATGGCGGAGACCCTGCAGTCCGAGGGCTACGACGTGGTGACGGCGGGCTCGGGCAAGGTGGCACTGAAGCGGCTGGAAGAGCGCACTCCGGACCTGATGCTGCTCGACCTGAAGATGCGGAACGTGGACGGCCCCGCCCTGCTGGAACGGCTGCAGCACGGGTCCACCCCGGTGCCCTTCATCATTGTGACCGGCCAGGGCGACGAAAAGGTGGCGGTTGATGTCATGAAGCGGGGCGCGCTGGACTATGTGATGAAAACCACGGCGCTGCTCGACCTGCTGCCGGGAGTGGTGAAGCGCACGCTCGAGGCGACGGGGCAGAAAAAAGCGCTCGCCGCCGCGCAGTCGGAATATCGCGAGTTGGAGGGCCAGGTGCTGGCCATGGGTGAACGCGAGCGCTACCGGATCGGGGCCGACCTGCACGACGGCCTCGGCCAGCAGCTGACCGCGATCGAATTGATGTGCGCGGGGCTCCGGGAAGACGCCGCCGGGGAGCAGCCGGAACTCGCCAAAGGCCTCGAACGGGTCAGCGCGATGCTCCGGGAAGCGGTGGCCCAGACCCGGCTATTGGCCCGGGGCCTGGTGCCGGTCGACCGGGGGCCGGAAGCCCTGCAGACGGGTTTGGCGGAATTGGCCGAACGCACGCACAGCCTCGGTCGGGTGCGCTGCTCCTTCGAATGTGCCGAGCCGGTGCGGATCTCGAACCCGGAAGTCGCCGGCCATCTTTATCGGATCGCCCAGGAGGCGACGAACAATGCCCTGAAGCATGCGCGGGCGACCCGGATAAGCCTCCGCTTGGCCAGGAAGGGGGACCGCATCCTCCTCGAGATTTCGGACGATGGCATTGGGCTGCCGAAGGAGGCCGGCGACGGCAAGGGCCTCGGCCTCGGGGTCATGCAGCACCGGGCCCATGTGATCGGCGCCGAACTGACCGTGAAGTCGAAGCGCGGGGAAGGCGTCACGATCTCCTGTGTGCTTCCGTCCAAGTCATGAAAAAGCATCCGGCAAAAACTCCCGCCCGCTCCGCCACCCGCGACCCGGCGGGGTCGCCGCCGGCGGCATTGCCGCCGCCCCGGCGGATCCTGGTGGTGGATGACCATCCGTTCATGCGGGCGGGGCTGGCACAGCTCATCGCCCGGCAACCGGACCTTGCGGTCTGCGGCGAGGCCGGGAACCCGGCCGAGGCCTTCCGGGAACTGGCGCGGGGCAAACCCGACCTCGTGCTGACGGACCTGACGATGCCGGGCCGCAGCGGGCTGGAATTCATCAAGGACCTTCAAGCCGCCGAGCCCCGGCTGGCCGTGCTGGTGATTTCCATGCATGACGAGGCGATCTATGCTGAACGCGTGCTCCGGGCCGGCGGACGGGGCTACATCATGAAGGAGGCGGGCGGCGACAACCTGCTCGCGGCCATCCGCCAGGTCCTGCGGGGCGAGGTTTATGTCAGCCCGCGGATGTCGGCGCGCATCCTGGAGACCATGTCCGGGCGCGCGCCGCGGGGATCGACTTCGCCGATTGGAAAGCTGACCGACCGGGAATTCGAGGTGCTTCAGCTCATCGGGGCGGGGCAGAGCACGCGCGACATTGCCACCCAGCTCCACTTAAGCACCAAGACGGTCGATGTGCACCGAGGCCACATCAAGGAGAAGCTGGAATTGAAGGATACCACGGCCCTCGTCCGCTATGCCGTGCGCTGGGTCGAATCCCAAGGCACCAAAGGCTGAGCTCCTTCGGCCGGGCGCCGGTGAGGGCCGCGGAATCAGGCCGCGCGGGCCAGAAGGGCCGGGGAGGCCGCGTTGCGATGGAGCTTCTCGCGGAAGCTCGAGGGAGCCTCTCCCGCGATCCGCCGGAAAACGCGGTTGAACTGGGAGAGCGACTGAAATCCCGCCTCGTAGGCAGCCTCGCTGACGCGCTTGTGCGGATTGAGCAGCAACTGCTTCAGCGTCTCCACGCGCACCCGGGCCAGGTACTCGATGAACGTCAGGCCGGTGTCCTTCTTGAACATCTTGCAGAAATAAAATTCGCTGAGGTTCACCGCCTTGGCGACGAGAGACAACGACAGCTCCTCGGACTGATGGGCGGCAATGTAGGCGCGGGCCTTGGTGATCACGGGCGCCTCGGCCAGGGACTCCTGCACCACGATCTGATTGCTCAGGGAGGAGAGCTGCTGGCCGAAGATCGCGAGCAGGCGGAGCGCCGCGTCATAGTGACGCCGGGCGAGCACGCGGGTGCCGAAGTAAGCCTTCTCAAGGGCCGCACGGTTGACGCTGACCTTCCAGCCGGCCAGCTGGTCGAGGATTTTGTTGAATTGGGTCTTGGAGGGCTTGGTGAACCGGACCTGGCCGGTTTGGAGGAAGCCGATGACAGTGTCGCCGACCCGGACGGGCACGGCCGATTCGCTGAGTCCGGCGAAGCATTCGAGGGTCTTGGGCTCCTGGCCGGCCTCCCGCTCGACCCGCTGCTGCAACTGCAGGCACGCGGCGCAGGACTTGTTCATGCCGGCCATGAGGGCGCAAAATGGATTGATCTGTTTCGAACCATGCAGCGGCGACTGGAAGGAGCCGCTGGACCTCAGCCCCAGGGGCATTCCCGTCGTGGTTTCGAAGGCCTGATGATAGTCGCGGTAGATGTCCGATTTTTCCAGCTGTGCCACCATGTGACGGTTGTGGCGGAGGGTCGTGTCGCTGTCCGCGAGGGAAGCGCCGGAGGGGAGGGAGGCATCGGTGGACGAGTACATGGGTCCAGAGTACCGGTTCGCCGCGGGGATTGAAATTGGAGGCGCGGCTGTACCTCACTAGGGAAAATGCCTAGGTGGCCGTCAGCCCGGTGGGGGCGGAACTGCCGCCGGGAATCGTTGGCCTGCGGGAGAGACCCTGGGCCGGCGGATCTGGCGGAGCGCGAGCATGGCGGCGTGAAACACCGGTCGGTCTAGATTCCCGCAGGCTTCAAGCAACGCGCTATTCTCCGACTGCAACTGGTCTCCAAAGGCCTGGAACGTGTCGGCCGGCAGCTTGCCCGCCGCGATCCAGTGGCCGATGCGATGCCGCAACACCTCACGGTCGTGGATTTGCCCGATGATTTCCTGAAAGGGCCCGAGCGTGGAGAGCAGAAGCCCGGTGTCGCCCCGGCGCCAGTCAGGGGGGAGCGCCTCCATCAGGCAACGGTACTCGCGGGCGAGGACGCGGATGCGGTGATGGGCCTTTCCATCCACCGGCCGGGAGCGGGAGAATGAGCCCAAGGGGTCGAATGCCTGCTGGAGTTTATGGTCGATCAGCCGCCGCAGGCGCGGGATCAAATGGCGCAGATCCGGTTCCTTGGTTGCGCGCTGCCGCTTGAGCCGATGCAGCGTCTGGTCGGAATGCAGGCCCTTGAGCACGGCCTTGGCCAGGCGGCGCTCGCGCCGGCGCAACAGCTCGAGGAGCGGACGCAGCGTGGTGGCAAAGCGGCGTTCCGCCTTGACGCAACGGAGCTGGACCTGGGTGTCGCGCAGGCCGCCCAGCAGCAGGAGCTGCCGGCGCAGTTTGCCGCGCACCGCCGGGCGGGCCGGCCGGGATATCTCGAGCAATTCAAGACAGGCCAGCAGGCGGCGGATCGAGGCGCGAAGCTGATGCACGGGCTTCCTAGAGAGGCCCTGCCGGCACGAAATCAGCCAGCGTTCGTAATCCTGCGCACTTTTGCGGTAAAAGTGCTCCAGGTGCTGGTGGACCGCGGCCGGGGTCTGTGCGACCGGCGAAGGGGATTTTGGCTTGGAACGGCGCACGTGGGGCAAAACCGGAATAATAAATCAGGACGGACCGTCCTGCTCCGCGTTTCTGGCTCAAGGGCGCGCATATCTTGTAGAGCCAAGCCGAAAACGGGTCGATCAGATGCCGCAGATACAGTTCAGCCCCAGATGTGGAGCATCCGTGCCTGGGTGACGTTCGGCGCAAATCTCACTGCCGGCGGATCCTCAACCGTCTTGTCACGAAGCCGACATGCCACACCGGGGCATTGAGTGCATAGTCAAGAATATCGTTGGTACGTGCAATTGGAGTCCTCCGACTCTGTTTTAGAGTTTGGATCAGTCCATCGGCCTAACGAACGATTCGATCGTGGGGTCGACCTTGGAGGTATCCGGCTACTTATTCCATCGGCTGATGACCGAATACGTCCTCGGCCGCCTTCGTGAACGTGGTGCGCAGTAATCCACGAATGCTCTCCGGGAAACCTGCCTGCTGCACCAGCAAGACAGAGATCAAATTGTGGGCGGGATCGATGCCCATCTGCGTGTTGTAGGCTCCGCCAGCGCCGAAAGTGCCGGGCCCTGTCGGATCGCCGGCAGGATGGACACGGTGGATGATCCAACCGAAGCCGTAACCGTAGTTCTGGTCGGGCCCGATGGGAAAATTCCCGATTTGATTGGATGTCATGCAGGCAACGGAGGCGGCCGAAAGGTACTGCCGGCCGCCGTAGCTGCCACCATGAAGAATCATGCGACCGAAAAAATACAGATCATGCGCGGTCGAAAAGAGACCACCGGCGGGGCAGGCGCCGCGCGTACGGTCAGACAGTGGATAAGTGAGCTGTTCGATCGGGATTTCCTCCAAGCCAGTCAGGCCGGCGGTGGGGTGGTAGGATTTGGCAAGGCGCTTGAGCTGGTTCGCGTTCGGCCAAAACGTGGTGTCCTTCATCCCGAGCGGGATAAACAGGCGCTGATCCAGGAAATCCGCGAATGAAAGGCCGCTGACGATTTCGACGATGCGGCCCGCGGTGTTGATGCCAGCGTTGCTGTACTCGTAACGGGAGCCGGGTTCGAAGCGCAGCGGCAGCGATGGGTAGTGCAGGACAATTTCACGCAGCGAAAGCCGGTCGATTCGCTCCTCGAGGTCGGTGCGGGGCGTGAGTCCGCTGGTGTGCGTAAGCAGCATCCGGATCGTCACGGGATGATGGGGCGCTCGCAGCCGGGTATGATCCTGGCCGGGTTCGGCCAGAACCCGCTGGCCCTTGAATTCCGGCAGGTATTTTCCGACGGGGTCGTCGATGCCTACTTTGCCTTCATCAACCAGCATCATGAGCGCGGTGGCCGTGACGGACTTGGTCATCGAGGCGATCCAGAAGACAGTGTCTGGAGTCATCGGCCGACCGGTGCCGAGGTCAGCGATGCCAAGGGTTTCGATACTCAGGATTTCGTCCTTGGTTCCGACCAAGGTGACGGCACCGGTGATCTCGTGGCGGTCGACAAAAGGCTGCAGACGGGCGGCGACCGGGGAGTTTACGGCGGCGTGGGCGAAACTCAGAGCTCCAAGGGCCAGGGCAAAGAGAATTCGTGCGTGCATGTGAACTGCCCTGCTTTTTAGTCCAAGTTTGGAGACAGAGGGGGTGGTAGGGCGGTTTCGTACGTTTGTCTAAGTGTAGCACGCTCCCGCTCGCCCAGAGTTTCGCAGTGGAAGTTCGGTCCGAAGGTCGCCAGAACTAACGGGGAAAATGGTCGGGCTGGTGAGATTCGAACTCACGACCTCTTGCACCCCATGCAAGCGCGCTACCAGGCTACGCTACAGCCCGAACAGAAGAGGGGTCACAAAGCGGCATGCCCTTGGCTGAGGCAAGTTGTTTTTCGTGCCGGGTGTCGCATCGCGAAATCTGGACCCTCGCACGGGTGCGGCAGCGGGAGACCGCGTCGGCGCCTGCATCCCTCCGCCACCGAGGCACCGCCGGTTCAAGTCGCATTTCACTGCAGGTTTCCTCTTTGATCTCGCAGTGCTCGAGGTGGGCGCCGGCCTAGTTCGCCTGTAGCTTGGCGAAGGCGGAACCACTCCATCCAGCTGGATCATCACGCCCGGCTGCGCCGGGCTCGCGATGACGTGGCAATTTATACCACACTACCGATCCCGACATGGGTCGGGCTCGATCTGCCGGGCTCAGATGGGTGTCCCATGCGGGAGTCCCAGCTCGATCGCTGACCGCGGTGTTTACGTATGGTCCAGTTCATTTTCCCGTTGAGATTGTTTACGCAAATCAATGAATGACTTATTTATATGATATTTTATATACATCATTCTTGATCATCCGAGTTTTCAGCCGAAGGGGTAATTGGTACTTGGGGGTTGAAAATGGGTATTACACCCTAGGCTTACTACAGATGAAACCTCGCCGGACCCTACTGATTTTGGCTTATGCCATCCTGACCTGCGGGTCGGGTGTTTTGGCGCGTGCCAGCACGGCGACCAATCTATGGGGACTGTACTATACGGGCATCAATAGCAGCGGAAGCTTGTTGAGCGGGGGAGCGACTGATCCGCACTGGACGGTCGGTTACGCTTCGACCAACGGCGGCTCATCGGCCAGCACAACCTATGAAGGAGCGGCGTATGTCGTGAACAACAGCAACGTGACCGGATCCGGCTGGACACAAAACACCAGTTCGGCCTATCTCGCCACCGATTTCCTTGGACACGGGACAGCAAACCCGAAAGCCCATGATACAGATGTCCCCGTCCCCATCCCAGAACGCCTCATCCCCGCCCCCCAGGCCGGAGCTCCCGGAGGCGGAGCCGAGCG
>CAIRTK010000078.1 GCA_903881475.1 uncultured Opitutia bacterium | reverse complement strand
CTCGCGCGGCGCTCGGCTCCGCCTCCGGGAGCTCCGGCCTGGGGGGCGGGGATGAGGCGTTCTGGGATGGGGACGGGGACATCTGTATCATGGGCTTTCGGGTTTGCTGTCCCGTGTCCAAGGAAATCGGTGGCGAGATATTAGGACTGTCCGGCCTGAGGCTCAAAAGGTGGACAGGCACGTCCCGTGACTGCATTTCATGAAGCGTAGCACGGACAAAATTGCATCAAGCAACCTCGTTAATACACTATGCGGACACCGGGACTTGCCCGCCCACCCGCTCAGTTGAACGACTTGCCGCAGCCGCAGGTGCTCTGGGCGTTCGGATTGTTGATCTCGAAACCCTTGCCGTGCAGTCCGTCGTCAAAGTCGATGTTGGATCCGCTGAGATAGGCGAGGCTTGAGGGATCGACGAAAAAGCTCACTCCTTCGCTCTGCAGTTCGGTATCGCCGTCCTTCCGCTCGTCAAACGACATGCCGTATTGAAAACCCGAGCAGCCGCCCGTCTCGACAAAGACCCGCAGGCGTTTGCTCGGAGCGCCCAGCTCGGCCTGCATGGCGCTCACGCGGGTCGCGGCGCGCGGGGTGAGGGTGATCATGCGCGCAACGTAGGTCGGCCGCATCGGCTGTCAAACTTACCTTGTAGCAGATTTCACGCCAAATTCTGACTGAACACTTGCCAGTCACGCCGGCGCACCCTTTCCTCCCGCTTCGTGGCGTCCATCAAACACGTTTTCAACGAGATTCATTACGAGATGATCCGCAAGCTCGCGGAGGGCGGCATGGGCGTCGTCTATGAGGCCGTCCAGCTCGGCGCCGGTAATTTCAAGAAGGTTGTCGCCGTGAAGTTCATCCGGGAGGAATTCTCCGCCATCGAGGAGTTTCAGAAGAATTTCATCGGTGAGGCCCGGCTCGTGGCGGACCTGATCCATACGAACATCGTCCAGACCTACCATCTCGGCCAGATCGGCGGGCAGTACTTCATGGTCATGGAGTTCGTGCGCGGCGTGAACCTGGAGGTCTTCATCGAGAAGCACCGGTCCCTGCGCCGCCCGATCCCGCTGGACCTTGCCGCCTTCATTATCTCCCGCATCGCCCGCGGCCTCGCCTACGCCCACCAGAAATGCGACCGTGAGGGCCGCCACCTCAACATCGTCCATCGCGACATCGGGCCGAAGAACGTCCTTCTCGCCTTCGAGGGCGACGTGAAGCTGACGGACTTCGGCATCGCGAAGGCCCTGGACCTCATGTACAACGAGGAAGGCAAGGTGATCGCCGGCAAGGACGAGTACCTTTCCCCCGAACAGGCCAATTACGCCGTGACCGACGCCCGCGCCGACCTGTTTCCTCTGGGCATCGTCCTTACCGAGCTGCTGCTCGGGAAGAACCTGTTCCGCGCCATCGACCGCGCCCAGTCGCGCCGCAACATCCTGATGATGCCCATCCCGCGTTTCGCGACGTTGCGCGAGGATATCAACCCCAAGCTCGAAGCCATCATCCAGAAGGCCCTGACCCGCGACCGCGAGCAGCGCTACCAGTCCGCCTTCGAGATGCTGACCGACCTCGAGATGTACCTTTACAGCGACCGCTACGGCCCCACGAACGAAAAGCTCGGGGTCTATATCAAGGAGATCTTCGGCATCGAGGATCCGGGCGGCACTTCCCTTTCGTCCCGTCCACCCATCCCACGCCCCTGAGATGAGAACCGCCAGTCATCATCCAGCTCATGAGCGGGCCCGGATTTAGCCACGACCTCCGCCAGCGCCAGACCCAATCCCTTGTTCTTGCGCCGCAGCTCCGGCATTCCCTGAAGATCCTCCAGGTGGCCGCGCTGGACCTGCGCTCCGTCATCCAGGAGGAGCTGCAGTCCAATCCCACGCTCGAGGAGCAGCCGATGGACGGCGAGAGCATCGACAAGAATTCCGACGCGACCGCCGAGGAGGAGGGCGCCGCCGGGTCCTCCGATGACGGCGATCACCGCGAGGAGATGGATTTCGACAAGCAGTTCGAGATCCTCGGCAAGCTCGACCAAGACTGGCGCGACCACATGTCGAGCGCCGGCGGCTCGCAGAGCCACACCGCGGAAGACGCGGAGAAGCGGCAGCATTTCTTCGACTCCCTTGTCAGCGAAACCTCGCTGCAGGAGCACCTCATGCAGCAGGTGGCGCTCGACGATCTCTCCGCGCCCCTGCTCGCCGCGCTGCAGCACCTGATCGGGAGCCTCGATGACCGGGGCTTTCTGGCCCAACCGCCCGCCGATATCGCGCTGCAAACCGGCCTGCCGTACGAGACGGTGCTCGAAGCCCTGCAGCTCCTGCAAAGCTTCGATCCGCCCGGCATCGGCAGCCAGACCCTCGCCGAGTGCCTGCTCGCGCAGCTGAAGGCCAAGGGCCGGGGCGACACCCTCGCGGCCCGGATGATCCGCGACCAGTTTGAGCTGCTCTCCCGCCGCCGCATCCCCGAGCTCGCCCGCAAGCTCGGCGCCCCCGCCGACGACATCCAGGCCGCCATCGAGGAAATCGGGAAGCTCGATCCCGCCCCCGGCCGCCGCTTCGCCGAGGACAACAACCGGGTCGTCGTGCCGGACGTCATCGTCGAGCAGGAGGGCACCGAGTGGAAGATCCACCTCAACAACGACTACATCCCGCGCCTGCGCATCTCCAGCACCTACCGCGACCTCATCGCCAAGGGGACCCTCTCGAAGGAGGAGCGCGAGTACCTGCGCGAGCGGATGCGCTCCGGCAAATTCCTGATCGATTCCATCGAGCAGCGCCAGCGGACGATCGAGCGCATCACCCGCGAGATCATCAAGGCGCAGACCCCGTTCTTCGAGAAGGGCGTCTCCAGCCTGCAGCCGCTCACCATGACCCAGATCGCCGACATCGTCGGCGTGCACGAAACCACGGTGAGCCGTGCGATCGCCAACAAGTACATGAAGACGCCGCACGGCATCTTCGACTTCAAGTTCTTCTTCACCACCGGCTACCAGGCGGACAGCGGCGCCTCGGTCTCCAACACCAGCGTGAAGGAAATGCTCGCCGATCTGGTCGCCGTCGAGGACAAGACCGCCCCGCTCAGCGACCAGGAACTCGTCGCCAAGCTTCAGGAAAAGGGCCTCACCCTCGCCCGCCGGACCGTCGCCAAGTATCGCGAGGAACTCGGCATCCTGCCGAGCAATCTCCGGCGCGACTATAAGTGATTTCGGATGGCGGATACCGGATGGCCAAACCAGGCGGAACGAACCCGGGGATTATGCGAGATTTGGGGTCACTTCGCCTTCATCCAGGGCCAGTCGTCAGCACTGCTTTGTCATTCTGAGCGCAGCGAAGAATCCAGTTGGCTCTAGCCGAAGCTTGCAGCGGAATCTCACTGGATTCTTCGCTGCGCTCAGAATGACAAACTAGGAATCACGGATTTGAAGGCGCTCCTTTGGCCAAGCTGCTTGGCCTGACCGCGTGCCCCTGTGCCGATCCGCCATTCGGTATCCGCCATCCGAAATTCTCACGCCACTCCCGCGCCCGGCTCGATCCGCAGGTCGAGCCCCGCCGTGCGTTCGACGCCGGTTAGGTCCGCCCATGCGGCGAACGCGATCATCCCGGCGTTGTCGCCCGTGTGCCGGGGCTGGGCTGCTAGAAACGGGATCTCCGCCGACCGCGCCAGGTCTTCCATCTCGGCCCGCAGGCCGCCGTTGTTCGCCACCCCGCCCGAGAGACCCAGGCTGCGGTACCCTCCGCCGCCCTGCAGCAGCGCCGCCCGCGTCTTGCGGACCAGCGCGTCCAGCACCGCCTGCTGATAGCTGGCACACAGGTCCGGCAGGCGGACTTGCACGTCCGCCGACGTCATCTTCTCAATCTGGTAACGCAGGCTTGTCTTCACGCCGGAGAAGCTGAAATCCAGTTCGTCCCGCCGGCCAATCCCACGGGGGAAATCAAAGGCGTCAGGCCGGCCCGCGGCCGCCAATTTTTCGATCAGCGGCCCGCCCGGATATCCAAGGCCGAGGAGCTTGGCGCCCTTGTCGAGCGCCTCCCCCGCCGCGTCGTCGCGGGTCGAGGAAAGCACGCTCACCCGCCGGTCCGCCGCGAGCGTGAATAGCAGTGTGTTGCCGCCCGACACAATGAGCCCGAGCTGCGGCAACCATGCCCCCAGCCGGGTCTCGAAATCCCCGGGCGCTTCCGCATGCAGGCCGATGAAGGGCGACCACACATGCCCGCGCAGGTGGTTCACCCCCAGCAGCGGCACACGCCAGGCCAGCGCCAGCGACTTCGCCGCCGCCACGCCGATGGCGAGGCAGGCGGCCAGTCCCGGTCCGTTTGTCACCGCAACCCTTGTCACCCGGGAAAAATCGATGGCGGCCTTCGCGCGCTCCAGCAGCGGCGGAAAGTTCCGCAGATGCTCGCGCGTAGCTAGGTCGGGCACCACGCCGCCATGCCGGGCATGCAGCGCGATCTGGCTGTGCACCCATTCCCCGGCCAGACCGCGGGCCGGATCGAACCCGGCCACCGCAGTCTCATCGCACGAGCTTTCCAGCGCCAGGATCATGTGCGCTAGCGGGCCTCCGCCGGCGCCGCCCGGTCCGCGAGCAGGTTGATGCCCTTGAGGACATCGAGCGCGGCCTGAAGCTGGCGGTCCTCGATCGGCGCGAATCCGAAGCGCTCCTTGAAATCCTTCGGGTCCGTCACGTCGGAACGCAGGTGCTGCAGGCGGAGTTTGCTGTCCTCGTCCGGCGTCATCACGACCTCCACCTGCGGGCTGATGCCCTTTTCGTGGATGCTCACGCCGCCCGGCGTGTAGTAGCGGGCGGTGGTGAGGCGCAGGCCCTCGCCGTTCTTTAGCTTGAAGATGGACTGGACCGAGCCCTTGCCGAAGGAACGCTCGCCGACCACCACCGCCCGGCCGGTGTCCTTCAGCGCACCCGTGACCACCTCCGCCGCGCTGGCGCTGCCCGCATTGATCAGGATGGCGACCGGCAGCGTGAGCGGGGCGCCCTCGGCCTCCGCGCGGTATTCCTCCCGGTCCGCCGGCTTCCGGCCCTGGGTGTAAACAATGAGTTCACCCTTCTTGAAAAACGGCTCGGCCACCTCGACCGCGGCATCCAGCAGCCCGCCCGGATTGCCCCGCAGGTCGATGACGAGGCTGTCGATGCCCTCCTTCAGCAAGCGGTCCAGCGCGTTGGCAAACTCCTCGCCGGTATGGTCGGAAAACTCCGTCAGCTCGATATAGCCGGTGTGCGCCGGCAGCACCCGGACATCGCGAACGCTCTCCTGCTGGATCATTTTGCGCATCAGGGTGAGGTCGAAGTTTTTCCCGGTGCTGGCCCGGTACAGCCCGACCGTCACCTTCGTGTCCGGCTTGCCCCGCAGGCGGTCGATCACCCCGTCCATGGACAGCCCTTTCTCCAGGGGCTTGCCGTCAACCCGCACAATCTCGTCGCCCCGGAGGATGCCCGCGCGGTCACCCGGCGAACCGGCGATGGGGGCGATGACCAGCACCCGGCCCTTGCGCATCTCGACCTGGACGCCGATGCCGCTGAAATCCCCGCTTAGCTCCTCCTCCAGCACCGTGTAATCCTTCGACTCCAGGAATTCCGAGTGCGGATCCAGCGACTCCACCATGCCATGGATGGCGGATTTTGCGAGCTGGTCGTACTCGGACGCCTTCGCATCCACGTAATTCTCGTTCACCAGCTGCAGCACTTCCTTCACATAGGATGACGAGCGGTCGAGGTCACGGTTCGGGAAAAGTCCCCACACCAGCGCCAGTTTCGCCGCGCCCAGTGACAGGGCCACGCCGAGCACCACGCCCGCCGCGAGGATGAGAATCCGTTTGAGCATCCGGCTCACTGTGTGCATCTGCTTCGCTTTGTAAATGGGTTCGTCAGCCACGCCATCCTCCGCACCCTCCGCGGACTTCCTCGCCGCGTTCCGCCTCCGGGCCGGGCCGGGCGGCGCCCTGACCTTCGCGGAATTCATGGAGCTCGCGCTCTATCACCCGGTTCTGGGCTACTACCGCCGCCCTCGGCCACGCGTGGGCTACGGGGCGGACACCGACTTCTATACCGCCAGCACCAGCGGACCGGTCTTTGGCGAACTGGTCGCGGCCGCAGTGACGACCCTCTTGGCCGGTCAGGATCCCGGCGCCTTCACTTTCGTCGAGATCGGCGCCGAGCCCGGTCGCAGCGTGTTGGCCGGCGTGGAGCACCCGTTTCGGTCCGTGCAGACGCTGCGCCTGGAAGATCCGCTCGAACCGCGCGGAAACTGCGTGGTGTTCTCCAACGAACTCTTCGATGCCCAGCCCTTCCGCCGTTTCGTCTTTCGCGGCAAATCCTGGCAGGAACTCGGTGTGACCCTGCATGATGGCGCCCTTTCCGAAACGACCCTGCCGGCAGCTATGCCGGCGGATTTTCCGCTAACGGCGCCCGAAGGCTACATCATTGACGCCCCACTCGCGGCCACCGCACTGGCCGGGCGGATTGCCGCGCAGCCGTGGACCGGCCTTTTTCTCGCGTTCGACTACGGCAAATCCTGGCAGGAACTGGTCGAGGCAACTCCTGCCGGCACCGCCCGCGCCTATCATCGGCATACCCAGTCAAACCATCTCCTCGCCCAACCCGGCGAGCAGGACCTGACCTGCCATATCTGTTGGGACTGGCTGAAGATCGCACTCGCGAGCGAGGGATTCGCTTCGCCGGCCGTCGAGTCGCAGGAAGCCTTTTTCATCCATCACGCCGCCACTTATATCGCCGCCACCACGGCGGCCGAGGCGGCTCGATTCAGTCCGAAAAAGCTCAGCCTGCTGCAGTTGCTGCACCCTTCGCACCTCGGGCAGAAATTCCAGGTCCTGCAGGCCGCGCGGTTTTAAAATTCCCCTTGCATCGCCCGGGGCCCGACCTTTACGTATGACCCTTTAATCACTCAAAACCATGGCCAGAATCTGTGCAATCACCGGTCGTCGTCCCGTCAAGGGCTCGATCATCAACCGTAAGGGTCAGTCAAAGAAGAGCGGCGGCATCGGTACGCACGTGACCAGCATCACGAAGCGCAAATTCCGGCCGAATCTGCAGCGCATCCGCGTCAAAATGCCCAATGGCGGCACGAAACGCCTGCTCGTCTCGGTCAAGGCCATCAAGGCCGGCCTGGTTCAGAAGGCCTGAGTCCGATCCCTTCCCCGTTTCCCGGCCCGCGGTTCACTCCGCGGGCCTTTTTTTGCGCCTGAGCGGTCAAACCCGCCCTAAGGCGGAGGCGCCACCGGCGCGAGGTTGCCTGACCAGAGTTCGCGATAGATCGGGCTCGCCGGAGTCGGGATGCGCCCGATGTCGAAATCACGCTCTTCGACATAATCCAGGCCATAATGAAACGCCGCGAGCAGCAGCGGGTAGGAAAATACATTTTTCCGGTGCAGGTACGACCGCGAATAGGCAAGGTAGTCGATCCCGACTTCCAGGTTCGCCCGCCAGTCCCACACCGCCGGGACATAGGGCAGCGCCGATACCGCACGCCATGCCCGCGGCTTGAGCTGGAAAAGGCCCCGGGCTTCGCCGTTGTGCGCGGCCGGGTCGAAATTGGATTCGGCGGCGACCAGCGCATAGACGAATTCCGGCGACATCCGGTACCGGTCCGCCAGCGGCCGAATGGCCGCCCATATCTCCCGGCGGGTCGGCGGCACCACCGGCTCCGGCAAAGCCCGCCGATGACAGGCTGCCAGGCCAAGGAGCAAAAGGGCGATGAGAACGGCGCCGATCGCTCTCATGTGCCGCCCGCTATAGGGCCCGGAAAACCACCGCGGCGTTTTGTCCGCCAAAGCCCAGGTTGTTGCTCAGCACCGTGCGCACCTTGGCGGCGCGGGCGACGTTGGGCACATAATCGAGATCACAGTCCGGATCCGGGTCTTCCAGGTTGATCGTCGGGGCGATCATGCCGGTCTGGATCGTCTTGACCGAGATGACCGACTCGATGCCGCCGGCGGCACCCAGCAGGTGACCCGTCATGGACTTCGTCGAGCTGATCGCGAGCCTGCCAGCATGGTCGCCAAAGACCTTCTTGATGGCCAGCGTCTCGAACTTGTCGTTATACGGCGTGGAGGTGCCGTGGGCGTTGATATAGTCCACCTGCTCCGGCCGCACGCCGGCGTGCGCCAGCGCCCGCATCATGGCGAGGGACAACCCCCGGCCCTCAGGATCCGGCTGCGTAATGTGAAACGCATCGCAGGTGGCCGCATAGCCGGCCAGCTCGCAATAGATGCGCGCGCCGCGCGCCTGGGCATGCTCGAGCGACTCGAGCACCAGGATCCCGGAGCCCTCGCCCATGATGAAGCCGTCCCGGTTCCGGTCGAAGGGACGGCAGGCCTTCTGCGGGGCGTCGTTGCGCGTGCTCATCGCCTTCATCGAGCAGAAACCGGCGTAAGACTGCTCCGTGATCGCCGCCTCGCTGCCGCCGGCGACCATCACGTCCGCGTCGCCCCGGCGGATGGCATGGGCGGCCTCGCCGATCGCATGGGTGCCCGTCGCGCAGGCCGAGACGATGCCGAAATTGGGCCCGCGGGCCCCAAGCTCGATGGCGATGAGCCCGCTGGCCATGTTGCCGATGAGCGCGGGAATCATGAACGGGGAAACCTTGCGCGGGCCGCGCGCGCGCATGACGTCGTGCTGCGTCTCGATGGTCTGCATGCCGCCGATCCCGGAGCCGATGATGACCCCGACCCGGTCGCCGTTCTCGTGCGTGACGTCGAGCGCCGCATCCGTCACGGCCTGCCGCGCGGCGGCAAAGGCAAAATGGGTATAGCGGTCGTTGCGGCGGGCTTCCTTCGGGTCCATGTGCTGCGCCGCATCCCACCCGCGGACCTCGGCGCCGATCTGGCTGGCAAACGCCGTGGGATCGAAATGCGTTACGCGCTCAATTCCGCAGCGACCGGCCAGCAGGCTGGCCCAGAAGGCCTCCACCGTGTGGCCGATCGAGACCACCGCGCCCAAGCCGGTGACCACAACCCGGCGCGGCGTGAAGGAGTTTTCCATGGGCGATGTAGGCGGTCCCGGGTTCAGGAAACAAAAAGGCGTCCTGCCAGATATTCCCGCGGGGGAAACGGGCAGGACGCCGGAAATTTGGACAAAAGGACGCTCAGGCTTTGCCGGCCTTGCCCTTGATGTAGTCGATCACCTGGCCAACCGTCTGGAGCTTTTCGGCGTCAGATTCCGGGATCTCACCCTTGATCTCATCCTTGAATTCCTCCTCGAAGGCCATGATCAGCTCAACCGTGTCGAGCGAATCGGCGCCAAGGTCATCAAGGAAAGAAGCGGTCGGGGTGATCTGCTCCTCATTCACGTTAAGCTGATTAACGATGATTTCTTTGACGCGCTGTTCGATAGTTTTTGGGTCAGCCATGTTGGTAAATTCGAGTGGTTTGGAGGGTTCACATCGCCATGCCGCCGTCAACGGCAAAAACTTGTCCGGTGATGTAGTTGGCTTGTTCCGAACAAAGATAGGCCGTCATGTGGGCGATGTCCGCCGCCTCGCCAAAGCGCTTTAAGGGCACGGCTTCGAGGACTTTGGCGGAAATCTCCGGGTTATTGACGAATTCGGTCGTCATGTCGGTCTTGATGAAGCCGGGGGCGACCGCGTTGACGGTCACATTGCGGCCGGCGAACTCCCGGGCCAGCGTCTTGGTCAGGCCGATCATGCCCGCCTTCGCCGCGGAATAATTGGCCTGGCCGGCATTGCCCATGATGCCGCTGACGGACGTGATGTTCACGATGCGGCCCCAGCGGGCCCGCGTCATGGGCCGGCCGAGGTGCTTGGTCCAGTGGAAGCAGCTGGTGAGGTTGGTGGAAATGACATCGTTCCAGTCCCCCTCGCTCATCCGGAACAGCAGCCCGTCCTTGGTGATGCCCGCGTTGTTCACGAGGATGTCGATCACGGGAAACTCGGCCAGCAGTGTCTCCGCGGCCTTCGCCACCGCCGCCCCGTCGGCCACATCCACGGGCAGGGCTTTCGCCTTGCCGCCCGCCGCGGTGATCGCGGCGGCCGTCGCGCCGCAGGAATCGGCGGATTTGGAGACACAAATGACAGTCACGCCGTGACGGGCCAGGGTTTCAGCAATCGCCTTGCCGATGCCGCGGCCCGCACCTGTGACGAGGGCGGTGCGTTGGGTGAACGTAAGCATGAGGGTTGAGGACGGATTGTAGCCAGTAGCGAGTAGCGGGTAGCGAGTAGAAAATTCCTGGCAATCGCGGAACCGGAGCCGGATCGGATGCGCGCTACCCGCTACTGGCTACTCACTCCTTTCTCTCAGTACACGTCGCGCTGGTAGCGCTTGTCCTTCTTCAGCTGCTTCACGTAGTCCGCCGCGGCCGCCGCATCCAGGCCACCCTGCTGCGCGATGATGTCGAGCAAGGCGGTGTCCACGTCCTTGGCCATGCGCTTGGCATCGCCGCACACATAAAAATAGGCCCCGCCCTTGATCCATGACCAGAGTTCCGCGGCGTTTTCGCGCATCCTGTCCTGCACATAGACCTTCAGGGTCTGGTCCCGGGAAAATGCCGTGTCGAGGCGCGCCACGCGGCCCGACGCAACCCAGGTGTTCCACTCCTCCTCATAGAGAAAATCCGTCGCGCGATGCTGGTCGCCAAAGAACACCCAGTTGCGGCCCGTCGCGCCGCCCGCCTCCCGGTCCTGCACAAACGCCCGGAACGGCGCGATGCCCGTGCCCGGGCCGACCATGATGACATCCTTTGTGCCGTCGTCCGGCAGCCCGAAATGGGAATGCGACACAAACACCGGCACCGGCGTCGTGCCGACCTGCACCCGGTCCGCCAGGAAGGTCGTGCAGACCCCCGCCCGCTCCCGGTGGTTGGTTGCATAGCGCACCACCGCGACCGTGAGATGGATCTCGTTGGGATAAACCTTCGGCGACGAGGCGATCGAGTAGAGCCGTGGCATGAGCTTCCGCATGTGGTCGGTCAGTTCCTGCGGGGTCAGCTTCGCACTGGGGAACTCCGCCAGCAGGTCGACGTACTCGCGCTCTTCCAGGAAGGCCGCCAGCACTTCCTTGGACTCCGGCAGCAGCAGCCCCATGAGTTTGCCCTTCTCGTCCGCATCGGTGGCCTTGCCGGCCAGGGTCTCGACGAGCTTGCGCGTCGGTCCGGCGAGCGCCAGCCGCGAGGTCAGCGCCTCGCGCAGCGGCAGCGGGCCCGGCAGCCGGAGCATCGCCGGCGTTACCGGCTCGTCGCCGGTTGCGCCGAGGAGGGACAAAATCTCCGCGACATCCGCCGGGCGGTTCTCCGGGAACACGCCCAGGGAGTCACCCGCCTTGTAATGCATCCCGCTGCCCGCGAGGCTCACGGCAAAGTGCCGGGTTTCCTTGGCGGAACCGGGCTTGTTGAGCAGCCGGCTTTCCGTCAGGCAGGCGGGAAACGGGTGGTCTTTCGAGAAGGCAGAGGCGTCAACGGCGGCAGACATGGCTGCGCGCATGAAAGGGGCGCGCCGTCCGCGCTGGCAAGCACGGTTTCATCCGCCCTGCCCTTGCCATGCGGCGAGACGCAATTTCGATTTCACCACAAAGGACACGAAGCGCACGAAGGCCAAGCCACGGAGAATGCCCGCAAAGCGACGCAAAAATACTCAGGAGTCGCGGCCCTGATCTCCATTGCGCCTATAGGCGCAATGGAGATTCTTTCGCCGCCCCAAGGCCCTTGGGCCTTTTTGCGACCAAATTCCGATGGTTTGGGCTCGGTCTTCGTGAGCTTCGTGCCCTTCGTGGTGATAGCCCCAGGCCAGACCGTGCGCAGGCTTGCTACGACCAGAAAACTTCCGCCAACTGGCCCGACTTTCATGAGCACCGCCGAACCCATCCGCCTGCAGAAATTCATCGCCGATGCCGGCGTGTGCTCGCGGCGCTCCGCCGAGGCGCTGATTGCGCAGGGCGAGGTCTGGGTGAATGGCGCCAAGGCCTCGCTCGGGCAGAAAATCTCCCCCGGCGTCGACAAGGTCACGGTCAGCGGCAAATCCGTGCGCACCGTCGCCCAGCCCCGCATCACGCTCGCCATGAACAAGCCCCGCGGGCTCCTTTGCTCCAACGACGACCCGCACCACGCCGACACCATCTTCAGCGTGCTGCCGCGCGAGTTCGCCAAGTACCGGTTCTTCTGCGCGGGCCGGCTCGACATGGACAGCGAGGGCCTCGTTATCCTCACCACCGACGGCGACCTCGCCCACCGGCTCATGCACCCGTCCAACGTGGTCGTGAAGCGCTACTACGTCATTCTCAAGCAGCCTTTCCCGGCAGGCCGGCTGCCCCTGCTGGTCAAGGGCATCGTGCTCGAGGGCGAGCGCCTCAAGGTCGAGCGCGCCGCGCTGGTCAACCCGGGCGCCGGGAACGCCTCCACCCATCTCGACGTGCACATGCACCACGGCAAGAAACGCGAGATCCGCCTGCTCTTCACGACGCTGGGCTACGATGTGAAGCGCCTCCGCCGCTACCAGATCGGCGCCCTGCGGCTGAAGGGAATCCCGTTGCACGCCATGAAACAACTTTCTACCAAGGAGATCGAACTGTTGTTCCAATCACCGCGCACTCCGCATGCGGCCCTCGAAGCCTCCGCCACGCCCCCTGATCTTGATGACCATGAAGACTAACCTCCGTCTCGCCGCCCTGTTGCTCGCCACCGCCACCGCCGCGGTCGCCGCACCCCTGACCGCGACCACCGCCGTCCACGTGCAGCCCGACGAATCGTCGGCCACCCTCACTGTCCTCAGCGCCGGCAGCGAGCCCGTCGTGGCGCCGGGAGCCCTCGCCACCACCCCCGCCGGCTGGCTGGCGGTCGAGCTGGCTGGGCCGGTCGACGGCTACGTGAAGAACGGCGACATCATGAAGAATCTCGATGTCCGCCTGGGCGCCCCGGTTTACGCCGCGCCGAAGGCCGGCGCCGCCGAGCTGACCAAGATCGAGCTGTCCGACAAGTCGGACATCACCGGACTGCATGGCAAATGGACCCAGATCCGGCTCCAGAAGAAACTGACCGGGTACATCCATGTCGGCGGCGTTCCCGGCTATCTCCCGCCGATCGCCACCGCAGCCGCCACGACCAATGTCAGCGCCCCGGTCGATCCCGCCCCCATGACGCCGGTCGCCTACGGCGTCACCACCGCCGGCCGGCCGGCCCCGATGGTCAACCTCGGCGACGGCGGATCGAGCACGCTGCCCCGCCTGTTTCAGGGCAAGTTCGTTTCCACGCGCAGCGCCTTCAAGCCGCGCCGGCCCTATGACTGGGCGCTCGCCGACGATTCCGGCGACCGTTACGCCTACGTTGATATCAGCAAACTCCTCCTCACCGAGCAAATCGACAAATACATCGGCCACGTCGTCGTCGTGTATGGCTCCGCGATTTCCGTGCCCGGCACCAAGGACATCGTGATCGAGGTCGAGAGTCTGCAACTGCGGTAGTCGCCACCGGCGCGAGCACCAGCGCTGCGCGCTCCGCGTCCGAACCTGGTCCTTCTCTACCCGCTACTCGCTACGCACTATTCGCTACTCGTCTCTCCCATGGAACTCATCGACGGAAACCAGGTCGCCGCCGCCATTATTGCCGAGCTGAAGGCCGAGGTCGCCGCCTTCACCGGCCGCAAGCCTTGCATCGCCCTCGTCCGCGTTGGCGAGGATCCCGCCTCCGTTTCCTATGTGAAGAAAAAGGAGAAGACCGCCGCCGAGATCGGGCTCACCAGCCGGGTGATCCTGCCGCCTCTGAGCATTTCCCAGGCGGACCTTTTCGCCCTGATCGATCAGCTCAATGCCGATCCCACTGTGGATGGCATCCTCGTGCAGTCGCCCTTGCCAAAGCACATCGACGAACTCGCGGTTTTCCGCCGCGTTTCCCCGGCCAAGGACGTGGATGGCTTCAATACGCTCAATCTCGGCAAAATTGCCCAAGAGGATGAGACCGGCTTCGTGTCCTGCACCCCCGCGGGCATCATGGAACTCCTTGCACGCAGCGGTGTGGACCTGAAGGGCAAACACGTGGTCGTCCTCGGCCGCTCGCTGATCGTCGGCAAGCCCGTCGCGCTGCTCGCCCTGCAAAAGAAGGCCGGCGCGAATGCCACCGTGACCGTTTGCCATTCCGGCACCACGAACCTGCCGGCGCTCACCCGCCAGGCCGACGTGCTGATCGCCGCTATCGGCCGCGCCGAGTTCGTCACCGCCGACATGGTCAAGCCCGGCGCCGTGGTCATTGACGTCGGCATCAACCGCGTGCCCGACCCAGCCAGAAAAACCGGCTACCGCCTTACCGGGGACGTGCACTTCCCGTCGGTTTCGCTCCTCGCGAGCAAGATCACGCCGGTCCCGGGCGGCGTCGGCCCCATGACCGTCGCGATGCTCATGAAGAACACCGTCAAAGCATTTCGTCTCCACCCTGCGCAGTAGCTTGCGCTTTGCCATCGCAGTTGCTTTGCTTTCAACGAAATGAGTGCCGCCCCAACCATCCTGATCGTCGATGATCAGCCCATCAACGTCCAACTGCTGAAACGTAAACTGGAGCGTGAGGGCATGCGCGTGGCCGCGGCCTACAGCGGCATCGAGGCCCTGGACCTCGTCCGGAAGGACAAGCCCGACCTCATCCTTCTCGACGTCATGATGCCCGACATGGACGGCATCGAGGTGTGCCAGCGCCTGCAGGCCTCCGATGACACCCGCTCCATTCCGGTCATTTTCGTCACCGCGCGCACCTCGAAGGAAGGCAAGATCGAGGGCCTCAATGTCGGCGCGGTGGACTACATTACCAAGCCCATCGACCTCGACGAAACCCTCGCCCGCGTCCAGACGCAGCTGCGCTTCGTCTCGATCAACCGCGAGATGCTCGACCTGCAGCGGCGCCTGGTGGACGCCCGGCGTGCCTCGACGATCGGGGCCGTGACCCAGGGCATCGCCCACAATCTCAACAATCTGCTCGGCGTCGTGATGGGCCACCTCGACCTCATCAAGGCCTACTACGACAAGCCCGAGCAGGTGAAGAAGAACGCCCATCATGTCGAGGAGGCGATCGGCCGGATCGTTTCCATCATCAAGCAGCTCAGCCTCCTGCTGGTGAAGACCAACCCGCCGCTCGCGAAGGGCAACCTGCAGCGCCTGCTTGAGGGCAGCGTCCTGCGCTTCCACCTCGAGAACAACCTCACCGCCCCGGTCACCCTCAACAACCCGCTGGGCGACTATTCGTTCGATACTAACTACGAGATCTTCGAGGAGGTGGTCGCCAAGGTCCTGATCAATGCCTGGGAGTCCTACGCCCCCGACGCCACCGCCCGCCCGATCTCGATCACGACCGAGATCGTCGAACGGTCCGGCAACCGCCGTTTCCTCCAGATCCGCATCGATGACCAGGGCCGCGGCGTGGACCCGGAGATCCGCGACCGCGTCTTTGAACCTTTCATCAGCTCCAAGCATACCGTCGGCGTGGGCATGGGCCTGACCATCGCCCGGCATGCGCCGCGCAACCTGGATGGCGAGGTGACCCTCACCGACCGCGAGGGCGGCGGCGCGAGCGCCACCCTGCTCCACCCGCTCGAGCAGAAGATGCGCCGGATCGGCGATACCTGAGCCGGCTTCAGCCCACCGGTGAAATCCAGTCGCGGACGCCGGCGGATGTCAGGGTGGAGCGCGTTGCCCTCAACGCGCTTGAACCGGGCCGCTCTTCAAACCGCGCGTTGCGGGCACCACGTTCCACCTCTCGCCTTATGACTGCGACCAAATTCGCCTTTCTCGGTGCCGGTAACATGGCCGCCGCGATGGTCGACGGCCTGCTCGCCCAAGGCACCGTCGCCCCGGCCGACCTCGCCTGTCTCGGCGGAGGCGGACAGACCGCGGCCCTGCTCGCCGCCCGCACAGGCATTACCCTCGCCGGTTCGCTCCCCGCCCTGGTCGCGGGCGCCGATGCCTTGGTCGTCGCCTTCAAGCCGCAGCAACTCGCCGGCGCCGATCCGCAACTCGCGACGCTGACCGCCGGCAAACTCGTCATCTCCGTCCTCGCCGGCAAGCGTCCCGCCCGGCTCGCCCAGACCTTCCCGCTGGCCCGGGCGATCGTCTGGGCCATGCCCAACACCCCCGCACGCATCGGCGCCGGCATGACCCCGTGGTGCAGTCTCGCTCCCTTGGCTCCGGCGGACCGCGCCACGGTCGCCACGCTGCTCGCGGCCCTCGGCCACGCCATCGAGATCGAGGAATCATTGATGGACACCGCCGCCGCCGTCAGCGCCAGCGGCCCGGCCTTTCTCTTCGAATTCGCCGCCGCGCTCCGGGATGGCGGCGTGGCCGGCGGATTGCCGCCGGAAACGGCAAAAATCCTCGCCGTCGAGACCGTGCTTGGCGCCGCCCGCCTGCTGGCCCGCACGGGCACCGATCCCGAGGAGTTGCGCCGACAGGTCACCTCGCCCAAGGGCATGACCCTCGCCGGCCTGGGCCGGATGGAGGCGCGCGATTTCCGCGGCACGCTGCGCGAGACCGTGCTTGCCGCCAAGGCGCGCTCCGAGGAAATGTCGAGGGACACATGAGTTCACTCTCCGGCCGCATCCTCGTCACCGGCGGCGCCGGTTTCATCGGCAGCGCCCTCGTCTGGGCCCTCAACCGGCGTGGCCACACGGACATCGTGGTGACCGACGTGCTGGGCTCGGACGAAAAATGGCGGAACCTCACGCCGCTGAAGTTCGCCGACTATGTCGAGGCCGAGGCGTTCCGCCGGCAGCTGGCGGCCAATCCCGCCGCGTTCGGCCGGTTCTCCGCCGTGTTTCACCTCGGCGCCTGCTCCTCGACCACCGAGAAGAACGCCGGCTACCTCATCGACAACAATTACAATGTCACCAAGGAGCTTGCCGCCTGGGCGCTCGCCCAGGGAGCGCGCTTCATCTACGCCTCCTCGGCGGCCACCTACGGCGACGGCGCCGAGGGCATGGATGACCAAAACGAGGATCTGGGCCGGCTGCGTCCGCTCAACATGTACGGCTATTCGAAGCACCTCTTCGACCTGTATGCCCAGCAGCAGGGCTGGTTGAACCAGATCGTCGGGGTGAAGTATTTTAACGTCTTCGGCCCGAACGAGGACCACAAGGGCGACATGCGCTCGCTCGTCAACAAGGCCTACCAGCAGATTCTCGCCACCGGCCAGGTCCAGCTCTTCCGGAGTCACAAACCCGAATTCAAGGACGGCGAGCAGATGCGCGACTTCCTCTACGTGAAGGATGCCGTCGAGATGACCCTGCATTTTGCCGAGCAGGCGCCCCGGGCCGGCGGTCTTTATAATCTCGGATCGGGCGAGGCCAACACCTGGGTGACGCTGACCGGGGCGATCTTCCGCGCGCTGGGCCGGGAGCCGAAGGTCGAGTTCATCGACATGCCCGAAGTGCTGCGGGGCAAGTACCAGTATTACACCCGGGCCGATATCGCGAAGCTGCGCGCCACGGGCTACGCGCGAGCGATGACCCCGTTGAGCGACGCCGTGAAGGACTACGTGCAGGGCTACCTCGTGCCGGGCAAAAAGCTCGGGGAGTAAGGCGGAGCTGATTTAAGCGCAAAGACGCGAAGGCGCAAAGTTTACGCCGCGAAGGATGAAGTCCTTGGACAAACCTTGGTCATGGTACAGTTTGTCATTGCGAGGGGCCTGCGTAGCGGGCGACGAAGCCATCCCTCCAGCTGGATCGCCACGCCCGGCTGCGCCAGGCTCGCGATGACAAGGCAAAACTGTACCACTATCCAAACCTTCGGCTTAGCTCGGATCTTTGCCTCTTCGCGACTTGGCGTTTAACCGGCCATGAGCGCTCTTCAATGGAGCTTGAGCAGCTCATCCTGCGACCACTCCTTGCGGTCGCCTTCCTTGGCGTGAATCTCGGCGACCTTCTCGGCGGTGATCGGCGGGGCCTTGTTGCCGAACGAGGCGCGCACGTACGTCAGGACGGCCGCGATCTTCTCGTCACTCCAGTTGTAGCCGGAGCCCGTGACCTTGCCGATGACCGGCATGGCCGCCGAACTGTAGGTCTTGCCCTCGACGCTGACCTCGCCCTTGAGGCCATAGACCACGATGCGGATAACGCGCTCCTCGGAGCCGTTGACCCACTCGGAACCGGCCAGCGGCGGATAAACCCCCGCCACGCCCAGGCCGTTGATCTGGTGGCAGGTGGCGCACACCAGCTCGAAGTTCTTTTTGCCGAGCACCATCGGGTCAACCTTCACTGCGGCCGCCGCCCCGCTGCTGGGATGGGCATTCTCGTTGAAGATCGCCGGGTCGTAGTGGCCGGAATAGTGGTTGAGATAGGTGCCGGCGTAGAAAATCAGGCCGCTGAACACGAAGAGCAGCGCGAGCGGCAGCATCTTGTAATGCGCGCCGTCCTCGGGCTTCTTGCCGAGCAGCTTCTCATGCGCCGCCAGCAGACTTTCGTCCGAGGCGCCGGCCTGCTCCTGGCGCGGGTCGATGGGGGTTTGGTCGCTCATTTGGCCGCACCCTCCTTCTTCTCTTCCGCCGGCTCGACCGGACGGGCCTCGGGATATTCGTACACGTTGTTCAAGCTCTGCAGGTACGCCACCAAGGCCTGGGCCCGGTGGGTCGGGACCACCTCCATGCCCACCGCGGCCGGAACCTTGAGCGCCGTCGCGGAGCGCTCACCGGTGATCTTGCGTGTCTCAAAGAGAAAGCGGTAGGGCGGCATGCCGCCGTGCTGGTCGTAAAGGTATTGGGTCAGGCGTTCGGCATCCACCGCCAGCGGCCGGGCGCCAAAGTTGGCCAGATCCGGGCCGATCCGGCTTTCGCCGAGCTGCACGTGGGGCTGGCTCACATAGTCGCGGGCCACGCTCTGGCGGTCACCCCAGCCCCGCGCCTTGTCACTGCCGAAGTCCGGCCGGCGCACCTGCTGCGTGTGACAGGCAGCACAGCCGAGATCCTGATAAACCAGCTGGCCGCGCGCGGCGATGCCGGGCAGGCGCTCAGGAAAGGCCTTGCCCTCGTTCTCGTCGAAATAAGGGGCGAGGTGGCCAAGCTGGGCATGGGAGCCCAGCACGATGCCCGCCCAAGCCAGGGCAAGGGCCAGGAAAAGACCGAGGAAGAAAGTGAAGCCGTTTTTCATGACACAGACGCCTCCATCGTCGGAGGCTGGCGGAAGGTCGCGGTCGCCGGGGCGAGGAGGCTCGAAACGGCCGATTTCAGCAGATGGCCGAGTAGGAGAAGATTACCGAGCACCAGCAGCGCCTGGGCCGCCGTTGCCACCTGCAGCCAGGTCTTGGTGTGCCCGGCGATCACCGCAAACGTCACCGCCGGATCGTTCAGGTCGTGACCCTGGACCCAGCCGGCCACGGCGAGCGCCGCGACCAGCGCGGTCGTGCCGATGATGGCCGTCAGGTAGTGCGCGCGGATCAGCGTCGAGGAGGCCCAGGCCTGCCCCGTGATGCGGGGCACCAGAAAGTAAATCGCTCCGAAAATCATCATGGAAAAAGCTCCATTGAGCGCGAGCTGCGACTGGGCCGCGGTGAAATAGGTGAACTGGGTGACCAGCGCCACGCCCCGGATGGCCGTCAGGGCATCGAGGAACCCGCCCAACACGTAGGCGCCAAGGCCGAAGGCGACAAACTTCAGCACCGTGCTGCCGCCGCTGGAGAAGGCGGCGCGGAGATTGAGGCCCACGACAATGTAGTGAAACAGGAGGAGCGCGCACGAGACGCCGGCAATGGACGCCACCCAGGCCGGAACCGGGCCGCCGATGAAATGGCGCCCACCCGTCCACCCGCCGACCACCAGCAGGGTCCAGAAGCTGAGCGCGGCAAAATCATAGCTCGGGATGGCCCGGCCGCTGACTTTCGGCACCAGGTAATAGGCCGAGGTCAGCGCGAGCGGAGCGAGCCACAGGGTCCAGGCTCCCTGCACAAACCAGCCTCCCACCAGGGCCTGCAGGACGCCGCGCTCGGGAGTAAATACCAGCATCACCTGCGCGGCGGAGAAAATCCACGGAAAGAGAAACAGCGCCGCGACTGCGTACCATTGCGCGGCGAAGGTCATCGGGTTGCGCCGGCCGGTCCAGGCCAGCACGCCGGACACGGCGATCGTGCCGTAGGCGACCAGCATCATCGGGAGGACGTAGCGCGGCAGGTGCAGCCACGTGTGCGCCATGGCGTCGCCGGTCGCGATGCCCACCAGCCCGAGCGTGACCGCGACGTTCCAGAAGATCGTGCCGGTGATGACCCAGTTCAACGAGCGCAACGGCGAGCCGCCGAGGCGGCCCAGGATCCAGAGGGCGACGGCGAGGCCGGCATTGGCGGCCCACCCGTAGATGAAGGCCGTCTCCTGCAGGGCCTGCGTGCGGCCGAAGGACAACACCGGGCACTCCGCCAGGAACGACGGGGAGTTGAGTTGGACAAGGTTCACAAGCGCCAGCGCGCCGCTCAGGACGAGCCAGGCGAGCGCGGAACCGAGCAGCAAAAGCAGCGAGCAACGCGCGGAGGCGTCGATCTCGGTGACTTCGGCCGGCGTGGCGGCGGAGGGTGCGGTGGTCATCTCAAAGGGTGGGGCCGGTTATTGCTTGGAGGCGTATTTCTGGAGGGTCAGGTCCATCGCCTGCTCCAGCGGGAGCTGGACGACGCCGTTCTTCTGGTCGACCCAGCCGTAGCTGGCCGCCTGCTTCGCCTGTTTTTCCCGCAACTTGGCCAGGTTCTCCTTCCGCACCGCGGCCGTGTGGATGCCGTCGTCGGTGTAGGGACCGGTCTGCAGCGGCACGTAGAGATAGTACACGACCAGCAGGAACAGCGCGAAGCCGGCCAGCACGGTCAGGATGGTCACGAGCGGAGCGGACTTGGAGGGGGAATCACTCATGGTGAGTCAGGCATTCGCCAATGCGCGGGTCGCGGATCGGGATGAGCTTGGTGGTCGGGAGGCTCCGGAGATAGGCCCAGATGCAGACGCCGCCGATGCCGATCACCGAGGTGAGCACCCAGAGCAGGTTGATCGAGAGGAACGGCAGCGAATCACCGTGCGCATCCTTCAGCGCCGGCAGGATGTTGTAGCACATGTCGACCAGGATCACCGTCAGCACCCAGAAGGCGATGCGGCGGATGATGGGCTGCGTGACCTTGAAGCGGTAGGACAGCAGCGCGCAGAACGGGATCACGAAATGGCCGAACACCAGCACGAGGCCGACGTACCACCACTGGTTGGTGGAGCCGTCGTGGTTCAGTTCGCGCAGGTTATACCAGAAGGTTTCCTCGGGGATGTTGGCGTTCCAGATCAGGAAATACTGGGAGAAGGTCACGTAGGCCCAGAACACCGTGAAGGCGAGCATCAGCTGGCCGATGCTGTGGAAGTGGTTCGTGTTGAGGATGCCCTTGTAATCCCCGCGGCGGTAGAGCCAGACCATGATCACGACGCCGCAGCAGAGCGCGCCGCGCATGCAGTTCGCGAAGAACCAGACGCCGTACATCGTGGAGAACCAGTGGTACTCGAGGCTCTTCACCCAGTACACCGCGGCGAAGGTGAGCGTGAGCGCACCCAGCGGCAGGCCCATGGCCGCATTGACCCGGTTGGCCGTGGTCCAGGACGCCTTGCCGTCCACGTCCTGCGTGAACGAGGCCTTGCGGAGGCGGGCGGACAGCCAGACCCAAATGATGAAGAACGCCAGCGTCATACCGGTGAACATGTCCAGGTTCAGGAACCCGGACTTCTTCTGGTAGAGGACGTCGTTGCCGACCGTCTCGCTCCCGTGCAGCACATGATGGAGATCCATCCACGGCCAGACGTAGCCGGGCTTGACCCACGCCAGGATCAGCAGGGGCAGGAACAGGACAAACAGCCACTTGAAGGCCGCGAGCCCGTGTTCCCATTGGCGGCGGATGACGACCGACCAGGAGGCGTCCACGATGTGGTGGATCATGACCATCATCAGCATGCCGATCGCAATGGCGGTCCAATAGGTCACGCCGACAAGATAGGACATCACCGGCCCGTGCTTGTTGGGCGAGAGCGCGATGCCCGCGGCCGTCACGGCCAGGCCGGCGAGACCGATGATCAGGGCCTTGGTGGCCGCGGACGACGATGAGGTCGAATCCGTGGCCAGGGCGGCGGGAGCGGTTGCGGCGTGGGTGCTCATTTGATGCCAAGCTCCGTTTTGTGGGCCTCGGGAACGTCCGCCACGGTGCCCGTCTGCGCGCGCTGGAGGGCGCGGACATACAGGATCACGGCCCAACGGTCCTGCGGAAGAACCTTGTCGGCGTAGGACAGCATATTGCCCTTGCCGTGCGTGATGGTGTTGAAGATCTCGCCCTCGGCCATGGCCCGCAGGCGCGGGTCATGATAGGTCGGCGTCGCGCCCATGCCGTACTGCTTGGTGATGCCGTTGCCATCCCCCACTCCGCCGTGGCACGGCGAGCAGTAGATGGTGTAACGCTCCTTGCCGCGCGCCATGAGTTTGGCGTCCACCGTGATGGCTGGGGGAAACCCGCGGAGAAACGTGCCGTCCGCGGCCTTGCCCTCGTAAAGGGCGGAATCATTGCGCAGCGGATCGCGCGACACGGTGCCGGCGGGAATCGGGCGGTCCGCCCGGCCGTCGGCGAAGAAGGTGCTCTCGCCCTGCGGGCGCGGCTTGGGCTGTCGCTTCATGCCGGGGAACGCCCACTCGGGGAAGACGTCCATCGGCGGATGGGTGAATTTCGTGCCCCGGAGCCCAAGGATGGAGACCGTGAGCACAACGAGGAATGCGGTGACGAGATAGACGTTGCGCATGGCTCAGGCTTCCAGCTCCTTGATTTCCTTGCCGCCGGCCTGCTCAAGCAGCGCCTTGGTGTTGGCCAGGTTGAAGCGCGGGTCGCGCGCTTCGATGACGATGAAGAACGTGTCGTCCATGCCGCGCTTGATCTGGTCGTACTTGAGCACGGGATGGTAATGCATCGGCAGGCCGTTCAGGAAGAACATGCCGCCGATCGTGGCGAAGGCCGTGAAGAGGATCGTCAGCTCATAGCTGACCGGGAAGGCGAACATCGGGCTGAAGAGCGGCTTGCCGCCGACCGTGATCTGGTAGTCGTAGGCGCCCGTCCACCAGATCATCGACATGCCCGTGCAGAAGCCCGTGATGCCGCCGGCGAGCGAGATGCGCGGCACGATGGAGCGGCGCACGCCCATCGCCTTGTCCAGCCCGTGGACCGGAAACGGCGTGATGCAGTCCCAGTTCTTGTAGCCGGCATCGCGCACCTTCTCCGCCGCGTGGTACAGGTCCGGCGGGGAGTCGAACGTGGCAATCAATCCGTAATTGGGTGTGGCCATGGGCGGATTAGTGGGCGGAGTGGCCATCGTGGCCGGCATGGGGATCGGCCCGCGGCGTGACGGCCTTGATCTCGGCCATCGCCATCAGCGGCAGGAACCGGATGAAGAGGAGGAACAGCACCGAGAAGACCCCGAAGGTGCCGAAGAAGGTGAAGATATCGACGATCGTCGGGCTCATGTTGCCCCAACTCGACGGCAGGTAATCGCGGGTGAGCGAGGTGCAGATGATGACGAAGCGCTCGAACCACATGCCGACGTTCACGAAGATCGAGAGCACCCAGACCATCGTGGTGTTCTCGCGGACCTTCTTGAACCAGAAGAACTGCGGCGTGATCACGTTGCAGCTGATCATGATCCAGTACGCCCACGCATAGGGACCGAAGGCGCGGTTGATGAAGGTGAAGCCCTCGTACGGATTCGCGCTGTACCACGCGATGAAGAACTCCATCGCGTAGGCGTAACCGACGATCGTGCCGGTCGCCAAAGTGATTTTGCACATGCAGTCGATGTGGTACTGCGTGATGAGGTCCTCCAGGTGGTAGATCGCCCGCAGCGGCAGCATCAGCGTGAGCACCATGCCGAACCCGGAGAAGATGGCGCCCGCCACGAAATAAGGCGGGAAGATCGTGGTGTGCCAGCCGGGGATCAGCGACACGGCGAAGTCGAACGACACGATGGTGTGCACCGAGAGCACGAGGGGCGTCGCGATGCCGGCCAGGATCAGGTAGGCCATCTCATAGTTGCTCCAGTGGCGGCTGGACCCGCGCCAGCCCATGGCGAAGAAACCGTAGAGCCACGAGCGGGTCTTGTTGCCGGCCGCCTGGAAGCGGTCGCGCAGCGTGGCCAGGTCGGGAATCATGCCGACGTACCAGAACAGCACCGACACCGTGCCGTAGGTCGAGACGGCGAAGACGTCCCACTCCAGCGGCGACCGGAAGTTCTGCCAGATGTAGTTCGAGTTCGGGATCGGGAAGAGGAACCACGCGTACCAGACGCGGCCGACGTGAAACACCGGGAAGATGCCGGCGCAGACGACCGCGAAGATGGTCATGGCCTCGGCGGCGCGGTTGATGGACGTGCGCCACTTCTGGCGCAGGAGGCAGAGGATCGCCGAGATCAGCGTGCCGGCGTGGCCGATGCCGATCCAGAACACGAAGTTGACGATCGGCCAGCCCCAGTTGACCGGGTTGCGGTGGCCCCACACGCCGACGCCGGTGGCGACCAGGTAGGTGATGCCGGCGACGGTGAACGACGCCACAAAGCAGGCGACGCCGAAGCACCACCACCACCAGGCGGGGGTCTTGCCCTCGATGATGCCGCAGATCTTTTCCGTGATCCACGAGAAGCTGCGGTCGTGGTCGACGAGGTCGGGCCGCGCGAGCACCGCGGGCTTCACTTCGTCGAGGATGGCCGGCGAGGCGGCGGTTTCAGCGTGGGCCATTAGCTAAGTCCTCCAAAGCTGTTTGCGGCCGGCAGCGCGGCATGCCCCGCCTCGGGCTTGGCTTCCGTTCCACCGGGGTGGCTCTTCTTGTTGTGCTCGATGCGGCTGAGCGGCAGCGCGGAGTAATCAGGCATCTTGGGATTGGGATTGCGCAGCTTGGCGAGGTACGAGGTCCGCGGACGGGTGTTGAGGTAGCCGAGCAGCTGATAGTCCTGCTCCCGCAGCTTGGCCTTCGACACGGCGCTCTGCTCGTCAAGGACGTTGCCGAACACGATGGCCTCGGCCGGGCACACCTGCTGGCAGGCGGTCTTGATCGTGCCGTCGGGGACAACGACGTCGCCCGGATTGCCCGCTTGGGCGGTCTTCACCTTGTGCTCGATCTTCCCATTCTGGATGCGCTGCACGCAATACGTGCACTTCTCCATCACGCCGCGCATGCGGATCGTCACCTCGGGATTCTTCACCATCTGGACGAGCTCCGGCATGCCGTGCGGCCCGAGGGGCCCGAGATACAGGCTGTCGAGCTGGCGCTGGTTGTAATCGAAATAATTGAACCGGCGGACCTTGTACGGGCAGTTATTGGCGCAGTAGCGGGTCCCGATGCAGCGGTTGTAGGCCATCACGTTGAGGCCTTCGTCGTCGTGCACCGTGGCATTGACCGGGCAGACCGTCTCGCACGGGGCGAGCTCGCACTGCTGGCAGGCCACGGGCTGCAGGGAAACCTGGGGATCCTCGGGCAGCTGGTGGTTGCCCTCGCCGCCAAAGGCGGCGCCGTCGGCCAGGCCGTCGGAGTAGTAGCGGTCGAGCCGGATCCAGTGCATCTCGCGGCCGCGGAGCGCCTGGTCCTTGCCGACGATCGGAATATTGTTTTCGGCCTGGCAGGCGACGACACAGGCGTTGCACCCGGTACAGGTATTGAGGTCGATCGACATGCCCCACTGATGGACGCCGTCAAATTTCGGGGTCGAGTACAGCGACTCGCCGCGCGGGATCTGGCTGGCGCGCTCGGCCGGAGTCATCGCCTCGCCCACCTCGCCCAGCACGGAAGGCGTCTCCGCCTCCATGCCGACTTCCTTCACGAAGGCCGGGTTCTCCGCATAGCTCTCCGGGCCCTCGTAGTTGGCTTCGCGGACGATATCGCGGCCTTCCATCGACCAGTGCACCTGGGTGCTGGCGAGCAGCATGCGCTCGCCGGTCAGGGTGATTGTCGCCCCCGTGGCAAAATACGGGGCTTCGGACGTCCGGAGCGGATAGGCGCTGAAGCCCGCGTCCTTGCCCACGCGGCCCGAGACCGTGCGACCATAGCCCAGCGGCAGGATCAGGGTGTAGTTGGAGAGGCCGGGCTGGATATGCAGCGGCCCGCGGATCTTGCGGCCGCCAAGGGTGATTTCGGCGATGTGGGCGTTTTCCTTGCCTGCGGCGTCCGCATCGTTCTCGACGCGCGCGATCTGCAGCAACGAGCCCTTCGGGTAGATCCCCAGCTCCTGCGCGAGGCGCGGGCTGATGAGAATCGCGTTGTCCCAGGAAATCTTGGTGACCGGGTCCGGGACTTCCTGCAGCCAGCCGTTGTTGGCGAAGCGGCCGTCGTCCATCTTGTGGTCGGTGACGAAGCGGACCTCGAGCTTGCCGGCGGACAGCGCCTCGAATTTCGGCGCGGACTTGAACAGGGAGCTGGCGCCGCTGGCGTCATAGCTCACCGCCACCTTCGCGTAGGCCGAACCCTCGACCAGGCCGTCATGCAGGAACTGCCGGAAGGCCTTCTCCGGATCCGCGCCCGCGGCGAGCCCGGTGATCGTGGCGTACACCAGCGCGTAGGGATCGGCCTGGGTCTCGCCCAGCACCCGGGCGAGGACCTCGATCTCAGTCAGGCCGTTGAACAGCGGCAGAATCATCGGCTGCACCGGCACGATCGTGCCGTCCACCGTGCGCGCGTCGCCCCAGGACTCGAGGTAATGCGTGGCCGCAATCTGCGTGCCGGCCAGCGCCGAGGTCTCGTCAGCGTAGTAACCGTAGCGGATCACCTCGGGCACCGACTTCTGCAGCGCGCTCCAGTCGAGGTCCGCCGGCGCGTTGTAGGCCGGATTGCCGCCGAGCACAAACAGCGTCTTGACCGCACCGGCCTTGATGGCGGCGGCCAGCGCGCCGATGCCGGAGGCGGTGGCGGCCGGGATGGCGACAAAATCAATCGTCGAACCCACGTTCCCGAGGAACGCGTTCAGCGCGTACACAATGGCATGCACGGCCGCGGGCTGCTGGGCGCCGGCGACCACGAGGCATTCCCCGCGGTGGGCGAGCAAGTCCTGCGCGCAGGCCTCGAGCCACTTGTCCTTGTCCTTGAAGTCGAGTCCCTGGCCCAGCGCGTCCAGCGGGGAGCCGCCCATGACCTTGGCCGCCAGCGCGGCGGCGAAGGCCGCCATGTGGCTGCTGGCCAGACGCAGGCGGTGGTCCGCCATGCCGCCGGTGAGGCTGAGGCCGCTCTCCACGACGTAGAGGCGGTTCATTGGGTCTTCCTTCTTCGTCACCCGGCGTCCCTTGGCGAACTCGCGCGAGTAATAAAGGCTGCCGGCCTCGGCGTGGAAGAAATCGGCTTCAATGCTGACGATGCGCTTGGCCTTGGCGAACTGGTAGAGGGGCTTGACGTCCTGGCCGAAGCTCGCGCGCGCCGCGGCGGCCGGCGGCTCGTCCTGCACGGGCTCGTATTCGGCCCAGAGGGCGCGGGGAAACTTCTCCTTGAGCTGACCCAGCAGGCGGGCACGCGTCGGGGAGCTGGATTCCTCGGCGAGGAAGGCCAGCCCTTCCCCACTCGCGGCGGCGTACGTCTTGGCGAGATCCGCCAGCAGCGCCGCAACCTGCGCGGACGTGGCGGCCTGGCCCTTGATCGTGTGCGTCGTGGCGCGGTCCGGGTCGTAAAGGTCGAGCACGGAGGCCTGCGCGAGCAGCGAGCTCGCGCCGCCATGGGGCGCGTAGGAGGGATTGCCCTCGAGCTTGGTCGGGCGGCCCTGGTGGGTTTCCGCGAGCAGCGGGATGGCCGAGCCGCGCAGCGGCATCGCCGTGGCAAAATACCGCGGCAGGCCCTGGATCACACCCTCGACCGACTTGCCGTAGGGCAGCACATACTGTTCCGGACGGCGGCAGCCGGCGAGACCGAGGCCGCCCAAGGCAAAGGACGCGGCCATGATCTTGGTGAACTGCCGGCGGTCCACGCCCTCGATCGAGGAGGAACCCTCGGGAAATTCACGCGCCAGCTGCGCCTTGAAGCCGGGCGTCGCCGCCAGCTCGTCGAGGCTGCGCCAGTACTTCGGGCCGGACAGCGCGCGTTCAGACGGTTCGGGATGGTGAAATTTGCGTTTCATCGATGGCAGCCGGAGCAGCTTTGCGGAGGTTTGATGTTCCGGTCGGTCAGGAATTGGTGCGCCGCGGCAAAGCCGGACTTCTCGGCGATCGTCGGGGAATCCAGGTTGTAGATGTCGGCCTTCTCGCGGACATGGCTCGCGGGATCGCGGTGACAGTCGAGGCAGAAGCCCATGCTGAGGGGCTTGGCGTGGGCGACGACGTCCATCTCGTTGATCTTGCCGTGGCACTCCACGCAGCTGACGCCGCGGTTCACGTGGATGGCGTGGTTGAAATAGACGTAGTCCGGGGTCTGGTGGATCTTGACCCACGGTACCGCCTCGCCGGTCTCATAGCTCTGGCGGACCACGGCGAGCAGGGGGCTGTCCTTCTTCACCTGGTTGTGGCAGTTCATGCACGTCTGGGCAGTGGGCAGGTTGGCCACGCCCGACTTCTCGATGTTGCTATGACAGTAACGGCAGTCGATGCCGAGTTGGCCGGCGTGCAGCGCATGGCTGTAGGGCACGGGCTGGACGGGGGCATAGCCGACGCGCGTGTACTTCGGCGTCATGTAGTAGGTCGCGCCGGCCGTGACCACCCCGCCGAGGACCACCAGATAGAGGATGATCTGGAGCGGAAGCTTGTTCGCCGACTTGGGAAAGATGTTCGACATGGTCCGGGTTGGGTCCGTTGACGGCCTCAGGCCGTCTCGCCGCGGCGAGCGACAGCGCGGGAATCAGGGCGCAGGGTGACCGCGGCCGCAGCCGCGGTCGGGGCCGCCGGGAGCGCGGCGGGTTTCGCGAGCAATCTCGGAGCGACGCCAGCAACGGCAAAAAGCCCGATCAATTTGGCAAGAAAGTGTTTTCGCGATGGGTCGTGGCTCACGGGACGTCGTTGAAGGGTTGGACTCGCGGTCGAAGGAAGGAGGCGGCGTTTCCGTTGTAAACCAAAATTTCCGGCGTAATTTTCATTGTCGAAATCATTAGCATCGCCTTTCGGCCGGCCCGTCCGGGCTTATCGGCACGGCTGCGCGGCGCAGCCGTGCCGGGAGAAGGGAGAAGGGAGGACGGAGAAGGGAGGCGCGACGCTGTTGCGCCGGAGAAAGGGGCAAGGAGCAGGGAGCAGGAACGATCCTTGACCTATGGAGCCGGGCGGTAGGGCGGATTATCCCTAATCCGCCGCAGGGTGCAACGGATTGAAGGGTGGAGCGTGTTGCCCTCAACACGCTGAGGATCCAATCCGGGTTTGGCTGTTAGCGGAACCGATCAACGCATTAGGGGCAATGCGTTCCACCCTCGGCAACCGGATCCTGCTCCCTGCTCCCTTTTCCCCGCGACAACGTCGCGGTCCTTCCGCGAGGCTCCGCCTCGCCTCCCTGCTCCATTCTCCCTTCTCCTTTCTCCCGCGCGGCGCTCGCCGCGGCGCCGCGCGTCAGACAAACAGCCCGTCACGCATGGGCCGGACGGAGTCGCAGCGGTTCGCGATCTCGGGGTTGTGCGTGACCAGCACGACCGCCTGGCCATGGTCCTTGGCCAAACGTGTCAGCAGGTCGAACACCATCGTGGAATTCTTGACGTCCAGGTTGCCCGTGGGCTCGTCGGCGAGGATGATAGACGGCTCGTTCGCCAGGGCGCGCGCCACGGCCACGCGCTGCTGCTCGCCGCCGGAGAGCTGCGTGCCGAGGCGGTGGGTCTTGTCGCCCAACCCAACCGAGGTCAGCAGTTCATGGGCCCGCGCGGTCATTTCGGGCGGCGTGAGCCGGGCCAGTTTCCGCATCGGCATCATCACGTTCTCCAGCGCCGTGAACTCGAGCATCAGAAAGTGGAACTGGAACACGAAGCCGATATGTGCCCCGCGCGCGGCGGTGCGCGCCGCATCGTCGTTGTTCGACATGACCTGTCCATTGATCGAGATCTCGCCGCCATCCGGCTGGTCGAGCAGGCCGAGCAGGTAGAGCAGCGTGCTCTTGCCGCAGCCCGAGGGCCCGACGATCGCATAGACCTGCCCCCGCTGGGCCTCGAACGACACCCCCTTGAGCACATGCACGCGTCCCTCGCCCTGGCCTAGATAACGTTGCAAGGCGGTACAGCGCAGCGCCGTGGCGCTGGCTGTTCCGCCGGGAGCAGGGGGCAAGGAGGAGGGGGCAGGAGGAGGCATGTCGGACAAAAGCGGATGGATACAAGGAAAGGAAGGAAGCAGACTTGCAGAAAGACTAGCCGAATTTTTCGCGGCGAACTGCGATGAAGCGGGCTAGTCGTCGCGAGAGCTGGGCGGCATCGGCGATCAGCTCGTCGGCCTGCTCGGGCGTTAGCAGCTTAATCCGCCGTGCCAAATGAGCTTGGGATCGAACTTCGCCACAGGAACCCTTCGCAATGATGAGAAACCGGATAAATTCCGTATTGGTATCCCGTTCATAGCCCTCGGCAATATTACTGGGCACAGGGTCGTGTATCAGTTTGGCCGAAACTTCTCGGCCCAATGTGGGCGGGGTGCCCTCACCCCGCGGGGGCGAAGGCGGGTGAGGGCACCCGCCCCACACCCAATTATCCAAAACTGATACACTACCGGGCACAGAAACCGAGGCCTCTTGGATTTGGCTGCGAAACCCCAAGTCGCGGCACGACTTCATCCGATCATAGACCTTGGCTGCGAGCTCAATACCCTCCTGCCAGACCTCCAAGTTCTCGAAGGTTTCGTCTTTCATCGTGAGTCGTTTCGGTTGGTTTCCCTGCCCCTTAATCCGTGAACTTTTCCTGCCCCTTGCTCCCTGCCCCATCCGCCTCATCCCTTCTCCCTGCTCCCTTCTCCCGTAGCGCGGCGTCCGCCGCGCTACTGCGCGGTCCCCCGCACGATATCGCCCGGCTCCAGGCGCGCGGCACGGCGGGCGGGGATGATGCTGGCGGCCATCACCATGATGGCGGCGGTGAGCACGGCCTCGACGTAGTGCCAGCCGTTCCAGGAAACCTGGAACGTCTCCGTCTTGAAGATGCCGTTGATGGGCAGCGGGATCTTGGACACCGCATAGGTGCCCACCACCCCGATCAGCGCGCCGAGGATTGCCCCGATCGCCAGCACGATCGCTGCCTGCCAGAGGAAGATCCGGGTGATGTCGCGCCGCTCGTAGCCCATCGAGCGCAGGATCGCGATGTCCTTGGTCTTCTCGAGGACGATCATCGCGAGCGTGTTGAACATCGCCAGTCCGGCGATGAGCGTGAAAACCGACACCGTGATGGCCGAGGAAACACTCAGGGCATGAAACGCCGACAACCAGGACTTTTCGCGGTCCTGCCACGGCTTGGCACTGTGCTTGAGGACTTCCTGCATCTGGTAGGCGTCCGCCGGCGCCCGATCCTTGTCGAAGAGGTCAACCTGGATGAACGTCACCCCGATCGGCTTCTTCAGCAGCGAGCGGGCCTCGTTCATGTGCACATAGACGCGGGTCTTGTCGATGTCCGACACTCCGGTCTCATAGATCGCGCTCACGCGGTAGCGGCGCAGCTCGCCCTGGGAATCAAGGATGAAGGAGTTGCCCACGCCGAGTTCCAGGCGTTCGGCCAGCACCTTGCCCATCAGCGCGCCGGTCGGCGACTCGCGGAAGGAGGAAATGTCGCCCTGCACGATCTGCGAGCGCAGGTCGGAGACCTTCAGGTGCTCGTCGAGGTTGATGCCGAACACCTGGGCCGTCTCATTCTTGAATGAGCTGCGCACGAGGACGTTGCCCCGCAGCACGGGCGACGTGCCGGACACGTTCGCAAAGTCGTTCAATCCGCTGATGACCCGCTTCGGCTCCTCGACGCCCTCGATGTACTTCACGCCCTCGCGGTGGCTCACGAGGAAGTCCGAGCCGCCGCCGGCGTTCATGCTGCGCATCGTGTCCTGGATCTTGTCCTCGACCCGCAGCGCGCCGTCGGTGCCCAGGATCGTCTTGATGAAGAACTCCTCAAAGCCGCTCGTGGTCGCCTGCGTGACGATGAACAGCCCGACGCCCAGTACGGTGCACGACAGGCTCATCAGCATGGCGCGCTTCTTCGCGGTGAGAAACCGGAAGGCGATGTGGAAATTCGGCGACATGGATGACTGCGGATTTAAACGCAAAGATGCGAAGAAGCCAAGGACTGCTCCGCGAAGAGCTGCAATGATTGCGAGCTTCGCACCCTTGGCGACTTTGCGGTTAAATCCGGGTTCATCCGTGGTTGAGCTGCCTGGGGCCGATGGAGCCGGGCGGGCCCGATACGTCGGCTATTTGACGACTTCCGTGCCCACGCGGTCGCCGTCGCGGAACTTGTCGAGCTCCTCCACGATCACCTGGTCACCGGCCTCGAGGCCCTGGGTGATTTCGGCGATGTTGAGGCTGACGTAGCCGATCTCCACCTTGCGGAGCTGCACGCGGCCATCCTGGACGACGTAAACATTGTTGCCGAACAGCGCGCGGCGCGGGATCAGCGCCTTCGCCGCCCGCTGGCCCACGATGATGTTCACTTCGCCGGTCAGGCCGGGCACGAGCACGTCCACCGGGCACTTGACGTCGAGGTGGATCAGGTAGCGCTGCGTGTCGGCCTCGGCCGTGGGCAGGATCTTCACCACCGTGGCGTCATAGGTGTCGTTATCGCGGCCGAGGAAACGCACCCGGGCCTTCTGGTCGAGACGGATGTCGGCGAAATCTTCCTGGCTGATCTTCGCCTCGACCGCGCGGCTGGTCGTGATGAGGGTGGCGATGGGCGCATTCGCGTTGATCAGGTCGCCCGGGCGCGCAAACACCGCGGAGACCACCCCGTCAAACGGTGCGGTGATGGTCATCTTTTCCAGCTGGCGGCGCTTGGTCCGCAGCGTGTTTTCAAAATTGGCGATGTCCTGCTTCTGGGTGACGCCCTCCAGCGCGAGCTTCTGCTCGATCTGCTTCACCAGCCGGCGCTGCTTTTCCAGTTCGCCAACCGGATAGTTGCCGGCCTTGGTCAGGCGCTCGAAATTCTCCAGGTTTTCCCGCGCCGACTCGAGGTCGAGCTTGATGGCGGAGCCGACCGCAATGCTTTCCTTCTTGGCCTCATAATCGCTTTGGATCCGCTCGATTTCCAGCTTCAGGTCCCCGGTGTCGATTTGGGCGAGAACCGTGCCGGCGGTGACGCTCTTGCCGGGATCGAGCTCGGACTTGACCAGCCGGCCGCTGATCTCGCTTTTGAGGTCCATCTGGTATTCGGCCTCGACCGTGACGCTCCCCGGTACGCTCTTGACGGCGATGCCGGGAACGACCGCGACCACCTTCGCCACCGGCTTGAGAAAGGCCCGCAACCCAAGGACCAGCACCACCAGGACGGCCAACCCAATCAGTGTTTTTTTCATTGGTCGTTCAGCTGCGGAAGATTCGCGAGGGCGGGATCCTCGAGCATCGTCGAAAGGAATTCACTCGTCCGGGTCAGGTAGTCGGCACGGGCGTTGAAGACCGCGACCTGGGCGAAGTAGTAGTTCAGCTTGGCCGCACTCACTTGGGCTTCGGAGGACAATCCGCGCTTCAGGTTATCCTGCTCCATGTGCAGGCCCGCTTCGCTCGAACCGTACAGCCGTTCCGACAACTCCATGCCGCGCGCCGAGAAGCCCAGCTGCTTGAACTCGCTGCGCACCTCGTCGAGCTGGTTGGTGGTCGCATCCTCGATGTTTTGCTCCAGCTGCCGGCGGCGCAGAAGAGCATTCTTGACCATGCTCCGGGTGCTGAAGCCGTCGAAGATGGACCAGTTGACCTGCACGCCGGCGTAGTAGGTCTGGAGGTCATAGCGGGTGGAGATGTCCGCCGTATAACTCTGCTGGTCCTTGGTGGTCCCCATCACGAAGTTGAGCTTCGGCTTCAGGCGCGCGTTCGCGACGGTGTAGTTGAGTTTCTCGACCTCCGCCTGGGAGCGGAGATTGTCGAGGGCATAGGATTTGGGATCTTTCTGCGAGACATAGGCGTTCATCAGGCCTTCCAAGCGGTCCTGCGCAGCGGTCACGCTGGGAATCTCGTCGGGCACCTGACTCTCCTCCAGCACGGGCGTCCCGGTGAGCTTCGCGAGGGTGAGCTTGGCGCTGCGGTAGTCCTCCGCCGCCCGGTCGGCGGCGAGGGTCGCCTGGTCACTGGTCAGGTGCGGCATGAACATGTCGGCATCGGAAAAGACCTTCTTGTCATACTTCTCCTGGGCGACCGCGAGCTGGTCCCGCGCGATGGCCAGGTTGAGCTGTTCGCGGGCCACGACGGTCTTGGACAGGATCACCGCCATGTAGCGGCTGCGGATTTCCTGCACGAGCAGGCGGTAGGACTCCGCCGTCTGGCCCTGGGTTATTTTCTGCCGGAGCTCGCCGATCCGCGTGTTGGCCTTCAACTCGCCCCAGTGATAGAGCGGTTGGTTAAACGTCAGGTTGTAGGTCAGCTGCTGCGTTTTCAGGTAGCCGGCATGGTCCGCCCGGTAATCGCGCTCCAGGGGATTGTACTGCAGGCTGCCGCCGATCGAGGGCAGTTGGCCGGCCCGGGCCGCGATGCGGTCTTGCTCGGCCATCGCATTGTCCAGGTTCCGGAGGATCATGCGGGGCGACTGCTTGATCGCCGTGTCGAGGATGCTCTTGAGCCCCGGGAAAAAGGCCTCGGGCAAGGGGACGGAAACCGGTTGGGGCGCCTGGGCGCGGCTGCTGTGCACGAGGCAACCCAGCGTGAGGACCAAGGCAACGGGGCGAAGGATTCGGAGCATTAAGGGAGGGTGGATTAAGGTAATTCAACCCGCTGGTTTTGCGCTGGGCGGGAGGAGTTTGAGTGGACGCCTAGGGGCGGCATCGGTTCCGCAGTGAAAAACCTGAGGCCATCGCGAACATCGGTCAACGCAAGCCCAAAGTCCCGCGCTCAACCCGGTCGGAGCGCGGGACTTTGGGCGGAGCAGGGAGAAGGGAGAACCGCGATGGGATCGCGTGGGGGAAAGGAGGCACCAAGCGCGGGAGACGGGTAAAGGGAGCAGGGTGCAGGGACGGCGGAGGGCGGAACTGGAAAATCAGGAAAAGCTGAGGGCTGATCGCTGAACGCGTCTGTTGCGCACCGTTGTGCTAAAGACACTCCACCGTGGCTGAACCGCTATTGGAGCGAAATCCGAGGCAGCCTCTAGCGGTTGACGAGAGAGCGGCGATCGGGGCTGTTCAAGATCAGGCACCTTTGGGCACTGCGATGGAGAGATTGCGACAAATGGAACGCGCCAAATATCGCTTAACTGCGTGATGTCTGGGCACCGCCTCTTTCCTGCCTGTGCCGGGATTTACCCAAATGGAATGGCTGCTTCCCTCGCGCAGTAGCACACATCCCTGCTGCTGCAAATGAGCCAGCAGCTCGCGCCGCTTCATACCGCAATCGTGATCTCCTCAGCAGTTGGATCGTCTTTGCGTTGCTGCTCACGCTCGGTTTCGAGCAGAAGTCGCACGGCCGCGCTCAAATCAGCGAGGCATTCATCTTTGGTTTCACCCTGGCCATTGGCTCCGGGAACTTCGAGACAAGTGGCCCAAAAACCTCCCTCGTCCGGTTCACCTGCGTGAACGACTGCTGTGAGCTTTCTCATGGGACCTAGATAATCGGATGTTAAAGACCGTCAAGTCTCCGGCTCGCCAGCACCTGGCGCAAATAGCGGGTTGCACCCAATTGGTTGTCGTTTATCCCGCGCATTCCGCGCGCCTCCCTTCTCCTTTCTCCATGCTCTCCCCTCTCCCACGCGACCACGCCGCGGCCTCCCTCCACCTTCCGCCTTTCACCTTACGCCCTTCCTGAGTTTCTTCTTTCTTCTTTTCCGCCCTTCCCCTTTCCCCTCCTCCCTGCTCCCTTCTCCTTGCTCCTGCGCGTATGCGCGCCGCGTCGCGCAATTCTCCTTGCCCCTTTTCGCCACACGCGCCGTTTTGACTGCATGAGTCGGGATACCGCAAAACCCAGCCGTTCACCGTTCGCCTTCGCCACCGCCCTATGGAAAAACCGCGAGCTGCTCTGGCAGTTCACGCTCCGCAATGTCGAGTTGCGGCATAAGGGAAGTCATTTGGGACTCATCTGGTCCTTTCTTAATCCACTCCTGATGCTTGGCCTCTATGTCCTGGTTTTGGGCTATATTTTCGGCGGCCGATTTGGAGTCCTACCGAGTGAGACGAAAGCTGACTATGGTTTGGGAATATTTCTGGGATTGGTCGTTTTCAATTTTGTCTCTGAGGTTCTGGGCATTTCACCGAGCCTTATCATTGCCAATCCCAACTTCGTGAAGAAAGTCGTATTCCCTCTGGAAATATTACCCACCGCCACGGTGGGCGGCGCACTTTTTCACATGCTGGTAAGCCTGGGGCTGCTGCTACTCAGTTTACTGCTCTTCGCTCATAACCCGGGCTGGGGGATTTTCTGGCTGCCGATCATCTTCCTTCCGGTCATCTTGCTTTCGCTTGGCCTGAGCTGGTTCATTTCGGCGCTCGGAGTTTTCTTCCGGGATGTGGGCCAGGTCATGCCCTTTGTGACGACCGCCTTGATGTGGGCGAGTGGAGTCTTTTATTCCGCTCAAAAATATCCCGCCGCTTGGGTTTACCTGCGCTTCAACCCAATCCTGCTCGCCATCGAACTCGCCCGTGATGCAGTCCTGTGGCACCGCCCGTTGAGTTCGACCCACCTGACCTATTTGTACGCCACCAGCGCGGTCGTATGCTATCTGGGCTATACGGTCTTCCGCCGACTCAAGCCCGCCTTCGCGGATGTGTTGTAGGAATAAGCGATAGGCGGTAAGCTTTAAGCCGTAGGCATCAAGTCTCGGGCCGCCATCTTCAAACTTCTCATCTTCCACCCTCCTATCTCCCACGCGACCCCGTCGCGTCCTCCCTTCTCCCTAATCCTTGCTCCTTTCTCCAGCGCGACTCCGTCGCGTTCTTCCCTTCTCCTTTCTCCATTCACCCTTCTCCCGCGAGGCATCGCCTCGCCTCCCTTCTCCTGCATAGCAATGCTGCCTTCCCACACCTTCTGGCTCTGCGGCCTGTCCGGCGCCGGCAAATCCACCCTGGCGGCCAGCCTGACGGCCTCGCTGCGCAGCCGGGGTGTCCCGGTTCTGGAACTGGATGGCGACGTTCTCCGGGCCGGAGTTTGCCAAGGCCTGGGGTTTTCCGCGGAAGACCGGCTGGAAAACCTGCGCCGGGCCGCCTGCATCGCCCGGCTCGGGGCCCAATCCGGCCTGTGCACGATCGCTTCGTTCATCACGCCGCTGGAAGTGCACCGCCAGCTGGTGCGCAACGTCGTGGGCGCAGGCAACGTCTCCTTGGTTTATATGGATGCCTCCTACGCCATCTGCCGGCAACGCGACGTGAAGGGCCTCTACGCCCGGGCCGCCAGCGGCCATGTCCCCCATTTCACCGGGCTGACGGATTCCTTCGAGCCGCCCGCGCAAGCCGACCTGGTCCTGCACACCGGCGCTGAGCCGGCGGAGCAGTCCGCCGCCAAGCTGCTGGCGTTTGCCATCGCCAGGCTGGAGCCACGCCAAGCCCAAACCCTGCACGCCTAGTCGCGGGGCTGACGGCCGCCTGGCCCGTGCGATCAGACTCCGCAGGTTCTGGAGCCCGCATGCCCTGAACCGATGGTCAACCCAGGGCCGCCAAATCAGCATCCACCATCAGCTCGGCCAGCGCCTTCATCCGGGTACGCGGCTCCCAGCCCAGTTGGTTCTTAGCCTTCGAGTAATCACCGATGAGTAGATCCACCTCCGCGGGTCGCAGGAAACGGTTGTCGAACTTGACGTAGTCGTGCCAGTCAAGGTTCAAGCGGCCGAAGGCGGCGTCGAGAAACTCACTGATGGTATGGGCCTCATGGGTCGCGAGCACGTAATCATCCGGCTTATCCTGCTGCAGCATCCGCCACATACCCGTCAACGCGGTTGTCTGTGTCCACTAATTCGAGGCAATCTCACGAGACCATGCACTTCATAGCCTATCCCGATTAAGAGATCCGCAAGATAGGAGCCATCCTGGCCGGTAATACCGGTGATCAATGCCTTTTTTCTCATGCAAGTTTCTTCATCTCGGATTCAACCAACCGCGCAATCATTTCCTGAAATGCGACCGTGTTTTCCCAACCTAAAAGATTTTTTGCCTTGGCCGGATTGCCGCAAGGGCCGACGGGTTCGACCGACGTGACCAAGCCGGCATCGTATTTGACGTGGTCCTGCCAGTTGAGGCCTAAGCATTCAAATGCTTCCACCGCGAGATCCCGAACACTATGCAGGTGGCCCGTAGCCAAAACGAAGTCGTCAACGGTCGGCTGCTGAAGCATCAGCCACATCCCACGGACATAAGAGGCTCGATGCCCTATCAGAAGCAGCGCCGGTGCAGGCAAGCACCGCTCATTTTCCAAAAATCCGCTTGAGCCAGTGCACTCTGCCTATCTACTATCCGCCTGCCATTTATACATCTGTTCCCAATCTATTTTGCCATCAACTGTGAGCTTCATTCCAGCGCTCCGTGATGCCTGACGCTCCCGTCATCTCCGTTCAAAACGTCAGCAAGGTCTATCGGATCTGGGAGAGTCCGGCGGCTCGGCTGACCACACCCTTGCAGAAATCACTGGGCTGACCCTGGCGAAGGACTCAGTCGGTTCTGCAACGTGGGTTTGCTCTCCATTTAGAAGCCTTTGCAGAGGCGCTTCAATTCAGCTACGCCGGTGTCGCGTTCGCAGGCACGCCATAATTGAAGTATTTCTTCAGCCGGAGGATCGGCTTTTCGATCAGGTGCCAGGACACGACCGCGGCCACGGCACTCATCAGGATGCTGAGCCACGCATAATTCCAGAGCGATGACAGGTGCAGGTACTGGCGGCTGACCATCCAGCGCAGGATGTAACGCATGAAGAAATGGTAGACATACAGGCCGTAGCTGATCCGGCCGACCATCACCATGAATCGGTTTTCCAGGAATCGCCCGACCAGTCCCTGGGTCCCGCTCGCGGCGAACGCGATCAGTCCCGTGAAAGCCACCGCCGCCGCCGCGAAAGTGACGACCCCGACCCAAAGATAACCCGCGTAATTGGCATCCATGTCCACCGCGATTCGTACCACGGTGAGGATCACCCAGACTGCTCCGCCCGCCATCCCTGCCCGAACCCAGCGACGAACCGTCCCCGCCCGGCTCGCCGCTTCACTCCAGCCAATGGCCAGCAGCGCACCCAAACCCAGCGAGTCGAGACAGCCCAAAAGACTGGCGAACACCAGGGTGTAGGACGCGTTGACCAACGCCAGGGAGAGCTTGTAGAGGAACGCCAGGCCAATCAGGGCCACCAAAAATCGCCGCAGGAACTGGCGCGGGAAGAACAAAACGACCATCGGCCAAAACAGGTAGAACTGTTCCTCCACACTCAGCGACCAGAAGTGGGCCACGGCCCAGAGATTATCCGTCGGCGGCAGGCCGGGGACATTGAGGCTGTAAGTGACCAAACGGAGCAAATGGACCCGGACCGGGCCGTAACCCACGGCCACGGCAAGGGCGATGGTCAGGTAATAGATCGGAAAAATCCGCAGCGCCCGGCGGACATAGAATGACCGGATGGCGACGGCTTTTCCCGTCAGCTCCCGGCAGTCGATTTTAAGCAGGATTCCAGTGATCAGAAAGCCGCTCAGGCAAAAGAACAGCACGACCCCGATATCACCCCAGCCCACGATTTTCTGCAAAAGCGGCAGGGGAATCAGATGCCCGATGAAGACCGTCGCAACCGCCAGGGCCCTGAGGCCATCCAGTTGGGGATAATAACGTTCACCGGGTGCGGCGGGCAGTTTCTCCAATAGATTGGACATGCGGTCAGGGTGACGCCGCGGCAAAGCCCCCGCCTTGGCAACCAGAAATCGTACGCCAACACCGTACAAAGCTTCCTGCTGGACACCGCTCACGGCTTCACCGCGCTCGCGAGGCGAAAGCGAACTGTCCCGCGACCGGAATGAGAAGAGTTGAAGTTGGACTGCAGCCTTCGGGCCACCCGTTTGTCATCGCGAGGCGCGCATAGCGCGCCATGGCGATCTAGCCATTCGGCAAGCTCATGGCCCCGTGCCCTGTCGAGGGGCTGGACTGCTTCGTCACTTCGCTTCTCGCCATGACAGCATCCGACAGGACTGATTCTTAGAATGCTCTAGCCTTTACTTGCCCAACCACCCAAGGCTTTTTACATCCACTCAATTTCCCTCTTCCATGTCGCCATACTCTTCGTCGCTGCCGGCATGCCTCTCTGACTCCGAATGAGCGAAGCCCCGGTCATCTCCGTCCAAAACGTCAGCAAGGCCTACCGCATCTGGGAAAGCCCCGCCGCCCGGCTGACCGCGCCGTTGCAGGAATCGCTGG
>CAIRTK010000077.1 GCA_903881475.1 uncultured Opitutia bacterium | reverse complement strand
CGATCGTGCTCGACGTCGATTCGAACCAGCAGCGCATCAGCCTCGGCATGAAGCAGCTGGCGGTCGATCCGTGGTCGGACATCGATTCGTTCTTCAAGATCGGCGACGTCGTGCAGGGCACGGTCACCAAGATCACCTCCTTCGGCGCCTTTGTGGAGCTGAAGGACGGGATCGACGGCCTCGTGCACATCTCGCAGATCAGCGAGGAGCGCATCGAGAAGGTGAAGGACGTCCTGAAGCCCGGCCAGCAGGTCAGCGCGCGTGTGATCAAGATCGATCGCGACGAGCGCCGCCTCGGCCTGAGCATCAAGGCCGCCAACTACAGCGCCGAACAGCTCGCCGCCGAGACGACGGCCTACGAGGCGCTCAACCGCCAGAGTGGCACCGACATGATGAACCTCGGCGACATCCTCGACGAGGCGTCCAAGAAGGAATAAACACTCGCGCGAGTTCCCTCGCATCACTTCAAGCCGCCCGGAGCAATCCGGGCGGCTTTTTCGTGTCGGTCAGCCTTTAGGCGCAAGAAGATTGCAACTCGGACCAAGACCTTCGATGACATCGTCCGCCACCATCACACCCAAGTGGCCCAGCATCATCACCCAACCACCTCCGCTCCGTGAATCAAAACCCGCGCTGTTTCATCCTGATCAGTCTCCTCGGCCTGGCCCTGACGGGTTGCGAAACGACGCCCGAGCCGCCTCCGGTCGTGGTGGCCAAGCCGAAGCCTGTTGTAGCAGCGGTTGAAACAGAAAAGGAATACACCAACATCAGCGTGAGCGAGGCGAAGGGAGTTTCCACGCCATTCAAAACGGCGCCGGGCACGATTTTCCCGGAGAACAAGATGGGTTACCGACTCGTCCTGACGGGTGGAGTCTCTATGCCCAACCTCATCGCGACCGAAATCAGCCCGACCGAGATCCTGGTGCAGGCCCGCGTGTACAACCGGTCGGATTCCGCGCAGACCCTCGACATCATCTTTGAGGTGGGGGACGACAAGGACACCTACAATGCGAAGGGCGTGAGATTCCCCGCCAACCGCGCCCGGGACATCAAGTTTAAGCTCAGCCAGCAGGCCACGCAGAATCTTTGTCTGATCGTGACGCGCAGCCGGTAGTGCGAAAGGGCAGTCTTCTTGGATAGCCTCGGGTCGCCCGGGCCGGCCTAGTAAAACTTCATGCCGCCGAACAACGGCCAGTCCCAGCGGCCGTCATTGGCCGGACCGGGATCGGTTCGAAGGATCAACACCCGCCCGGTTCCGGACGGCAGCCCGAACCGCCGGGAAACAAGCCCGCGGTGGGCGGGCTCATCCCGCGGATTGAAATACTCGCGCCAGGCCACGGTTTCCGGCTGGCCCGGCAAGAGCACGGTCCAGGTGATGCCCACCCCATCCGAATGGCCTTCATGATCGTAGGAACCGTCGCGCATCGCCTGGATGTATTCGATCACGGTGGCATTGTCCGGGAGGTCGAACACGATTTCTGCCGGGGGAGTGAACTGGTACATCGTCGTGCCGTGGATTTCGTACGACTCCAGGGGGGAAAAGAGGGACCAGCGGCGCGGCTGGAGCCGGAAACCCTCCAGGCCAATGACGGGCTGGGTACCAAACCGCCGGAGCCCGATGGCCGCTTCGGCGGCCGGTCCGACGCTTTCGATGAGCGAGACCCGGTCCGGATCGAGGCCGGTCGCAGCGATGAGTGCCCGGGCGTTTCTCGGGGTTGGATTCACAATGAACGACCATGACATGGATGGCACGCCGCCGGTGTAGCCGTTGATGGTCGCGCGCCCGAGACGCAGCGCCGCGTTCCACGCGTCAAGATGCAGCCAGGCCGCCGGCTGGTTGGCATAGCTGAAAGCATAGGCCAGAACGGGCCGGTCGCCTGCGGCGCGCCAGGCGGTGATGACGGAATCGGCGCGCGCGCGCGCGAGCGCGAGGTCCATGTGTGGCTGGAGGTGGCCGAGGGTTTCGCCGGCAATGAGCAGGGCCAGGGTCAGGGCAGCGTACCGACGAAGCCTCCCTCCTCCCGTCTGCCAGCCGGTCAGCAGGAGCCCGGCCGCGGCGACGAACAGGAGAAAAAGCAGCGGGGCGATTCGCCCCGCCGAACGAAACGCGCGCAAGGCCGGGAATTTCTCCGCGACCACCAGCCAGGCTCCGCCGCCGTCATGGCCCCATTTGGTGAAGAAAAACAAGGTCAGGAGTCCGCCGGCGGCGGCGGCGAGCATCCACCGGCGCGAGGGGTCCTGCCGATGTTTCCAGCCCACCACCAGCGCCACGGGCAGCAGAAACAGGGGAATGAAGCCGGCGAGCCAGGCCAGTTCGACGAGATTGGCCTGGCCGCCGGGCCAGCCCGCGCGCCACCAGACATGAGTGGGCGGGGCCGTCACCCACGCCGACAGGCTTGGGGCGAGCGCCACCACCTCGGCCATGGATCGGGCGACACCCATGCTGGAGCTGCGCAGATAGACTTGCGCCGCTGCCAGGCCGAGGGCGGTGCCGATGATCGCGACGGCGATGGAGAGGGTCTTCGATGCTGGCGGAGCCGGGAGCGTGGAGCCTGGTATCGCGGGCCCGCAGGCGAAGCGAAAGCCGAGGTGGATGCAGGCCATGGCGAGGGTCAGCGCCACCGCGAAGAAACCGAGGTAGGGCCCGGCGGCAAATTGCCAGGCGAGCCAGCCGCCTGCGGCGAACAGCCGCAGCAAGCCGCGCGATTGTGCCCATCGCACCAGTTGATCCCAGGCAAGCACGACGGGGAAAAACGGCAGCATTTGCATGTGGGTCCCGGCGAGCCAGACCACCACGGCCGACGCACTGGCGGCAAAAACCAGGGGACCGCGGATGCCGTGAGCGATTCCCAACGCGCCAAACAACCGGAATACGGCAATGGTATTCAGCAGTGCCACGATGACAAACCAGCCCTGCCACGCGCGCTCGATCGGGAATCCCGCCAGTCGAAACACCGCATAGATCGGAATCGTGCCGGCGTGCGTGTCGCTGAATGTCAGCGTGTGCTGCTGCGGAAAAAACTGCGAGGGCGATCCCCATGGGTAGGTGCCCGTCAGGGACCGGTAGCCGTGTTCGAGGACCAGTTCGTTGAAGCGCCCGTCACCGAGGTCGCCCGGGCTCGCCTTGCCGCCGCTGATCCAGATGGCCTGGGTCACATGCAGGACGGCCAGCAACGCCCAAATCGCGGTCCAGAGCGTGCCTCCGCTGATGAAGCGCCGCCAACCTGGGCGGTCCCCGGAGAGTGATTCCACACCGCAACCATGCGGCCGCGCGGTCGCGGATCAAGCGGGATGAAACCCGCCGGCCCAGCCGGGGACAAAAAAAGCGGCCGGCGTGTTGTGCCGGCCGCTTTGACTTGAAAGCTGAAGGTTTGACTCAGTTCCGGCCGGCCTTGAGCGGCTTCCGGGACTTTGACTCGACGAATTCGCGGATGACGGCATTGCGCTGCAGGATGCGCTCGTCCTCCTCGATTTCCTCGATCGTGCGGACGGCCTCATGCTTGGCCATGGCGCGGCGCATCTTGGAGAGCGCGAGATACTCGAGCTGGCGGATGCGTTCGCGGGTCACGTGAAAGCGCTTGCCGACCTCCTCAAGGGTGAGCTCGTCCTTGCCGTCTAGGCCGAACCGCAGCTTGATGATCTCGGCCTCGCGCTCGTCGAGCGAGTCGACCATCGCGTGCAGGTCTGAATTCTGGTTCTTGTCGCGGAGGCCGTCGTAAGGGCTGACCGCATTGTCATCGCCGACGATTTCGCCAAAGGTGGCGGAATCGCCGTCCTCGCCGACCGGGGCGTCGAGCGAGGCGGGACGCACGCTGACCGACTTGAGATGGGCGACCTTGCTGGTCGGGATCTGCAGCTCGATCGCCAGCTCCTCATCGGTCGGCTCGCGGCCGAGCTCCTCGGTGAGTTTCATGGCCGTGCGGCGCATCTTGGAGATCTTGTCGACCAGATGGACAGGCAGCCGGATGGTCTTGGACTGGTTGGCCAGGGCCCGCTTGATGGATTGTTTGATCCACCAGGCAGCATAGGTCGAAAGCTTGCCGCCCTTGCGCGGATCGAAGCGCTCGACGGCCTTGATGAGGCCGATGTTGCCCTCGCTGATGAGGTCGAGGAGCGGCAGGCCGAAATCCTTGTAGTCCATCGCGATTTTAACGACGAGGCGCAGGTTGGCCGAGATCATGTGGTCGCGGGCGGCCTTGTCGCCGCGGCGGATGCGCTTGGCCAGCTGGATCTCCTCCTGGATGGTCAGGAGGGCGGTCTTGCCGATCTCTTGGAGATAGAGCTGGAGGTTGCTGCGCTCGCCATGGGCGATCGGGGCCTCGGCGGCGGCGGGCTCGGGCTTTTCGAGGAAAGAGGGCGGAGCGTCGGGCAATTCGGCGCGGAGGGCGGCAACGGGAGACTCTTCGGCTTCGACCGTGGCGCTGCGGGACTTGAATTTGACGGGCATATGGGGACTCCTTGGTAGTTAAAGAGACTTAACCGGAAGTTTTGTTCCCGGTAGCTAGCTAGTGCTGTTCCAATCCCTAAGACGAGCCAGTACGGGGCATGGATGCCCCCAGGGTGCGCTAGTAGGGGCGATTTTGGCCCACTTCAGTTTTACTGCGCGTCAGGGTGGCGCATTATGACAAACCCCGTCCGCTCAGAATTGCTCGGCCATCGTCACGGCCTTGAAGAGCGCGGAGGCCTTGCTGATCGTCTCCTGATACTCGGAGGCCGGCACGGAATCGGCGACAATCCCGGCCCCGGCCTGGATGTGGATCTTGCCATCCTTGAGGAGGGCGGTGCGCAGCATGATGCAGGTGTCCATGTTGCCGTCGTAGCCAAAGTAACCGAGGGCCCCGGCGTAGAAGCCGCGCTGGGTGGGTTCGTGCTGGGCGATGATCTGCATCGCCCGGATCTTTGGGGCGCCGCTGACCGTGCCGGCGGGGAACGTGGCCCGCATCAAATCGTACGCGTTTCGCCCGGGCGCAATCGTCCCTTCAACCTGCGAAACGATGTGCATGACGTGGGAATAGCGCTCCACGACCATGAATTCCGGCACATGGATCGAGCCGAAGCGGCAGACGCGGCCGATGTCGTTCCGGGCGAGATCCACCAGCATGAGGTGTTCGGCGCGCTCCTTTTCGTCGGCCAGAAGTTCCTGCTCCAGCGCGATGTCTTCCTCCGGCGTTGCCCCGCGCTTGCGCGTTCCGGCAATGGGCCGGATCTCGACTCGACCGTCCGTCAGGCGGACATGGACTTCCGGCGAGGCGCCGACGATCGAGAAGTCGCCGGCCTCGAGGATGAACATATAGGGGGACGGATTGACGGTCCGCAGGGCGCGATAGAGGTCGAGGGGCGACGGCTTGAAGTCGCGGGAAAAACGCTGGGACGGGACAAACTGGATGATGTCGCCGGCGCGGATGTACTCCTTGCCCTGCTCGACGGCCTGTTCAAAGCGGGGCTGGGTGAAATTGCCCGCCGGCACCACGATCTTCACGGGGTCAACCAAGGGAGCGGGGGAGATTTCCCGCGGTTGCCGCAGGATGGCGTAGAGCTTTTCCAGTTCGGCAACGGCAGCGTCGTAGGCAGCGCCGGGCTCGCCGCGAATGTGGGCGTTGACGCAGAGCCGCAGGGTCTGTTTCGCGCGGTCAAAGATCAGGAGCGAGTCCGACAGCATGAAATAAAGCAGGGGCACCTTCAGGTCGTCGGATTTGGCGGCAGGGACGGTCGGCTCAATGCGGGTGACGTACTCGTAACCGACAAAGCCAACGGCTCCACCGGTGAACCGTGGCAGGCCGGGCAGGGTGACCGGCTTATATCCCTTCATCTCGGCCTCGATCAGGGTGAGCGGATCGGGCGGAGTGGGGACGGTCTCGACGGGCAGGCCGGGCTGGCGGATTTCGGTGGTGACCGGGCCGCAGACGAAGATTTTGCGCGGACGGCAGCCGATAAAGCTGTAGCGGGACAGATTCTCCCCACCCTCGACCGACTCCAGCAGGTAGGATGGCCCGGCCTCCTTGAGCTTGGCGTAGGCCGAGACAGGCGTCTCGAAGTCAGCCATGAGGTCGGTGTAGACCGGGATGACGTTGCCTTGCGCAGCCAGGCGGAGGAAGGCGTCGCGGGTCGGGTGGATGTTCATCGGCGAAGGCTGGGCTTATGCAAGCCGGACCGTGGCGCGGCAAGGTGAATGCAAGGTTGTCAGCTGCCCGATCCGCCATCCGGCAAACCGCGCCATCCGCCGATCGGCAAGCCGCCCCATCCGTTGACCGGCAGGCGGCGCCAAAACACGTTCGCCGCGATGCGGTCGAGCGTGGTGCGCGAAAGCGCGAGCAGACACACGCTTTTGACGGGGTAATCCTGCTGCAGCGCAAGCATCACCAGTGCGGGGTCCAGCGGTGCGCCGACCTCCGCATTTTCCAGGCGAAATGGCTTCAGCGGGTTATTCGGGTCGATGCACCACCATTGTTCACCCCGCCGGTAGGCCAGCAGGCTGTGATTGACCAGAGCGGCGGTGTCGCGGGAGGCGTCGGATGTATCAAACGACATCAGGATCAGGCCGGCCTCGGCGACGCGGCCTTCGGAGTCGAGGACCCGGGTCAGGGCATGGAGCGAAGCAATCACGCACGCATTGTTCAGATAGACCCGCTCCGGCTTTGAGATCGCGGCGACCGGGTTGGAATAGACTGTGACACGCCGGATGCTTGGATCGAATCCACGCAGCCGAGCCGAAAGTGCGTCAGGGTCGGGCCAGGCGCGGGTGGCCGGCCCGAGCACGCGCGTCCCGATTTCGGGCGCGTACAGCCAGCAAACGTGTTCGAGCGAAAAAACCAGGGCGTAGACCGGTGGCCGGGCAGCAGGCTTTGCCGTAAAATCGATCCGGACCACGCAGGTATGCCCGTCAGTTCCAGTGGTAGTTCTCCCAATCAATGCCATCGCTGGCTGTCTTAAATTTGGTAATATAATGGGTCCAACCCTGATCGATTTGCTGATCAATATGAGATTGGACGTAACCGAACTGAGTCTTGGACCATAGGGCTTCAACCAACCGAGAGAAGGTTGCTGGATTCTCTGGATAAGGGTTCTGAAGGATTGAACGGATCCACCTTTTCGAGCCACCTTCAGAGTCGGTCTGGATGGTTAATTGATGTTGATACTCCTGACGCTGGTTGTCCATCCCTGGCGGAGGGAAGGCCCGGCTCGGCGGGCCTGACCGGAGCCAGGGATGGAAGT
>CAIRTK010000076.1 GCA_903881475.1 uncultured Opitutia bacterium | reverse complement strand
TTATATCGAGACGTTTTACAACCCGACGAGACGCCACAGCTCGCTCGGTCAGATCTCACCTGTGGCCTACGAAATACAACAACAACCGAAAGACATCAAAGCCGCCTGAATTGGTGTCCATTCTTTCGAGGCAAGCCCAGTAACAATAAATTCGTTAGCCCCACGTCAAGACACTATTTATTGTTTTTCGATATGATCGAAAGTTGTCCCAGCCAACTCCAACATCCTGTTCGAGTTGAATCCAGCCGCGGCGGGACTCGCCTACCCGCCGTATGCGAGCCGGAATTCCGCAAGATTCATTGCGCGTCCCGTGCGGCGGGATTCCTCGGCGGCGAAGCCCATCAGGTGGCTTTCCACGGATTTTTGCAGCGAGGACTCCATGTCCTCCGCCCGGGCTTTGCTGAATTCCGCATGCAGGCTCCGCACCAGGCCGGCGTCGCCGCCGCCGTGCCAGCCGTCCTTTTCGTGATCGATCGTGATGCGCTGCAGCGTATGCGTCGCATGGTCGTCGACCACAATGTCGCAGCCCGCCGTGCGTTTCACCCGCTCGCCCGCCAGCAACCGCGCCTTCGTGCCGAAAATCGCAAGATCCCGGCCTTCACTGAATGCCGTCATCGTAAACGTACCGGTCGCACCGCTCGCAAAGGTCATGTTCAACGTCTGGTGGTCCACCGCCGTGTTGTCGCAGTGGTACACACAGCGGCCCCACGGGCTGGTCTTCAACCAGTCGACAATCTCCGCGTCGGTCGCCGTCTTCGCCCGGTCATAGATGATCTCCAGCCAGTTCTTGCGGTCCCCGAGATACCGGTGCGCGTTGTAGAGGCACGAGTCGCCCACCGGACAGCCGTCCGTACAACGCGCCGGCGCGCCCGCCGGCGCCTGCTCGGGCCGGAAATGCATGATGCCGCCGAAGCTGCCCAGTGAAACGCACGGCGAATCCACCAGCCACGACAGGATATCCGTGTCGTGGCAGGACTTCGCGATGATCATCGGCGTGGACTTCTCTACCACGCTCCAGTGTCCGCGCACAAACGAGTGACCCTGATGCCACGGCTCGACGCCCTCGGTGGCCTCGAACGACACGATCCGGCCGAGCACGCCGCTGCCGATGACTTCCTTCACCCGTCGGTAAAATGGCGTATAGCGCAGCACATGGCAGACGAGCACCTTCCGTCCCAGCTCACGCGCCAGTTTGTCCAGGGCCAGCACCTCGCGCAGGTTCGTCGAAATCGGCTTCTCCAGCAGGAGATCGTAGCCCTTCCTCATCGCCGCCGACGCCTGCGCGAAATGAAACGCGTCCTGCGTCCCGATGATCATCACGTCCGCCAGCTTCGGCTCGGCCAGGATCGCGACGTCGTCCGCGAACTCGCGAAACGCCGGATTTTGTGACAGGCCCCGGGCTTTCGTCCGCCGGGCCGCATTATGATCGGCCGCTGCCACGATCTCATAGAGGTCGGGCTGCTTGGCCGCCAATTCGAAGTAGATGAAGGTGCGGCTGCCGCAACCGATCGCAGCGAGCCTAAGACGTTTGGAATTCATGGGTGGAAGACCTGATCAATGGGCGATCGATTGTAGCAGCCGACGTATGGAGGCTGGTTCGAGAGGAAACGAAGCGTTCAAAGTTCAGCTCTCCGCCCGCTGCTTCGCGTCGGCCTCGATCAGCTTGATCAGGCCGTCGAGCGTCGCCCGGGTCTTTGCCTTCACCGCCGGCAGTTCCGCCGCGTTCGCCACCCGGTCGCTGGCAAAAAGATAGAACTTCATCTTCGGCTCCGTGCCGCTGCCCCGCGCGGCAAACGTGTAGCCGTTCGACAGCGTGACGAGATACAGGTCCTGCGACGGCAGCGCCTCGCCATCCGCATCGAGGATTTTTTCCCGGCCGTAATCCTGAAATTTCGTGACCTTAACCTCGCCAAACGCCTTCGGCGGATTCGCCCGGTAGGTCTCGAGGATGCGCTTGATCTTCGTCGAGCCGGTCGCGCCCTCGTAATAAATGTTGATCACGCCCTCGAGGTAGAAGCCGTAACACAGGAAGATCTCGTCGAGGTACTCCGGGACCGTGAGGCCGCGGCCTTTCACCCACGCACACAGCTCGGCAAACATAAGGCAGGCGGAATTCCCATCCTTGTCGCGCAAGTAGTCGTTCGGCAGGTAGCCGTAGCTTTCCTCGGTGCCGAACACGTAGAACGTGCTGTGCTGGAGCAGCAGCTTCGCCCGCTCCGCGAAGGTCGCCGCTTCGTAATCAAAGCCCGGCCCCATCGCCTGCCGCAGCTTTTCCTCATAGCCGCGCAGCTTCGCCGCGATCCACTTGAAGCCGGTCAGCGTCTTGATGACTTTCACGCCGTGCCCGCGCCCGATGGCGTCCTGCAGCTGCGTGGTCACGACGGTGTTGATGATGCAGGCCTGCGCCGAACCGTCGCGCGGGATCCTCCCCAGCTCCTTGTATTTCATCAGGCGGTAGTCGGCGAGCAGCGCGCCGATCTGGTTGCCCGTGATCAATTCCATCTTGCCCGCCCGGTTGCGCACGGCGCAGGCCATCCGGTCCGCATCGGGATCCGTGGCGAGCACAACATCACTGCCCAGCGTTTCGGCGAGCTTGATGGCCAGGGCCAAGGCCTCGGGATTTTCAGGGTTGGGCGACTTCACCGTCGGAAACCGTGCATCAAACTCCAGCTGCTCCGGCACTGCCTGCACGTCGCAGCCGGCCTGCCGCAACAATGGCAGCGTTTGGACTGCCCCTGTCCCATGGATGTTGGTGTACACGACCGTAAGTTTCGTCTTCCGCAGGACCTCGGGATCAAGCAGGGCCTTCGCCGCCACCACCCGATAAGCCTCATCCGCCTCGCCGCCGAGCGTCGTGACCTTGGAAATATCGATGGCCAGAAATGCTCCGAGTTCACCGAGGGGCACGGCGTTCACCTGCGCGACGATCCCGGCGTCATGCGGCGGGATCACCTGCGCCCCGTCGTCAAAGTAGGCCTTGAAACCGTTGTCGTGCGGCGGATTGTGGCTCGCCGTGATCACGATGCCCGTGTGCGCCTTTAGCCAGCGCACGCTGAAGCTCAACTGCGGCGTCGGCCGCGGCCCGTCGAAAATGAATGCCTCGCCGCCCAGCCGCGTCCACGTCGAGGCGGCCAGCTCGCAAAAGTGCCGCGAAAAATGCCGCACGTCGTGGGCGATCACGAGCTTGGGCCGGCCTGCACCCGGACGGGACTCCAAATATTTTTTCGTGTAGCGAAACAGCCCGACCACCGCGCGGATCAGCGTGAAATCATTCAGCATGTTGCTGCCGATCGCCGCGTGCTCCGGAGTGCCGATCGCGCTCACCTGGCCCGTCTCCGCCACCGCCGTGACAACCCCGATCGTCCGCCCGCGCATCCCACCCGTGCCAAATTCCAGGTAGCGGTAAAACCGGTCGTTCAGCTCGGACCAGGCTTCCTTTGTCACCAGTTCCTCGATGCTGGCCACCGCCCAGGCCGGCAGGTTTGCCCCGAGGAACGCCGCCAGATTGTCCACTGCTCCCGGCATGAGCTTGCCCGACGCCGCGGCTAAGTTGATTTTTTCGAGGGTGGTCATGCAGGATTCAGGAAAGATAAAGACCGTCGGAGACCGCCGGTGGGGGCGAGTGTTTTTTCCAGGCCTCGGCAAACGAGTCCTCGTCGTAACCGAACAGTGGCGAAACCTCGAGACCTGCCACCGGCCGGCCGGTCGGGTCAGTTTCGACCCTCGCACCCTGGGCCCGCAGCCAGCGCGCAAACTGCCGGAGCTGGTCATCGCGGCAGGTCTGCGGAGAGTCCACGCCTTCCGCGTTTTTCACCGGGGAAAAGTCATCCGCCCGGCTCGTCTCAATCACGAGCGGGTTTTCCGCGAACGGCAGCGCATCAAAGACAAACATCTCGAACTTCACGCCGTTGGCTTTCTCCGGCTTCACCGGTTGCCCTGCTGCATCAACCGTCGGAATTTTCTTATCTGCGCGGTGAAACGGCAGCTCGATCCCTGCTCCGCCCCGGGCCACACGCCGGATGAACTCCCGGTCGAGCACGTGGATCGCGATGCTGCCCGCGAGATAACGCAGCTGGCCGTCCGCCGTCGTCTCGCGCTGCATCGCCATGGGCAGGTCGGAGTATTCGACGACCACGAGGTGTCCGTCTTGCGTGCAGAAATGCCCGAGCTTTTCCTCCGCATAGGCCTTCGGGACCATCTTGCTCGACATCTGCGAGCCGCGCAGCACATGCCACCCGATGAACGCCGGGTCGACACAACGCACCAGCGGATTGTCGACCTGGAAGTAGCTCAGCGTGTCGATGCCCTCGCGCTGCATCAGGTCGAGCGCCCCGCTGCGTTCAAGGGCGCGGAGCGAGCCGCCATGCCCATCCGGCGAAAGCGCGATCGTGCCCTTCGTCTCCAGCAGGATCCGGCCGGAGAAATCCACCGCCGGCATCCGGCCCTGGCGGAAAAAATGCACCCGCCCCTGATCCAATCCGAAATAGCTGCGTTCCTCGAAGAACGTGACGGTCGCCGCATGATTCTGATGGCTCGTCATGATGAACCAGTGCAGCGGCCGGCCATAGCGGATGCCCGCGGCCCGGATCTTCTCGGCAAACACCTGGAAGAGCGGCTTCTGCTTCAGCGGTGTGACGGGAAACGTCCCCTTCGGGCCGTCATACCCGAGTCGCGTCCCCTGCCCGCCCGCGACGGTAAACGCCGCGACCCGGCCCGCGCGCAGTGCGGCCTCCCCCGTCGCCTTGGCCGCGGCCCACGCCGCGGCATCGCCCCCCTGGGTCGGCAGCGGCTCATAGGGCGCCGGGGCGAGTCCCGCGAGATTCACCCCGGCGACCGCGCCCGGCGCCAGCAGCGTGGCGGTCAGGCGGGCGATTTCGGCCAGGTCGAATTCCGCCGCTTCCGCCAGCAGGTGCCGCTGGGCCTCGGGGGTCAGTTCGTCGAAAAAGGCGAAGACCTGGCCCTGCCCGGCCTGCCGGAAGTTTTCGATGAGGGGGTGCAAAGCCATGCGCTGTCAGTGAAGCGGCTCAGTCCTCGAAGCGAAAGATGAATTCATCGGGCTTGGCGTAGTGCAGCCGGCGCCGGATGACCTTTTCCACGTAAGCCGGGTCGTTGCGCAACCGGTCGATGATCTTCTCCTGTTCGCGCAGCTTGGCCTCCGTCTCGGCCAGCCGCCGGCGGCTGGAGGCCTCCTGCGTCTTCAACTGCTCGTATTCCGCGCGGGCCTGCCAGAAAAACACCCCGGAGGCCACGCCCACCCCCACGAAGAGCACGAGGTAGAGGCTGACGATGAAGCGGCGCAGGTTCACAGGTGGGTTTCGCCAAAATGAACGGCGTGCCCTCCACGCCACGCAATGCTTTTTCCGCCCGGAGTCTCTCGCTGCGGATTCCACGGCCGAAAATGCCCAAAACGATTTTACCAGTGGCAACCGAGGAAACCGAGAGTCCCAATCCCATGTCCCGCCTGATCGACCCTCTTCTCTGTTACCTCCGTTTCCTCCTGTAAAATGGATAGGGTCTGATCATCGGAAATTCCCATTTTTCCGCCTTGGAGGTTTGTAAGTTGTGAATCCCCCCGCCCGCCCGCGATTTTGGCGTGCGTTTTACCAATCGGCCGCCTACCTGAAGTCCGCATGTATCAGAGCTATTACGGGTTCAAGGAGATGCCGTTCAACATCACCCCCGACCCGCGGTTTCTTTACCTCAGCCCGACCCACCAGGAAGCCCTTCAGCACCTCAAGTACGGGGTGAAGGAAAAGAAGGGCTTCATCGTGCTCGTCGGCGAGGTCGGCTGCGGCAAGACCACGCTCTGCCGGTGCTTCCTGAACGAGATCGACCCGACGAAATACGACACCGCCCTGATCCTCAACCCGCGGGTGACCGAGACCCAGATGCTCAAGGCCATCCTCACCGACCTCGGCGAGACCAAGCTCGCGCGCAGCCAGGTCGACCTCGTCGCCCAGATGAACCGCGTCCTCCTCGCCCGCATCGAGGCCGGCCGCGACATCGTCCTCATCATCGACGAGGCGCAGAACCTCTCCTTCGAGGTGCTGGAGCAGATCCGCCTCCTGTCCAACCTCGAGACCGACAAGCAAAAGCTCCTGCAGATCATCCTCATGGGCCAGCCCGAGCTGAAGCAGGTCCTCGCCCGCGAGGAGCTCCGCCAGCTCCGCCAGCGCATCCTCGTCCACTACGAGCTGCACCCGCTGTCGCTCACCGACATCCAGCAATACATCCAGCACCGACTGACGCTCGCCGGCGGCATGGGCCGGCCCAGCTTCACGAAGTGGGCCCTCCGCGCCATCCACCGCGGCAGCAAGGGCATTCCTCGCATCGTCAATAATCTCTGCGACAAGTCCATGCTCTCCGCCTTCATCCGCGGGTCCGACGAGGTCAACTACTGGGACGTGCGCCGCGCCGTGAAGGACATGGCGAATCTCACCTCGTGACCCGGATCCTCGTGCTATGAGCCTGATCAATGACGCCCTGAAAAAGGCCCAGCACCAGCGGACGGGCAATCCCGTGGACACTCCCCCCATGCCTGGCACGGCGCTGGGGGCGGGCGGTGTCCAGCGCGGCAAGGCCCTGCCGGCCCAGACGCTCGCCATGGCGTTTGCCGGAGCCACGGCCGCCGTCGTTCTCGCCGTGGTCATCACCGTTTATTTCTTCAATCGCGAGCCCGCCCGGATAACCGCCCCGCCTGCCCCTGCGCCCAAGCCGATCGTACACGAAGCCGTCGCGGCGACCGCCCCGGTGATTGTCGCGCCCATGATCGCCCAGGCTTCACCCGCCGCCATCGACCTTTCGAGCGTGAAGCTGCCCGCAGCCGAAGCCGCGGCGGCCGCCGAGCCCAAGCCTGAAGTCGCTGCTCCTTCATCAGTACCAGTCGCCGCCACGGCCGGCCCCGCACCCACGCCGGCCGGTTCGGCCGCCCCGCAGGACATCCGCATTCTGACCTTCATCGACGCCATCCGGGTCACGGGCATCCGATCCTCAGGCCATGAGAGTAAAGTGCTGATGAACGACCGGGTCTACCGGATCAATGACATGGTGGATTACACGCTCGCCATCCGTCTCGTCAAAGTCTCGGCCGAGGGCCTGACCTTCACCGATGCAAACGGCACGGTCTACGTGAAGAATTTTTAGGTCGGTCATGCCGGCTGACATCTCTGTGGATTTTACTGCGATTGCACCAAACGGAAATCCGGACCATCGCCGCATTTCTTACAGGAGGTAACGGAGGAAACAGGGAGTCCCTATCCCCGGCCGCTTCTCCGTTCTCTCCGTCACCTCCTGTAAAAATGGATCGGAAGTCCCCTTGATTCGTGTGTAGTCGCATCCCTTCGTGGTTTCTTCCTGAATAGTCCGGTTCAGCCGCCCATGCTCACCCACCTCTCGCAGACCCGCACGCGCCTTCTTCAGGTGGCCGATGGCTGTCTGTTTGCGGCCGCCCTGCTCGCGGCGTATTTCGTGCGCGACGCCGGAACCGATTGGTTCCACTGGCGGGCGCTCGAGCCTATCCAGGACTATTTCTGGCTGCTGCCCGTCGTCGCCATTCTCGGCCCCGTCGTCCTCTCGGGCCAGGGTTTCTACGAATCGCCGCGGCCAACGCACCGGCTGCGGGCCCTGTTCGCGATCCTGCGCAGCTGCACGTTCACGGTCATCGGACTGATCCTGGCGCTCTTCATCCTCCGCCTGCAACTCGCGCGGTCTGTAGTCATTCTGGTCGGCACCCTCGGAGGCCTCCTGGTTTACCTGCGCTACGAGATTACCTTCTGGCTTCAGTCCCGCACCTTCGCCCGCGACCAACTTCGCCGGCGCGCCCTCTGGGTGGGACTGCCCGGCGAAAACCACCGCCTGCGCGAAGCCCTCACCCGAATCGAGCGCGACACGCTCGAGGACTCCGGCGAATTCAACCCGTCCGTCCAGCCGGTCGGGGAATTTATCCGGCTCCTCCACGACCAGGCCGTCAACGTGGTCATCCTCAACCTCGCCGGCATGGAACGCGACCAGGCCACCCGGGTGCTGCTGGCGTGCGCCCAGGAGGGTGTGGAGGTCCTTGTCCGCCCGGGCCTCACCGCTCTACCGTCGCCCCGTGTCACCATCGATCAGTTCGGCGGCGAAGCCGTGTTCTATTACCGGGCTCAGTCCGCGCCGCTGGGCCACCTCTTCATCAAGCAGGTCTTCGACTATGTGGCCGCGGCCCTGCTGCTGGTGCTCCTGTCACCGCTGCTCGTGCTGATTGCCGCCGCCATCCGGCTTACCTCGCCCGGCCCGGCGATCTACCGCCAGCTTCGCGCCGGACTTAACGGCCGCTCGTTTCTGATGTTGAAATTCCGCTCGATGCGGTCCGATGCGGACCGGCAGCAGGCAGAGCTCGCCGACCGCAACGAAATGCGCGGCCCCGTGTTTAAGGTAAGCAACGATCCCCGCGTCACGCCGCTCGGCCGCTTCCTGCGTCGCTACAGCCTCGACGAACTGCCCCAGCTCTGGAACGTCGTCCGCGGCGAGATGAGCCTCGTCGGCCCGCGCCCGCTGCCCATCGAGGAGGTGCAGCGCTTCGACCTGGACACCCACCGCCGCCGCCTGAGCGTCAAGCCCGGCCTCACCTGCCTGTGGCAGATCAGCGGACGCAATGACATCGCCGACTTTGCCGATTGGGTCCGCCTCGACTTGGCCTACATCGACCAGTGGTCGCTCTGGCTGGATTTCAAGATCCTGCTCGCCACGATCCCCGCCGCCCTCTTCGGCCGCGGGGCGCGCTGAGTAGCGCAGGCATCCTGCCTGCACGATTGGGATTCAGAAGCAGGCAGGATGCCTGCGCTACTTTCCAGTCCGGGTCGAAAGATATTTCTTCACCGCCGGCAGCCCCCGCGTGTTGAGGATGCTCTCCTTCGTCAGCCAGCCCTTGCGCGCCGAATTGATGCCCGCCCGCACCTGCTCCAGCCCGCCGGTCTCATGAGCATCGGGATTGATCGCGCAGAGCAGGCCTTTCTCGGCGGCCTTGCGCCAGTGGCGCCAGTCCAAGTCCAGCCGCCACGGGCTTGCGTTCAATTCAATGATCACGCGGTTTGCGATCGCCGCATCCACGACCTTGCCCACGTCAACCCGGTAGCCTTCCCGCCGCAGCAGCAGCCGCCCGGTCAGGTGGCCGATCATCGTCGTGCGCGGATGCTCGATCGCGCGGATCAACCGCGCCGTCATCACCCCCTCCTCCTGCGTGAAGACGTTGTGCACCGAGGCCACGACGTAATCGAGTTTCGCCAGCACCGCGTCCTCGAAGTCGAGCCGTCCGTCCGGCAGGATATCGCACTCGGTCCCGGTAAAAACATGCGTCGTGAAACGCTTCGATGCGTTCAGGGCGTGGATCTCGGCCACCTGCTTCAGCAGCCGTTCCTCGCTCAGGCCGTTCGCCTGGTAGCTCGACTTCGAGTGATCGGCGATGCCGAGGTAGTCCCAGCCCAGCGCCTCGGCCGCCGCCGCCATTTCCGCGAGGGTATTCCGGCCGTCCGACGCCGTCGTGTGGTTGTGAAACGCCCCGCGCAAATCGCCCAGCTCGACCAGCCGGGGCAGTTCGCCTTTCTCCGCGGCCTCGATCTCGCCCAGGCCCTCGCGCAACTCCGGCGGGATAAAGCTCAGTCCCAGCGCCGCAAATAGCTCCGTTTCATTTTTCAGCTTTCCGCCTTTCGCCTTTTTCAGCGTTTCCGCCTTTTCTTTCGCTGTCCCCTCTCCCTCCGCCGGCACCAGCCCCCACTCGCTGAGACTCAGTCCGCGCGACAGGGCGCGCTGGCGCATCTGAACATTGTGGTCCTTCGACCCGGTGAAGTGATGCAGCGCGAAGACAAACTGATCATCCGGCACAATCCGCAGATCCGCCTGCAGCCCGCTCTCAAACCGCACGCTCGCCTTGGTCTCGCCCTGCGCCGTGACCTCCTTCACTCCCGCGAGGTTCGTGAACCAGCCCACGACCGGCGCCACGTCCTCCGCGGCGACGATGAAATCGAGATCGCCCACCGTCTCCATGCCGCGCCGCAGGCTGCCCGCCGCCTCCGCCCGTTTCACCTGGGGCAGTTTCCGCAGGCCCGCCACGATGGGCGCGGCGATTTCTTCGGCGTCCCACCACATGTGCCGCCGCCCGTAGGCCTCGCGGTTCCTGATGCCCGCCAGGATCTTCTCCTGCGTCTTCTCCCCAAACCCATCGAGCGCGGCGACGCGCCCGTCCGTGCAGGCCGCCGTCAGCGCCGCGATGTCCGCGATGCCCAGCTTGTCATGCAGCGCACGGATCTTCTTCGGTCCGAGCCCGGGGATCTGCAGCATTTCCGCCAGTCCCGGCTCGATCGATGCCTTCAGCCTGTCGAAAAACTCCAGCCGGCCCGTGGCGTGCAATTCCGTTATTTTCTGCGCCAGCGCCTCGCCGATGCCCTTCACGGTCTCCAGCTTCTCCTCCGCGATGAGCCGCGCCAGCTCGTCGTCCTCGATAGCCTCCAACGCGCGGGCCCCCGCCTGGTAGGCCCGGACCTTGAACGGATTCTCCCCTTTCAGCTCGAGCAGCGTGCCGATCTCCGCCAGCACATCAGCAATCTCGTTTTTGGTCATGCCGAAGCTTTCAGCCGTCAGCGGTCAGCTTTCAGCAAGAAAATGCGGCGGCCGTCATATTCCTGCCTGCCCGATTCCTGAGCTGACACCTGACCGCTGATCGCTGATAGCTCTGGGATGCCTTTCACCCACCACCGCACTGTCCGCCTTGCCGATACTGATGCCGCCGGGGTGGTTTTCTTTGCCCGGACCCTCATGCTCTGCCACGAGGCCTACGAGGAGGCGCTCGCCCGCGCCGGCCTCGACCTGAAGCAGTTTCTCGGGGGCGCCGACCTGATCGTGCCGATTTCCAAGAGCGAAGCCGACTACCTCCGGCCGCTCTATTGCGGCGACCGGCTGGCCATCACCGTCACGCCGTCGGTGCTCACCGCCACCTCGTTCGCGATCCACTTCGAGATCACCAAGCTCGGCCCGCCGGACAAACTCGCCACCCGTGTCCGCACCGAGCACGTCGCCACGTCACTCTCCAAGCGTGAACGCCTCCCCCTCTCCCCCGCCCTGCTCGCCTGGATCAACACCGGCTGACCCAGCCGCAGCCCTCCAGCCAGTAGCAGCCGAGGTAACGAGGCTAGCCTTGGTCCCGCTCAGTTTCCCTCCCTTCTCCCTTCTCCTTTCTCCCGCCGCCGCGCCCCGCGGCGGCGTCCGCCAGCGCCACCCGGTTCAGTTTCCCCTGCGCGTTGCGCGGCCATTCGGCCACGGCGACATACCGCTTCGGCCGCTTGAACGCTGCCAGGCTCGCCACCGCCGCCACCACCCGCGTCAAATCCGGCTCGCGTCCCGCCGCCGCATAGCAGGCCACGACCGCCTGCCCCCACTCCGCATCCGGGACTCCCACCACCGCCACGTCCGCAAATTCGCCGCTCGCACGGAGCACCGCCTCGACTTCCGCGGGCTGGACCTTTTTCCCGCCCGAGATGATCACCGCGTCACGCCGTCCCAGCACGTGGAGATGTCCCTGCGCGTCGATCCGGCCGAGGTCCTCCGTTTCAAATTCTCGCGAGGCCCGTTCTTCCGGGAAATAACCGCGAAACACCGAGTCGCCGGCAATGGACACAATGCCATCCGGTGTGAGCGAAATCCTCGCATGCGGCATCGCCCCGCCGGAACTGCGATCCCCCGCCAGAAACTCGGCCGGCCGCAGCGCCGCCACCATTGCCGCCGTTTCCGTCATGCCATAGCTCAGGGAAACTGCCAGCCCCGCCCGGGCCGCCGCCTCGGTCAGCTCCGGCCAGACCGGGCCGCCGCCGATGAAAATCACCCGGAATCCCCGCAGCCAGTTCACCGCCGCGGGCGACGCCAGCAGCCGCTGCAACTGCGTCGGCACCAGCGACAGCACCCAGTCTCCCTCACGCCGCGCCGGCCATTCCCCGGCCTCCAGCTGCCTCCACTCCCACGCGAGATGCTCGCCACCGGTTGCGGCACAGCGCACCCGGGCCATCAGCCCGCTGACATGATGCGGTGGCAGCACGCCCACGGCATTCACCCGCTCGATTCCGAAATGCGCGCAAAATCCCCGCACGGCCGCCGTCAGCGTGCGCTCGTCATGCCGGGCAAACCGCACCCCGCCGCTCGTCCCGCCCGTCGGCACGCAGAGCCAGCCCTGCGGAATTTCGGATTTCGGATTTCGGGTTTCGGATTTTTTCAACGCTGCTAACGCAGCCCGTTCCGCCGCGCTCCACTTGGGATCGCAGAGGAAAACAAATCCGCCGCTTTCTTCCGCGCAGCCCGTGGCGCGCACCAGTTCGATCAGCTCAGCGCGTTCCATACGGCCTCCGGGTTGAGTCGCGCCACATCCTCCCAGTGGATGAACGGCGCCAGGTAGGGTCCGTCAAAGCGTGCATCGGCAAAGAGCGGCCAGACCCCAAAGCCCAGCGCGCGCGCTTCGCCCGGCCAGACGAACGCCGCCTGCAACGCCGCCTTCGCCCCCACCGCCGTCTCCAGCGCCGAAGAAAACACCACCGCCGCCTTCGCCTTGGCCAGGCGCGCCAGCGCGGCCTCGGCGTCGCCGAGCAGGGCCGGCTTCACCACAAACACCCCCGGCCAGCCCGCGCCCAGCCACCGTTCGATGTCCTCCCCGCCGGTCAGCGATTCATCCAGCGCCAGGGGCGTGGGAAAATCCCCGGCGAGCCCGAGCAGCACGTCCGCCGCGCCCCTCGCCCCCGCCGCAATCGGCTGTTCCACGAATTCCACCGGACGATCCGCACACCGCTCCAGCCAGCGTTCCGCCTGCCGGCGGTCCCAGGCCCCGTTCGCATCAAGGCGCAATTTCGCTCCGTTCGGCAGGGTCGCGCAAACGTCATCCAGCAGCACCAACTCGTCCGCCACGTCCTCCACGCCAACCTTCCACTTAAAAACCCGGAACCCCGCCTCCGCCTTCGCTCCAATGAGCGCCAACGCCGCCCGGCCCGCCGGGAGCAACGCCGCCACCGGAAGGTAGGGCGCGTTATCCTTAACGCGCCGCTCCTGCGACCCGGCAGCGGAGGAAATCGCCCCCCCACCCGCAATGTCTGCCTGCGCCGCCGTCAGCGCATTCCGCAGGCACCCAAGGCGACCCGGCACCGCTGCCAGCCGGGCTTCATCGACCTTCTCACCCAGTTCACGGCACGCCGCCTCCACTTCATCCACGGTTTCCGTCCCAAACCACGGAATCGGCGCCGCCTCGCCATAGCCCACGCGGCCCGTCGCATCCGTCAATCGCACTAACAGCCCTACGCGCTCCCCCCACGGCCCATGCGCCGTGCGCACCGGGGTGCGAAACGGCAACCGATAGCGACGGAACTGGAACAGGTACACCATGCGAACAGTCCCCCACAGCACTCCCGACACCGCAATAAATCAAAGTGAAACAACCAAAGCCTTGGCCGCAAAGAGGCACCGAAGGCACATCGCCTTGATCTTCTTTGTGACTCTTGCGCCTTTTCGCGGCCCTCCTCCTCCGTTCTCTCCGTTTCCTCCTGTAAAATCAGATTCCTCCCGCGCCGATCTGACTTTCTGTTTGCGCTCCCCGCGCCCGGGCTTACTTCGTTCATGGCAATCATGACCAAGGTTGCCCCGTCCTCCGCCTCCGGCGCTGACTCCGAGTTCTATCTGCCGGCCGACGCTTTTTTCCGCGCGAGCCTCCCGACGGCCCTCACCTTCGACGACGTCTCGCTCGCCACGCTCTACTCGGATATCCTGCCCAAGGACGCCGACACCGCGACCGCGCTCTCCGACGCCCTCCGGCTTCAGATCCCGGTCATCTCCTCGGACATGGACACCGTCACCGAGTCGCGCATGGCCATCGCCATGGCGCTCAATGGCGGCCTCGGCCTCATCCATTACAACATGCCCGCCAAGGAGCAAGTGAAGGAGGTTGCCCGCGTGAAGCGCCACATCCACGGCCTCATCCAGGACCCGATCACCGTCACGCCCAACCAGCTCATCGGTGACGTCCTCGCCATGATCGAGGCCAAACGCTTCGCGTTTTCCACCTTCCCGGTCGTCGACGCCGCCGGCAAACTCGTCGGCCTCCTCTCCGGCAACGTCGTCAAGGACCGCTACAAGTCCAAGCCGGTCTCCGCCGTCATGACCCCGCGCGCCCAGCTCATCACCGAGAAAGAAAGCGCTGTCGCCAAGGATCCGATCAAGGCCGCCGACCAGTTCTTCTCCGCCAACGTCGGCCTCAACAAGATGCTCGTGGTCGATGCCGCGGGCAAACTCCGCGGCCTCGTCACCATTTCCGACGTGGAAAAAATCACCAGCGAGGCCAAGTCCCGCCGCAAGCCCGCCCGCGACTCCCAGTTCCGCCTCGTCGTCGGCGCCGCCCTCTCGCCCGTGCGCAAACCCGACGGCGCCCTCGACCGCGAAGCCATCCTCGCCCATGTCGGCCACCTCGTCGACGAGCACATCGACGCCGTCGCGGTCTCGACCGCCCATGGCCACACCGCCGGCGTCGGCGATGTCGTCAAACTGGTGCGAGTCGCGTTCCCCGAACTCACCCTGATCGCCGGCAACGTCACCAGCGCCGCCGGCGTGTCGTTTCTGGCCGACTGCGGCGCCAACGCCGTCAAGGTCGGCCAGGGCCCCGGCTCCATCTGCACCACGCGCATCGTCGCCGGCGTGGGCATCCCCCAGCTCACCGCGCTCTACGTTGCGGGCACCGCCGCCCGGAAGAAGGGCGTCCGGTTGATCGCCGACGGCGGCATCACCAAGTCCGGCGACATCGTCAAGGCGCTGACACTCTCCGACGTCGTCATCTGCGGCGGCCTCCTCGCCGGCTGCCGTGAGGCGCCCGGAGAAATCAT
>CAIRTK010000075.1 GCA_903881475.1 uncultured Opitutia bacterium | reverse complement strand
TTGAGAAGCATGCCATCGAGTGCCGCATCAACGCCGAGGATCCCGCCCGCAACTTTGCCCCTTCGCCCGGCACCATTGGGCTGTACTATGCCCCGGGCGGACACGGGGTCCGTGTCGACTCGCACGCTTACAGCGGCTATGTGATTCCGCCCTATTACGATTCGATGATCGGCAAGCTCATCAGTTTTGGTTCAACGCGCAAAGAGGCCTTGGAACGGATGTACCGCGCTCTCAGCGAATATCTCATCCGCGGGATCAAGACCACAATTCCCCTCCATAAAGCCATCATGGCCGACCCCATCTTTATCGAGGGCAAGGCTACGACCGCGTACATGGAGGACTTCATGAACCGGACTCCGCCCGATTTGTTTTCCTGAACCTGACTGTTCCATCCTCCGCTTCACTTCGAGCCCGCCCCCAGGCGGGCTCATTTGCTTTTTGGACTCAGGCAGGCCGGGTCAAAACCACATCGCTCCACTCACCCATCACGCGATAAGACACCGGCCAGCCCGGTGCCGCCTCGGAAAATGCCGCGCGTACCTGCGTGTTCTCCGCCGCAAGGACTCCGCTGAGGATGAGCGTCCCTCCCGGTGCCACCGCCCCAACCAACTCGCCGGCAAAGCGAATCAGCACGTCCGCCAGAATGTTCGCCAGCAGCACGTCAGCAGAACGACCCTTGAGCCCGCTTACCAGGTCGCCGACGAGGAATTCCACCCGGCCCGACAGCGCATTCAGCTGCGCGTTCTCCTCGCTGACGCGCACTGCCTCAGGGTCATTGTCAAAGCCCAAGATATTCCGGAATCCGAGCTTCGCGGCCGATAGGGCCAAAATTCCCGACCCACAGCCTGCGTCGACTACCTCCAGGCCCGCTCGACTCTTCCCGCTCGCAGCCAATTCCTCATCCAGTGCCGCCAGCCGTTCCACGCACAACCGGGTGGTTTCATGATTGCCCGTGCCAAACGCCAGTCCCGGGTCAAGCCACAGCACCTCGTCGCCCGCAGGTAAATCATAGCTGTCGCGCTCCCAGACCGGAACCCAGTGGAGCCGGCCAAATCGCCAGGCTTTGAAGTGGGCCTTGTAGCTGTCGCGCCAGTCCGCATCGGCTAACGCACGCAGCGCCGGCTCAGCGCCCGGCGCTTCCGGCAGCAGGGGTCGCAATTCCGTCCAGCGGCTCCTCGCTTCGGCCTCGGTTTGAAATATTCCCACCACCCAGGCCCGCTTCGCAATGACGTCCTCGAGCAGGCTCCAGCCCTCCTGACCGAGTTCCAGCAGCACTATGTCGGTTTCCTCCACCCGTGCCGCGGGAATCTCCACCTTGATTTCAAACAGATCCATCCGCCGAAAATTCCCCCACCACTATCCTACCGCAACGCCAATCCTCTCAACCCTCGCCCCGGCGCTCGCGATACGTCCGGGGACTCATCCCCACGGTCGCCCGGATCGTCTTGTTGAAAAAATGCAGGTCCGGCAGGCCGACTTCGCCCGCGATGGTTTTTACCGCCAGCGTGGTGTGAACCAGCATGTGCAGCGCCCGCTCCACCCGCCGGCGCCGGATGTAGCCCTCGATGGTGACGCCAAACTGGGCCCGGAACAGCCGGGTGAGATGATTGTGGGAGATCTCCGCCTGCCGCGCGATTGCCGGTATCACCAGGGGCTGCGATAGATGCCGCTCGATCTCGCGCACCGCCAGGCTCAGCGCCGGATGTTGCCTTTTTTTCGGCGCCCGCTCGGCCAGCGGCTGCCCGGCCAGCTGCCAGAGCACATCCCACAACCGCACTGATGCGCGGCGCGGTTGCGACGGCAGCCACCCCGCCGCCTCTTCCATCGCCCGCGTCAGCGGATCGATCGCCTCCCCGAGGTCCTGCATCGCCGGCATCGCGACGGGATCGCCTCCCTCCGGCAGTCGGAAATGGGCGAAGACATGGCGCGACTCGCCGCGAAACCGGTAGACGATGCGGGCCTTCGGCGGCGTCACACTCGCCCAGCCGGGCCGGATCGGAAATTCCCGGTCATCAATGGTGAAGGCGCCCTCATATCCGTAAAGGTGCAGGCACCACAGTTCGGGCAGCTGGTATTTCTCCACGCTCCGCAGACGGCCGTGCACGGCCCGGCCGGCCTGCACCAGCTGCGGCGGGTTCTTCAGCGGCATCGGCCAGGTGAGGGTCTCCATGCCTCGATTCCTCAGGTTTCGCTCAACCGCGCAATCACCGCCGGCAGCAAGGCATGCTCAGCCGCATGCACTTTGGCCGACAGCGACTCAAGAGTGTCGCCCGGTTCGATGCGCACCGCCACCTGGTCGAGGATCGGCCCGCCATCGACCTCGGCCGTGACCTCGTGCACGGTGCATCCGGTGATCTTCACCCCGCGACGGAACGCCTGCCCGATGGCATCGAGACCGGGAAACCCGGGCAGCAGGCTCGGGTGAAGGTTGATAATCCTGCCGGCAAATTCGCCGAGAAATCCTGGCTTCAAGACCCGCAGGAATCCCGCCAGCACGACCAGATCGGGCGCGCATTCCCTGACCGCCGCGATGAAGCGCGCCTCCCCTTCGCCCTCGAGCTTCGTCTTGAACGGCGCGGGATCCACATATTCCGCCGGCACGCCAAAGCGCCGACCCAGCGCAAGGATTTCCGCCTCCGGCCGGTCCGATAAAATCCTCACCACGTGCGCCCGGCCGAGCCGGCCGGCCTGCTGAGCCAGGAGAATCGCCTCGGCGTTTGTTCCCAGGCCGGAACCGAGAATGACCACTCGCATAGCATCAAACTTCTCCCGCCGCCCTGATCCGCGCGATCAGACCGGTCGTGCTGAAGCCCGGCAGGAAGGGCACGAAGGAAATCTTCGTCCCAGCCGCCTCCAGCGCGGCCCGCTCCTCCGGGTTCAGCTTGGCGAGGGTATAGTCGCCGGCCTTGGCGTAAACATCGGGCCGCAGCGCCTGAATCTCCGCGGTCAGACGCGGCTCCCGAAACACCACGATGCCATCCACGCATGCCAGCGCCCCCAGCGCGTAAGCCCGCTCGATTTCACCCTGGACCGGCCGGGTCGGGCCCTTGAGGGCGCGCACGCTGGCATCGGCGTTGATCACGACCACCATTATGTCGCCCAGCGCGCGCGCCGCCTGCAGGGAATAAAGATGACCGGTGTGCAGCAGGTCAAAAACCCCGTTGGTGAGCACCACTTTCCGGCCTGCCGCACGCCACTTTGCCCGGAGGGCCACTGCCGCATCCAGCGTCAGGAGTTTGGGATTATCGAGTTTCACGCCTGGCGCGAGGCTCGCAGGCCGCTCTGCCGTTGTAAATTACCTTTCCCTCGCTTTGCTGGTGTTACCCCCGATGAAGCCCCGCATCGCCCTCGTAGTCCTTTCCCTCGTGCTTTCGCTCCTGATCGGCCTGACTCTGCGTCGCGGCGCAGGAGGCGCGGTCACCACTGGCCCAGCCCGGCCGCTCATTGGCCTGTCCATGGACACCCTCGAGGTCGAGCGCTGGCAGCACGACCGCGATCTTTTCGTCGCCCGGGCCAAGGAACTCGGTGCCGACGTGCTCGTGGTCTCCGCCAACAGCGACGACACCCGCCAGGTCCGCGATTGCGAGGCCCTCATCAACAACAAAATCAGCGCCCTCGTCATCATTCCCCACGACGGCGCCGCCATGGCCAAGGGCGTCAGCCTCGCCCATGAGGCCCACATCCCGGTACTCGCGTACGACCGCCTCATCCTCAATTGCGACCTCGATCTTTACCTCACCTTCGACAACGTCCATGTTGGTGAACTGCAGGCCGGTTATCTCGTCGACAAGCTGAAGGGGAAGAAGGCCCGCATCGTCCGCCTCCTCGGCTCCAAGACTGACAACAACGCCTTCCTCTTCAAGCAGGGCCAGGATAACATCCTCAATCCCGCCATCGCCCGCGGCGACATCGAGATTGTCCACGAGGACTGGTGCGACGGCTGGCGCCCGGAGAACGCCAAGAAGGTCCTCAACGCCGCCATCACCAAGTCCGGCCGCAACATTGACGCCGTGCTCTGCTCCGCCGACATCCTCGCCGGCGGGGCCATCCAAGTGCTCCTGGAGGAAGGTCTGGCCGGCAAGGTGCTCGTCACCGGCCAGGACGCGGACCTCTCGTCCTGCCAGCGCATCGTGGAGGGCACGCAGAGCATGACGATCTACAAGCCGATCAAGCATCTCGCCAACACCGCCGCCGAGCTCGCGGTCAAGCTGGCCCGGCGCGAGGTCATCGTCGCGAAGGAGGAGCTCCCCAACGGCCGGATCAACGTCCCGGCGATTTTCCTGTCCGTGCAGGTCGTGGACAAGGGCACGATGGAGAGCACCGTCATCGCGGACGGCTTCCACTCCCACGAGTCCATTTACGGGAAGTAACGCCATGCCCGCCCTCCTTGAGGCCCGTGCAATCACGAAGCGCTTTCCCGGGGTGACTGCCTTGCGCGAGGTGAGCTTTGATCTGCGGCCCGGCGAGATCCATGCACTCTGCGGCGAGAATGGTGCCGGCAAGTCCACCCTCATCAAACTGCTGTCCGGCCTGCATCCCCATGGCAGCTACGAGGGCGAGCTCCTGCTCGACGGCCACTCCGTGCAGTTTCGCTCGATTGCCGACGCCCAGCGCCACGGCATCGCGGTGATTTACCAGGAGCTCGCGCTCATTCCGGAGCTCTCCATCGCGGAAAATCTCTTTCTTGGCTGCGAACCGCTCCGTGGCCTGCTTATCGACTGGGAAAAGCTCTACACCGAAGCCCGCACCGTCCTAGCCCGGGTGGGTCTCGACCTCTCGTCCGAGACGCCAGTCGGGCAGCTGGGCGTGGGCCAGCAGCAGCTCGTCGAGATCGCCAAGGCCCTCGGCAAGCAGACCCGCATCCTGATCCTTGACGAGCCCACCGCCGCGCTCGCCGAGCGCGAGGTGGAAATCCTCCTCACGCTCTTGCGTGAACTCCAGGCGCGCGGCATCGCCTGCATCTATATCTCGCACAAGCTCGATGAGGTGTTCGCCGTCGCCGATCGCATCACGGTTTTGCGTGATGGCGCCACCATCTCAACCCATTCCACGGCCGCCACCTCCAAGTCTGGCGTCATCCGCGACATGGTGGGCCGCGAAATCAAGGACCTGTTTCCACGGGCCGCCTCCCGCGTTGGTGACGTCCTGCTGCAGGTGGATCACCTCAGCGTCGCCGCCTCGCCCAATCGGCCCGCCCGGCTGCACGACATCAGTTTTACCGTCCGGGCCGGAGAAGTCCTCGGCATCGGCGGCCTCATGGGTGCAGGACGCACCGAGCTGCTCATGCATATTTTCGGGGCCTGGGGCCTACGGCTGGGCGGTCAGGTGATGATCGGGAGCCGGTCCCTTCGCGATGCAACCCCCGTGGAGGCCCTGGCCGCCGGACTTGCCCTCGTCAGTGAGGATCGCAAGCGCTACGGCTTGGTGCTCGATCGGGACATCGGGTTCAATCTCTCGCTCTCGTCACTCCTCCGCCTGCGGCGCGGTCTGCTCGTGGACGAGGAAGCCGAGGTCCGGGCCAATCAGGGATTCTTCTCCTCGCTGCGGGTGAAAGCACCATCGCTTGAGACCGTCGTCGGCACCCTCTCCGGCGGCAATCAGCAGAAGGTCGTGATCGGCAAGGCACTGATGACCGGACCACGGGTCGTGTTTCTGGATGAACCCACCCGCGGCATCGACGTCGGGGCTAAGCTGGAGGTATACGAGCTCGTCAACCGCCTCACCGCCGAGGGCAAGGCCGTCGTGCTCGTCTCCAGCGAATTGCCTGAGCTGATGGGCATGAGCGACCGCATCCTCATGCTCCACGAAGGCGGCCTCGGCGGCGAGTTCAGCCGCACCGAGGCCACCCCCGAAAGACTCCTCGCCGCCGCCCTGGGCCGCCGGCTTTCCGCCGCCTGACCATGAAAATCAAATTTTCCGCCCGGGATTTTTCCCTCATCCTGAGCCTGGTTGCGATCTGGGTCTTTTTCGCGGTGGCCTCGCCCCAGTATCTGTCCGCGCGCAACCTGTCCGCCCTCTCCGTCGAACTCGCCATCACCGCCACCCTCGCGCTCGGCATGTTGCTCGTGATCCTGCCGGGGCATATCGACCTCTCGGTCGGCAGCGGCGTCGGCCTCATCGGCGGCATCGCCGCCGTGCTGGTGTTCAACCATCACTGGCCCGCGCTGCTGGCGTTTTTGCCGGCCATCGCCATCGCCCTGCTGATCTGGTTCGCCCAGGGCACCCTGATCGTCCGCGAGCGCATTCCGGCGTTCATCATCACGCTGGGCGGCCTGCTCATCTTCAAGGGCGCCTTCTGGCTCGTGATCAACACCCACACCGTGCCCGTGGCTCCGGGCGGGCGGCCCAACCTGTTTTCGCTGCTGACCACCTATTATCTGCCGCCGCTCGCCAGTTACGGACTGATCGCATTCGTCCTGCTGGCCCTGGTCACCGTCACCTTGCGCGGCCGGAAACGCCGGGCTTCCATGGGGTTTGAGGTCGACGATGCCGAACTCGCATTCCTCAAGCTCTTCCTCACCGCCCAAGCCCTGCTGCTGTTTGTGCTCTGCGTGAACCAGTTTCGCGGCATTCCCCTCCCCGTGCTGATTCTCGGCGTCGTGGCACTCGTGATCCAGGTCATCACCCGGCACACGCCCTTCGGCCGGCATCTCTATGCCATCGGTGGCAACGAGGAGGCCGCCTTCGTGTCCGGCGTGCCCGTGCAGCGCGTGGTGATCGGCGCCTACACGCTGCTAGGCGGAATCGTGGCGATCACCGGCCTCCTCCAGACCGCCTACGCCGGCGCTTCGACCACGACGGTCGGCGACTCGATGGAGCTCGATGCCATCGCCGCGTGTGTCATCGGCGGCACCAGCCTCCGTGGCGGACGCGGCACCGTGCTCGGCGTGATCTTTGGCGCGCTGATCATGGCGAGCCTGCTGAACGGCATGACGCTGCTCGCGGTGTCGCCCGAGCTGAAATTCATCGCCCGCGGCGTCGTGCTCACGCTCGCTGTGTGGATGGACGTGAAACTGGCGAAACGCTGAGTCTCAGAAGAACTTCTTCGCCTTCTCGAAGAATTTCTTCGACGTCGGCTCGCTCGCGTCGCCGCTGACCCGCGCGAAGTCCTCGAGCAGCTTCCGCTGTTCCGCCGAGAGCGATTGCGGCACCTCGACCTGGACCCGTACCAACTGGTCGCCCTGCCGGCCGCCGCGGAGCGAGGGCATGCCCTTCTCGCGCAACCGGAAGGTCGTGCCGCTCTGGGTGCCGTGGGGAATCTTCAGCGAGGCTTTGCCAAACAGCGTCGGCACCTCGATCGTGCCGCCCAGCGTCGCGAGCGTGAACTTGATCGGGATTTCGCAGAAGAGATTGTCCTCCTGCCGCTCGAAGAGTTCATGCTCCTTGACCGAAAGGACAATGTACAGGTCGCCGGACTGGCCGCCGGCCAGACCCGCCTCGCCGTTTCCCGAGGAACGCAGGCGCGAGCCGTTATCCACGCCCGCCGGGATGCGGACATTCAGCTTGGACGTCTGAACCACCCGGCCTTCGCCCCGGCAGGCCGTGCAGGGCTTCTCCACCTTGGTGCCCATGCCGCCGCAGGTCGGGCAGGTCTGAGTGAAGGTGATGATGCCGCCAGAACGGCGGATTTGGCCGGCTCCACGGCACGTCGGGCAGGTGACGCGCTTCGACCCGGGCTCCGCACCCGAGCCGTCACAGCGCTCGCACGTAGCATGCTTGCGGAACGAAATCTCCTTTTCGGCGCCGCGCGCCGCCTCTTCCAGCGTGATTTCAAGGTCGTAGCGCAGGTCCGAGCCGTCGCGGCCAGACTCCCGCCCGCCGCCGCCAAACATCTCGTCGAAGATGCCGCCCCCGCCGCCAGCCTGCTGCTGGCCGAACACTTCGCGGAAGATATCAAACGGATCGTGGAAACCGCCGCCGCCGGCCATGCCGCCGGGACCGCGCGCCGCGCCGGCCCCCGCGCCCTCGAAGGCCGCGGGGCCATAACGGTCATAGGCGGCGCGCTTTTCGGGATCCTTGAGCACTTCGTAGGCGTGGGAGATTTTCTTGAACATCTCCTCCGCCTCCTTGTTGCCGGGGTTCTTGTCCGGGTGATATTGCACCGCCTTCTTGCGGTACGCCTTCTTGAGTTCTTCTTCGCTGGCGCCTTTTTCCACGCCGAGCAGTTCGTAGTAACCTTCTTTGGCCATGGTTGGTCAGGCTTTCTCCCCGTCCTTCTTGCCGGCTCCGCTGGACACCACCACCGACGCAGGCCGCAGCAGCCGGCCATTCAGGGAATAGCCTGTGCGCACCACCGTGATCACCTTGCCCTCGGCAACCTCGGTGCTGGGCTGCTCGGAAATCGCCTCGTGCAGATTGGCGTCGAACGGCTGACCCAGCGGATTGATTTCCTTCAGTCCGTGATTGGCCAGCGCGGTCTTCAGCTGCGCCAGGACCATGTCAACGCCGCCCGCCAGCACCTTCAGGTCGGCGCCCGGCTGCTTCGCCGCGGCCAGGCCGAGGGCGAGGTTGTCCATCACCGGCAGCAAATCCTCCAGGGCCCGCGAGGCGGCAAACTGGCGCAGCTCGTCCTTCTCCCTCACCGTGCGGCGGCGGAAGTTCTCGAGGTCCGCCACGGAGCGCAGGTAGCGGTCGTAGTTCTCGGTCGCCTCCTTCTTCGCGGCGGCCAGCGCGTCCGGCGCGGGTGCAGCTGAGTCGGGCGCGACGGCGCCCTGGCCGGCGTCGGATGGAGTGTGGAGCGTATCGGTGGAATCGGATGCAGACATGGGAATCTGTTAGTTAACTACGGCTTTTGGCTTTCTTCAAGCGCGTCGAAGTAGCCCTTGATCTTTTCCCCGGTCCTGCGGCCCGCGGCCTTGAGCAGGCCGGCGCCCGATTTCGCGGCGTCTTTCGCGGTCTCGCGCAGTGCGCGCCCGAGCGCCCCGGGCAAAAGGCCGTCCAGTGCCGCTCCCGCCGGCATGAGGCCCGCCAGGGCCGCCGGGGCCATCAACTGTTTCACGCCGGTGACATCGGTGTAGATCTGGTTGAAGCCAAGCCGGTAATCCTGCACCACCGGGACCGGCCCCGTATGGTCCGCAATCACGACCTCATCGATGCGCACGGCCAGCCGGCGGATGAGGATGCCTCGCGCGGGCCGGGCCGGCACCGGCAGGGCCGGATCCTGTCCCGGTGCCGCCAGATGCCCTTGAAACGCGCCCGCATTGGTCCGGCGGTCCTCCCCCTTCACCAACGTCAGCTTTGCCACGTCCAAAATGACGGAGGCGAACACCGGCCGGTCGGTCAGCAGCGAGAACAGCTCGGCATCGGCATGAAACCGGCGCAGCTGCACAAACTCATGGACGGGAAACGTGGGCGGATTGGTGATCACCAGCCCGCGCAACTCGATGGTGCCCGTGAACGGATTGACCGCGAGGCTCTCGACGGTGGCGTCAAATCCGGTGCGCTGGCGCAGCTGGGTGGTGAACACCAGCGGCAGGAACAGCATCCACGCCAAGGCCAGCGCGGCAAACACCACGGCCAGAAAAACGAGCAGCTTGAAGAAGATGCCGCCGTGGCAGGATGGCGATGGACGACCGACGCGCGGCACGGCGATCAGGCGAAATTCTCGGTCACCAGCAGGATCGCGGTGCTCTCGGCCGTGAAGGTGAAGGCGCCGGCAAAGGGCAGCAGGACGTTTTCGCCGCGCACGAGTGCCTGGCCAAATGGCGCCCGCGAGCCCGTGCTGCCATCCGCCCCGCAGCGGACCGATCCGCTGACGATGCTCAGCAGGCGGGGCTGCTCGCCGGCGCTGACGGACAACCGCTCACCCGCGCCCAGCACGACCCGGCGGATGCAGAATTCCGCGCAATCCGCGATGACACCCGAGGTGGGCGCCGCCCGCACCGGCGCAGGCTCAAAGTCATTCCACAGGATCGAGCGCAGCGACTCGGTGATGTGCAGCTGGCGGGGCTTGCCGTCGAGGCCGACCCGGCCCCAGTCGTACACGCGGTACGTGGTGTCGGAGTTTTGCTGGATCTCGAGAATGAGGTTGCCCGCGTCAATGGCATGGACCTGGCCGCTCTGCACGAGGATGGAATCGCCCGCCGCGACCCGGAAATGATGGATGCACTGCTCAAGCGTCCCGTGGTTGATCGCCTGCTCGAACTGGGTGCGGGTGACGCCGCGCTTCAGGCCGACGAGCAGGTGGGCATCGGCCGTGCTGTGGGCGATGTACCAGTTCTCCGTTTTCGGCTCGCCTTTGAGCTCAGCCGCCACCGCGGCGGGCGGATGAACCTGGAGACTGAGCCGTTCCCGGCAATCGAGCCACTTCACCAGAATCGGAAATGGCCGCCCGGCCGGCCATTTCGGCCCCATCACGTCCGCCGCGTGCTTCGCCAGCACCTCGTGCAGGGTCTTGCCGGCAAAATGTCCGGCCCGGACCACGGACTGGGCTTCAGGCCGGTCCACGATCTCCCAGCTTTCACCGATCGGCCGGCTCGGCGGCAGCGACCGGCCAAAGGTCGATTCGAGGACGCGGCCGCCCCAGACTCGTTCCTGATAAATGGGGTCAAAGCGCAGAAGATCTCGCATGGAAGGAAGTTTGGAGTGGGCGAAACCCCGGAGAGGGGGAGTTTACATTTGACCGCCTAGAGGGTTAGCATGGAATCCGCGCTGTTTCGGTTGGTTCACACAAATGCCCAAGTCGGAGACTTCAAACCCAAACGACGGACCGTCGTTTCAAGCCCAACGTTACCGCCCCAACTGGCTGGAGGCCGTCACGTGCTTCATTTTGGGCAGTTTCCTGACGGTCGCGCTGGTTGATTACGACCCCACGCAGGTCACCCTGCATACGACAGCCGCCGCCACCGCCAAGAACCTCATGGGCTGGCTGGGCGCCGACACCGTGTGGGTGCTCCTCTACTCCATCGGGGTGAGCACCTGGCTCCTGCCGATCTTTTTGTTCTGGATGCTCTATGTGGCCATGCGGAATGCCCGGCATCTCGTCATCACCCGCATCATCGCCATGGCGGTGGCCGCGGTCGCCTTGGCCAGTATCGCCTCCATGTTCAAGGAAGCCAAGTGGTACAACCCGTATTTCCCCAGCGGCCCCGGCGGGCTCGCCGGCGTGATCCTCTATCACCGGCTCCTGGCGGAGCCCATCGGGCCCTTTGGCTCCGGCCTCCTGCTCGGCACGGGCTATGTGTTCGCGCTGATGTTTATTTTCACCAAGGACATCGGCTTGGAGCTCGAACGCTACCTCACGATGTTCCAAACGTGGCGCGCCGCGCGTCGCGCCAGCAAGGCCTTGCTGGCTGACCAGAAACGCAAGGACAAGGAGGCCACCGTCCGGTCAAAACCCCCGGCACCCACACCCCCGCCAGCGCCCGTTGCCATCGGCCCCGCCGGCAAAAAGGTCTTCGTCCCGAAAAGTCCCGAGGAACTGGAAAAATTGGCGACCGAAAAGGCCGCCGCCGCCGCTCCCGCCGCGGGCAAGACCATGTCGCCTTTCAGCAAGCCCGAGCCTGTGCCCGCGGCCGTCACCAAGGCGGAGGTCAAGCCCCTGGAACCGCCCCTAGAGCCCAAGCCGGTCAACGTTCCCGCCAAAAAACTCGAGCTCAACATCGTCAAGCCGGAGGAGACCAAGAAATCCAAGACCGCGGTGCTGCCCGCGCGCAGCGACGACAAGAATTACGAGTTCCCCCCGCTCTCGCTGCTGAAGGAACAGATCAAGCCCACGGCCGCCAACAGCGAGGAGGAACACCGCCAGAACGCCGAGAACCTCCTCCGCATCCTCGGCGAGTTCGGCGTCGAGGTCACACTCGGGGAGATCCACGTCGGCCCCGTCATCACCCGCTACGAGGTCGTGCCCGCCGCCGGCGTGCGCGTCGAGAAGATCGCCGGCCTCGACAAGAACATCGCCCTGGGCATGCGCGCCCAGTCCGTCCGCATCCTCGCGCCCATCCCGGGCAAGGCCGCCGTCGGCGTCGAGGTGCCCAATCAGCACCCCACCCCCGTCGGCCTGCGGGAAATCCTCGAGAGCGAGGACTGGAGCAGCGCCAAGGCCGAGCTTCCGATCGCCCTCGGCAAGGACGTATCCGGCAAGCCGCTCATCTCCGACCTGACCAAGATGCCGCACCTGCTCATCGCGGGCGCGACCGGCTCCGGCAAATCCGTCTGCATCAATGCCATTGTCGCCTCGATCCTTTACAGCGCCTCGCCCAAGAACGTGCGGCTCATCATGGTCGACCCGAAGGTCGTCGAGTTGAAGATCTTCAATTCCCTCCCGCACATGCTGATCCCGGTCGTCACCGAGCCGAAAAAGGTGCCCGCCGCGCTCAAGTGGCTCCTCGGCGAGATGGAGCAGCGCTACCAGGTCTTCGCCAAGGTCAACGTCCGCAACATCGTCGGCTTCAACTCGCGCAAGAAATCCGATGACGCCAAGCCCGCGGCCGACGCCCAGGCCGCGCTCACCGGCGTCGATCCGCTCGCGACGGAGGACATCGAGATTCCCGACCGCCTGCCCTACATCGTCGCCATCATCGACGAGCTCGCCGACCTCATGATGATCGCCCCCGCCGAGATCGAGACGAGCATCGCGCGCCTCGCCCAGCTCGCGCGCGCCGCCGGCATCCACCTGATCATCGCGACGCAGCGCCCGTCGGTGAACGTCATCACCGGCGTCATCAAGGCCAACCTCCCCTCGCGCATCGCCTTCCAGGTCGCCTCGCAGGTCGACTCCCGCACCATCCTCGACACCAAGGGCGCCGACACCCTCATCGGCCGCGGCGACATGCTCTTCTCGCCGCCCGGCACTTCGCGCCTCGTGCGTGCCCAGGGCGCTTTTGTCGCCGACGAGGAAGTCACCGCCATCGTCGAATTCCTCAAGAAGAACGGCCCGCCCCAGTATGCCCAGGCCGTCCAGCAGCAGATCGACCGTGAATCCCGCGACGAGGACGAGGACGGCGGTGAAGTGGGCGAGGACGGCGACATGGGCGACGACGAGGAGTTGTACGCCCAGGCCATCGACGTCCTGAAGTCGAGCAAGCGGGCCAGCACCTCGATGCTGCAGCGCCGGCTGCGGATCGGCTACAATCGCGCGGCCCGCATCATGGATCTCATGGAGGAAAAGGGCGTGGTCGGACCCGAAAACGGCTCCAGCCCGCGGGAAATCCTGGTCGATCTCGATACCCTCTGATCCCGAGAATCCCCTTCCCCTCCGCGGCCATCTCCCTTACTCACACCCCTATGCAATCCATCGGCGAGCGCCTCGAAGAGGCCCGGAAGAAGAAAGGCATTTCCATCCGCGAGGCCGCGGAGGCCACCAAGATTCGCGGCGACTACCTGCAGCAGTTCGAGAACAACCGGTTCGACATCAACCTCACCGAGATTTACGTCCGCGGCTTCTTGCGCGGCTACGCCACCTACCTCAAGCTGCCCGTCGACAAGATCCTCAACGATTATGCGTCCCTGGGCCGCGGCGAGCCGCGCCCGCGCCAGCCCAGCCGCGAAATCTACGGCCGCATGGATGTTTCCGTCGCCTCCGCCGAGGATCGCGGGGAGACCGCCGCCGAGGAAGTCGCCGCACCCCAGCCTGCGCGGCGCCAGGCCACGGTTTCGCGCGGCAGCAGCTCGGCCGCCGGTCCGGCCATTGATCCGGCCCTGCTGTTCAAGCTCGGCAAATGGGGCGCCTTCGCCCTCATCGCCCTCTTGTTCATCTGGGGCGCCACCGCGATCATCCGCAGTGGCAGCGGCTCGTCCACCCCGTCCCGCCCGGCCGTATCCGCCGCTTCCAATCCTCCCGCCGCTTTGCCCGCCGTCGAAAGAACCATCACGCTGGTCGCCCTTGATGTCGTGCGCGTGACCGTGACGCGCCAGAACAGCGACGGGAGCGAGGGTGAGATCATTTACCAGGGCACGCTCAATCGGAACCAGCTGAAGGAGGTCCCGTGGGCCGGCCCGATTTACATCACCGCCAGCGCGGGCGAAAACCTGCAGATTGAGTACAAGGGCAAGCGCTATCCTTCCGGCTTCACGGGCGCCAGTCGCGCCCAGATGAAGTAATCCATCCGGTCAGCGCAACGCGACGGGCCGGTCCAGAATCTCGCGCAGGAGCATCGCCCGCCGCGCCGTCGGCCGGTTGCGAAGATCCGCCAGCAGCGCGCCGCGCATCGCCACCACGGCCGCTGCGCGTTCCGTTTCATGCCGGGCCGTGTCCGCCACCGCGGCGGCCTTGCGCTGCTCCAGCAGGCGGGCCGTCTCAAGCGCACGCATTTGGTCGGCCAGTTGCTGCTGCCGCTCCAGCACCGCTTCGGTTGAATCAACGGGCAGCGGTTCCGGCGGCACGTTCTCCGGCTCGGCCATCCGCTCCGGCTCCGGCTCGGCCCGGCGCATCACTTCCGCCGGCGCGGCCTGGCTGCGGCGCTCGGCGATCTTCCGCCGGATTTCCTCCTGGATCCGCCGCGTCCGTTCGGCTTCCGCGGGGTCATAGCCGGCCGGCGCCCGGGAAACCGTCGTTGGCTCGCTGACTTTCCGCGCGACTTTCACGGCGTTCCGGATAACCGAAATCACCACGAAGCCGAAGATAAGGAACGGCAGAAGCTGAAGGATCCCCGCCATGACGATGCCGGATTATTTCTTGCCCTCAGGCTGCGCGATGCTCGCGCGCATGGCGGTGTCCGCCTGCACGTTTTCCATCCGGTAGTAATCCATCACGCCGAGCCGGCCGGAGCGGAACGCCTCAGCCATTGCGAGCGGCACCTGGGCCTGCGCCTCGACGACCTTCGCCTGCATCTCCTGCACGCGGGCCTTCATCTCCTGCTCGACCGCCACCGCGGCCGCCCGCCGGATTTCCGCCTGCGCCTGCGCGATGCTCTTGTTCGCCTCGGCCTGCGCTTCCTGCAGCTTGGCGCCGACATTCTCGCCGACATCGACGTCGGCGATGTCGATCGAGAGGATCTCAAACGCCGAGCCGACGTCGAGGCCGCGCGCGAGCACGGTCTTGGAAATGCTGTCCGGCGACTCGAGCACGACCTTGTAGCTCTCGGACGAGCCGATGGTGGAGACAATGCCCTCGCCCACGCGCGCAATGATCGTCTCCTCCTTGGCACCGCCGACGAAACGGTCGAGGTGCGTGCGCACCGTCACGCGCGCCTTGACCTTCACCTGGATGCCGTCCTTTGCCACGCCGTCGATGGTCGTGCGCCCGCTCGCGGGGTTCGGGCAGTCGATGACCTTCGGGTCCACCGAAGTCCGCACCGCTTCCTCGACGGATTTGCCGGAGCCCTTGGTCGCGAGGTCGATCGCGCACGCGCGCTGCCAGTCGAGGGCGATGCCGGCCTTCTGGGCCGCAATCAGCGCATGCACGCAGGCCAGCACGTTGCCGCCCGCCAGGTACTGCGCTTCGATCTCGTCGATCGAGAGCTTGATGCCCGCCTTCGTGGCCCGGATGCGCGCATCCACCATGACGCCGTAGGGCACCTGTCGCAGTCGCATCGCGAGCAGGTTGAACATGCTGACCGGCGCCCCGGCGAGCATGGCGCGCAGCCAGACGCTGAAGAACGAAAAGATGATCGCGGCGAGAACGAGGACGAAAACGCCGATGATGAGAAAGACGAGGTTGCTGGGGTTCATGATAGTTTGGTGACGGTGAGGGAGAAATTCTGCGCGCCGGTGACCTTGAGCCGGGTGCCCGTGGCGACATGGCCTTCCAACGAAAGCGCCTCATAGCGGCGGCCCTCGATTTCAATCTGTCCGCTCGGCATGAGCGGGGTGACCGCCACGCCCTCCCGGCCGGTCAGCGCGGCAATGGCCGCCGCCGGCGCCTGGCTGGTGCCATGGACCTCGGCATGCAGGAAGAATTTCTTCCCGAAGCGGGTCTTGGGCAGCAGCCCGTACTCAATGTAGAGCGCCACGGTCAGCAGCACCGCGCCAATCCCGAAGGCCAGCAGTCCGCCGCTCACGCCGTATTGCGCAAAGGCCTGGGACGTGGCCGCCAGCAGCGCGAGCGTGCCAAAGACCGCAAGAATGATGCCCGGCGTGAAGAGGTCGAGGACAAGCAGCACGATGCCGAGCACAAAGAGGAGAAGAATGGTCGTCATGGCCGTGGGAAGATGGCCGACCCTCGCATCATCCCTTCGCCGCCACAAGCGCGAAGCCGTTGGAAAGCTCCGGCGTGTTTCCACCGCCCAGCCAAGGCAGCGGAAAAAATTTGCGCGCCCGCGCCGCCGCCACTTACTCGCTGCCCATGGAGAAAATCTCCCATCTCGGCCACACGCTCACCCGCTGGCGCGTCGGCCAGTCCACGTTCCTCGCGCTGCCCGAAATCGGCGCGCGGCTCATGAACTGGACCATCACGCTCGGTGACGGCTCGGTGCGCGATGTGATTTTCTGGCCCGAGCTGAAGACCTTCGACGACTTTTACAAGGTCCGGGGCGGCAACCCGATCCTGTTCCCCTTCAATGCCCGCAGTTACGACCGAGGGGAGATCCACTTCTGGCGCGATGCCGCCGGCATCCGCCGGCCGATGCCCATGCACGGGCTGGCCCGCCAGGGGAACTTCAAGCTGACGCGGCTCGACGCCGGCGGATTCTCGGCGCAATTCGTTCCCGGCGAGGAGGCACGGGCCTGCTATCCCTTCGACTATGAGTTCACCGTCACCTATCGCTTCGAGCCGTTCGGCCTGGTCTGCGAACTCACCCTGAAAAATCTCGGCCGCGAACCGCTGCCGTGGAGCGCCGGCCATCATTTTTATTTCACCGTGCCGTGGAGCGAGGGCTCCGTGCGCAGCGATTACCTCATCCGGATTCCGGCCGCGAAGCGCCTGAAGCAGGACTTCGCGACCGGACAACTGATCCCCGGACCCGCCCTGCAGACAGACGAAAACCTCGCGAATCCCGCGCTCATCGACACCCTGCACACCGCGCTGCGTTCCAATGAGATCGTGTTCGGTGAAAAGGGCCGTCCGGGCGATGTCGTACTGCGGCTCGGCCATGCCAAGGTTCCGCCCGCCGATGCCACGGTCGTCACTTGGACCGGTGGCGATGACGCCCCCTATTACTGTGTCGAACCCTGGATGGGTCCGCCCAACGCGCCCGAGCACAAACTCGGCCTGCACTGGGTCCGCCCGGGGGAAACCGAGACCTTTGCCATCAGCATCGCTGTAAAATAAATCCTCCGCGCTTCCCATGCCTCAACGCCACCCCGTCACCGCCCTCGCCGCCCTTGCCTCCGGCAGCAGCCAGGCCTTCACCATCGCCGGCCGTCGCATCGCCCTGTTCAATGTGGACGGCAAGATCCATGCGATGGATGACCTGTGCCCGCACGCCGGCGCGCCCCTGTCCGACGGCCGGCTCAACGGCTGCGTCGTGACCTGCCCCTGGCATGGCTGGGATTTCGACGTCACGAACGGCCGCATGCCCGGCCAAGCCGAGGATTGCCTGAAGGTCTATCCCGTCCACCTCAACGGCGACCAGGTCGAGGTTGAAGTCTGAAACGGGACGCGGGCCCGTTTCGGGATTCGCAGCCCGCAGTTCGGTCGTCGGCCGGATTGGTCAGACAGGCGCCATGCGCTCTGCGCCGGATCGGCCGATCTTCGAACTGCGATCTGCGAACTCCGCCGCTCGCCACCGCGGCTCAGTGCAACGCGCCCTTCCACCCTTCGCCACACGGGCCGCCGGACGCCTGCGGCTCCACCTCGTACTCGGTGCCATCCATCCTGATGAGCGGCCGGTAGCTGGCGGAGATCTTGCGGACATTGCCCGCGGCGTAATGGCAGATGAAGGAGCGCCGGAAGCGCGTCTTCGAGCGGTTCGGGCCCGAGCCATGGATCAGGTTGCCGTTGAAAAACAGGGTGTCGCCCGCCTTCATGGGCACCAGCACGGCCTTGTGCCCCTCGGGCACCGGCACGAAATGCGACGTGTAGCTGACCCGGGCATCGGCGACCTTGGGGCACACGATGTCGGCGCGGTCGGTCTGCGGCACCACCAACAGCGCGCCGTTTTCCGCGTCGGTGTCATCGATGGCCGTCCAGGCCGCGATGCATGAGCCCGGCTCCACGAGCAGATAAAACTGGTCCTGGTGCAAAGCCTGGCCGCGGGCCCCGGGCGGCTTGAAATAAAACATGCTCTGGGCGGCCACGGGATCCTGGCCGAAGAAGGCCCGCAGCCGGTCGGTGACGCGCGGCAGTAGCATGTAGTGCTTTGCGCGCGCGTTGAAGCGGTGCGGCATCATTACGCGGGGATACTGGAACAGGGGATCATCCGGGTTTTGCACGCCGTCGGCCACCTGGCGCGGCTCATAATGGCCCGGGACGCCCTCGGCATGCATCCGGGCGAAGATCGCGCGGATCTCCTCCACCTCGCCGGGCGTGAACAGACCGGGGGCATTCACGTAGCCCTCGCGGGCAAAGAACTCGGCCTGGGCTCTGATGTTTTGGTCCGGGGCGGGATGGAGGTCGGCAACCATGCAAATAGCCTAGCATCGATCGGGATTTTGACCAATAACCCGCTCCGTCAAATACCTATAATATCCTCCTGCCCGTTCCATGACCGCCCGCGCCAATACTCCCGCCCCGCCCCCGGGCACGCTGGTCACCGGCCATTTTCACAAGGGACCGCGGTATGCGACCTACCGCGCCCACGGCACCAGGGACTGGCTGCTCGTCTACACGGTCAGCGGCCGGGGCCGCTTCGGTCACGCCGGGGGTGAATGCATCACCCGGCCGGGCGACCTGGTGCTGGTGCGGCCCGGGATCCTCCACGACTATGGAACGGCCCGCGGGCAGCGCCACTGGGAACCGCTCTGGGCGCATTTCATCCCGCGCCCTGCCTGGCTGCCGTGGCTCGACTGGCCAGAGGCCGCACCCGGCCTCCACCGCCTCGCGCTGCGCGGCCATGAAACCGCCCCCCGCCTCGCCCAGCGGTTCCGCGACGCCATCCGCCTGAATGCCGGGCCGAGCCGCCAGCGCGAGGCCCTGGCGCTCAACGCCCTGGAGGAAGTCCTGCTCTGGTGCGACCTGGCCAACCCGCGCCGGGACACCGCCGGGCTTGACAGCCGCATCCGCCACTCGCTCGAGTTCATCTGCGAGCATTTCGCCGAGGCGCTCAACGTCGCGCGCATCGCCGCCGAGTGCGGGCTCTCGCCGTCCCGCTTTGCCCATCTGTTTCGCGCCCAGACCGGGGAAACCCCGCAGCGTTACCTCGAGTTGCAGCGGCTCAACCGCGCCCGCCAGCTGCTCGAATTCACGCAGGAGCCCGTCACCGCCATCGCCCGGGCCGTGGGGTTTGAAAATCCGTTCTACTTTACGCTGCGCTTCAAGCGCCACGGCGGCGCCAGCCCCCGCGCCTGGCGCTCGCGGCGGAAGCGCGAGGGCGGATAGTTTTTCCGTTACATTTTGCCCCTTCTCGCGTCACCTTTTGGCCATGTCCTCCGCCTGCCTTTCCCTTGCGCTGCTGCCCACAATCGGCGGCGGAGAGATGATGGTCGTCTTCCTCGTGGTCCTGCTCCTGTTCGGCGGGGAGAAAATGCCCCAGCTCGCCAAGGGGCTCGGCAAGGCCGTCCGGGAGTTCAAGAAGGCCGCCGGTGACGTGGAACAGGAGTTCAAGCGGGCGCTCGACGAGGTGCCCGACACTCCGCCCCCCAAGATCACGCCGCCCGCCCCGCGTCCCGCCGCGCCCCCGGTCCGGATCGATCCGCCACCGCCGCCCGGTACCTCGCCCACCCCGTGAACGCCGCTGCCCCGGACCACGCCGCCCCGGTGCCGCTCCCGATCACCGGGGAACTCGACCTGCATACCTTCAACCCGCGGGAGGTCGACGACCTTATCCCCGCCTACCTGGCCGAGTGCTACGCGCGCCAGCTGCGCGAAATCCGCATCATTCATGGCAAGGGCACCGGTCGGCTGCGCACGAGGGTCCACTCCCTGCTGCGGCATTCTCCCTTCGTCCGGACCTGCCGCCTTGGGGACGAATTTACCGGCTCCTGGGGCGCCACCCTCGTTACTTTACGCTGATGAAACCGCTCTCCCGTTTTTTTGCCGTCCAGTTGATGGCGGCGCTGCTCCTCGGCCTGCTCACCGGCTGCGCGACCTCTCCCGGGGTCAAATCCGCCCCTCCGCTCATTCTCATCTCGATGGATGCCTTCCGGTGGGACTATTTCACCAAGTACCCCGAGGAGACGCTGAACCTGCGGCAGCTCATGCGCGAGGGCAGCTCCGCCCGTGCGCTGATTCCGGTCTATCCGTCCAACACCTTTCCGAACCATTACTCGATCGCGACCGGCCTTTATCCGGCGCACCACGGCATCATCAACAATGAGATGTTCGACCCCGCGACCAAGAGCGTCTTTCACTACAACCGGCCCACCTCTGTGCATGAGAGCCAGTGGTGGGGCGGCGAGCCGATCTGGGTCACCGCCATCAAGCAGGGGCGCCCCAGCGCCGCGTCGTTCTGGGTCGGATCCGAGGCGGCGATTGAGGGAGTCTATCCCACCTTTTGGAAGCGCTACGATTACACCATTCCTTTTGAAAAGCGGCTAGACGAGCTCGCCGGCTGGCTGAATCTGCCCGCCGACCAGCAGCCGGCCGTCATCTGCTTCTACCTCGAGGAGACCAACTCGGCCGGCCACAAATACGGGCCGGATTCCAAGGAGGTTGCCGCGGCGGTCAAACTCCTCGACGGCCGCATCGGTGCGATCCGCGACCGCCTGAAAGCCGAGGGCAAGACCGCCAATTTGGTGATCGTCTCCGACCACGGCATGACGTCCATCAGCAAGGATCGCGTGATCCTGCTCGATGACTACCTCGATCTCAGTTCCGTGCAGGTGGACTTCTTTGGCCCCGCCACCGGACTGCGGCCGCTGGAGGGCAGCGCGGAGTCAATCGTCCGCGCCCTGTCCGCCCTGCCGCATGCCAAGGCCTATCTTACGCAGGATCTGCCCGCCCGCTTCCACCTGACGGGCAACGGGCGCATCCCGCCGGTCTGGATCATGAGCGACGAAGGCTGGGAGACCGACACGCGCAGGCATTTCGCCGCCGTCCGCGACAAGTTCATGCACGGCGATCATGGCTTCGACCCCGCGCTTGAAACCATGCGCGGCATCCTCATCGCCAGCGGCCCGTCGTTCAACAGCGGGGTCGTGATCGATCCGGTGGAGAACATCCATATCTACAACCTGCTCTGCGCCGCACTGCAGCTCACCCCGGCGCCGAACGACGGGGACGACCGGCTCGTCCGCGCCTTCCTGCGCAAGTAGGCGGCCGTCCATCCCGGTGATCGCCCGTCCCTCCAAATGGGACGGAATGACTGAAACTTTTCGGGCGGGGAAGCGTTCTTACGGCGTACACCTCAACACCGTTTTAACTTCTTCCGTCATGAAATTCATCTCCTTCCTTTCCGCCACCGCCCTTATCGGACTGGCCGCTTCCGTCCTCGATCTCTCCTTTCATGCCCACTTGGGGCTGTATGCCGCCACGGCCTCCGTGCTCTTCCTGATTGGCGTCGTCCGGGATTACGCCCCGCGCCGCCCTTACTGGCAGCCGCGCCGCATCTCTGCCGTGCAGTTTCCGACCACCCCGGCCCGTCAACTGGATCGCCTTGCAGCCTGACGCCCGGATGCGTCAGGCCAGCCACTTATCCGGCATCGGCACCGCCGGTCACGGCAGGATTGTTTTCGACGCCGCAGCTGCCATGCTCGCGGCGAAATGAAAACCTACGTTACCTACGGCTTCTTCCTGGCGCTGGGCGGCCTGTTGCTCAACGTCCTCCTGTACCTCACCGGCTTTCACTCCACTGTGGATAAATGGGTGGCGGCCCAATGGATTGGCGGCATCGCCGGCCTCGCACTCGGCATTGTTTTAATCGTGCTTGGCATCAAAGCCCGGCGCGCCGAGGTCCCCCTCACCGAGGAATTCAGCTACGGCTGGGCGCTCGGCGCCGGCGTGCTGGTGAGCCTGTTCTCCTGTCTCTTCGGCATTGTGACGAATTTTCTCTACACCCATTTCATCAACACCGGGTTTCAAGAGCTCATTATCCAAGTCCAGACTACCAAATGGGAAGCTGCAGGCATGAGCAGTGAGCGCATCGAGCAAGCCGAAAAAATGATGCGGTCGCCGCTTGGAAGCATTCTGAACGTCGTGTTCGTCTTTTTATTCATCATGTTCATCAATACGGTCATTTCCCTCATCGCCGCGGCTTTCCTCAAACGCGCCGCCGTGGAGGATCTCTCGGTTCCGCCCGTCGCCTGAGCGGCATAATTCCTGAGACAAAAAAGCCGGTTCCCGCGGGAACCGGCTTTTTTACGCCCCCTTAAAACGCGGGGGTTCGCGGAGCGGGAGTGGCTGCCGCTTCCGAGGGCAGCGAGATCTTGGTTTTCCCGGGCTGCACCACCTGCGTATTGCCGCCTTGGAAATCGTCATCCGTCCGGAAGCTGAATTCCTGCATCCCTTCCAGCTTGTCGAGGCGTTCGCGGATCTCCGGCGGCAGGGCCTTGCGCTGCTCCGGCGTCGTAACCGGGCCGGAGAACAGCTGCTCCCCCTTCGCGTTCTTCGCGATGAGGGTCTTCTGGCCGTCCTTGATGGTCAGGTCCAGCGACCCCTTGTCATCACTGAAGACCATGTTGCTGTTGCTCGTGCTGACGGTGGTGCTCTGCATGCCCGGCGTGTCATCACGGCCGATACGGATTCGCCGCTGCTGCGGGCCCGGCTGGCCGTTGTCGATGAGCGCGAGCACGCGGTCCATGTCCTCCCGGCCGAAACCCGGCGGCATGGCCTCGTCGTCCTGCAGCATGGCAAAGGGCTGGATCCCGGGCCCCGCGTCCATCCGGGCCATTTTCGGCACTTCGTGTTTGGCCAGCTTCACCTTCGCCGTGGCCTCCTTGCCGCCGCGGATGTAAGTCAGCGCGACTTCGTCGCCGTCGCGATGGTTGCGCACCAGCACCGAGAGCTGGCGCTGCTCGATGAGTACCTGATCGTCGAGCCGGACGAGGACATCGTTTGGCTTGAGCACGCTGGCCGCCGGACTGTCCGGCACAATGTTGCGCACGATCAGGCCGGTGTTCTTCGGCAGGTTGAGCTGTTCGGCCAGGGTGGCATCGGCCGGCCGCGTCTCGATACCCAGAAAGGTGACACTCTCGAGCCCAAGCGGCCCACCGAGGCGGCGGAAGTGATGGCCGGACGCCGGCGGAGGCGGGGCGTCATCCGGACCGGTGATGACCCGCAGATCCTTTTGTTCGGCGGGCGGGGGCTCTTCGGCACGAAGCAGCGGCCAGGCGGCGGCGAGGCCTGCGACCGGAATGAGATAACGGAGGATGGATTTCATGATGATGTGATTTGATGGATGGGTTTGATTTACTGGAAACTGACCGGCACCACGCGCACCTCGGTGCGCGGCACACTCCAGCGCAAGGAGGCCTGGGTGCGGGGATTCTTCCACGTGATCGTGTCCACGTAGGAATTCAGGTAGCGGCGTGCGGTTGTGCCGTCGGCGAGGGTCACGAGGCCTCCGTCCTGTTGCTCATAGAGGAGATTCTGGGCCGACACCGGCTTGTAGGTCACCACGTTGCCGGCGGCCGCGGGGCTTGGCCCGGACACGGGCAGCGGCTGGTTTTCCCGGAGCAGAACGGCACCGGCCAGCGCCGCGGCGGCCGGCAGTGCCGCCCACCTCCAATAGTTGCGCCGGGGGACGCCCAGGGCGTGCTCCACCCTGGCGGCCAGCAGCGGGGAGGCAGAGACCGGACGCAGGCGTTTCAATTCCGCCTCAAGTTCGTAAAATTCGTCATCCATGGCAGTCGGCGGCAGTCAGGGTTTCGCGCAACGCAGCCAGCGCATAGCGGTAACGGGAGGCTGCGGTGTTGGGGGAAATGCCGAGCTGCGCGGCGATTTGCCCGAACGTGAGTTCACCCCAGATCTTGAGCACAAGCACCTCGCGCTGTTCGGCGGGCAGCTGACGGAGCGCGGACTCAATGGCTTGGCGGCGGTCGTCGCCTTCCAGCGGGGTTTCAAAAACAGGCCCGGTGCTTTCCAAGGCGCCTTCGGTCCGCTCTTCGCGGACGCCTCGCCGCGCATTGCGTCGCGCCAGGTCGATCGCAGCCCGCCGCACCGAGGTGATGAGAAGCGCCTGGGCCGAGCCGCCCAGCTGACGCTGCCGCCTCCAGAACCGGACAAAGGCTTCCTGGACGACATCCTCGGCATCCGCGAGTGAGCGCGTCCACTGCCGCGCGCACAGCAGCAGTTTGGGTCCGTGTCGCTCAAACCAGTCTTTCCAGGATTCATCGTCAGGAATATCCTCCATGCGTTCAGGGTCGGGTAGTTTCCTGAGAAGCGTCATCGGGCTTGGGATTTGTCTATAATCCGCCCAAAAAGTTTCCCTGTCACCCCGCAGGCGCAAAAAAAAGACCCGGATTGCTCCGGGCCTCGATTCTGGGCCTCTGACGTTTGCCGGGCTTACCGCCCAATCAGGCTCTTCCAGCGAATGCGGTACTCAAGTGCCGCCAAAGCCAGCAGCGCCGCAACGACGCCAAAGCCGACCAAGGAGTCCGCGGTGACCGCGGGGTTCGCACGGGAAAGCAGGTATGCGGCGGAGCCGATCAGGCCGAGGAGGACCGCCAGGAGGGTGATTTCGTTTTTCATAATGTATTTTGGTTTGGTTCGCCGGCTCCCTTTGGAACCGACGGACCCATAGTACGCCATCCCTTTCAATAGTTGAAATAATCACTATCTATCATAATCATCGTTTTTAGCTATGGAACTGCATCAGCTTCGCTATCTCCTTGCCGTGGCCGAAACCGGGAATTTCACCCGGGCGGCGGAGCGCAGCCATATCACTCAACCTTCTCTCAGTCAACAAATACTGAATTTGGAGCGCGAGGTTGGGCACAAACTATTCCACCGCCTCGGCCGGAAAGCAGTTTTGACCGAAGCCGGAGCGACCTTCCTTGAGCGTGCCCGCCGCATTCTCTTTGAAGTCGAAAATGCCACCAAAGAACTGAAGGACCATCCGGCGCTCGACCGGCGTATCACGGTCGGGGCCGTACCCACCGTGGCGCCTTACTTGGTCGCTCCGCTCATCGAGCGCTGCCGCACAACCCATCCCAATCTGCTGGTCCATATGCGGGAGGATTTCCGCAGCGATCTCAACCGAGCCGTGCTGGAGGGGGAACTCGATCTCGCCGTCGTGACCCTGCCCATCAAAGACCACCGTCTTTCCGTCGAGCCGTTGCTGACCGAGCCGCTCCTGCTCGTCGTGGGCAAGGGACATCCGTTGACCGGCCGGTCCGAGATCACCGCCAACGACCTCGCCGAGGAAACCTTCGTGACCATGGGCGACTCCAGCACGCTCGCCGCGCAGATCCGCAGCTTCTGCGGCGACCATAATTTTGCCCCGAAAATCGGCTACCGCTGCGCCCAGGTGGCCACGCTCAAGCTCTTCGTCGCCATGGGCGCCGGCATCTCCATCCTGCCCCAGGTGGCCCGGCTGCCGGCGGACCGCGAGTCGCTCACTTATCTGCGGCTCACCGGCAGCGCGCCCACCCGCGAAATCGCCGTGATCCGCCACCTGCAACGCTACCAAAGCCGCGGGGCGGAACAATTTCTCGCGCTCCTTCGCGAACACGCCCGCAACCAGGGGAAGACCGAGACCCTTTGAAGTGAAAGCACGACAATCATGAGCCTGACCCCGCTCACCCTTTGGCCCAGGCCTGAGCCGGTCCCGCCCAAGGTTTAGCGATGGCGGATTGCGCTCCGGCGAAAAAAACCAACCTTTCAGAGCTTTCATGCCCATCTCCGGTCAACACCATGCCCTTCCGCCGGGTCGCGAGCGCGCCACGCTGCTCACCTTGGGCGCGGTGCAATTCACGCATGTCCTGGACTTCATGATCATGATGCCGCTGGGCGCGCAGCTGATGCGTAGCTTCGGGATTTCCCCGGCACAATTTACCCGGCTGGTCGCCTGCTATGGACTGGCCGCGGCGCTCAGCGGTTTCGTGGGCGGCTTTTACATGGACCGGTTCGACCGCAAGCGCGCCTTGCTGGTGCTCTATACCGGTTTCGGCCTGGCCACGCTCGCCTGCGGCCTGGCGCCAACCGAGCATTGGCTGATGGCTGCGCGGCTGGCCGCCGGGGCCTTCGGCGGACTGGCCGGCTCGATGGTGAGCGCCATGGTCGGGGACATCATTCCACCGGTCCGGCGCGGCCGGGCGATGAGTTATGTGATGGGGGCGTTTCCCATGGCCTCCGTGCTCGGCGTGCCGGTCGGCCTCGTGCTCGCGGGAAAATACGGCTGGCATGCCCCCTTCTTCCTGCTCGGGTCCTGCGCGGCGGCCAACCTGCTGCTCGCCTCGATTGTCCTGCCCCATCTGCCCACCGCCGTCGCAGACCACAACCCGGGACGGCAAATGCGGGAAATCCTTTCGCATGGCATCCATCTGCGCGCCTTTGCGCTCGGGGCCGTGCTGGTGATGGCGGGCGGCCTGCTCGTCCCGTTCATCGCGCCATCCTTCATCGTCAACGTCGGCCTGGATGAAAAATTCCAGCTCCCCCTGACCTACGCGATCGGCGGTCTCGCCAGCATGCTCAGCATGCCGGTCCTCGGCTGGCTGTGCGACCACATGGACCGCTTCAAGCTCCTCGCCTGGCTGTCGGCCGCGGCGATCGTCGTGGTGCTCTTCCTGGTGCGGCTCGGGCCGTCCTCCCTCGGGGTGGCCGCGCTGATGATGGCCCTCTTCATGGTCACGATGTCCGGGCGCTTCACGCCCGCGATGACGATGATCACCAACGCCGTCGAGGCCCGTTACCGGGGCGGTTTCATGAGCGTGAACGCCGCGCTGCAGCAGGCCGCCAGCGGCTGCGCCAACGTTATCGCAGGTTTCTTCGTCACCAGCGATTCCGCCGGCCACCTCGCCGGTTATCCGTTGCTCGGCACTGTCTCCGTCGGGTTTTTTGTCCTCACCGTGGTCTGCGCCGCCCGGCTCCGGTCGGCCGCACCGCACGTCTCCACCCCCGGGAAAAAGGACGTCGTCCCGTTGACGCCTGTTGAGGTGCCCGCCTGACATGAGCGCACCCGCCCAATCGTCCTCCCCTTCGCCCGCCACGCGGCCGGAAACGCCGCCGGCCTTCCGCCGCCCGGAACTGCTCGCGCCCGCCGGCGACTGGGAATGCGCCCGTGCGGCGGTGGAGAACGGCGCCGATGCCATCTACTTTGGCCTGGAGCGGTTCAACGCCCGCATGCGCGCGAAAAACTTCACGCAGGCCGACTTGCCCGGCTTGATGGAATTTCTTCACCGCCGCGGCGTGCGCGGATATGTGACGTTCAACACGCTGATCTTCACCGCCGAGCTGGCCGAGGCGGAGGATTACCTCCGCACGATTATCGCCGCCGGCGTGGATGCCGCCATTGTGCAGGACGTCGGAGCCTGCCGGCTGATCCGCGCACTGTCGCCCGATTTTCCGATCCATTGCTCGACGCAGATGACGGTCACGAGCGGCGCGGGCGTCGCCTTTGCGCGCGAGCTCGGCGCCCAGCTTGTCGTCCTGGCCCGGGAAAATTCACTCGAGGATATCGCGAAGATCAACGCCGCGCAGGCCGCCGCCGAAGTACAGTTGCCGCTGGAAGTGTTTGTGCATGGCGCGCTCTGCGTCGCCTATTCCGGCCAGTGCCTCACCAGCGAATCGCTCGGCGGCCGGTCCGCCAACCGCGGCGAATGCGCCCAAGCCTGCCGTCTCCCCTATGACCTCATCGCCGATGGCCATCAGGTCCCGCTCGGCGACCGACGCTACCTGCTCAGCCCGCAGGATCTGTCGGGACTCGAGGTGCTGCCCGACCTCGTGCGCGCGGGCGTCAGTTCGCTGAAGATCGAGGGACGCCTGAAATCTCCGGAATACGTCGCCAGCATCACGCGCGTTTACCGGCAGGCACTCGACAAGGTCATGGCGGACCTCACCGGCACCGCCGTCCCGCGTTTCGAACCGCAGGCCGCCCGCTACGAGCTTGAGATGAGTTTTTCACGCGGCCTGTACCCCGGCTGGTTCCGCGGTATCAACAACCAGGAACTGGCTCACGCGCGTTTCGGCACCAAGCGCGGCGTGTTTCTCGGCGAAGTGCTCCGCGTCGCCGGCGAAAGCGTCACGCTGCGGCTGCTCGCCCCGCTCAAGCCCGGCGACGGCCTCGTGTTCGACGCCGGCAAGCCTGATGAGCGCGAAGAGGGCGGCCGGGTTTACCAGGTCACCGCCGCCCAAGAGGGCGGGGCCACCCTCCGGTTCGGCCACGGCGATATCGACTGGCGCCGTGTCCGGGCCGGCCAGCTCGTTTGGAAAACCAATGATCCCGCCCTCGACCGCGATGTCCGCGCGTCCTTTGACGGCGACAGGATCCGCTTCCAGCGCTCCATCACGCTGGAAGTTCACGGCCGCGCCGGCACGCCGCTCACGCTCATCGCCAACGATGGCCACGGCCATGTCGTGAAGCTCGAATCCACCCTCCCGCTGGCCGCCGCGGAAAACCATCCGCTGACGCCGGCCCGCCTGCGCGAGCAGCTCGGCCGGCTCGGCGGCACGCCGTTCACGCTCGGCGAACTGCATTCGTTCCTGGAAGGCGATGTCATCCTGCCGGTCAGCGAGCTCAACCGCCTGCGCCGCGAGTCCGCCGCCGCGCTCGAGCAGTTGCGCGCGGCGCCCCGACGGTGGCGCACGCTGGACTATCGGCGGGAGGACACCGCCAGCCCACCGCCGCCGGCCGGCTGCGCGCCCGAACTGATCGCGGTCATCCGGCTGCCGGAGCAGCTCGACGCCGCGTGGACCGCCGGCGCCCGCACGCTCTATTGCGAGTTCGAGAATCCGAAATTCTACCGCGAGGCGGTGGCCCGCTTCCGGACCCTGCAATCTTCCGAGAGCCAAAATCACGCAGCCAAAATCGAAAATCCCGGCAGCATCTGGGTCGCACCACCGCGGATCTTCAAGCCCGGCGAGGAATGGATCCTGAAGCAGGTGCGCTCCTGCGACGCGGATGGCTATCTTGTCCGCAACTACGACCATCTCGCATTCTTCGCCGGGGACCGGAAGCGCGGCGACTTCTCGCTCAACGTCGCCAACCCGCTGACCGCGGATTATTTTATCCGGCATCACGGTCTGGAGCGCGTAACCGCCAGCTACGACCTGAACATCACCCAGCTCGAGGCGCTGCTGCAGGCCGCGCCCGGGACCTGGTTCGATCTCACCGTGCACCAGCACATGCCGATGTTTCATATGGAGCATTGCGTCTTCTGCGCGTTCCTCTCGACCGGCAAGGACTACCGCGACTGCGGCCGGCCGTGCGACAAGCACCGCGTGGCCCTGCGCGACCGCGTCGGCGCCGAGCTCCCGCTCCGGGCCGACGCCGGCTGCCGCAACACCGTCTTCAACAACCGCGCCCAGACTGGCGCCGAATACGTCGCCCGCCTGCTCGAACTCGGCGCCCGCAGTTTCCGCGTGGAGTTTGTCAACGAGGACGCCGCCGAGGTCAGCCGCACCCTGACCCGCTACCATCAGTTGATCCGGGGCGAAATCACGGGCGGCGAACTGTGGCGGGAACTGAAGTTGCTCAACCAGCTCGGCGTCACCCGCGGCCAGATGGAGGGAAAGCGCTAGCCCATGAGTTCTCGGCATTAGGCACTAGGCAATAAGCCGCCCACCACTAAGCTCATTTTACAGCTCTCAACTCTCAGCATCCCGCCTCAAGCCTGCTGCTTACCGCCTAAAGCTCTCCTCTCATGATTCTCTCCGTCGGCTGCACCCTGGGTTACCAAGTCCACGCCCCCACCGCGGCATTCACCTTCAACGTGCTGGCCAACACGGATGCCCAGCAGCGCATCGTCCGCGAAACCATCACCGGCACCCCGGAGGTGCCCACCGAGCAGATCGCCACGACCAAGGGCAACCGCGTGCTCCGCACCGAGGTGCCCCAGGGGGCCTTCGAGCTGCGCTATCAGGCGACCATCGATGTCAACCGCCCGGCCCTGCCCCCCGTGGTCAAGGCCGACAATCCCGGCCGGCTGCCCCTCAGCATCCTGACCTACACGCTGCCCAGCCGCTACTGCGAGAGCGACCGTTTCTCTCCGGTCGCGTGGGAACTGTTCGGCCAGACCGAGGACCGCGCCGAGCAGGTGCGCGCCATCTGCCGCTGGGTGGACGCCAACCTCACCTATGCCCCGCGCACGACCGACGCCCGCACCTCAGCGTGGGACGTCTGGCAGGGCCGGAAGGGCGTGTGCCGCGACTACGCCCATCTCGCCATCGCCTTTTGCCGCGCGCTGAGCATCCCCGCGCGCTACGTCGGCGGCTACGCGGCGGGGCTGACGCCGATGGATTTCCACGCCTGTTTCGAAGCCTACCTCGGCGGGGAGTGGCATCTCTTCGATCCGACGGATGGCATCGCACCGGATCAAATCGTCGTCATTTCCCGCGGCCGCGATGCGGCGAGCGCGGGGTTGACCACGATCTTCGGCAAGGTGCAGATCGGCCCGGTGGTCGTGACCTGCGCGCCCGCGGCCGAAGCGCAGCCGGCCACGGCGCTCGGAGCCGTGGCGTCTTAGCCGCCTGAGCGGCGAAACAGGCCGAAGGCGCCGGCCACGATCAGGGCGCCACCGCCCACAAAATACCAGGTGGAGTCGGCCACGCGGGTCTTGCCATCAATCCCGCTGGCGACTTTGACCGATGCGACCTGCAGGCCACCGACCAGGGAATTGCGCCGCTGGTCACCCACGTAACAGAGGTAACCGCCGGCGATAATGAGGATGATTCCGACGAGTTTCTTGAATGACATGGGTGCGCGGGTGAAGGAAACCCCGGCAGATTCGCACCCGGACCGGCCCATGGAAATAAAATAGTTCTCCGGTCGGCAGCCTGGCCAGCCGGCGCAATCGCGGGCGGCCGTTAGCGCGGCAGCAGGAAATGAAACGCCGTGCCCTGCCCCACTTCGCTCGTGCAGCTGATGCTGCCGCCATGGGCCACGACAATCTCGCGCGCGATGGCGAGCCCGAGCCCGGCGCCGGTCTTGGTCTGGCCGGGGGCGCGGTAAAAGCGGTCGAACACATGCGGCAGCACCTCCGGCGGAATGCCGGGCCCCTGGTCCGTGACGGAAAAGCGGATGAATCCGAGCGGGGCGACGGTTGCCCCCAGCGTGACCGCCCCGCCGGGCGGGGAATATTTGGCGGCGTTGGTCAGCAGGTTGATGAACACGTGCCGGAGCCGGCTGCCATCCACGTTGATCGTCTGGCCCTCCAACTCAGGCTCGATCTGCAGCGCGAGGCAAAGCCCCGCGGGTTCCATGAAGCCCCGGGCTTCCGCCGCCACCTCCTTCAGCAGGGCGGGAATCAGGACAGTGCGGCGGTCGAGGCTCGACGCGCCGGCCTCCAGGCGGGCGAGATCGAGCAGGTTGTCGAGGATGCGCAGCAGCCGGTCCGCATCGTCCCGCGCCGTTTCCAGCAGTTCATGCTGCGTGGGGGTCAGGCCCTCGATTTTCTGCTCCAGCAGCAGGTAGACCGCCATCCGCAGGCTGGTCAGGGGCGACTTGAGCTCGTGGCTGACCGTCCCGACAAGGTTCGTCTTCGCGTCGTCGAGCAGGCGGAATTTTGTCACGTCCTGGAGGATGACGGCGGCGCCCTTGAACTCGGTGAGCTTGTCGCCGATCGCCAGAATGCGCGGCAGGTAGTGCCGGTCTTCGCGCGCCACCCGGAAAGTGACGACCCGCGCATAGTCGGTGGGCAGGTAATGGTTCCCCGTGGCGAGCACGTTCGCGAGCGGATCGGCCAGCCCGGGCGGAAATCCCTGCGCGAAATCCGGCGACTGGGCCAGCTGCTCGGCCGCCGGGTTGCGCACCTCGTGCGTGCCGTCGCGCGCGACCACAAACACCGGCTCGGGCGTGGACGTCAGCGTGGCCTCCATCGTGCGCTGGGTCCGCAGCACCTTGGCCAGGGTGGCGTCGCGGTAGCCGCGCAGATGGACCGCCATCGCGTTGAAGGACTTGGCCAGCTGCCCGAGTTCGTCCCGCGAGGTCACCGGCACCTCGCGGTCCAGGTCGCCGGCACCCAGGGCGATGGCCGACGCCGTCACGGCCTGGATGGGTTTCAGGAACGAGTCGGCCAGCCGCCAGGCGAGGTAAAAGAAAAGCAGGACCGCGGCCAGCATCGCCGCAATCAGCAGGCGCAACGATTCGTCGATGCGTGCCTTCATGCGGGTCTCCGCCCCGTAGATTTCCTGGTGGTCCCGCTCCAGCAGGGCGTCGAGGGTGCTGTTGACCGAGAAGAAGGTGGTCTCGGTCTCCTTGAGCAGGTCCAGGCCGCCGAGCGAGCCCAGCCGCAGCGTGTCCTCCCCGGCCGCCGTGAAATGCCGGAGCTGGGTGTCGAGGGTGTTTAGCAGTTCGGCCTTGTCGCTGGCCGGCTGGGCCAGCAGCTCGTCGTTCAGGCTGCGCATGAACCGGGTCCGATGCTCGACAAACCGCCGGCGGGCCCCGGCCAGGTCGCCCTGCCGCGCATCCCCGAGCGCCACATTCATCTCCGCCGCCGCGTCGCGCAGATCCTGCACGACGCGGATGGAACGGAAGTTCCGCGCAAAGATGGCCTCGACGGAGTCGCCCAGCTCCTGGCTGGTGCGGACCGCATACGCGCACACCACCAGGAACAGCAGGAGCAGGGGCAGCAGCCCGAGGGTGAAGCGCGTGCGCAGCATTTCAGGATGGGGCTGCTTCCGGAAGGCGGGCGGGCTCGTCCCCGCCCACCCTCTGTCCAGCCATCGTGAGCGGTGTTGTTTTCACGAGGCTGGTCCGCCTAGATCAGGCCGAGCTTCTGGCGCTTGCGGTACAGGGTGGCGGGATCGATGCCGAGCGTGCGGGCCGCGTCATCGAGATTGCGGCAGCTGGCCAGGATGCGGCGGAGGTGCTCGGCCTCGAGCTCGTCCAGCGTGACCCGCGCACCCACGGCAATGTGCGGGTCGGGCCTCGCGCCAAACTCCTCCGGCAGGTCGCAGAGCTCGAGCGTGTCGCCGCCGGCCAGGATCGTGGCGCGCTCGATGACGTTGCGCAGCTCCCGCAGGTTGCCCGGCCATCGGTAGCCGGCAAAGGCGGTGCTGACTGCCGGCGAGAACGCCGTGATCTTCTTGCCCAGCCGCGCGGAGAAAAACTTCCGGTAGCTGTCCGCCAGCCGCGCCAGGTCGCCCGGCCGCTCATGCAGGCCGGGCAGCACCACCGTGATGACGTTGAGCCGGTAATACAGGTCCTCGCGGAACCGGCCGGCCTTGACCTCCGCGGCGAGGTCGCGGTTGGTGGCGGCGATGACCCGGACATTGGCATGGCGCGGCCGCGACTCGCCGACGCGCTCGTATTCACGCTCCTGCAGCAGGCGCAGGAGCTTGGGCTGGATCTCGAGCGGCAGTTCGCCGATTTCATCGAGGAAGAGCGTGCCGCCATCCGCGGCGGCGACCTTGCCCTGCGCATCGGCCACCGCGCCGGTAAACGACCCCTTCACGTGGCCGAACAGCTCGGACTCCAGCAGTTCGCGCGACAGGCTTGGGCAGCTGACGGTGACAAACGCCGCGTCATGCTGCGCGCTGCGGCGGTGGAGCTCGCGGGCGAGGACGCTCTTGCCCGTGCCGCTCGGCCCCAGGATCAGGATGTTGGCCGGGGTCTCGGCGGCCTTGAACGCAATCTCAAGGGCGCGGCGCGTGGCGGGTTCCGCGGAGTCGAGGTCGATCGGCGGCGCCTCGCGCGCCAGCTCGCTCTCCAGCGAGCGCACGCGGGTCTCCAGCACCCGGTTCTTTTCAATCTTCGCGAGCACCCCCCGGATCTGGTCGGGCGTGAAGGGCTTCGGAATGAAATCAAAGGCCCCGCGACGCATCGCCTCGACCGCCGTGGCAATGTTGGCATAGGCGGTGAACATGACGACCGCGAGGGAGGGTTGCGCCTTCAGGAGCTTTGCGAGCACCTCGAGCCCATCATCCGTGCCCAGCTTCAGGTCGAGAAAAACGGCATCGAAGGTTTCCTCATCCAGCGACTTGAGGGCCCGCAGCCCGTTCGCCGCCTCGGCGGCGGCGTGCCCGGCGCCCTCGACCGCGATCCGGGTCGTTTTGCGGATGCCGGGCTCGTCGTCGACTATGAGGACACGCATGGGAACGAAAGTGTGTTTCGCGCGCAGCGCGGGCCAATCCTAAAAGCCAAGGCGGGGCCGCCACAAAGGCGACCCCGCCAGGTCCAGCTTCAACTAATCTCCCGCAGGCCAGGCCCGCGGGAGGTGTCAGCTGCATCGACCAAAGCCCGCGGCGCGGGTTCCGCCTTGGACGCGGCGCCGGCGTTATTTTTTATTTTCAAAGGTGCGCACGGTGGTGGCCTCGGCGGCCGCGGATGCCTGGTGGTCGAGACTGACCAAGGCACCCAGCAAGGCGCCGAGGAGGGAAAAGGAAACGATGAGCGGAGTCATGCCGTCTGGTTTTGCCGGAATCGTGCCAGCAACTTCCCGCCGGGACACAGGCGTTGGGCGTCAGCAGTTTGCTGCCGATCTTGGCCGCACCGCTTTTTTCGCGCCGCGGCCAAGTCATGCAAAATACCGGAATGGCCCGGGCCACCCTTGTCGTTTGCACGACCGGCCGGTTATTTGCCGGCCGGCGATTCTGTTGTCGAATCCGCCCGCAAACCTCTCTAAGCCTCGCGCCAGACCCAACCCGCATGAGCACCCCCATCGCCACCCCCTCCAAACCGGTTGCCTCCGCCGCCACCCCTGTCGCGGGAAAATTGAGCGACCTCGAGATCAAGGACGCCCAGCTCATCTTCGAGTCGGTCTGGCAGGACCTGGAGGCCGATTTCGGCCGGGAGAATCTCCGCTTCCCCAAGGAAATCATCCTGCTCGGCGGCGCGCCCGGCGCGGGCAAGGGCACGAACACGGCCTTCATCACGAAAACCCGCGGCCTCACCTGCCCGCCGATCGTGATCAGCGCCCTGCTCGACTCGCCCGATGCCCAGCGCCTGAAGGACGCCGGCAACATGGTGGGCGACCGCGAGGTCGTCGGCTTGCTCCTCCGTGAGCTCATGAAACCGGCCTATCGTGACGGTGTCATCCTGGACGGCTTTCCCCGCACCAACGTGCAGGTCGAGTGCTTGAAGCTGCTGGTGGACAAGATGCATGCCCTCCGGCGCGAGTTCTTCAGCAGCGCACTCGGCATCCACTTCCGCCAGCCGACGATCCACATCATGGTGCTGTTCGTCGACGAGCGGGAGTCCATCGCCCGCCAGCTCAAGCGCGGTCGCGAAACCCGGGCCCACAACGACGAGGTGTTGCGCACCGGGGTCGGCCAGCTCTGGGAGGACCGGCCGACCGACCACGACGAGGGTCTCGCACAACGCCGCTACCGCGTCTTCAAGGAACAGACGTGGGACGCCCTCCAGTCCCTGAAGGAAATCTTCCATTATCACTTCATCAACGCCCAGGGCTCGCTGGAGGAGGTCGAGCAGAACATCCTCAGGGAGCTGGAGTACCAGAGCACGCTGGAGCTCGATCCGCGCACGGTGGACCGCCTCCGCTGCCTGCCGGTCGCCAACGAAATCATCGTGCATGCGCGGCAGGAGCTGGTGAAGCGGCTCGACAGCTATGAGTTCGGTCAGCCGGAGCTCTTTGGCCGGGTGGTCGGTTTCGTGGCAAAGAAAGTCATGCCGATCGTGCAGCGCCATGCCATTTCCGGTGCAGCGCTGATCAACACCGAGGAACCCGTCCTCGATGACCCCATGGCCCTGGCGATGCTGATCGACGTGTTTTCGGAGCGCGGCTTCCACGCGGTCGTCGACCTCCATCGCATCGAGGTGCCGGAGAAATTCGACCTCGCCACCGGGCAGATCACCTGCCGGGTGAAAAAAGTCTACCGGATCCAGATCCGGTTCGTCGGTTCCGAAATCCGCCGCGGTTGAACCGCCAGCCAACCAGACCCGGAAGGGATTGCCACAAAGAGGCACAAGGGCTGAAAAGACTGCACAGGAGTCGCCATTGCGCCTATGGGCGCGCGGGAGATTTGGCCTGGAGTCTTTGAAATTTTGTGCCTCTTCGCCGCCAAAAACTCCTGCCGGCCGGCGCCCCGTATTATTCGTACCGCAGCGCCTCGATCGGATCGAGTCCCGCGGCCTTCCAGGCCGGATAAAACCCGAAGCCGATCCCGATGGCACTGCAGACAATCAGGCCCAGTGCCGCCCAGTCCCAGGGGAAAACCACCGAGGCCTTGAGCATCAGCGCCAGCGCGTTGCCCCCGGCCACGCCCAGCAGGATGCCGAGCACGCCGCCGGCCAGCGAGATGGCAACCGCCTCGATCAGGAATTGCGTCAGGATGTTGAATTTGCGCGCCCCGATGGACTTGCGGATGCCGATCTCCTTCGTGCGCTCGGTCACGCTCACCAGCATGATGTTCATGATGCCCACGCCGGCCGCGAGGAGCGCAATCGCGCTGATGACGAACGCGCCGGCCCGCACGGCATCGGCCACCTTGGCAAAGGCGGCGACCAGCGAATCGTTGGAGTAAATCTCAAAGTCGTTCTCGTCCTCCGGCTTGAGCCCGCGCACGATGCGCATGGCGGTGATGCCCTTGTCCACCGTATCGTTGTAGAGCAGCTGGCTGGGCGCCTGCGTGGCGACATTCACGGTGTAGTTGTTCGCCCCGTAATCGCTGAGAAAGCGCGTGATCGGGACGATGGCGATGTCATCCTGGCTCTGCCCGAACGAGGATCCCTTCGGTGTGAACGTGCCGATGACGGTGTAGGTGCGGCCCGCGATCTTGATCAGCTTGTCGAGAGGCGACTCGGAGGGGAACAGCTTCTTGACAAGATCCTGGCCGATGATGATGACCGGGCGCCCGAGCTCGGCATCCTCGGCGGTGATGTTGCGGCCGATCTCGACGGCATATTGGTTCGCCACCAGGAAGTTTTCATTGCTCCCGCCGAAGGTGACTCCCGGCGTGGACTTGCGGTTCTGGTAGACGGCCTGGGGGGCGCTGTTCTGCTCGAAGACCTTGAGGCAGACGACATCGGTGAAGCTTTCCATGAGCCGCTGATAACGCTGCGCCTGTTCCAGGGTGATGTTGCGGCGCAAATCGTATTTGCGGCGGTCCGCGCCACCATTGCTGAAGGTCGGGTACTTCGCGAACTGGACCATGTTCGAGCCGAGGAAACTCAGGCCCGTCTCGATCGAGTTACGCAGGGCCGAAACCGCCGTCATCACGCCGATGACGGAGAACACCCCGATGGTGATGCCCAGCATGGTGAGGAACGAGCGGAGCTTGTTCACCCCGAGCGAACTGAGGGCCATCCGGAGGGTTTCTTGGAGCAGCATGGGGTTGGGGATTACTCGTAGCGCAGGGCGACCACCGGATCGAGACGCGAGGCGCCCCAGGCGGGCATGAAACCCGAGAGAATGCCGGTGGCCACCGACACGCCCATGCTGACCACGACGAGGTTCGCGGAGAACTCCACCGGCAGGCTGGGCACGTAGTGCTCAAGGAACAGGCAGACCGCGTAGGTGAACGAGAGGCCGATCAGGCCGCCGATCAGGCAGATCGAAACGGCCTCGATCAGGAACTGCAGCAGGATGGTGCGCCGGCGCGCCCCGAGGGCCTTGCGGGTGCCGATTTCCTTGGTGCGCTCCTTCACGCTCACAAAAGTGATGTTCATGATCCCAATCGCCCCGACGAAGAGCGAGAGGCCGGTGATGAAGAGGCCGGCCAGCGCGATGCCCGACTTGACCGGGTCGAGCTGCTCCTTGAAGGCCTGCTGCTGGTTGATGGAGAAATTATCGCGCTCGCCCGGCAGCTGGCTGCGCACGCGGCGCATCGCCCCGATCAGCTCGTCGCTCGCCTCGATCAGCCGGGTCTTGTCCGTGACCTTCACCCGCAGGCTGGTGCCGCCGTTGCGGATGCCGTAGTATTTCCGAAAGGCGTTGATCGGCATCAGGACCTGGGCGTCGAAGCTGAAGAGCCCGAGAAACGAGCCCTGCTTGGCCAGCACGCCGATCACGGTGAAGGGCTGGCCCTTGATCAGCACGGTCTGGTCCAGCGCCGAACGCCCCGGAAACAGCGCCTCCCCCACATCGCCCCCGAGGACGCAGACCTGGCGGCCGGCCGTGGATTCCGTCTCGTTGAAAAAGCGCCCCTCCTGGAAATCGACCGACATGAGCCGGGAGTAATCCGCCGTCGTACCGAAGATGGCGATGCCGCTGACCTGGTTTTCCCCGACTTTGACCGCGGAGCCGCGCTGCGCCATGGGCACGGCGACCTCCAGCAGCGAATTCGGCGTCGAGGCAATGACCCGGTTCAGGGCCTCGCACTGCTCGATCAGCAGGGGCGGCCGGTTCTGGTAATTCCACCAGTCCTCGACGTTGCCCCACGGCCATTTTTGCACGTAGAGCACATCGTCACCCAGCATCGCCAGGCTCCGCTCGAAGCCGATGTCGATGCCGCGGATGGCCGTGCCCATGAGCGTGACGGCCACGATGCCGATGATCACCCCCAGCGCCGTGAGGGCCGAGCGCATCTTGTTCGCGCGGATCTGCGCGAAGGCGATGCGGAAGGACTCCGTCAGCTCGTAAAGGAGGCGTGCCATGGCGGGTTGGCGGTCACAGCGCCGGGCCGTCGCTCTCGATCAGCCCGTCGCGCAGGCGCACGATGCGCCGGGCGTGGCGGGCGATGTCCTCCTCGTGCGTCACGACGATGATCGTATTGCCCAGCTCGTACAGCTGCTCGAACAGCGCCATGATCTCCACGCCGGTCTTGGAGTCGAGGTTGCCCGTCGGCTCGTCGGCCAGGATGATCGAGGGATTATTGACCAAGGCGCGCGCGATGGCGACCCGCTGGCGCTGGCCGCCCGAGAGCTCGTTCGGCTTGTGCAGCATGCGCTCGCCCAGGCCGACGCTCTGCAGCGCCTGGGTCGCGCGTTCCCGGCGGACCGAGGGCGGGAGGCCGGCATAGATCAACGGCAGCTCGACATTGGCGAGCGCCGTGGAGCGCGGCAGGAGATTGAAGGTCTGGAAGACAAAGCCGATCTCGCGGTTGCGGATGTCGGCCAGCTCGTCGTCCTCCATGTGGGCGACATTCTTGCCGGTGAACTCGTAGCGGCCCGCCGTGGGCGTATCGAGGCAGCCGAGCATGTTCATCAGGGTGGACTTGCCGGAACCGGACGGGCCCATGATGGCGAGGTACTCATTCCGCCGGATCTCGACGGAAACGCCCCGCAGCGCGTGGATGATCTCCTCGCCCATCTTGTAGAGCTTGGTGACGCCGGCGATATCGATGACAATCGGCCCGGCCGGGCGGGTGATGCGGCCCGTGAAATCGGGGGCGAGGGAATTGGACATGACGGGAAGGGCGGCGCGGGATGACGACGCGGTTACTTCGTGTCCTCGTCCTTCTTGGGCTTTTCGATCGTGATTTTGGCCCCGTCCTTCAGCTTGCGGCTGATGGCGGCGTAGCTGCCCGAGACGACTTCCTCGCCGGCTTTCACGCCGCTCTTCACTTCAATGTGGGTGTTATCGGCGATGCCGGTCTCGACCTTTTGCATGCGCACCGTGCCGTCGTTGCGGATGAAGACCACGCGCTGCAGCTTGTCCCGGTTGCGCCGGGCGTCGTCATGCTCGTTTTTCACCTCGAGGTCGTTGCCGGACTTGGCCTGGGCCTCCTTGGCCTGGCGCTTCTGGAGGTCCTCGGTCGTGAGCCCGCCCTCGGCTCGCACCGTGACGCTCTGGATCGGGATGGCCACGACGTTCTCCACCGTCTGCGTCTCGATGTCCGCCGTGGCGCTCATGCCGGGCCGCAGCTGCGCGTCGCGGTCGGTGATGCGGATCTTGACGAGAAAATTGGTGACCTCGTCGCTCACGGTGGAGCTGGCCTGCGAGGAGGAACCGCTGCCCGAGGCGCCGCTGTTGTCGGCCGAGCTGCCGATTTCCCGGACGATGCCCGAGAACTTGCGGTTCGGGTAGGCATCGATGGCGATGACGGCCCGGTCGTTGAGCTTCACGTTGACGATGTCGTTTTCGTTCACCTTGACGCGGAGCTCCATGTTGCCGAGGTCGGCGACGCGCATGATTTCCGTGCCGGCAAACTGGCCGCCGCCGATCACCCGCTCACCCACCTCGCTCGACAGCGAGCTGACGGTGCCGTCCAGCGGGGCGTAGATCACGGTCTTGCTGAGCGAATCGTGCGCCTGGCTGAGCAGGCCCTCGGTGCTGCGGATCTGGGCCAGCGCGTTGTCATAGTTGGCCTGCGCCACGTCGCGCGCGGTCTTGGCGACGCTGTAATCGGACTCGGACAGGAGCTTCTTGGCGTAGAGGTCGGCGCTGCGCTTGTAATCGTCCTGGGCCTTCAGGAGCTGCGCCTGCGCCTGGACCGCCGTGGCCTTCGCCGCCACCAGCAGGGCCTCCTCCTGCTCCACCTGGGCCTGGTAGAGGTCGGGTTTGATCTTCACCATGACATCGCCCTTTTTCACCGCCATACCCTCCTTGAAGGGGATCGCCAGGATCTCGCCGCCCACCTCAGGGGAGATTTTCACCTCCACCTCCGGCTGGACCTTGCCGGTGGCGGTGACGATCTGGGTGATCGTCTTGACGAAGGCCTTCTCGACGGTGACCGGAGTGCCCCCTTCCGAGTTCTTGTTCTTCATCATGGCCAAGGCAATCAGCCCGACCAGCACAATGATGCTGCCGGCGACGATCCACTTGAGGTTGGATTTCTTCTTCACCACGGCCGGGGCGGGGTTGGGCTTGGATGCTGGGGTCTGATTCATGGTTGGCAGGAGCTGGTGTTAAAAGGTGCGAGGGTAAAAATCCGTTCCGCCTTGGCAAGCGGATGCGCCGCGTCCGGAAAATTGGGTGGAGAGGCCCACAACGACCCCTCCACCCCAACCTGACTGATGACTACGAACGAGGGACAACAACACGCCGGCCCGCGGCACCGCACCCAGGACAGCAGGGACCATCCGGCCGGCCGTGAAAACACGGCGGCAGGCATCACCCGCAAGTGGGACGGAAAACACAGGCGCTGGCATGTCCCGACAACACGGGGGCGGGATGAAAGTTACACGATTTTTTGATGAACGGGCGGCCCGAGGGATGGGCGGGACCCAGGGCTCGGGGCCGAAGGCCGGGCAAGGCCCGCCGCTCGCCGGGCGGTGCTTCCGGCCCGAGCGCGTAGCTTGGGCCAAACGTCGCGTCTGGGCGTATTGCGCGGTTAAACCGCGCCGGGCGCTAGTCGTGCCGTCCGATCGAGAGCGCGGCCCCGACGATCCCCGCCTCGTTGAGGAATTTCGCCGGGACCATCCGCGCCCGCGGCTTCACGTATTTGAAAAACTTCCGGCTCTTGGCACTGACGCCGCCGCCGATGATGATCAGCTCGGGCCAGAGCATCTGCTCGAGCGTGCGGATGTACTCGCCCAATTCCGTGCCCCACTTGTGCCACGACAGGTCCCGGCGCTTGCGGGCCGACGCCGAGACAAAATACTCCGCCGATTTCCCGTGCACCTGCAGGTGACCGAATTCGCACGGCACGACCATGCCGTGGTAGCAGAGCGACGAGCCGATGCCCGTCCCCAGGGTCAGCAGGAGGGTCTTCCCCTTGAAGCCGCGCCCGGCGCCAAACCTCATTTCCGCCAGCGCCGCCGCCGCCGCGTCGTTCGTCAGCGTGACCGGGCAGCCCGTCGCCTTGGCGAAGAGCTTCCCGCCGTCACAGCCGATGAATTTCGGATGGAGATTCGCCGAGGTCAGGATGCGCGAGCCATGGATGACTCCAGGGAAGCCGATCCCGATGGGTCCGCGCCATTTGAAGTGCCGCGCAATCTCCGCCACGATCTTCGCCATCGCCGCAGGCGTGACCACCTCGGGCGTCTCGACCCGGAAACGCTCCGCCAGGAGCCGGCCGGTCTTGATGTCAACGGGCGCGCCCTTCAGCGCGGATCCCCCAATGTCGATGCCGAGGATTTTCATGCGCCGCGAAGTTGGGCTGCCCCGCGCCTACTGGCAATGCCCGGTTCCGTCGCCGCCATGCGCATGTCCGTGGCTCAGCTCCTCGGCCGTCGCCGCGCGCGCCGCCACGATCTCGACGTCAAACGCCAGGTCGACGCCCGCCAGCGGATGGTTGGCGTCCAGCGTCACATCCTCGCCGTCGATCGCGACCACGGTGACGACCGGGGCATGGCGGTCCGGTCCCGCCTGGAACTGCGCCCCCAGCTGCAGCTCGCCGTCGAGCGGCAGCACCGCGCGCTTCACCTGCTGCACCTGCGCGGCGTCGCGCTCGCCATAGGCCTCGGCCGCGGGCACCTGCACGCGCTGCTTCGCCCCGGCCTCCGCGCTGCGGAGGCGCGCATCGAGCCCGTCGATGATCTGCCCCGCGCCTTCGAGGTAGGTGATGGGCTCACCGCCCGCGGAGGAGTCCAGCACGCGACCCGCCGGGTCGCGCAGCGTATAGTGGAAAGTGACGACGCGTCGCATGGCGAGGAGTGACGAGTGACCGGTGGCGCGTGACAAGTTCAAACCTGCCCGTGCGCTTCCTTCCTGCTCGTCACCCGGCCCACGTCAAAAGTCACTGCGTGGCGCGGCCCCGCCGCGCTACGTCTCCTGCCGCAGCACCTCAAGCGGCGGATGGTCCGCGACCCCGCGGTTGGCGAGCAGGCCGGTTACCAGCGTGACCACCACCGCCGCGGCCATCGAGCCGAGCAGGGCGGGCACCGGCAGCGCCACCGCGGTCTTGAAGACGAATTTCGCCAGCAGCGCATTGCCCAGCACCGCGAGCCCGCCGCCCGTCACCGTGGCGAGTACGCCCAGCACGGCATACTCGACCAGCTGGATCTGCATCAGTTGGCGGCGCGTCGCGCCGAGGGTGCGGAGCAGCACGGTTTCGCGGATGCGTTGGAACCGCCCCGTGAGAATCGCGCCCGCCAGCACCACGACCCCCGTCAGCACGGTGAAACCCGCCATGAAGGTCACCACGAACGCCACCTTCGAGAAGATGCCGTCGAAGGTCTGCAGGATGAGCGCGAGGTCGATCGCCGAGATGCCGGGCAGCTCCCGCGCCACGGCCTGCTGCGCGCGGGCGGAATCCGCCGGCGTGGCCGCGCGCGCGGCCGCGGCGAAGGTTTTCGGCGCGGACTCCAGCACGCCCTCGGGAAACAGCACGAAGAAATTGTGCTGCATCCGCTGCCATTCGACGGCGCGCAGGCTGGCGACGTAGGTCCGCACCGGCACGCCCTGGACGTCGAAGACGATCTCGTCGCCCAGCGCGACCTGAAGGTCCTTCGCCAGCCCTTCCTCGACCGAGATCGGCACGCGCGCCTCGCCGGCGACAGCCCGGCCGATCCATTCGCCAGACGAGATTTTTTCGGTTTCGTCCAGCTCCCCGCGATAGCTGGAGCGGTACTCCCGCGTGAGGGTCCAGGCCGGGATCCGACCGCTGTCGCGCGCCTCCCGCGCCGCCTCGCGGGCCGAACCCATGCGCAGCTGCGCCCCGCCTCCGCCTCCGGGGCCGCCCGGCGCACTGCCTGCGGTGCGCGACATGACTTTCGTCTCGTCCTTCAGGAGTTCCGCGACCGGATGGCCCTTGAGCGACTCGATCCGCATCGTGACAATGGGCGCCGAGACCAGGATGGGGGTGCCGTTCTCCCGGAGAATTTTTTCCAGCCTGGGAAACTGGTCGTCCTGCACGTCGAAGAACATGAGGTTGGGCCGCGCCCCCGCGCCCACGCCCATGATCTTGTCGAGGATCGTCGCGCGGACGAGCACGAGGTTGATCATCAGGAACGTCCCGAGTCCCAGCGAGAGCAGCAGCAGGACCGTGCGGTTGTTGGGCCGGTGCAGGTTGGCCAGGCCCTGCCGCACGACGTAGGTGAGCGGCTTGCGCGGCACAAACCGCTTGGCCGCCCAGGTGACCAGCTTGGCCATCCCGCCGAGCAGCCCGAAACCCAGCCCCATCATGAGCGTGAACCCCAGCCCGGTCTGCCAGTGCCCCGTCTGCAGGATCGCGAAGCCCAGCACCGCCAGCGCGATCGCGAGGTAGACGACCGGCGTCAGCGGATCCAGGCGGGTGGTCTCGCCCAGCGCCGAGCGCAGCGCCACCAGCGGCGACACGCGCCGGACCGCGAGCAGCGGGAGCAGCGTAAACAGCACGCAAATCACCAGCCCGGCCGCGGCGCCCTTGGCGAGCGACACCCAGGAGATGAACAGCTCCACCTCGAACGGCAGGAAATCCTTGAGCACTGCCGGCAGCACGAACTGCACCGCCACGCCCAGCGCCGCGCCCAGCAGCGAGCCGAGCACGCCGAGCCCGATGCCTTGCACGAGGTAGATGGCGAAGCCCGTCCGTCCGCTCGCCCCGAGGCAGCGGAGCACGGCAACCGTCGCGATCTTCTGCCGGATATAGACGTGGACCGCGCTGGCCACGCCCACCGCGCCGAGGAACAGGGCGACAAATCCGATGAGGCTGAGGAAGGAGTAGATGTCCTTGAGCGTGGTGCCCAGCTGCCGCTTGCGCTCCTCAACCGTGTCGAACTGGACGCGCGCATTCTTAAATTTTTCCTTCATCGCCTTGGCCAGGGCCTCGGCGTCGGTCGCCGGCGGCAGCTTGAAGTGCAACCGGTGCCGGGAGAATCCGTCCTTCTTGAGCAGCCCCGTGCCCGCGAGCCCCGCAGACGAGACGTACACCCGCGGTGAAAACAACGCCACGATCGCGGCATCACCCGGGATCTTCTTCAGCATGCCCACGACCTTGAACGTGCCCGCGCCCAGCCGTACTTCGTCGCCCACCTGGACGTCATACTGCACAAACAAGGTCTCCTCGAGCACGGCCGAGTGGCCGTCTCCCAAATGCGCCAGCGCCCCCGCCGGGACCGTCACGGCGTCACCGTAGAAGGGGAAACCGCCCTCCATCGCCACTGCCTGCACCAGCTTCCGCTCGCCGGGCCGTTTCGTGAAATAAAGCTGCGTGGTGAGCGCCACCTCGCTCGAGATCTCGCCGCCCACGCTGCGGAAATACTTCATCGCCGCCTCGTCGAACGGCTTGCGCGACGTGACGGCGAGGTCGGAGCCGAGGAGGGACTTGGTCTGGAGCTCGACGGTGCGGCGAAGGTTCTCCCCGAGCGAACCGATGCCGGTGAGCGCCGCGATGCCGAGCACGATGGACAACGAAAACAGCACCAACCGCCGCCGCGACGCCCGCGAATCCCGCCACGCCATCTTCAGGATGAAGTTCATGCCGGGCTGTGACGTGTGACAAGTGACATGTGACGGGGCATCGGAATGGGGTCAGTCGAGCATCAGGATTGAAGGCTGTTCACAGGTCACACGGCACATGTCACAGGCCATCCTACGTCAGCTCATCGCTCAGCACCGCGCCGCCCTTCAGGCGGATGATGCGCTGGCATTTGCGCGCCAGTTCCAGGTCATGCGTCACCAGCACCAGCGTGGTCCCGCGCTCGCGGTTGAGGCCGAAGATCAGCTCCACCATCGCCGCGGCCGTGTCCCCGTCGAGATTGCCGGTCGGCTCGTCGCAGAAGAGGATCTTCGGCCGGTTCATGAACGCCCGCGCCAGCGCCACGCGCTGCTGCTCGCCGCCCGAGAGCTGCACCGGATAGTGGTCGCAGCGCTGGCCCAGCCCGACCCGCGCGAGCAGCTCCCGCGCCTCGGTCTCCCGGCTGGAATCGCCCGCGAGCTCGACCGGCACGAGCACATTCTCCAGCGCCGTGAGCGTCGGGATCAGCTGGAAGTTCTGGAATACGAACCCGACATGCGCATTGCGCACCAGCGCGCGGGCATCCTCGTCCATCCCGCCAATCGCCTCCCCCGCGATGCTCACGGTGCCCGAGGTCGGGCGGTCCAGGCCGGCGCAGAGGCCGAGCAGCGTCGTCTTCCCGCTGCCACTCGGGCCGACAATCGCCACGGTCGCGCCGGGCGCGATGGCAAAGCTCACCTCGCGGAGCACCGTCAGCGCGGTTCCCGCCGACCGGTAGGTTTTGGTGAGCCGTTCCACCTTCAGCATCGTTGCGTCGCCCATAAGAAGAATCTGGCCACGAAACACGGGAAACGGCACGAAAGCTAGTTCAAGCGGTCGATTTCCTGCATGAAGGTCCCTTTCCCCGGTTTGGTCTTAGGCTTCCTCCTCGCCGCGGCCGCGTTCGGCGCGGACGCGCCGCGCACCCTGGTGTTCTTCGGCGACAGCCTCACGGCCGGGTACGGGCTCGATGATCCGGCAGCCGATTCCTACCCGGCCCAGGTGCAGAGGAAAATCGACGCCGCCCACCTGCCGTGGCGCACCGTCAACGCCGGCCTCAGCGGCGAAACCACCGCGGGCGGACTTCATCGCGTGGAGTGGATTCTCCGCCAGCCCGTGGACATTTTCGTCCTCGCCCTGGGCGGCAATGACGGCCTGCGCGGCATCGAGCCCGCCGTCTCCCAAGCCAATCTTCAAGGCATCATCGACCGCGTGCACGCCAAATACCCCGCGGCAAAAATCGTCCTCGCGGGCATGCAGATGCCGCCGAACATGGGCGAGGAGTACGTCCGGTCCTTCGCGGCGATGTACCCGGCGCTCGCCGCCAGAAACCACCTCGTCCTGATCCCGTTTCTGCTCGCCGGCGTCGGCGGCCATGCCGACCTCAACCAGCCCGACGGCATCCATCCGACCGCCGAGGGCGCAGCCAAGGTGGCGGAAACCGTCTGGCAGGTCTTGCAGCCGCTGCTATAGCCGGGCCGGCCATCCCCGGCACCCGGGACTTGCCCGAGCGTCCGTCGACCCCCAGGATTCGCGGCACCGCCTCGCATGAAAATCCTCCTCCTGGTTGTGCTCGGACTGGCCGGCGTTTTGGTGCTGGTCTTGCTAGGCTTGTATCTCGCGGGCTCAGGCCTGCCACGCGAACACCGCGCCCAGATCGCGGTCATCCTGCCGGCCCGCCGTGCCACCGTCTGGGCAGCGCTCACCGACTATGCGGCGATGCCGCAATGGTGGCCCGCCGTGAAATCCGTGCGCTTCGAGCGGCGGCCCGACGGCACCGAGCTCACCTGGAACATGGACGGACACGGCGGGGAAATCCCCTTTCGCACGGCCGAAGCGCGGACCGGCGAAAAGCTCGTGCGGGCCATCGCCACCAATGACCTGCCGTTCGGCGGCAGCTGGACCTACGAACTGGCCGACGCTGGCCCCGACGCCACCCGGCTCACCCTCACCGAGGATGGCTTCATCAACCCGCCGGTTTTCCGCGCCGTGGCCCGTTGGTTCCTTGGCCTCGACAGCACGATGAAGGATTTCCTCGTACATTTCGAACCACACGTCGCCACCCTTGGACGGAACCACTCCGCCGACCCGGTCCGAAAGGAGTGAACCCGCGCGCGGTCCCGCTTCCGCGCCGTCCCGATTTCCGCATGTTTCCCTCGAAAACGCGAACTCTTGCCCCGGAAATTGCCTTGTCGATCCCGTCATGATCCACGAGGATGGCCGACCGTGAAACTGAGGTTGATGCTCCTCGGACTGGCCGGCCTCTTGTACAGCGCCATGCCGCTGCGCGCCCAGTTTGTTTGGACAGGTCTCGGCACCAATGGGGCGTTCACGAATCCGGCCAACTGGCAGGGTGGCAACGTTCCGACCGGCACGGGCACTCCAAATGAAGACGTGACCTTTGGCAGCGCCGTGCAGCAAAACATCGAATTCTCCAGTTCGCTCACGCTACACAATCTCACGTTCACCTGAGCCTCCACGACCTACTACCTCGGCAACGGATCCAACGATTCCACCCTGACGCTGACCGGCAATATCACTTCCATCGCGGACCAGGGCTGGTGGGGTATTTTCTGGCTGCCGGTCGCCCTCCCGTCCGGCGTGCACACGATTGATGCCGACGGGGCGAGCATCTACTTTTGGAGCCCGGTCAGCGGCAGCGGCAGCATTCTCAAGACCGGCGCCCAAAGCATCATTTTCTCCGCGAACAGCACGTTCACGGGCGGCGTCACCGTCTCCTCCGGTAGCATCCTGCTGTTCGCTTCGACGGTCACCAACTCCGGCACCATCATCAGCGGCCCCGTCGGCACCGGCACGGTGGAGCTGATGGACAATACCACGATGGCGCTGGCGTACACCAACACGGTCACCCTCGCCAACGACGTCATCCTCCACAACAACGTCGCGCTGGGTCAGCAGAACAACGGCTACGGCCTAAGCACCCTCAAGCTCACGGGCACGGTCACGGCGACCGACACGTGCACGACCCTCAATCTGGCCGATCAGACCAAGACCTATTTCGCCGGCACCCTCACGGCTGACAACGAGGATTCGAAGATCACCTTCACCGGCGGCGGGTTTGCCATCATTACCGGAACCACCGACAGCGACCAGATCGACCGCCTGACGGCCGACGGCGCCGGCATCATTTTCACCAGCACCGACGCCCTGCCGGCGGTCAGCATCCAGGCCAAGAATGGCGGCTACATCGGTATGGGACGCGGCTTTAACAACGACAGCGACAACTCCCCAGCGACCCTGATTTCCCTGATCACCAACCCGGCCTGCTTCAGCGGCACGCTCGGGTTCGACTCCAATCCCTCACGCTCGACCAACGCCTTCTCCGGCACGATCGACTTGAGCGGTTTCACCAACGCAAATTTTTACGGCTTGGGCAGCTCGACCAGTGCCGTCCTGGACAGCGACACGGTCATCCTCCTGCCCGAGGATACCGATTATAAGTTCGGTGGCGGTGGTGGGCGGCTCACCGTGCAGGCTGGTCTGGCGGATAATCTCGATGAGACGACCGGGCTGACGGTCAACTCCCCCTCAAACGCGCCGCTTACCCTCGTCCTGCAGGGCTCGAACACGTTCTCAGGTGCCGTGAACGTGACGCATTCCATCCTGATCTTCGATTCTTCGCAGGCCTTCCCGTTTGCCGATGGCCAGACGATCAACCTCGGGCCATCCGGCTACGTGGGTTATACGGAAAACTGGGGCTATTATCCCGACGATTTTGTTGCGTATAAGCCGCAGGATCTCATCGCGCTGCTCAACCCCCTGACCCTCGATCCGACCAGCATCATCGGCTTCGATTCCTCCCAGCCGGCCACTTCCGGGCGCACGATCAGCGACAGTATCAACCTGACCCCGCTCTCCGGCGCTTCCGAGCTGCCTTATCTTGGTACCACGACCTACGGCTACGACAGCATATCAGGAAATTACGGGCTCACCTTGACCGGCACGATCACCGTGCCAGAAGGCATGACGCTCAAGCTAACCGGCATCGACGGCGGCATCCTCAACGTCACCTCCAACCTCACGACCGCCAATGGCGTGACCTCCGTCATCATCGGCCATCCCGACACCGCCTTTGGCACCGGCACCGTCACCCTTTCGGGCAACAACAATTACACCGGAGGAACGACCCTTCAGTCCGGCCAGCTCGTGCTGGGCAGCACCCACGCGCTCGGCACCGGGGCACTGACCGTTGCTAGCGATAATTCCCAACTGGCCGGGCTGAGCACGAGTATCGACGATCTCACGATCTGCAATGCGATCGACTTCGGCAACATGGACGGCTTCACCCTGGGTGGGGATCACGACTTCACGCTGATGGGAACCCTGATCGGCAGCGGCGGCAGCATCGAAAAAATCGGATCCGACACCGTCACCCTGAGCGGCAACAACTGCGGGCTCTCCTCCTCCATCGATATCGAGGGCGGGACGATGATCTTCGCCAGTGACACCGCGGCGGGCTCCGGTGGCATGTACCTTTCGGATAGTGGTTCGGCGGTCTTCACTTCGTCCAACCCAAGGATTGGTTCCCTCGGCGGCGACAGTTCCACCACCCTGGACTTGGGGTCGGGCACCCTGAAGATCCGCCAATCGTACAACGACACCTTCCAAGGCACCATCATTGGCACCGGGGGGATCAACAAATGTGGCAGCTCCACCCTCACCCTCACGGGCGACAACACCTATTCGGGCGGGACCACGATTTCCGGCGGGACCCTGATCGCCGGTTCCAGCACTGCCCTGGGCACCGGGACGATCACCTTCAACGGCGGCAGTCTCAGCGTGGGCACCGGCGTGACCTTGACCAATCCGCTCGACCTCAGCGCGGGCGCCACCCTGAGCGGCAACGGCGTCATTGGTTCTCCCATCGTCGCCGGCACCAATGTCGTGATCTCGCCCGGCAATTCGCCCGGTCTGCTGACCTTTGCCGCCGGCCTCACCTGGGCTTCGGGCGGGACCTACGATGTTCAGGTGCAAAGCGCCGCCGGAACCCGAGGCGCCGGCTACGACAGCATCGATGTCACGGGCGGGCTCGCCTTCACCGCCACGTTGGGCTCACCCTTTACCCTCAATCTGCTCTCCCTTGGCGTGACGGGCGCAGCCGGCGCGGTCCCTGATTTCAATTCCTCGCTCAGCTATGCCTGGCTCATCGCCCATACCGACGGCCTGACCGGCTTCACTGCCGCCAACATTTCGATCGTGGCGACCGGCTTCACCAACAGCCTCAACGGGGGATCCTTCTCCGTGACCGCAGTGGGCAATGATGTTTATCTCAACTTCACCCCGGTGCCGGAGCCTTCGACTTACGCTCTGCTGGGTCTCGGCCTGGGCACGATGTTGCTCGCTCTCCGCCGCCGCCGCGCATAAGCCGGCATCGTGCATTTGAAGGTGGAACGCGTTGCCCTCAACGCGTTGGCTTGTGTTGGAACCGCGGCGAGGGCGCCGCATCTCCAAAATGCAAGCGCGTTGAGGACCCTCCAAAGGCAGGCGGGACGCTTCGACTTTAGCCGGAGAATTCGCCATCAGCGAGATGACTCCGGCCAAGCCCTGCACTGCAGGCAAAAGGGTGAATTTCGAAAGTAATTCGGGTTCGGGGATTTCATCTTGCGGGCGCCAGCCGTTTGCATGAGCCTCGCGCCCGATGAAGCCCCAACGTCTCCTGCTCGTCTTCGCCGGTTTGCTCGGCACAGTTGCTGTGGCGCACGCCCAGTTCATTTGGACCGGGCTGGGTACCGACCACAATGTGACGACCAGCGGGAACTGGCGTGGCGGCACGGTCCCGCCCAATGACGGCTCCGCGGTTGTGGTGCTGGGCTATGGTCTGAACACGAATCTTTTCCTCCCCGCGAATCTCAGCCTTAACTCCGTCGTCCTCGCCGGTAACGATGACTACAACATCAAGGCGTCCAGCGCCGTCACCTTGACTCTGGGCGGCGGATTGTCGGTGTCCGGCTCCAACGGCAACCAACTCTGGATTTCCCCCAACATCACCCTCAATCTCACCGGCGCCCAGGTGTTCGATGCCGGGTTCGGCTGGATCGAGGTCGCTGGCCAGATCACCGGGAGCAGTCCGGTCACCCTGATCAGTTCATCCTCCCTCGGCGGCGTCTTCGTCTTCAAGAATACCAGCTCGGGTAACTCCTACACGGGCGCAACCACGGTCGGCAACGGCGTCGATCCCCTCACGGTCGCCTTTTGGAATTCCTCCCCGTTCGGCACCGGTGCCGTTAACGTGATCACCGGCGCGGGCGATTCAGACCAATTTACCGCCCACGGCACCCAGACCGTGGCCAATGCCCTCACGTTCACCGGGCTGGGCACCACCGTTTTCAAGAGCTGGGACGCGCCCCTTACCTTCAGCGGCGCAATCTCCCTCGCCACTGCCACGACGCTCAGCGCCACCATCAGCCAGGCCGCCATTCCCTCACCCTCCCAGGATGGGAGCTTTCCGATCCCCGGGACCGGCTCGCGCAACCCCATCGTTTTTTCCGGTGTGATCAGCGGCTCAATCAGCGGCTCAAACAGCCTGACGTTGAATGGAGGCGGGGTGATGGTCCTGACGGGGACCAATACCTACACCGGCGGCACGACCATCAACGGCTCGGTGGTCTTTGGCAGCTCAAGTTCGAGTCCCGGTGTGGCCCTGGTCAACGGCAACGGCTATGCGGGTGACGCCACGTCGGGAGATTTCACCACGTTTCTCACTCACATCAACGTCAGCACCTCCAGTGGTGCTGTGGGTCTTGACACCCTGCCTGGCTTCGCGACCGCCACCTTCACAGACGCCATCAACCTGTCTTCCTTCTCGAGCTCCAATATCCGCATCGGCACTGCCACGAGTGCGATCCTCACTGGAACCATCACGCCCCAGGGCACTGCCACCAGCCCTTATCAGTTCGGCAATGGCGGTGGCACGCTCTACGTCCAGTCGGGTCTGGCGGGCAGCCGTGCCTTGATGCTCAGCAACTCCAGCAGTGCACCGCTGACGCTCTATCTGCAGGGAAACGACAGCTATGTCGGCGGTACCACCGTTTCGAATGGATTCCTCATCTTCGACTCGTACTACGCCATACCCGGCGCTGGCTCCTTGGTCGCTTCCGGTTCGAGCACCAATGTTGGCGCCAGTTATATCGGTTATACCGATCAGATTTACGGCGCCTCTACTCCGGCAGCGTTTCTAGGGGCATTCACGACGACGACGAAGGCCATCACTTGGGGCATTCTCGGTTTCGACACCCATGCCGGCAATTCGACCGTCTCGATCAGCAACCTCAATCTCAGCGCGTTCAATGATGGCGTCTTCATTGGCACGACCACCTCCGCCCAGATCGATGCCAGCACCTTGACGGGTACGATGGTCACCAACGGCAACAACGCGGCCAACACGCTCCGCTTCACCGCCGCCGAGGGCGGTGTTCTCACGATCAGCGGCAATATTGCGGACAACGGCTCGCCCGTCGCCGTCATGCTGGGCAGCCCCTCTAACACCGGCGTTTACAGCAGCGGCACCGTGGTGATGAACGGCTCTAGCACCTATACTGGCGGCACGACCCTCAATGCCTTCAATAATTCCGGCCTCACCCTCGCCCTCGGAAACAGTTCCGCCCTCGGCACCGGCACCCTGACCCTCAGGAGCAACAATGGCGGCAGCGCCGGTCTCCAGGCCACCTCCGGTGGCATCAACCTGCCGAACGCGATCAATCTGTACAACACCGGCACCCCTACCACCACCACCGGCACCACTACCACCACCACCGGCCCCGAGCTCTTTCTCACCGGCACCAATGGCTTCACTCTCTCCGGCAACATCACAGGCGATGTCACCACTTCCCTCTGGCTGACCAATTCCGGCCTCACGGCCAGCCTCGCGGGCGATAACTCCAACTTCCTTGGCACGATCGAGCTCGTCAACGGGGCGCTGGACTTCCTCAGCGACCACGCCCCCGGCAAGGGCACCCTTGTGTTCGCGAGCAACACCGCGGGTACAGTCACCTTCAGCAGCTCCAACCCGACGCTCTTCGGCATCGAGGGCGACAGCGGCACGCTCACGATTCCGGGCGGCACAAACCTGACCTTTGACGTCTCGAACAGCAACAATAGCTCGGACAAGTTCGCCGGGGTCATTACCGGCTCGGGCAGCGTCACCGTCATCGCACCCAATGCCTCCTCCGACTCCAGCACACTCTACCTCTCCGGTAGCAACACCTACACCGGCGGCACCAGCGTCTCGGGCCCCTATGCCGTGCTGGCCTTGGGCAGCAACACGGCCGCCGGCACGGGCGGGGTCACCGTCAATACCACCAATGGCGGCCTGGTCCTGAATTCGGGCGTCACATTCACCAACAGCCTGACCTACACCGCCGGCGGACTCGGCGGCTTCGGCACGTTTTCGCCATCCAATCTGACCAACATTACCTTCGGCACCGGCCAGATGGTCGTCGGCGGCTTGGGCGGCCTGACCAGCAACAGCCCGGTTGGTACGTTGAACTTCACCACGAACGTCACCTTTGCCAACGGCGGCACGTACCTCTGGACCCTGCAGGACGTCACCCGGACCGACGGCCTTTCGCTACTGAATATCAGCGGTAACTTGAATATCACCGCCTCTGCCGGCGGCTTCAACCTTGTCATCGTGACCTTCGATTCCACCGGCAACGAGGGCCTCGCCAACCTCACTGTCGGCACGCCCTATTCGCTCGTGATCGCCCACGCCTCCGGCGGCATCACCGGCTTCTCGCCTTCCGCCTTCACGATCAATGCGAGCCAGTTCCAGAACGGTACGCTCAGCCCAACGGTCTTCACCCTCACGCAGAGCGGCAACGATCTCTACCTGAACTTCACCCCGATCCCCGAGCCGTCGACGTACGCTTTGCTCGGTTTGGGTCTGGGTGCCGTCCTCGTACCCGCCCTGCGCCGCAAGCGCTCGCCCAAATCGTGAGCTCGGCCGCCCTGGCGGACTTCAGCCAGAGGGTTCACCACGAGGGTCGCGAAGAACACGAAGGCCAAGCCCTCCATCCTTCAATTATTTTCACCCGAAGCAACCGAGGTAAGGGAGAAACTCTCCTCTGTTTTCTCCGTTATCTCCTGTAAAGTGGCTTGGTCCGGCCTTCGTGCTCTTCGCGACCTACGTGCTTAAAAATCCGGTCGTTGAATCTTTTGTCCGCACTATCGCATCAGCGCTTCCGCCTGCCGGACCAGTCCAACGAACTCCCCGCGGTAGCCGCCTGCATCGCTGTCCGTGCCCGCCCCGGCCCACGCGGCCGCCTGATCCAGCGTGCCCGCGCCTTTGTGCGGCGAGTCGCGCAGGATCATCCCGAATTCCGCGACCGCCGCCGCGAACTTGAAATCCGCACTCGCGCCCGTAAACCGCCCGCCGGCGTCCGTCAGCGGAAACTCCCGCATCAGGCTGACCGTCCCTGCCGGCTCCTTGTACCGCACCTTGAGCGTCAGCAACGCTGCCGATTTCGAATTTCGAACTTCGGACTTCGGACTTTCTGCCGGCACAATCTCGTAGAGTGCCGTCACCGTGTATCCCGCCCCGATCTCGCCGCCCTCCATGGCGTTGTCGTTGAAGTCCTCCTGCTTCAGCAGCCGGTCCTCATAGCCGATCAGCCGGTAGCTCGCCACCTGCGCGGGATTGAACTCCACCTGCAGCTTCACGTCCTTCGCGACCGGCATCAGCATGCCGTTCACCTGTTCGACCAGCAGCTTCTCCGCCTCGCGCCGCGTGTCGATGTAGCCGTAGCTGCCGTTCCCTTGGTCCGCGAGCTGCTTGAGCGTCGCGTCCTTGTAATTGCCCATCCCGAAGCCCAGCGCCGTCAGGCTCACGCCCGACTTTGCTTTTTCCTGGATTAGCCGGGTGAGCTCACCCTCGCTCGTGATGCCCACGTTGAAGTCGCCGTCCGTGCACAGGATCACGCGGTTCACGCCGCCCGGGATGAAGTTCGCCTTCGCGATGTCGTAGGCGAGCTGCAGCCCCAGCGCGCCGTCGGTCGGGCCACTTGCGCTCAGCGCATCGAGCGCCGCGAGAATCTCCCGTGACTTCACCGCCGGCGTGGACGGCAGCGCCAGCCCGCTCGCCCCGGCGTACACCACGATGGCCACGCGGTCATCCGGCCGCAGCCGGCCGAGGAGCAGCCGCATTGCCTCCTTCACCAGCGGCAGCTTGTTGGGCTCGTTCATCGAACCCGACACATCAATCAGGAACACCAGGTTCGCCGCCGGCCGGGCTGCCGTCGCCACCTCGCGGCCCTTCAGCCCGATGCGCACCAGCCGGTGCCCCGCCGCCCAGGGCGCATCCGCCACTTCCATCGCCACGGCAAACGGCGCATCCCCGGTGGGCGGCGCATAATGGTACGGAAAATAGTTCACCAGCTCCTCGACCCGCACCGCATCGGCCGGCGGCAGCCGTCCGGCCTGGATGAATCGCCGCACGTTGGCATAGCTCGCCGTGTCCACCTTGACGGAAAAGGTCGACCGCGGGTTTTCCGCCGCGCCCAGAAAATCATTCTCCCGCACATAGGCGTAGGCCTCGGTGTTAAGCGCGGCGCTGTCCTTCGGCCGACGCTGGATGCTGATCGCTCCGATATCCCTCGGCCCGCTCTGGATCTCCATGCCGATCCTCGTCGCCGTGGCCGAATTAACTTTGAGGAGGTGATCCTCCGCGACCGGAAACCCAAAGGGAACTTTACCAACAGTGCCGGTCGCTAGCGCCAGTGAACCCGGCTGGAACAGGCCCGGCCTCTCCGTCAGTACGGGCCCAAGCAGCTTGGTCTGGCTCAGCAGATCGACGGTCTTGAGCGCAAAGGCGCGGTCGGCATCGATCGCGGGATCCAGTGGCAAGGCTGGATGGTTCCAGCTGCCCCCGGTCTCAACCCAGCGGTCCGTGGACTTATTCGCGGAATATGTCTGCAGCGACTGGCTCGAGCGCGACTGCAGCATCGCGAACGAGCCCTGGGACGGCACCGCCGCCGCGGACTGCGCCGGTGCTGTTGCTCCACTATCGGCACCGAAGGTGTAATTGACCGCGGTCGATCCCGATGTCGTTCGCGGTGAGCGCAGCCGCTCGCTCCGCTGTGATCCAACCCTGCTCGCTGCGGCTTTGAGGAGCGCATGATTATCCCTGGACTGGTCCGCCACCATCGGCGGAGCCGGCAGCGCCAGCACCAATTGCGCCGCATCCTTCTTTTCCTCGATCGCAAGCGGCACTGGCATCGGCCCGCTCTCCACGGCCGCAACCGGTGCCGGAGCCAGGGCCACTTCCCGGTAAATCTTCGCCGCGGCGGGCCGCGGCTCCGGCGAACGCAAGACCACCAGCACGGCGAAGCACGCCGCCGCCAATCCGCCCACGACATAGTAAAGCTGCGGGAACTTGATCAGCCGGCCCAGCGGCCCGCCATCGAGCTTCCGGTAATCGTTGCCTTGGACGATCGCTGCTTTCGTCAGCGCCGGCGCCGCGCCCGCTGGCAAATCCGCGGCGGCCTCCTCGGCCAGCGCCGCGGAAAGCAGCGCTGCCGTGGCCCGGATTTCCTCCACCGCGGCCTGCGCCGCCGGGTCGTCGCGCAGCGCCGCCTCGACCGCGGCGCGCTCACCGCCTTCCAGCTCGCCCAGCGCGTAGGCGGTCAGTCTCGGGTCATCGGGGGAAAACTTGGGAAAATTCATGTGGATTTGTCTCCTACGGCCGCTCGGCGGCAAATTCGCGGCGCAGCCGGGTCACCGCGGTGTGGATCAGGAAACCGACGTTGGTCACCGACAGCGCGGTGATCCCGGAGATTTCCTTGTAGCTGAAACCATTCTGGAACTTCAGGCGCACGACCTCCTGCTGGTTCGGCGGCAACCGGTCGATCAGGCGCAGCACCGATGCGTGCGTTTCCGCCGCCTCCAGTGTGCGGCCCGGCCGGTCCTCCGCTGCCGGGGCGCGCTCCAGCTCGCCTTCCTCGAAACGCCTCATGCGGTGCTCCTTCCGCAGCACGTCGAGCGCGCCATTCCGGCAGACGGTGAACAGCCACTCGACCACATGGCCCTCGACCGCCGCGGGCGGCTGGGCCATGAGCTTGATAAACGCGTCCTGAACCACGTCCCGCGCCCGGTCGGCGTCGCCGAGCAGCCGCGCGACATAACGCGCGAGGGGCGCCTGTTGCTCCGCGAAGGTGCGTTCCAGTAATCCGGTGGTGTCATGCGTCTGGGCCCGAGGATTCGGGTGGTCGGTGGACATGAGGTTCTGCGGATGAGACGGGCCGGCGGCGGGTTTCTTAGGAAATTTCCATGCGACCGGCCCCGAAGCGCAATGCCAAGCTGAGTCCCAGAGAGCACCCCACGCTGAACGTCAGGCTTTTGGCGCTCAAGCGACGAATCCAGGCCGGGCCAACGGTGGATCGGACTTCAAAGTTGGGCGTTCGATGTTCGGAGTTGGAAGTTCGCCCGGGTGTATTCCAAATTCCCGGCTTGCCTGCCGGCCACACGATCCTCTTTCTCCGGATCGAACCCCGCACCTTATGATGAACCGCGCCGACTTTTATCCCATTCATCTCGTAGCGCGAGCGGGCCCCCCGGCCACCTGAGCCGGTTTCCCGCCCGCCGCATCGAGCGGGCCCCGGAAAACTCCCCGTGTTTTTCCCGCCCGCTCTACCCGAGCGGGTTTTTTGTTTCTCCCCTTCGTCCTTTCCTCCGTCGTCTCCTCTCTCCGCATTTTTTCGAATTTCGGATTTCCACCTTCGAATTTTAGTCACTCCGTGTTTTCCCAATTTCAGATCATCTGGTCGCTCATGCGCGGGTATCGCCTGCGCTATGGGCTCGCCCTAGCCAGCCTCGTGGCCGCCACCACCCTCAATTATGGCGTGCCCCTGGTCGGCAGCGCCACCATCGACTACGCGGTTGCGGGCAAGGCCCTCGGCCCCGACACCCCCGCGCTGATCGTCCGCCTCCTTGGCCTGCTCGGCGGCGCCGCCAACCTGCGCGCCCATCTCTGGCTTGCGCCGCTCGCCATGGTGCTGCTCAGCGCCCTCAGCGGGTTCTTCAGCTACCTCAAGGGCCGGCACGCCTCGCTCGCCAGCGATGGCATCGCCCGCCAGCTCAAGGATGAGCTCTACGACCATCTCAACCACCTCCCAGCGCGGTATCACGACCGCGCCGACACCGGCGACCTCGTCCAGCGCTGCACGAGCGACGTCGAGACCGCCCGCCAGTTCCTCGCGGCGCAGGTGATGGAGATCGGCAATGCCCTCATCCTCGCCGCCACCGCGCTGCCGCTGCTGCTCTCCCTCAGCGTGCCGATGACGCTCGTGTCCTTCTCCCTCATCGGCCCCATTATCCTCTACGGCTACATCTATTTCCGGCAGGTGAAGCACTACTTCAAGGCCGTGGAGGAGGCCGACGGCGCCCTCACCGCCGTCATTCAGGAAAATCTCACCGGCATCCGCGTCGTGCGGGCGTTCGCCCGTCAGGAGCACGAGCGCGCCAAGTTCGCCGGCCCCAACGCCCTTTATCGCGACCGCAGCATCCGCCTCCTCCGTCTCATGTCCTGGTACTGGTCGATCAGCGATTTCGTCGCCTTCAGCCAGATCGGGCTCACCCTGATCGTCGGCGCCCACTGGATCGTCGCAGGCCGCCTTTCGGTGGGCATGCTCTTCGCCTTCCTCTCCTACCTTGGCATCATGCTCTGGCCCCTGCGCATGATGGGCCGGATCCTGACCGATCTCGGCAAGACCTCGGTCGCGCTCACCCGCATCCGCGAGATTCTCGCCGTGGCCCGGGAGCCCGCGCCGGACGGGCCGGCCACACCGCAGCCGGGTCCGCTCACCGGCCGGATCGCCGTGCGCGACCTGCATTTCCACCATGCCGCCGCCGGACTGCCGGCGACCGGCCGCGGGGCGCTCAATGGCGTGAGCTTCGATCTCCACCCCGGCGAAACCCTCGCGATCCTCGGGCCCTCCGGCTCCGGCAAGAGCACGCTCATGCACCTGCTGCTCCGGCTCTACGACTACACCGAGGGCTCGATCCAGTTCGACGGCCGCGAGCTTTCCTCCCTTCCCCGCCCCTGGCTGCGCGCCCAGATCGGCGTGGTCATGCAGGAGCCGTTCCTTTTCTCCAAGACCCTCCGCGACAACCTGCGGCTGGGCCGCGGTGACGCACCCGATCAGGAGATCGAGGCCGCCGCCCGCGCCGCGTCCATCCACGAGACCATTCTCTCCTTCGAGCACGGCTACAATACGCTCGTCGGCGAGCGCGGCATCACGCTCTCCGGCGGCCAGCGCCAGCGCGTGGCCATCGCCCGCGCCGTGCTCAAGCGGCCGCCCCTGCTCATCCTTGATGACGCCATGAGCGCAATCGATGCCGAGACGGAAGCGCTCATCCTTCAGGCCCTGCGCGAACGCCGCGGCCGGGCCACGACCCTCGTCATCGCCCACCGCCTGTCGACCCTCGCCCACGCCGACCGCGTGATCGTGCTCGACCACGGCCGCATCATCCAGACCGGCACCCACGCCGAACTCGCCGCCCAGGACGGCCTCTACCGCCGGCTCTGGCAGATCCAGACGAACGTCGAGGCCGACTTCCAAACCGAACTCACCCCCCGCTGACCATGCCCGCCCCCGTACCACAGGAAGACGAGTTCCAGTCCAAGCTGGACTCCGGACTCTGGTGGAAGATTTTCCGCCGCGCCCTCGCGTATCCGCGCTACCTCTGGCCGCTGTTCGTCGCCGCGATCTTCATCGCCGTGTGCGACGCCAGCTTCGCCCAGATCACGCGCTGGGTGATTGATGGCGTTGTACGCGAAGGCGCCCACGCGCCCTTTGCCCGTTACATCGCCGCCTTCGGCGGCGCCACCCTCGTGTTCTGCATCGGCGTCTGGGTGTTCATCGACGCGGCCGGCAACCTCTCCAACCGCCTCGCCCACGATGTCCGCCGCGACTGCTTCGACAAGCTGCAGGAGCTGGAATTCGGCTTCTTCGACACCCGGCCCATCGGCTGGCTGATCACCCGTCTCACCAGCGACTGCAACCGGCTCGCCCACATCATTTCCTGGGGCTTTCTGGATATCGTCTGGGGTCTCAGCTACCTTCTGATGATCGCCGCCAGCCTGCTCTACATGAACTGGCGGCTCGGCCTCATCATCATCGGCATCGTGCCGCCCCTCGCGGTCATCTCGAAATATTTCCAGCGCCGGATGATCCTGAGCTCGCGCGAAATCCGGAAGTACAACTCCCAGGTCACCGCCAGCTACAACGAGTCCATCCAGGGCGTCCGCACCACCAAGACCCTCGTGCGGGAGAGGGAGAACCTCGCCGAGTTCCAGCAGCTCTCGGCCCGGATGTTCGCCGCCTCCGTCCTGAACGCCCGGCAAAACGCCCTCTACTTCCCCATCGTCACCACCCTCGGCAGCCTCGCCGCCGGCCTCGCCCTCTGGCGCGGCGGCTACCTCGCCGCCACCGACGCCCTCAGCCTCGGCACGCTCGTCGCCTTCATCAATTTCGCCGGCCAGTTCTTCAACCCGATCAACCAGCTCGCCCAGCGGCTCACCGAGATGCAGGGCGCCCAGGCCGCCGGCGAACGTGTCATGGGCCTGCTGGCGACGGAACCGAAGATCCGGGACAGCGCTGCCGTCCGACAGCGCATTGCGGATGTCGGATTGCGGATACCGGATAGTCCAGCCACCGCCGGCCAGGACCCGAGGCCCGTTTCCCATCCAGAACTATCCGCAATCAGAAATCCGCAATCCGAAATCGCCCCCGACGGCCTGCCCGGCCGGATCGACACCATCGAATTTCGGAACGTCACCTTCAAGTACGAGAGCGGTCCGGTCGTGCTCCACGACTTCAACCTGACGGTCCGCGCCGGCGAAACCATCGCGCTCGTCGGTCCTTCCGGCGGCGGCAAGAGCACCATCGTCTCGCTCGTCTGCCGGTTCTACGAACCAGTCGGCGGCCAGGTCCTGATCAACGGCACCGACTACCGCGAACGCTCCCTCGCCTGGCTCCAGTCGCAGCTCGGCATCGTCCTGCAGACCCCCCATCTCTTCAAGGGCACCGTGCGCGAGAACATCCGCTACGGGCGCCTCACCGCCACCGACGCCGAGGTCGAGGCCGCGGCGGCGCTGGTGAACGCCGACGGGTTCATCCGGCAGATGGAGCAGGGCTACGAGTCGCAGGTCGGCGAGGGCGGCAACCGCCTCTCCACCGGCCAGCGCCAGCTGCTCTCCTTCGCCCGCGCCCTGCTCGCCCAGCCGCAGATCTTCGTGATGGACGAGGCGACTTCCTCGATCGACACCGAGACCGAGCAGCTCATCCAGCGCGGCCTCGAGACGGTTTTCTCCGGCCGCATCAGCTTCGTCATCGCCCACCGGCTGAGCACCATCCGCCGCGCCGACCGCATCCTCGTGATCACCCGGGGTCGCATCGAGGAATCCGGCACGCACGCCGAGCTGCTCCAGCGGCGCGGCCACTACTACGAGCTCTACACGAGCCAGTTCCGCCGCGAACGCGAGGAAGCCGTGCTCGAGGGCGCCGCCACCGACAGCAAGGCTTAGTTCACCACAAAGGACACAAAGCACACGAAGATCGGACCCAAACCTCAGAAAGTTTTACCGGAGGAAACGGAGGGAACTGAGAGATCGTTTTCCGAGGTATTTCTCTGTTCTCTCCGTTTCCTCCTGTAAGAATAGATTCAGCTGGATCGGCCTTCGTGCGCTTCGTGATCTTCGTGGTGAAAATGAATCCGACTCGTTCGCCCGCCTTGGCACCGGGCATGAGGCGTGCTCTCGTATCACCCATGCGTCGCCCGCCCTTGCTCTCCCTGCTTGTCACCGCATTGCTCGCTGCCAGCTGCACCCGGCGCGAGACCCCCGCCGAGGAGGGCATCCGCACGCATACCCTCCTCATCGGCAACCAGAACGAGCCCGCCACGCTCGACCCGCAGATCTACGACGCCGCCACCGACTACAACGTCATCGGCGCGCTCTTCGAGGGCCTCACCAACTACGATGAAAAAACCGCGACCCCCGTCCCGGGCGTGGCGGAGCGCTGGGAGATCTCCACGGACGGCCTCGTCTACACGTTTCACCTGCGGCCCGATGCCCGCTGGTCCAACGGCGACCGCGTGACCGCCCAGGACTTCGCCTGGTCCTTCCAGCGTTTCCTCACCCCGGCCCTCGGCAATTCCTACGCCTACTACCTGTACCCGGTCCGCGGCGCCGAGGACTTCAACACCGGCAAGACCACGGATTTCTCCCGCGTCGGCGTCGAGGTCATCAATGAGCTCACCCTGCGCGTCACCCTCGCCCGGCCCGCCGCTTATTTTCTCGGGATCCTTGCCACGTCCGCCCTGCCCGTGCACCGCGCCTCGGTCGAGGCGGCCGGCCGCTTCGACGACCGCACCTCGCCGTGGGCGCGGCCGGGCAAACTTATCGGCAATGGCGCCTTCACCCTCACCACTTGGGAGCCCAACGCCCGCATCGTCGTCACCAAGAATCCGTTCTACTGGGGAGCGGCACAGAACCACCTCGAGCGGGTGATGATTTATCCCATCGAGAAGGCCGATGCCGAGGAGCTGGATTTCCGGGCCGGGCAGCTGCACGTCACCTACAGCGTCCCCCCATCGAAGCTCGCCAGCTACCGCTCGACCGCACCGGAAAAGCTCCGCATCGATCCCCTGCTGCAGCTGTACCTGATCAACTTCAACGCCACCAAGCCGCCCCTCGACAACCCCAAAGTCCGCCGGGCGCTCGCGCTCGCGCTGGATCGGTCCGCAATCTCATCGAGTGTGTTCAGCGGCGCCCGCCTCCCCGCCCACGCGCTCGTCCCGCCGAACTGCGGCGGCTACACCGGACCCGCGGGCCAGGCCGAGGATTTTGCCGCCGCGCGCACCCTGCTGGCCGAGGCCGGCTATCCTGGCGGTCGCGGGCTGCCCTCGATGTCCCTGCAGGTGCTGAATGACGACAAACTGCCGCGCGTTGCGGAGGTCATCCAGGCACTGTGGCGCCGGGAGCTCGGCGTGCAGATCACCATCGAGCCCTACGACCAGAAAACCTGGCTGCAAAACCAGCAGACCCTGAGCCATACCCTCGCCCTGCGCGGCTGGACCGCCGACTTCCCGGATCCGGTCAACTTTCTCGACATGTTCCATACCGGCAACGGCAGCAATGCCTTTGGCTGGAGCAACCCGGCCTACGACGCCCTGCTCGACCGGGCGACGGTCACTTCCGACCGCTCCGCCCGCTTTGCCCTGTTGCGAAAGGCCGAGTCACTCATGCTCGATGACGCCGCCTGCGCGCCCCTCGTCTTCGGCGCCCGTACCTATCTGATCGACCCCGCGGTGAAAAACTGGTTGCCCGCCCCCCTCGGCATCCACCGTTACCAGCTGATCGAATTGCAAGCGCCCTGAGGTGGGCGGGCACGTCCCGTGCCCGCATTATGTGACGCTGTCGATCTGCTGAGCCATTTTTTAGTCGGACTTCATGCAATGGAGGGTGGTACGCATTGCCCTTCATGCGTAGGTTTGACTCCGTCAATCACGAGACTCTGACCGCGCTCCTCAGCGCGTTGAGGGCAACGCGCTCCACCTTTCCCATGCCAGCCAGGCACGGGACGTGGCCGCCCCCCCCAACCCCGCCCTGGGACCCC
>CAIRTK010000074.1 GCA_903881475.1 uncultured Opitutia bacterium | reverse complement strand
CCTGACCGGAGCCAGGGATGGAAGTAAGCTCGCCGCGTAACGGGCCGGGCTTTGATACCCGAGCCGGCTGTGCGGCCGTTTCTGATTATATTTATTGCGGTAGTCCTCGATGACTACACGGGCCTCGGTGAGGGTCCATATCCGGACGGCCGCCGCGTCGAGCAACTGCTGAGTGCGGCGGAACTCGCGACCGTAAGGTTCGAAGTGGGCCTGGATGAGCCGTCGTTGCGCGCCGCGATTTTCGCGTCGCTGGCCGGCACGCGGAGGCTGCTAACGGAACTCACGGGCAAGGCGCCGACCTGGCCGGAGCTGAAGTAGGAAAGATCGCGGAAACGCTGAGTGAACCGGCTGATTTCCGTGCTTCCGACCCTCCGCGTTTCCGCGACCTGACTTAGGCCTGGGACTGGAACAGCTCCGCGATCACGTCCTCGAGCGGGACGTCCTCGATCGTGATGTCGGCGACGGGACCGGTGCTGAGGATCTCCTGGGAGACGGCGACCACCTTGTCGCCGGGCACGCAGAGGGTGAACTTTCCGTCGTCCGCGCGCGACATGGTGCCATGGCGGGACTGCCAGGTGTCGGGGAAGGCGCCGGCCTGCGCGCCCTCGGCGAGCGCGGGCAGAAAGGTGATGATCTTCTTGCGCGCGCCGCCGGCGTTTTCGAGCCGGGCTAGGGCGCCGTCATAGATCTTGGAACCCTTGTGGATCACAATCACCCGTTCGCAGAGTTCCTTGATGTCGGCCATGTAGTGGCTTGTGAGGAGAATGGTGACGCGGTGGCGCCGGTTGTAGTCGCGCAGGAACTGGCGGACGGCCTTCTGCGAGACGACGTCGAGACCGATGGTCGGTTCGTCGAGGAAGAGCACCCGGGGGCGGTGGATGAGCGCGGCGATGAGCTCCATCTTCATGCGCTCGCCGAGCGAGAGTTCGCGGACCATGACGTTGAGCTTCTTCTCCACGTCGAGCAGCCTGACGAGTTCATCGAGCGACGCCTGGTACTGGTCCTGCGGCAGCCCGTAGATGGCGCGCAGGAGGTTGAAGGACTCGATGGCGGGCAAGTCCCACCAGAGCTGGTTTTTCTGGCCGAGCACGAGGGCGAAGATGCGCCGGTAGGCGTTCTCGCGCTTGGTGGGGTCGAAGCCGGCGACGCGCGCGGTGCCGCTCGTCGGGTAAATGAGGCCCGAGAGCATCTTCAACGTTGTGGTCTTGCCCGCGCCGTTGGGCCCGAGGAAGCCGACGAACTCACCCTCGGCAATGTCGAAGGAAATGTCCTTGGCCGCGGCCGTCTCCTCGAACTCCCGCTTGAACAGCCCCTTCACGCCGCCCCAGAAGCCGGGCTGCTTCTTGTAGGTGCGGAAAACGCGGGTGAGCTGGCGGACTTCGATCATCGGGGAGGGAAAGTAGCGGGTAGCGAGTTGCGGGTAGCGAGCAGAAATTTTCCCGGGCGAACTTCGCACATTGAATTTCCAACTTCGAACCAACGCCTAAGCCAGCCTCCTCACGTCGGCTGCTACCGGGCCGGACTTCACGGTTGGGCGTTCGATGTTAAAGGCTCGATGTTCAGTTTGGATTTCCCGGAACCGTGGTTTCGTCCAAGGCGTGGAGAAACGCGGCATGATCGGTAAAGTCAGGCAGTACATGCGAGGTGCCGAGCGTCCGCAGCCGGGCTGCATGCGCACCCTGGCCGATGCCGACCAGCGGCCAGCGGATTTCGCGGCAGGCTCTCACGTCCCAGGCGCCGTCACCGATGTAGACGATGCGCTCGAATGCGATGCCGCCGTGCCGAGCCGAAGCGCGGGCGAGGGCGGCGCGCATGATCTCGGTGCGAACATGGGAGGCCTCGCAGAATGCGGCGGGCAGCGACTCGAACGGGATGCGCGCAGTCGTGAGTTTGTGCCGGGCGGTGGCTTCCCAATCGCCCGAGGCGATCGCCACGGCATAGCCGGCCGCCTGCAGGGCCTCGACGCACGCGGCGGCGCCCGGGATCTCCCCGGTGCCCCGGCCATGGTGAACGTGCAGTTCGTCCATCAACTCGATCATGCGCTGCTGCACGGCACGTGATTCGGCGGCGGTGGGCGCATGGCCGCGGGCCGTGCGCACGATCTGCTCCAGGCAGTAGGACGAGCTGGCGTGCACGTAGGACTCCCAGTCGGTGACCACGGACGTCAGGCCGAGGGCCTGCTCGATGGCGAGGACGTAGCAGTTGGCGTCGAGGGCAAAGCTGTCGGTCAGCGTGCCGTCCATGTCGAACATGACTAAATTCATGGACTCAGGTAAGATTGAATTGAGAGGTTCACCAAATCCTAAGGTAGAAATCCGAAATTCGAAATCACTCCGAGCCTTGTCAGGGGGCGTTTGGATTTGAGGCCAAATTTCGGGTGCTTCATTAGAATTTCGGGTTTCTATCTTCGGATTTCCGGTTAGGCTTGGCCGAGCTTGGTGTAATCCAGGATGGTGTGGCTGATGTGGCCGGCGGCGAGGGCGGCGCGGTCGGTCAGCGGGGAATCGGGCGACAGGTCCTCGCCATGGCGGAAAATGAGGCGGTGCGTGCCGTCGTCGCCGGCCGGGCTGAAGAGGCGGGGCACGACGACCTGCGCGGGCACGGTGCGCTGGACCGCAGGATGCCCGTGGTGCGGGAAGGGAAAGTTCACGTTGTGCACGACGAAGCGCCGGGCCGCGGTGGAGGCGACGAGGGCGGGCACCAGCTGGGCAGCGCGGGCGGCCGAGGTCACGACCGAGGCCAGCAGCTCCTGGTCGGGCTGGTCGTTCTGCGCCTTCAGGCGGTCGTAGGTTTCCACCGTGAGGTCCTGGGAGAATGCGACGGCGGGCAGACCGTGGAGCGCGCCTTCCCACGCGCCGGCGATGGTGCCGCTCGCGATGATGAAGCCGAGACTGGCGTTGAGGCCGACGTTGATGCCGGAAACGACCGCTTCGGGACGCGTGCCGGGGGGGAGCAGGTGGTCGAGTGCGATGTTGACGGCATCGCTGGGGGTGCCGTCGACGATCCAGGTCGGGCAGCCCAGCCCGCGGTCACCGCTGGCGGCATGGACGGGACGGTTGCGCGACTTGGCGGCGCCGACCCAGCTTTGCTCGTGCTTGGGGGCGACGACATAAAGGTCGTGGCCGGCCTGGCGCAAGGCGTGGACCAGCTCGTGCAGAAAGACGCTGTTGATGCCGTCGTCGTTGGTGATGAGAAGCCTCATGGAGGCTTCTAGGTGTAGGCGTTACCCGGCAGGCTGTAAGCCTAAAGTGCGGCGCGTCGGGTTTCTGTCATCTCCCTCCGTTTGTCACCTATTGGGGTGACAAACGGGCAAGCGGGTCAGGGCACCACGCAGACCTTGCGAAGGCAGTGTTGAACGCCGCGGACGATCGTTTGGCCCTGCCAGCATGAGCGCAAAAAAAGCCGCGACCCGGAGGTCGCGGCTTGGGAGAGGAAAGACGGAGTCGGCGACCCGCCCTACAGTCAGGCTTGGGCGGGAGCGGCCGGGGCGGCTTCGCCTTCGGCGGGCTTCTGGGTTTCCAAGTCTTTCATCGCGGCCTTGCGCGAGAGGCGGACCTTGCCGGAGCGCTCGTCGATGCCGATGCACTTCACGGTGATGGACTCGCCCATCTTGACGACATCCTCGGTGCGGCGCACGCGGAAGTCGGCGAGCTCGCTGATGTGGCAGAGGCCTTCCTTGCCCGGCAGACACTCGACGAAGCAGCCGAATTCCTTGATGCCGGTCACGCGACCGGTGTAGATCTTGCCCATCTCGATCTGGGCGCCACCGCCGCCACCGCCGGCGCCACCGCCGCAGAGGCCGTCAATTTCCTGGATCGCGCGGGCCATGGCCTCGGCGTTGTTGGAATAGACGAACACCTTGCCGGAGTCGTCCTCGGCGATGTCGATCTGCGCGCCGGTCGTCTCGGTGATGCGGCGGATGGTTTTGCCGCCGGGCCCGATGAGGAGGCCGATCTTCTCGGGGTCGATCTGGATGGTCTGGATGCGCGGCGCGTACTTGGAGAGAGATCGGCGCGGGGCGCGGGCAGCGAGGCGAGCATCGAGCGGAGGATCTCGATGCGGGCGTCGCGGGCCTGGAAGATCGCGGCCTTGGCGATCTCGAAGGGCAGGCCGTTGATCTTCAGGTCGAGCTGGAAGCCCGTGATGCCCTTGGT
>CAIRTK010000073.1 GCA_903881475.1 uncultured Opitutia bacterium | reverse complement strand
TCCGGGTTGCGCGGGCGCGGCGGCGCCGGGTTTTCCTGCGGCCTGAAGTGGTCGTTCGTGGACCGCAAGAGCGGCAAGCCGATCTACTTGATCTGCAACGCGGACGAATCCGAGCCGGGCACGTTCAAAGACAAGCAGATCATCTACAAGGACCCGCACCAGCTGATCGAGGGCATGGCCATTGCTTGCTATGCCAACGACGTGCATCTCGCCTACATCTATATCCGCGGGGAGTTTGCGGAGGGCGCGAAGATCCTGAACCGCGCGCTCAAGGAAGCCCGCGCCAGGGATTTCCTGGGGGAGAACATCCTTGGCTCCGACTACGATCTCGAAATCCACGTACACCGCGGAGCCGGGGCTTACATTTGCGGCGAGGAGACCGGGCTCATCGAGTCGCTGGAAGGCCGGCGGGCCTACCCGCGCATCAAGCCGCCTTACTTTCCCGCGGTGCTCGGCCTTTACCAGTGCCCGACCATCGTCAACAACGTGGAGACGCTCTGCGCGGTCAAGCACATCGTCGCCCTGGGCGGTGCGGAATACGCCCGGCTCGGCACCCCCAACAACACCGGCACACGCATCGTCAGCATCAGCGGCCACGTCAGGAAACCGGGCTACTACGAAGTCGAGGTCGGGAAAGCCACCCTTGGGGAACTGATCAACGACCCGGCCTTCGGCGGGGGCTTGCGGGAGGGGCGAAAGCTCAAGGCCATCATTCCCGGGGGCTCCTCGGCCAAGGTCTTCAAGGCGGGGGAGAAGTTCAAGATCAAGCGCAGGGGCCCCGACGGCAAGGACGCCGAGCAGGAGATCGAGCTGCTCAATCTGCCGTATGATTTCGATTCGCTCATCGCGGCCGGCAGCATGTCGGGCTCCGGTGGCATCATTGTGCTGGATGATTCGACCGACATTGTGGAGGCGCTGGCCAACATCTCGGAGTTCTACGCGCACGAAAGCTGCGGCCAGTGCACACCCTGCCGCGAAGGCGCATTGTGGATGAACAAGACCCTGCACCGGCTTACTCACGGTCAGGGCCGCAAGCAGGACGCCGACTACTTGGTCAAGACCGCCGACAATATTCCCGGCGGCCGCACGATTTGCGCTTTTGGCGAGGCCTGTTCCTGGCCGGTTCAGAGTTTTGTCGCCAAGTTTAAGGATGAATTCGTCGCCAAAGGCGCCGCGGATGAAGAACGCCGCGCGCAGGAAGCCGCCGGTACGGCGGAACCGAAACAACTGGCGCAAGCGCATCACTGATTTTCATGTCAACCGCTGCCACAACTGAAACGAAGCCCGCCGCACCCGTGATTGAAAAAATCAAGGTGAAGGTGGATGGGCGCGAAATCGAAGTGCCGCGTCTGACGGCCGACTGGTCCGGCAAGCTCACGCCGACGACCATGATCCAGGCCTGCGAACAGGCCAAGACCGATGTGCCGCATTATTGCTGGCATCCCCAGCTGCCGGTCGCCGGCAATTGCCGCATGTGTCTCGTGGAGTTTGGCGCGCCGGCGATGGGCCCTGACCGCAAACCGGTCATCAATCCCGATGGTACCGCGAAGATAGCGAAGTCCCCGCGACCGGCCATTGCCTGCGCCACCCCGATTTCACCTGGGATGGACCGGGCTTCCGCATAAGCCGGGCCGAGGGTGACCACGGCCTTCCCTTGCTGCCCAGAAGAACAGGCGGGCGGCCGCGCGCTCACGCCGCAAGCTGCAGCAG
>CAIRTK010000072.1 GCA_903881475.1 uncultured Opitutia bacterium | reverse complement strand
CAACATCACGACCGTCGGCGAGCTCGCGATGAAGACCGAGCAGGAGATGCTCAAGTACCGCAACTTCGGCAAGAAGTCCCTCAACGAGATCAAGGAGAAGCTCGAGGCCCTCGGCCTGTCGCTCGGCATGAAGTTCGACGAGCGCCTCCTCGACACCAAGAAGGAAGCCTGAGCGAATTTTCGATTTCCGATTCGCGATTTTCGATTGGGTCCCCCCGTCGTGAATCATGGATCGGGTCGAATCGAAAATCGAGAATCCCAAAATCGAAAATAATTTCGGTGCTCGCGCCGTCCGCTGCCGCGCCACGCTGCGACCGGATTGCCGATCGGGCACCGCTTAAAAACAAATCCAATGCGTCACAACAAACACCACGCCTCCCTGGGCGTAACCGTCGAGCACCGCCGGGCGATGATGTCCAATCTCGCCGCCGCGCTGATCACCCACGGTCGCATCCAGACCACCTTGACCAAGGCCAAGGCCCTGCGTCCCTTCATCGAGAAGGTCATTACCAAGGCCAAGCAGGCCGCGGCGAAGACCGACCCGAAGGACGCCCTTCACCTCCGCCGCCTGGCCCACGCCGACGTCCGCGATGAAACGGCCCTCACGCTCCTCTTCAACGAGAAGCACAAGGAGTTCACCAACCGCAGCGGCGGCTACACCCGCATCTACAAGCTCGGCCAGCAGCGCCTCGGCGACGCCGCCGAGCTCGCGCTCATCGAGTTCGTGAAGGCCGAGGACACCGGCTACAAAAAATCGAAGGGCAAGAAAGGTCCGAAGGCGAAGAAGGCGAAGGCCCCCAAGGCCGAAGCCGCCGCCGAGGCCGCGGAAGCGCCCAAGACCGAGGGCGAGGCCAAAGCCTGATCCGCCCTTGGTCATTCCACCCGCGCGTCGAAGGTTATCCTTCGGCGCGTTTTCATTTAATCCTCCTGCGCCATGCTCGAGCTTGTCCCCTCCGCCGTGGTTTACTGCGCGATCGTGGCGGCTGTTTTCCTCGGGCTGTGGTCCTACTACGACCGCCGGGACCACGCCCGGTTCGAGGTGGAGCGCCGGAAGGTGACCTTCCACTGCATCCAGTGCGATGCCCTCTACACCGCCCCGACCGGCTCGGACCTGGCGAAGTGCCCGCGCTGTGCCCACGAGAATACCCGGCTGAGGTTCTGAACCCGGTCCCGCCTCCGGCGGGCCATTGACAGGCCGGCGGTTTGTTGTCGGCCTGTTCGCTTTCCGCTTCCCGCGGCCGCCCTTTATGCCACAGACCATTGCCGTCATCGACTTCGGTTCTCAGCTCACGCAGGTCATCGCGCGCCGGATCCGTGAGTGCCAGGTTTATTCGAAGATCTACCATTTCGCCACGCCCGCGGCAAAGCTGCGCGAGGAGGGCGTCATCGGCATCATCCTTTCCGGCGGCCCGCAGAGCGTTTACTCAAAGACCGCGCCGCATCCCGATCCGGCGATCTTCGGGCTTGGCGTGCCCGTCCTGGGCATCTGTTACGGCGTGCAGCTCATGGGTCATTTTCTCGGCGGCAAGGTCGCGCTCAGCAAGGAGCGCGAGTACGGCCACGGCCGGCTCACCATCAAGAAACCGGGCAAGCTCTTCGCCGGCCTGCCGCGCAGTCTCCGGATCTGGAATTCGCATGGCGACAAGCTCACCCGGCTTCCGCCCGGTTTCGTCGCCACGGCCGTCTCCGAAAATTCCCAGTTTTCCGGGATCGAGGATGCAAAGCGCCGGTTCTATGGCATCCAGTTTCATCCGGAGGTCTTCCACACCGAGCGCGGGGTGGACATGATCCGCAACTTCCTTGTCGGCATCTGCCGGGCGAAGCAGGACTGGACAACGAAGGATTTTATCGCGCACGCGGTGGCCGACATCCGCGCCAAGGTCGGCAAATCCCGGGTCCTGCTTGGGCTCTCGGGCGGGGTGGACTCCTCGGTTGCCGCCGCGCTCCTGCACAAGGCCATCGGCCGCCAGCTTACCTGTGTGTTCGTGGACAACGGGCTGCTCCGCAAGGGCGAGCGCGCCGCGGTCGAGTCGCTGTACAAGCGCAACTTCAAGATCGACCTGCGCGTGGTGGACGCCTCGGCGCTCTTCCTGCGCCGGCTCAAGGGCGTCACCGAGCCCGAGCAAAAGCGCAAGATCATCGGCAACACGTTCGTCGCGGTGTTTGAGAAGTCCCTCAAGTCCATCGGCCACGCCGATTTTCTCGGTCAGGGCACGCTCTATCCCGATGTGATCGAGAGCGTCTCGATCGCCGGCAATCCCGCCTCCCTCATCAAGACCCATCACAATGTCGGTGGCCTGCCCGCGCGGATGAAGCTCAGGCTCATCGAGCCGCTGCGCGAACTCTTCAAGGACGAGGTGCGCGCCGTCGGCGCCGCGCTCGGCCTGCCGAAGGAGGTCGTCTGGCGCCAGCCGTTCCCCGGTCCCGGGCTCGGCGTGCGCGTGATGGGTGACATCACCGCCGGCCGGCTCGAGATCCTCCGCAATGCCGACGCCGTGCTCCAGGACGAGATGATGCGCTCCGGATATTATTGGAAGGTCTGGCAGTCGTTCGCGGTCTTCCTGCCCGTCAAGACGGTCGGGGTCTTTGGCGACGAGCGCACCTACGATTACGTGGTGGCGCTCCGCATCGTCGAGAGCATCGATGCCATGACGGCGGACTGGGCGAAGCTGCCCCATGACCTGCTGCAGAAAATCTCCAGCCGCATCACCAACGAGGTGCGCGGCGTCAGCCGGGTGGTCCTCGATATTAGCTCGAAGCCCCCCGCCACCATCGAGTGGGAATAAGCCCGAACCGGGCTTTCCTCGGGGCGAACTTTCGTCCAACCTGTGCCAGCCATGACCACCCCGTGCTTTCGTCGCCTGGCCGTTCTTGCCGTCCTCCTGTTCACCGGGGCTGCGGTCCGGGCCGAGCTTCCCATCATCGCGAAGGCCCGGGCCTACGTGGGTTCCGAGGCGGCCCTCGATGCCGTCAAGTCCATCCACTACGTCGGTTCGCTCATCACGACCGATCCGACGGACGCGCGGAAGCTGACTTATGTCACGGTCGACATCATGATCCAGTCGCCGTACCGCCAGCGGATCTCGAACAGCTCGGACAAGAGCATCGAGGTGACCGGGCTCGACAACTACGACGGCTGGCACCGCGTGCAGGATCCGAAGGACGCCACCCACTGGAGACTGGTGGTGCTCGGCAAGGATCAGATCAAGCGGCTCCGCGCCAACACCTGGGAAAACCTGGCCTTTTACCGCGGTCTTGAGCGCGAGGGCGGCAGGGTGCTCGACCAGGGCGCCGCTACCGTCGACGGGGTCGCCTGCCGCAAGGTCGCCTTTGTCCACGACGACAGCATTGTTTTTTTCCGCTACTTTGACGAGACTACGGGGCGCCTCGTCCTGACGGAAACCGAACGTGGCGTGGCTATCCGCGAACTGGGCGAAATCCAAGCCAACGGGGTTCGTTTCCCCAAATCCATCATTACCACGGCCAAGGCCGCGGACGGCAAACCGCAGTCGGTCACGGTCACCTTCGACAAGGTCACGGTGAACGAATCCTTTCCCGCCGGGACGTTTGCGATCCCGGCCTTTTCCGCCAATTAACCCGCTCCACGCCCGCCTGAGCCCGGCGCCCCACACCGCTTCCCTGCAACGAATCTCCCGTGCGTACGCTTTCCTTTGATTCCCGGACCTTCAACGATGACCTCGCCGCCTTCTGTCGCGGTGCCGCCGTATCGCGGGAGCTCTCCGCCGGGGTCGCCGCCATCCTCGCCGCCGTTTATGAGCGGGGAGACGAGGCGGTGGGCTATTACGCGGCCAAATTTGACGGCGCCAAGCTTCAGGCGCGGGATTTCCGGGTGAAGCCGGCCGAGCTGACCGCCGCCGCCCGGCGCCTCCCCGCGGCCGAGCGACGGGCCTTGGTCGCTGCGCATGAAAGCATTGTCGCCTTCAACCGGCGCGGCCTCCCCCAGGCCTGGACCGCCAAGAACAAGCAGGGCGCCCTGGTGGGCGAGAAATTCGACCCCATCCGCCGTGTCGGCCTTTATGTGCCGGGTGGTCAGGTGCCGCTGGTGTCCTCGGTGCTGATGACCGCCACGCTCGCCAAGATCGCGGGCTGCCCGGAAATCGCCGTGTTCACGCCGTCCAATTCCTCCGGCAAGATCGCCGACGGCCTGCTGGCCGCGCTGCACCTCGTGGGCGTGGAAGAGGTCTACAAGCTGGGCGGGGTCCATGCCATCGGCGCCATGGCCTACGGCACGACCACGATCCCGGCCGTCGACAAGGTGTTCGGCCCGGGCAATGCCTTCGTCTGCGAGGCCAAGCGCCAGGTGTTCGGCACGGTCGGCGTCGATTCGCTGCCCGGCCCGAGCGAGGTCATGATCATCGCCGACGAGACCGCGCGGGCCGATTTCGCCGCGGCCGATCTGCTGGCGCAGGCCGAGCATGGGTCCGGGCGGGAGAAAATCTATCTGGTGGCGACGTCCGGCCGGATCATTGCCGAAATCGCGGCCGAGCTGGAAAAGCAGCTGCACCTCATCACCCGCTCGGAGCAGACCACCCGGGTGCTGGCCGAGGGGTTTCTTGCCATCGAGGTGAAGACCCTGGCCCAGGCGGCCGGGATCGCCAACTACGTCGCCCCCGAGCACCTCGAGCTGCTGGTGAAGGATTCCGCCGCCAAGGTGCTCACGCGCACCGTCACGACTGCCGGCGCCATCATGGTGGGCAACTACACGCCGACCGCCCTGGGCGATTTCACCGCGGGCCCGAGCCACGTGCTGCCGACCGGCCGCGCCGGGCGGTTTTTCAGCGGCCTGCGGGTCGCGGATTTTCTGCGCCGCACGAGCATCGTCAGCTACAGCCGGGCCAGCGTGCGCAAGGGCGAGCCGATCGTCGCCGCTTTTGCCGCGATGGAGCGGCTCGATGCCCACGGTCGCTCGGTCCGGATCCGCACGGAGAAATAAGCTCCATGCCGTCCTCCCCGCTGACGCCGCTGGCGCTTCCGCACGTCGCCGCGCTGCACGCCTACACGCCCGGCCTCCAGCCCGCCGAACCCGGCTGGGTGAAACTCAACACCAACGAGTGCCCGTACCCGCCCAGCCCGCGTGTCGCCGAGGCGCTCCGGCGGGAGATCGGTGCGGACGGCGCGTCGCTCCGGCTTTATCCCAACCCCAAGAGCAGCCCGTTGCGCGTGGTCGTCGCGCAGCTCCACGGCCTGCGCGAGGAGAGCGTCTGCATCGGCAACGGCTCCGACGACATCCTCAATCTCCTCATCCGCACCTTTTGCTCCCCGGAGGCCGCCACCGGCTTCATGTTCCCGAGCTACTCGCTCTATCCCGTGCTCGTGGAGATCCAGGCCGGCCGCAGCGACGTGATCGAGTTCGACCGCTCGATGCAGTTGCCCCTCGCGAAAATCGCGGCCTCGACGGCCCGGGCCTTTTTTCTGACCAACCCCAACGCGCCCACTGGTGTCGCGGTCACGAATGCCGAGCTGGAGCGCGTGCTCGCGTCCTTTGGCGGCCTGCTGGTGGTGGACGAGGCCTATGCGCCGTTCGCCGAGGAAAACGCCGTGTCCCTGCTGGCGCGCCATCCCCGCCTGGTCATCGTGCGCACGCTGTCCAAGGCCTACGCGCTCGCCGGCATCCGCGTGGGCTATGCGCTGGCCGACCCCGAGATCATCGGGCTCCTCGACCGCGTGCGGGACAGCTACAACGTCAACCGGCTCTCCCAGGCCGCCGCGCTGGCGGCACTGGGCGACCAGCCGTACTACGCCGGCATTCTGGCCCGGGTGAAGGCCACGCGCGATGCCTCCCTGCGCCGTTTCCGCGATCAGCGCGGCTGGTTCACCTATCCCTCCCAGGCGAACTTCATTTTCACCGAGCCCCGGAATGCCCGCGGCGAAAGCGGCCCGGCGGTCGCGCAGTCCGCCTATGACTTCCTCTGCTCCCGCCGGGTGCTCGTGCGCCACTTCCCGAGCCGCGCCTTGACCGCACCGTTCCTTCGCATCAGCGTCGGTACGGACGGCGAAATGCTGGTCCTTCACGAAACCCTCGACGCATGGCTAAAAACTCCCAACGCGTAACGACCGTCACCCGCAAGACGGCCGAAACCGACATCACGCTCACCCTCGCGATTGATGGCCGTGGCGTCGGCAAGATCGACACCGGCGTGCCGTTCTTCGACCACATGCTCACGCTGTTCGCCAAGCACGGGCTGTTTGATCTCACGGTCAAGGCCAAGGGCGACACCGATGTCGACTATCACCACACGGTCGAGGATGTCGGGCTCGTGCTTGGCCAGGCCTTCAAGGAGGCGCTGGGCGACAAGGTCGGCATCAAGCGCTACGGTTTCTTCCTGCTGCCCATGGACGAGTCGCTCGCGCGGGTCGTTGTTGATGTGGGCGGCCGGCCGCACCTCGTCTACACGGCCGAGGCGCCGACGATGTTCGTGCGCGATTTCAACATCGTGCTCGTGAAGGAATTTTGCCGCGCGTTCAGCAACGCCCTCGGCGCCAACCTTCACGTCCAGCTCATCTATGGCGAGGAGCCGCATCACGTGGCCGAGGCGATCTTCAAGGGTCTCGCCCGCGCGCTCGACGTGGCCACACAGATCGAGCCCCGCGCCGCCGATCTCCTGCCTTCGACGAAGGGCACGATCTGAAACGGCCGGGCCGTTTCGGAGGGGAGTTGGGAGACAGGAGCTGAGCGCTGGAATGCCGATGCTGGTTGATCTCCATCTTCCCATTCCTCTTCCCGTCCGGCATCCGGTCCCTTGCAGTCTGACAATTTTGGATCCATTTATTGCCTTTCCGTGAGCATCGATCCTCCAACTCCTAACTCCCAACTCCCGTGACGGCGATCGCCGTCATCGACAACGGGATCTGCAACCTGCGCAGCGTGACGAAGGCCCTGGAGGCCGTCGGCGCGACGCCGGTCGTCGTGCGCACGCCCGCCGAGGTGGCCGCGAGCCAGGCGGATGGCCTGGTCCTGCCGGGTGTCGGCGCGCTGCGGGACTGCGTGGCGGCGTTACGCGCAGCCAAACTCGACGTCACGGTGCGCGACTGGATTGCCTCCGACCGGCCGTTTCTGGGCGTGTGCCTGGGCATGCAGGCGCTCTTCGAGCACTCGGAAGAGGGCAATATCACGGGCCTGGGCATTTTCCCGGGCCAGGTGGTCCGCTTCCGCCGTCCGCCGGAGTTCAAGATCCCGCACATGGGCTGGAACACCGTGCGCTTCACGCAGCCCGGTTCGGCGCTGGCCGCGGGTCTCCAGACCGAAGGCGAGGCCTTCTACTTTGTGCACAGTTTCCACTGTGTGCCGGCCGATTCCTCGCTCGTTCTCGCGGCTTGCGACTACGGCGGGGCCTTCTGCGCCGCGATCGGCCGCGGCCGCTGTTTTGCGACGCAGTTCCACCCCGAGAAAAGCCAGGCGAAGGGCTTGCAGATTTACCGCAACTTTGCCGCCGAGGCGGCGCGCGGGTAGGGTGCCGCATTATCCGCAAAGAGCGCTAAGGTCGCGAAGTCCGGCCGAGGGCTCCCTCCAAGGCTAAACCGGGCTCGGCCTGATCCCCTGCGTTCTTCGCGCCTAGGCGATTACCGGATCGTCTCAGGCTCCTTATCCCGCCTAATTAACGCGTCATCGTCCGTTGGCTGGCCAACTTTGCTTTGCAAGCGGCATGGTTTCGGCTTGGTTTAGCCCATCATGGCCACGACCGCGCAGCTCAAACTCGATGACAAGGACTACACGCTGCCGGTGATGATCGGCACGGAGGGCGAAAAGGCCATCGACACCCGCAAGCTGCGCGCCGAGACGGGTTACATCGCCTACGATCAGGGCTACGGCAACACCGGCTCCTGCGAGAGCGGCATCACCTATCTTGACGGGGACAACGGCATTCTCCGCCACCGGGGCTATCCCATCGAGCAGCTCGCGCAGCATAGCAATTTCGTCGAGACGGCCTATCTGGTGATTTACGGCGAGCTGCCGACGGTGGCGCAGCGCAAGGTTTTCAGCGACAGTCTCCGGCATCACGCCGCCATCGAGCCGCAGATGCAGGCCATCTTCCAGGGTTACCCCAAGGACGCACCGCCGATGGCGATGCTGTCCTCGATCGTGGCCTCGCTCGCCGCGCATTATCCGCAGCTGGCGACCAATGACTTTGAAAAGGACCTGAAGAACTTCGACCTCGCGGCGGCCATGGCCATCTCGAAGATCCGGACCATCGGGGCGATGCTCTACCGTTATCAGAACGGCCTGCCCTACATCCCGCCGAAGGACATCCCGTTCTGCGATAATTTCCTGCACATGATGTTCTCGGAGCTGTACAAGGATTACTCCGCCGCTCCCGAGGTCACCCGCGCCCTCAACACGCTCTTGCTCCTGCACGCCGACCACGAGCAGAACTGCAGCACCTCGACCGTCCGCATGGTGGGTTCCAGCGCGGCCAATCTCTTCACCTCCCTGTCCGCCGGCATCTGCGCGCTCTCCGGCCCGCTGCACGGCGGCGCCAACACCGCGGTCATGCACATGCTCCAGTCCATCCACGACGAGCATGACGACGGCACGCGCTTCATCGCCGCCGCCAAGTCCGGCGGCAAAAGCAACCGCTTGATGGGCTTCGGCCACCCGGTTTACCGGAATTTCGACCCGCGGGCGAAAATCATCGGCAAGGCCTGCGAGGACGTCATGAACAAGCTCGGCATCAACGATCCGCTGCTCGCGATCGCCCGCAACCTCGAGCAGGCCGCCCTCAAGGACGACTACTTCATCTCGCGCAAGCTCTACCCCAACGTCGATTTCTACAGCGGCATTATCATGCGCGCGCTCGGGGTGCCGGTGAACATGTTCACCGTCATCTTCGCCATCGGCCGTTCGCCGGGCTGGATCGCCAACTGGCGCGAGGTCGCGGCCAACCCCAAGGGCCGCATCTACCGCCCGCGCCAGATTTACTCCGGCCACGTCAAGCGCGACTACGTGCCGATCGGCGAACGGGTGTGAGGTTGCGCGCCACGATTTGGGTAGGGCGCGTTATGCCTGACGCGCCGCCGCCGGACGGCCCCGCTGGCGGATTAGGGATAATCCGCCCTACCTTTTTTCCGGCTCCGACTTGAAGATCTCGTCCATGGTCAACCCCGTCAGCGCTTTCAGTCCCTGGATCAGCCGCCAGAGCGCGACCATCATCAGGATCATGCAGGGCACGACGATGATGGGCCAGCTGAACCAGTGCATCTTGGCCAGCTCGGCATTGAACTCCGGGGTGCCGGCCGGGCTGCGCAGAAGGTAGCGGGCCAGGAAGTACCCCAGCGCCGCGCTCACGAAGAACGCCGCCGCCACGATCAGCGTGCACTGGCGCAGCAACCCGGCGAATCCGGCCTCGGCGCCCCGTTCCTTCAGCGCCGCTTCCACCCGCGGCAGGTCCATCACCGTGTCGTTGCAGAACATCAGTTTCACGAGCGGCTCGCGCGAGCGCAGCGAGGCCAGGACCGCCACGCCGATGAGCGACGAAATCGCGGCGTCCTTCACGGCGAACCAGAATCCATCGAGCTTCAGCAGCCCGAGGCTCCCGGTCAGCAGCACGCCCGCGAAACTGATCAGGGCGATGAAGTTGGTCTTCCTCCGGCGGATGAAATCGTAGGCACCGTAGCCGACGGGAAACAGCAGTGCGGCGATGAGCGCGCCGGCCGGCCCGAGCCGCGTGGGCGTGCTGAGTTTGCCCAGGATCAGCGCGGGCAGCACGATGTTGCAGACGACGCTGACGAGCAGGTTTTCGGGTTTGGCGGGAGGAACGGCCGTGGTCGCGGCGGGAAGGGGCTCGGAAGAAGGGGACATTTCGCTTTTGCCATGCAGATTCACAGGTCGCTTAATCGCGTCAAACCTCCGTCCCATGATTCTCCTCGGCCTCAATATTGACCACTGTGCGACTGTGCGGCAGGCCCGTTACCGGGAGGCTCCGTCCACCACCGGCGGGGCGGTCGAGCCCGATCCGGTCACCCTGGCCCTGTTGGGCGAGCGGGCCGGGGCCGACGGCATCACGGTGCACCTGCGCGAGGACCGCCGGCATATCCAGGAGCGCGATGTCTGGCGCCTGCGCGAATGCATCGCCACGCGGCTTAACCTTGAGATGGCCTGCACGCCCGAGATGACGGCGTTCGCGCTCAAGCTGAAGCCCGACACCGTCTGCCTCGTCCCCGAGAACCGTCAGGAAATCTCCACCGAGGGTGGCCTGGATGTCATTGGGAACCGCAAGCGGGTCCGGGCCTGTGTCGACGCGATGAACGCCGCGGGCATCCAGACGAGCCTCTTCATTGATCCCGACGAGTCCCAGATCGAGCTGGCAGCGAAACTCGGCGCCCCGATCGTCGAACTGCACACCGGCGCCTATGCGAACGCCTATTTCACGCCGCGCCGCGCCAAGGAGTTCCAGCATCTCCGGCTGGGCTGCGTGCGCGCCCATGAACTCGGCCTCACGGTCAACGCCGGCCACGGCATCAACTACGTCAACATCGCCGAGGTGCGGACCCTCCCGCACCTGCACGAGCTGAACATCGGGCACAGCATCATCAGCCGCGCCCTGTTCACGGGCATCGAGGAAGCCGTCCGCGAGCTAAAAACCCGGATGAACGTATGAGCGCGGCCGCGGGCATTTCCCTGCCGCCTGGCGGCGTGCTGATCGGGCTGGGCGCCGACCTGATCGAGGTGGAGCGCGTGCGCGGCGTGCTGGAACGCCAGGGTCCGCGCTTCCTCGACCGCGTCTTCACAGACGAGGAGCGGACCTACTGCTCCGGTATGGCCCACCCGCACAAGCACTACGCGGCCCGGTTCGCCGCCAAGGAGGCCGTCTCCAAGTGCTTCACGACCGGCATCGGTGCCGAACTCGGGTGGCGCTCGGTGTCGGTTTACCATGGCGCCCGCCACGAGCCGCTCATCCGCCTCGACGACAAGGGCCGGGCCCTGCTGGCCCAGGTCGGGGCGACGTATGTGATGATCACCCTCTCGCACACCGAGACCCATGCCATGGCCGTGGCCGCGCTCGTGCGCGCCTGAGCCCGGCCGCGCCATGGACGAAGCGTCGGAAAAAACTCCCCCGGCCGCGCGGCTTTCCAAGACACCCTCATGGGTCTCGCTCGGCTTTGTGATCGGCGCGCTCTTTGTCTGGGCGCTGCCGCGCGACACCAAACCCGCCGGGGAACCTCCGGCGGCGCAGGCCCCGGTGGTGCGGCTCGAGCGCCCGAAGGCGACCGACATCGAGGCGGTCTTCGCGGAGTGGGGCCGCTATGCGGTCTGGGAGCATGACTTGACGGAGGTCGCGCTCTGGGACGTGGACCGGAAAAGCTACGCGATTTTCTACGAGATCCTGCGCAGCGGCGACGCCTGCTACTTCCGCTCAATCCCCCGGTTCACGCGGCCGATCCTGACCCATGGCGTGCCGCATGGCTCCCCGCTGCAGTTCACGGAGACGGAGGAACAGCGCCGCGAGTGGCTGAACCGCGATGTAACGGCCGTGACCACGGGCGAGGGCAAATAGGCGACTGGCTAAAATCTCCGGTTTTTTTGACCACGGATTGCACGGATTCGATCTGGATAAGACCATCAGATCTCAGAGCCCGGGCTTCATATCCGCGCGATCCGTGAAATCCGTGGTTAAAGCCGTTCGATGATTTGGGCCTCCGGACCCAATCGCGCCGCTCGACGGGAACCTTGAGGCCTGCCAGAGTACGTTGTCATCCGCCATGACCCTCCCGAGCCACCCGATTCTCACCTGTGACGCGACCGGCCGGCTGGAGGCGAAACGCTTCGGAGGCGACGAGGCGAAGGAGTGGCCGGCGATGCAGCAGGCCGGACGGGCCGTGGCGGCGGCGGTGCGGAGGGACTTCGCTGAAGTCGGCCGGTGGCCCTCCGCCGCCCGGATTCTCGTGCTGGTGGGAAAAGGGAACAACGGCGGCGATGCGATGCTCGCGGCCGAGGCCCTGCTGGACGGATGGCCTAAGGCCCGCGTGGAACTCCTGTTTGCCTTTGGCCAGCTTGAACTCCGCCCGCTGGCGCAGCGGGCCCACCGGCTGCTCGCCCAGGCGGCGGGAAACCGCCTGCAGGTCGTGTCTCCCAAGGCGATGTCCGGTGCCTATGATCTCTGTCTCGACGGCGTGTTTGGCTATCAGTTCCGTCCGCCGGCCGGACCCGACGTGGCGGCGCTATTTGCACAGGTGAACGAGCTCCCGATCCGGCTGCGGGCCGCGGTGGATCTGCCGAGTGCCGGGCTCTTCCGCGCTGATTTCACCTATGCGACCGGCTGCGTGAAGACGCCGCTGCTCACAGATGCGAATGCCGGGCGCGTGCGGTATCTCGATCTCGGGTTTTTTTCCGGTGCGGAAAAGGGCGCTGATCGCGTGCTCACATCCGGGATTTTGGCGCCGCTGGCCGGACTGCGGCTGTCACACTCTGACAAACGCAGCCAAGGTCATCTGCTGATCCTGGGCGGGTCGCGCAGTTATCCCGGCGCGGTGCTGATGAACGTGCTCGCCGCACTGCGCAGCGGCGCGGGCCTGGTGACTGCGTTGGTGCCGGAGTCGCTGGCGCCGGCCTTTGCCGCCCGGGCGCCGGAGGCCATGTGGGTCGGATGGCCTGAGACGCCGGAGGGCGGACTCGCGCTGGAGGGACTTCATCTCTTGCGAGCCCGGTTGCCGCGCGCGACGGCCTTGGAGATCGGCTCGGGGATGGGGCGCGAACCCGAGACGCTGGCCCTGGTGAAGGACATCGTGAAAACGGTGCGCCTCCCGGTGCTGCTCGATGCGGATGCGCTGCAGCCGGAGATCGTACGGGCCGCCAAACCCCCGCTCGTGCTCACCCCGCACGCCGGGGAATACGCCCGCATCGCGGGTTCGGCCGGCTTGGGCGCATATTGCCGCACGAGCAAGGCGACCGTGATCCTGAAGGGGCCGGTCACCCGGATCTGCGACGGCGCCGCCATTTATCACAGCTTCTTCGGCGGCCCGGTGCTCGCACGCGGAGGCAGCGGCGATTTGCTCGCGGGTTTGACCGGGGGATTGCTCGCGCAGACGCCCACGCGGCCGCTGCTGGCGGCGGCCCGTGGGGCGGTGTGGCATGGCATCGCAGCTGACTTGCTGGCACGGGCCCATGGACAGACCGCGGTGCAGACGACACAGCTGCTCGACTTTTTGGCGGCCGCCCTGCGAGAGTCAGCGGATGAGCCGTGAGTTGACCGAGCAGCAGGCGTTTCTCGTCCTGAACGCGCTGCCCAACATCGGGCCGATCACGCTCAACCGACTCCTGGAAGATCTGGGCGGCGATCCGCGCGCGGTGTTTACCGCCGGGACGCGCCAGCTGGAATCGGTGCGCGGCGTGGGCCCCGTGATCACCGCGACGATCGCGCAATGGCGCGACCATTTCGACCTGGCAAAGGAAGAGGAGCGGATGGTGAAGGCGGACACGGCGTTCATCACGACCCGTGATTCTGCGTACCCGAAGCTGCTGAAGGAAATCAACGACCCGCCGATCGGTCTCTACCGGAAGGGAAGCTATACGTTCGACCAGCCCTGCATTGCCATCGTTGGCTCGCGACGGACCACGCTCTACGGCCAAGCTACAGCAAAAAAACTCGGGACGGAGCTGGCGCGGCTCGGGTTCTGTGTCGTGAGCGGACTGGCGCGGGGCATCGATACCGCGGCCCACGAGGGCGCGCTCTCGGTGGGCGGCAGAACCGCGGCCGTGCTGGGCTGCGGCATCGACATCATCTATCCGCCGGAAAACCTCGGGCTGTACCGGCAAATCGAGGCGACGGGCGCGATTCTCTCGGAGTTCCCTTTCGGCCGGCGGGCCGACCGGCAGAGTTTCCCGATGCGCAACCGGGTCGTCGCCGGGATGTGCGAGGCGACGGTCGTGGTGGAGACGGATGTCAGCGGCGGGGCGATGATCACCGCGCGGTTCGCGGGCGAACAGGGGCGGTTGATTTTCGCCGTGCCGGGGCGCATCGACCAACCGACGAGTGCGGGCTGCCACCAGCTTATCCGGGACGGCGCGACGTTGCTGACCAGCGTCGACGATCTGCTGTCGGAGCTGAACTATCTCGACGGCCTGCGTCCGTCGCCGATCCCGGACAAACCCGGCGCGGCGCCCCTCGCTGCGGCGGGCTTGAGTGCCGAGGAGGCCTCCGTGTGGGAGTGTTTCCGTGGCGGGGCGATGCTCACGCCGGATGCCCTGGCGGAGCAAACGGGGTTGCCGGCGGACCGGCTTTCCTCGACCCTGATGCTGCTCGAGCTGAAACGGCTGGTCGCCAAACGGGCGGACGGCGCGTTCGAGGCCCGGGGCTGATTTTATGATGATCAAGAAACTGTCCCTGCTTTGGCTGGCGTGCGTCTCGCTGGTGCTGGCCGCCGATCCCGCCACTGCCCCGGTCCGCCATGCGATCACGCATGAGGATCTCTGGCTGATGAACCGCGTGGGCGCCCCGGTACCCAGTCCCGATGGCAAGTGGGTCGTTTTCACGGTGGTCGAGCCGGCTTACGAGGCGAAGGAGCAGTGGTCCGACCTTTGGATGAAGTCGCTGACCGATGATACGCCCGTCCGCCGGCTCACCTACAGCAAGGGCGGCGAGGGCGGGGTGAACTGGTCGCCCGATAGCCGGAAGATCGCCTTCTCGGCCAAGCGCGAGGGGGACGAGGTTCCGCAGATTTATGTGCTCGATCTTTCCGGCGGTGAAGCGGAACGCGTTACGAACCTGACCCTGGGGGCGAGTTCGCCCAAATGGAGCCCGGACGGCAAGACGCTGCTGTTTGTCAGCCAAGTCTATCCCGGGGCCATGGATGAGGCGGCCAACAAACGGGCCGCGAAGCACCACAAGGAGCGCAAGTGCAACGTGCGGGCCTATGAGCAGTTCCCGGCGCGCTTCTGGAACCAATGGCTCGACGACCGGAAGGCCCATCTGTTTGTGCAGGAGGCCCGGTCCGATGCCCCCGCGCGCGATTTGCTGGCCGGCACCAAGTTTGCCGCGCTGCCCGGCTTTGGCGGGTCCAACGGCGAGGAAGGCCAGAACCTCGAGGCGGAATGGACGCCCGACGGCAGCGGCGTGGTGTTCACGGCCTCGACCAATCGCGACGAGGCGGCGCGCGCTCCGATTTCGGTGCAAATTTTCCAGGTCGGCCTGGACGGCGGCGAGCCGCAGCCGCTCACCCATGATGGCGGGAGTTACGGTCAGTTGTCCTTCTCGCCCGACGGGAAGACGCTGCTGTGCCTCACCGATCCGAACACGCCGGACAAGGTCTACGACCTGACCCGGCTCGCGAGTTTTCCCTGGCCGTTCCGGAACGAGCGCCGCGTCCTCACCGCCTCGCTGGACCGCTCGGTGTCGCGCTATGCGGCGCCGGCCGGTTCGGACCGGATCTATTTCATCTACGAGCACGCGGGGCTCGAGCAACTGCACTCGGTCGGCTACGTGGGCGGGGACGTGCGCGATGAGGCGTCGCCCCCGACCGGCACGCTCAGCGGACTCGCTGCCGGCGGCAAAGCCGTGGTGGGCGTCTGGGACAGCGCGGTCAGCCCGGCCGAGATCTATTCCTTCAACGGCCGGCCAAAGCGGCTGACGTCAATCAACACGGCGAAGGCGGCCACGATCGACTGGCTTCCCGTGGAGCATTTCTGGTTCAAGGCGAAGGACGGGCGCGACATCCACAGCATGATCGTGAAACCCGCGGGTTTCGACCCGAAGAGGAAATACCCGCTCTTTGTCGTCATGCACGGCGGGGCGGCGAACATGTGGCACGACACGTTTGTGCTGCGCTGGAATTACCACCTGCTGGCCCAATCGGATTACGTCGTGCTCCTGACCGACTACAAGGGCTCGACCGGCTACGGCGAGGAGTTTGCCCGCTCCATCCAGCTCGATCCGCTCAAGGGTCCAGCGGATGAGATCAACGAGGCGGCGGACGAGGCGATCAGGCGGTACGCCTTCATCGACGGGACGCGGCAGGCGGCGGGCGGTGCGAGCTATGGCGGCCACCTGGCCAACTGGCTGCAGGCCACGACCACGCGGTACAAGGCCATCATCTCCCATGCGGGCGAGATGGACCTCGTCATGCAATGGGGCACGAGCGACAGCATCTATGGGCGCGAGGTGAACAGCGGCGGTCCCGTCTGGGGCGACAGTCCCACTTGGCGCGACCAGAGCCCGGTCATGCAGGCGGGCAACCACGCCAAGGGCACGGGCTTCCTCACGCCGATCCTGATCACCGTCGGCGAGCAGGATTTCCGGGTGCCGATGAACAACGCCCTGATGAACTTCGCGACCCAGCAACGGCTGAATGTGCCGAGCCGGCTGCTCGTCTTTCCCGAGGCCGGCCACTGGATCCTGCGCGGGGAGGACAGCCGGTATTGGTACGGCGAGGTCCACGCCTGGCTCGCGAAGTGGCTGAAGTGACCGCCCCTGATTCGATCTTAAACGCGATGACGCAAAGCGGCGAAGTCCAACCCTCTTTGTTCAGGTCTTAGCCGCTTTGCGTCTTCGCGTTTAAGTTTTAACGGCCGCGGCCGCCCGGGCCACTTCGGCTTCCCAAGTCCCGTCAATGACGTTGCCGTATTCCTCGAGCCCGCCGGTCGCGCGGGCGCCGGTCAGCCGCGGGCGCGGGTTGCCGACGCGGCCGGTCGTGTAGAACGCCTCGTTGGTCTGGTCCTCGCAGAGGAAATGGTATGCCAGGCCGGCGCGCTCGGTGTCGGTCCGATTGTCGCCCGTGGCGTGCGGTGTGCCGTAGCAAAAGAAGATCACGCCGCCGGCCTTGAGCTCGATGGCCTCGGCCTGGGATTCGTCCGGGTGGCAGCGGATATGATGATCGCTGTTGCCGTCGCGTTCATGGGGCAGGAGCGTTTCCCAGGCGTTCGGCACCACGCGCAGGGTGCCGTTGGCCACGGTGGCGTCGTGGATCGCGATCCACATGGCGGTTCCGCGGAGGGGCTTGGGGATCTTGAAGTACGCGTTGTCCTGGTGCCACGCGGTGCCCATGCCGGTCCGGCCGGGCTTCAGGAAAATCTGGTCAAGGTGCAGCGTGACCTCGGGGCCGATCAGCTGGGTGACCGCGGCGATGACCTTGGGCGCGAAGGGCAGGGCGCGGATGAGTGTGCTGTAGAAATTCGCCGGGCACAGCTGGAGGTTGACCTTCTCGTTGGTCGGGGTGGTGCCATCGCCGGCACGGGCGACATTGCGGAGGAAGCTGTTCCGCTTGAGCCGGGCGATGTCGGCCTGGAGCGCGGCGACTTCCTGGGCGTTGAAAAAGCCGGGGACCGCGACATAGCCGCGGCGGCGGAATTGCTCAATGTGAGCCGGGGTAAGCTTCATGGGGTGGGGTAGGCCGGCTATAAAGCCGGCGGGGGACAGGCGTTCAAGCCTTGGCTGACGAGCCTCCCATCTCAGCCCGGCGGCCAAGTCATCTGCCGGCCGGCCAGTAGGTGCACGTGCAGGTGCGGCACGGACTCGGAGGCATGCGGGCCGTTGTTCACAACCAGACGGAAGCCCGCGGCGAGATTGAGCTGCTTTGCGACGACGCCTGCGACCATGAGCAAGTGTCCGAGCACGGCTTCATCGCCGGAAACAGCTTCGCTCACGCGGGGAATCAGCCGCTTCGGAATGATGAGCAGGTGCACGGGCGCCTCCGGCTGGATGTCGTGGATGACGATGCAGTGCTCATCCTCGTACGCGACCGTGGCGGGGATCTCCCGGTCGATGATTTTCTGAAAGAGGGTCTTGGCCATGGGGAAGATATTTATCTGGAACTCAGGAACTCTGGAACGGAAGAGCCAAACGAATTCAGGCCGGGTATTTCCCGAATTCCTGAGTTCCAGATTAAGAAATTCAGAGAAACAGCAACTGCAGGTTGGCGCTGCGTGCGGTGCGGGCGGCGGTCAGGTCGCGGATGAAGGCGAGGGCTTCCTCGTAGTCGCGCTGCCGCCGCGGGGTGGCGCGGCGCGGGATGAGCGCGGGGCGCAGGTTGGTCACCAGCAGGGTGGATTCGCGGAAGGGCGCGAGCTGGCGCAGCCCGGCCATCAGCTCCGCCCGCGCGAAGAGCGGCGTGGCGGCGGCGGGTGTCAGGGCGGCGTCCCAGTGGAAAAATCCCCGGCGCGGCAGGTGGGCGAACAGCTTCGCCAGCAGGTGCGCCGCGGCAGCGTTGAAACCGGCGTCAAATTTCGCGGCGAATTCCGGGTGCGCGGACGTCTGCGCCGCCAGCTCGGCTAGGCTGAACGTGATGGCGCCCTTGATCTGGTCCGCCAGGTAGAGGTCGTGCCCCGTGGCGTGGGCGAACAGCGCGTTGATGAAATGCAGCCGCCGCAGGTCGGCGCGGTCGCGGGTCATTTCGGCTTCTTGGCCAGCGTGCTGATCTCGTGCATGAACTCCGCCACGTCGCGGAATTCCTTGTAGACGCTGGCGAAGCGGACGTACGCCACCTGGTCGACCGTGCGCAGGCGCTGCATCACGGCATCGCCGATCGCCCCGGAGGGAATCTCGTTTTCGTACTGGGCCTCCAGCACGTCCATGACGTCCTCCAGCAGCATGCCGATCTGCTCGGCGTCCACCGGGCGCTTGTGACAGGCGGCGCGGACCGCATGGACGAGCTTCTCGCGGGTGAACTCCTCGCGGCGGCCGTCGCGCTTGATGACGACCATGCCGTCGCGGACGAGGCCCTCGGTCGTGCTATACCGGTGGCCGCACTCCAGGCATTCGCGGCGGCGGCGGATGGTCGAGCCTTCCTTGCTGATGCGGGAATCAATGACCTTGTCCTCGATGGAGGTGCATTTGGGGCAGCGCATGGGGGAGGTAGTAGCGAGGAGTGAGTAGCGGGTAGCGAGTAGAAAGGCAGCGGGGTAAGAGTCGGCGACTAGGTTGGCAGGCTCACTACTCGCTACTTGATGCTCGCTACTTTCCGGTTCAATTCAGCGACAGGAAGTTTTTCAGGATGTTCATACCACTTTCGGTGGCGATGGATTCGGGGTGAAACTGGACGCCCCAGATGGGCAGGCGGCGGTGGCGGAGGCCCATGACCTCGCCCTCGGCGGTCTCGGCCGTGATCTCCAGCTCGGCCGGGAAGGTGGCGCGGTCGACGAGCAGCGAATGGTAGCGCGTGGCGGCGAACCCCTGCGGCATGCCGTGGAAGAGGTCGGTGTCCTTGTGCTGGATGGGCGAGGTCTTGCCATGCATTAGCCGCGACGCCCGGACGACATTGCCGCCGAAATAGTGCCCGATGGCCTGGTGCCCGAGGCAGACGCCCAGGATGGGCTTCACGCCGGCGAAGGCCTTGATGATGTCGAGGCTGACGCCGGCCTCGCGCGGCGAGCAGGGGCCGGGGGAAAGGAGGACGCGGTCGGGCTTCAGCGCGAGGGCCTCGGCGGGGGTGATCTCGTTGTTGCGGAAAATGCGCTGCTCGACGCCCAATTGACCGAAGTATTGGACGAGGTTGAAGGTGAACGAGTCGTAGTTGTCGATGACGAGAAGCACTGCGCCACCTTAGGTGACGAAGCTCGAAGGTCAAAATCCGAAATCCGAAGGAAATTCGGCGGATTTCAGCCGAAATGGTGCAATTTGGCCTCTGCCGGCTCATGCAGCGACGTTTGGCGGCAATCCTTCAGCTTTCATACTTGGACATTCTTTCGGATTTCGGATTTCAACCTTCGAACTTCCTCATCGATGGCGCCTCCTTTCCAGCTCCTGAAAACCGACTCCGCCACTGCGGCCCGCCGCGGCCGGCTGCAGACTCTGCACGGTGTGATCGAGACGCCGATTTTCATGCCGGTCGGCACGCAGGGCACGGTCAAGTCGCTCACGCCGGCCCACCTGCGGGAGATCGGCTCGCAGATCATCCTGGGCAACACCTATCACCTCAACCTGCGGCCCGGCAGCGAGCTGGTGCGCGACTTGGGCGGGCTGCATAAGTTCATGGGCTGGGACGGGCCGATCCTGACCGACAGCGGCGGGTTCCAGGTCTTCTCGCTGGCGAAGCTGCGCGATATCCGGGACGACGGTGTGGCGTTTCAATCCCATCTCGATGGGGCGAAACTTTTCCTCGGTCCGAAGGAGGTCATGGGCATCCAGCAGAACCTTGGCAGCGACATCGCCATGGTGCTGGACGAATGTCCGCCCTGGCCCTGCGAGCGCGATGCCTGCGCCAAGGCCGTGGCGCGCAGCTACCGCTGGGCCCAGCAGTGCCGGCAGATCGCCACGGACAGCGGCTTTCTGGCGGCGGGACACCACGTCTTCGCCATCGCGCAGGGTTCGACCTTTGACGACCTGCGGCGCGAGGCGGCGGAGTCGCTGGCGGCGCTGGATTTTCCGGGCTATGCGGTCGGCGGCGTGAGCGTGGGCGAGCCGGAGCCGGAGATGCTGAAGCAGGTCGGCGCGACCACGCCGTTCCTGCCGGCGGACAAGCCGCGCTACACCATGGGCCTCGGCACGCCCCCGCAGCTGCTGAAGATGATCGCGCTCGGGGTGGACATGTTTGACTGCGTGCTGCCGTCGCGCGTGGCGCGCAACGGCCTGGTGTTCACGCCCGACGGGCCGCTGAACCTCCGCAACGAGAAATACCGCACCGACCCGCGGCCGATCGTCGAGGGGCTGGACAACTACACCTGCCGGAATTTCTCCCGCGCCTACCTGCGCCACCTGACGGTGGCGGGCGAAATCCTGAGCTGCACGCTGCTCACGCTGCACAACCTGCATTTCTACCTCGACCTGATGACCCAGGCCCGGGCGCACATCGAGGCTGGCGATTACGCCGCCTGGCATCTGGCGTGGATCGCGCGCTACGAGTCCGGCGCCGCCGCGCGGGTGGTGGGGTAGGGCGGATTATCCCTAATCCGCCGCGTTTGGCTCCGACCGACTCCAACCGGCGCGTTAGGGATAACGCGCCCTACCTTTCAAACCGGCGGGGTCAGCGACCCCGCCTTACAGCTCCATTTCCCGCGCTCGCCAACTCCGCCCCTTTCCCTCTCAATGGCATTTTAACTTTCACTCTCCCTTTCCCCTCTCACTTTCTCACCCCACCATGCGCACACTTGTCACCGGCGGCGCCGGGTTTCTCGGCTCCCACCTTTGCGACCGGCTGTTGAAGGACGGCCATGAGGTCATCTGCATCGACAACCTCTTCACCGGCCGCAAATCCAACATCGGGCATCTCCTGACGAATCCGCGCTTCGAGTTCGTGCGGCACGACGTGATCGACCCGTTCAAGTTCGAGGTGGACCAGATCTACAACCTCGCGTGCCCCGCCTCGCCGCCGCACTACCAGTACAACCCGATCAAGACCATCAAGACGTCGGT
>CAIRTK010000071.1 GCA_903881475.1 uncultured Opitutia bacterium | reverse complement strand
CTCGTGCGCGACGCCGCGCTTGGTGACGAGGTTGAAGACGTTGTTGGCCCAGTTCTGGACGGTGATGTACTGGATCTTCGCGCCCTTGAGGGCGACGAGCTCGACGACGGCGGAGTGGAGCGTCGAGGTGGAGAACTTCGGGGCGGTGCAGCCCTCCATGTAGGTGAGCTCGGCGCCCTCATCGGCGATGATGAGCGTGCGTTCGAACTGGCCGAAGTTCTCGGCGTTGATGCGGAAATAGGCCTGCAGCGGGTGGGCGACCTTCACGCCCTTGGGGACATAAATGAAGGAGCCGCCGGAAAAGACCGCGCTGTTGAGCGCCGAAAACTTGTTGTCGCCGGTCGGGATGACCTTGCCGAAATACTTGCGGAAGATCTCTGGGTGCTCGCGCAGCGCCTCGGTGGAGTTGGCGAAGATGACGCCCTGCTTGGCGACGAGGTCCTTGATGTTGGAGTAGGCCGCCTCGGAGTCGAACTGGGCCTCAACGCCGGCGAGGAACTTGCGCTCCTGCTCGGGAATGCCGAGCCGCTCGAAGGTCTTCTTGATGTCATCGGGCACCTCGTCCCACGTCCGCTTCGGCTTCTGGCCGCTGGCGAGGTAATACCGGATCTTGTCGAAATTGATGTTCTCCAGGTCCTTCGTCGCCCAGTGCGTGGGCATGGGCTTCGCCAGAAATTGCTTCAGGGCGTTGAGGCGGAACTCGAGGATCCACGGCGCCTCCTTCTTCACGGAGCTGATGTAGCGGACGGTCTTCTCGGACAGGCCGGTGCCGGCGTCGAATTCGTAGTCCATCTTGTAGCTGAAATTGCCGGCCGTCTGGTCGATGCCGGAGACAGGATTCGCGGCGGCTTCGTCGGCGAGGGGGGCCGCGAGGGATTCGGTTTCGGTGACGTCGGACATGGGCGGGAAGGGCGGAAGGTTTAGGCGCGGACGAGCTCTTTCTTGACCCAGTCGTAGCCCTTGGCCTCGAGCTCGAGGGCGAGGGATTTGTCGCCGCTCTTCACGATCCGGCCGTCCCACATGACGTGCACATGGTCGGGCACGATGTAGCCGAGCAGGCGCTGGTAGTGGGTGATCATGAGCACGCCGAGATTGGTGCTGCGGAGGGCGTTGACCCCGTCGGCCACGATGCGGAGGGCGTCGATGTCGAGGCCGGAGTCGGTCTCGTCCATCAGCGCGAACTTGGGCTCGAGCATGGCCATCTGCAGGATCTCGCAGCGCTTTTTCTCGCCGCCGGAGAAGCCGTCGTTGATGGCGCGCGAGGTGAACTTCCGGTCGATCTTGAGCAGGTCCATTTTGGAATAGAGCCGCTTGTAGTAGCCGGCGGCATCGAGCTCCTCGCCCTCACCCATGCGGGCCTGCACGGCAGCCCGGAGGAAATTGGCGATGGAGACGCCGGGAATCTCGCTCGGGTACTGGAAGGCGAGGAAGAGGCCGGCGCGCGCGCGTTCGTCGGGCTGCATGGCCAGGATGGAGCGGCCGTCGAGCAGCACGTCGCCCGAGGTGATGGTGTAACTCGGATGGCCGGCCACGGCCTTGGCGAGCGTGGACTTGCCGGTACCGTTGGGTCCCATGATGGCGTGCACCTCGCCGCTGCGGACGGTGAGCGTGAGGCCCTTGACGATCTGTTTTTCGCCGATGGAAACGTGCAGGTCTTTGATTTCGAGCGAGGACATGAGGAAAAAGGAGTGAGTAGCGGGAAGTGAGCTGGAGATGGCGGTGGTCGAGCTGTGCTTGTTTGGATCAGCGGGATTGGCCTATTTGCTCCCCGCTGCTCGATGCTCGCTGTTTTTAAGGGCTTTGCCCCGGAAGGTGATCTCGACGGATTTGGCATCGTAGCCGGGCGGCAGCACGGCACTGACCTTTTCGAGCAGGTCGGCGGGCAGGTCGATGTCGTGGGTCGAGCCGCTCTGCTCATCGTGAAAATGGGCGTGCGGGCGGAGGTTCGGGCAATACCGGGTGGGTCCGCGCTCGAAGTTCACCGCGCGCACGAGGTCGCACTGAACGAGGGTTTCCAGACAGTTGTAGACGGTGGCGAGTGAAATGCTCGGCAGGTCGGTGCGCACCCGGGCGTGAACCTCATCCGCCGTGGGGTGATCGCGCTTCTTCAGCAGAACGTCATAGATTACCTCCCGCTGAGGCGTGGAGCGAAGTCCACTGTGGGCGAGGCGTTGGGCGAGCGCGTCGGGGGCGGTCTGGGGGGACTGGGACATGTGTGGTAGACTGAAGCAATTGGAATGGTTCTAAGTAGCAAGTGGGAATGAGAACTATTCTAAACTACATTGTATAGTACTAGATAACAATGGGTTGATGACTATTTCCAGCACCAATGCCACGGCTCATAAGCAATCCCGTGGAGGTTATGGCGAGGATAGGACAGATAAAAACCGAAGGCCGCGGCATGCCGGCAGAGCCAGCGGAATTCGCGCGTACGGGCGAAAGCTGCATCCAGTCTGAGGTTCTCCGGCGAGCCCAGGTCGAGGGCGCGGCCGGTGTGATGTTCGCTGCAGCCGGGCGCGGCGACGAGTTGCAGGATTCGGCCAATGGGCTCACCGGCGGCAAGTTTCCGGCGGATGATTGCGGCCTGTCGTGTAACGCTGCGGAAACCGGAAAGCGGGAGCAGGTTCACTTCAGCGCGGGCGGCGGCGACCCGCAGTCTGGTCCAGGCGGCCGCGGCGCGCGGGGTGAGCCGGATGGTTTGACCGTCGTCCGCCGCCGGGCCGATCGGGACGAGCCGCCGGGCCTCGCGCTGCCAGGGCATGTGCCGTCGCGCGACGTAATCCGCGGGAATTCCGAGGGTGCGATGAAGCTGGAGGAGCTGGGCCCGGGTCAGGGCCGGCATGAAGCCAGCCCACACCATTGGGCGGATCCGGTCGAGGAGATCGCGCGGCTGGCGGATTTTTTCGCACGGCCCTAGACAAACGCCGCTCGATCCCTACGATTTTTCCACTGCGGTCATTTCGACCGCTGACCTTCAACCCCGTAACCCTAATCATCATGAGTACGTTTATTCCCCTCATCAGTTCCGGCACCGCCGGCCCGCTCGGCGTGCTGCACCTGCCCCGCTTCTGGCAAAAGGCCTCCCTTGAGGCGCGCGGCAAGCTCGACCCCCGCTACCCGGGCTGCGGCAAGGGCTACGACCAGATGACCCTCGACGCGCTGGGCCTGAGCAAGGACGCCACGCTCGCCTTCATCAAAACCAGCCGCCCGACCTATCCGCAACTCGAGGCCTGGATCAAGAAGCAGCCCGGCGTGAAGCTCGACAAGGCCAGCATCGAAAAGCACAACGCGGCGGTCCGCGGCTACAACCACGATGACGCCACCCGCCAGGGCATCCTCAAGAACAACGGCCTCCCCGATGACGGCTCCGTCAAGGACGCGGTGCGCCTCAACGACCTGGACAGCTGGCAGGAATTCCACGCCGACGTGCTGAAGTAAATCCGCGACTTGGTTTCATTTTCGACGCCGCCCGGTCTTGGGCGGCGTTTTTCATTTAGCCATGAAGGGCACCGGGCGCACGAAGGCCCAACCTCCGCTCCACTGATGGGTGGACCGGCCTTCCCGCCCTGCGGGGCTGAAAATCACCCGTGGTGCTCGGCCAGCCAGCGCTCGGCCTCGATCGCGGCGGCGCAGCCCATGCCGGCGGCCGTGATGGCCTGGCGGTAAACGTGGTCGGAGCAATCGCCCGCCACGTACACGCCGGGAATGTTGGTCTGCACCTGCGATCCGGGCTGGGGCTTGAAGTAGCCGCCTTCGTCCACATCGAGCGGGGGCGCGAACGGGCCGGTGTTGGGAATGTGGCCGATGGCGACGAAGATGCCTTTCACCGGGAGCACGGATTCGGCGTTGGTCTTGACGTGCCGGACCTTCAGTCCGCTCACAGCTCCCTCTTTCACGCCCAGGACCTCGACCGGGACGGTGTCCCATACCATCTGGATTTTTTCGTGCGCGACGGCGCGGTCGGCCATGATCTTCGAGGCGCGCAGGGAATCGCGACGGTGCACCAGGTACACCTTGCTCGCGAAGCGCGTGAGGAACAGCGCCTCCTCGGCCGCGCTGTCGCCGCCGCCAAGGACCGCCACCTCCATCTTCCGGTAAAAGGCGCCGTCGCACGTGGCGCACGTCGTCACGCCCTTGCCGCCGTAGAGTTCCTTTTCCCCGGGAATTCCGGTCATGCGGGGCGAGGCGCCGGTCGCGACGATCACGGTCTTGGCGAGGATCGTGCGGTCGCCGAGGTGCAACTTGCGCGGCATCGAGGTGAAATCGACCGAGCTGACGAGGGCCTGCTCGAAGCGCGTGCCGAAGCGGGTGGCCTGCTCGCGCATGTTCTGCGTGAGCTGGAAGCCGTCGACGCCGTGCGGGAAGCCGGGGAAGTTCTCGACCTCGCTCGTCGTCGTGAGCTGGCCGCCGGGCAAAGGTCCCTCCAGCACGAGCGGATTCAGGCTCGAGCGAGCGGTGTAGATGGCGGCGGTGAGGCCTGCGCAGCCGGTGCCGATGATGACGACGTTTTCAACTTGGTCGGACATAAAAAACAAGGGGTGCAACTGAGCCCAACAATCCAGCTGGCGCAACTCCGGAGATGGAGAGCGGAGGATCGTGGCGCAGGACGCTGACCGGTGCGGGAGCCGGAGCGCAGCGCTATTTTTTCGCCGCGTCGCTCTCCGTGAGGCTGGTGAGGTCCGGGTTGGACGGGTTGGTGCCCTTTTTGAGCGTCAGGGCGAAGAATGCGTCGACCATCGCATTGATATCGGGGGCGACATAGGCGGGGCCGGTGTGGCCGGCGCCATGGATGATATGCAGGTGGGCGCCGATGTGCTTTTTCACCAGGCTGTCGTAGAGGAGCTGGCTCTGGTCGGGGGGCACGGTGGTGTCCTTGTCGCCCTGGATGATGAGGAATGGCGGGGTTTCGGCATCGATGAACAGGACGGGATTGGCGGCGAGCGCCTGGGTTTTCACCACGTGCGGGTCGCCACCGAGCAACTGCGCAATCTCGTCCGCCTGCGGCGTCCCCAGCACTTTGGAGGTTTCATACAGCTGCAGCAGATCCACTGGTCCGAAAAAATCGCACACCGCCTGGACGCGGCTCGGCTGGTCCAGGGAGCCGCCGCTTTCATACAGGCGGTTGGAGTTCAGGGCGCCCATCAGGGCGGCCAGGTGTCCGCCGGCCGAGACGCCGACGACGCCGATGTGATCGGGGTCGAGGCCATAGCGTCCGGCATTGTCCCGCAGCCAGCGCACGGCGGATTTGCTGTCCTCGAGCTGGGCGGGATATTCCGCATCGCTGCTCAGGCGGTAGTCCACGCAGGCGACGGCGTAGCCCTGGGCGGCGAAGTGGAAAGCGAGCCGCCGGCCGTCATCCTTGCTGCCCCGGTGCCAGCCGCCGCCATGCAGGTAAACGATCACGGGCCGGGGGTGCGCCGGCCGGCCGGCCGGCAGGTAGAGATCCAGTTTCTGCTGCACATGGACGTCATAGGCCAGATCGGGGCGGAGAATGATCCCGGCGGGCTTGGGCAGGTCGATGGGCACGTCGGCCCCGACGTCCTGGGCGTGCATCCGCGCCGGAAAAGTCATCGCCGCACAAGCCAGCAGGGCAGCGGGGAGCAGGGGTGGAATTGTTTTCACCAGGCGTAGGTGCGCTTGATCTTGAGCGGTTCGTAGAGGTCGGTCGGGAGCTCGAGGATGAAGCGGCTGGGCGTCAGCATCATGCCGCCGGGGCCGGCGCGTGAGGCGATTTTCGGATAGCTGAGATACAGTTCGTTGCGCGCGCGGGTGACGGCCACGTAGAACAGCCGGCGCTCCTCCTCCACGTCGCCGGCCTCGATCGAGCGCCGGCCGGGGAACTGGCCGTCGGCGAGCCCGATCAGGAAGACCACGTCATACTCGAGTCCCTTCGCCTGGTGCACAGTCGTGAGCTTCACGGCATCGGCGTCGGGATCAACCGAGCGGTCGCTCGTCTCCGAATTGAGCAGCATGATCTGCGCGAGAAAATCCTGCATTTCATCGAAGCGGCTTGCGAAGCCGATGAGCGCCTTCAACTCGTCGAGGCGGTCCACATAGTCCGCGAAGGCGCCCTTGAGATAGTCGCCATACCAGCCGTCGATCGCGGTCTCGACCGCCTCGCTGGGCTTGCCGGTCCGCATCACCTCGGAGACCTGCTTGAGCGAGTCGCAGAAATTCTGCCAGTCGTCGCGCGCGTCCTTGGCGACCTTGCTCTTCACGTCGTCGCTGGGGAGCACGTCCAGAAAATTTTTCTGCATGAGGCGTGCATGCTCGTGGGCGGCGGTGTAGATTTTCTGCGCGCCCTTTTCCCCGATCTTGGGGAGCAGGACGGCGACACGCTGCCAGGCCTGGGCGTCGCTGGGATTGTAGACGAAGCGCAGCAGCGCGACGGCGTCGCGGATGTGCTGGCGCTCGAAAAACTTCACGCCGCTGGTGATGTGGTACGGCACCCCGGCGCGCGAGAGCGCAAGCTGCACCTCGAGCGCGAGGAAGTGCGAGCGGTAGAGGATGGCGATCTCGTTCATCGAGACGCCGTCATCCTCGACGAGCGACCGGATGCGCTTGAGAATGAACTCGGCCTGCTCGCGGTCGTCCATCGTCTGCACGAGGAAGGGTTTCTGCGCGTGGCCGCGGGCGGCGCGGAGCTCCTTGTCGAAGTGGCGCCCCTTCGGCTGGGCGAGCAGGACGCCATTGGCGAGGTTCAGGATCTCGGGCGTCGAGCGGTAGTTCGTCTCGATGCGGTGGATGACGGTGCCCGGATGCCGGTCGGGAAACGTCATGATGTTCTCAAAGTCCGCGCCGCGCCACGAGTAGATGCACTGCGCATCGTCGCCGACGGCCATGACGCAGTGGTGCGCGGCCAGCCGGTCGACAATCTGCGCCTGGATCGTGTTGGTGTCCTGGTACTCGTCCACGAGCACGTGGCGGAAGCGGTGGGCGAAATACTGCGCGACCTCGGGGGCCTTTGTGAGCAGCTCGAGCCAGAGCTCGAGGAGATCGTCGTAATCGACGACGTTCTGCGCGCGCTTCAGCTTCGTGTAGGCCGTGTCAAACGCGGCGAAGCGGTGGGAGATCTCGGCGTACTGCGGAAAGTTTTTCGTGACCGTGTCGGCCAGGGGAAGCTGGGTGTTGCGGGCGAGGGAGAGGACGTTGAAGAGCGGGCCGGGGCGGGGGTTGGTCTTGTCCTTGAAGAAGAGCTTGTCGTCGGCCTCGACGGCCTGCTTGAGCAGCGACTCGGATTCGTCGGCATCAAGGATGGTGAAGTTGCGCGGCAGGCCGACGGCCTCGCCGTAGATGCGCAGCGCGCGATGGCCGAGCGAGTGGAAGGTGCCGCCCCAGAACCGCTGGGGCTCGATGCCGGTGAGGTCCTGCACGCGGTGGAGCATCTCCTTCGCCGCCTTGTTGGTGAACGTGAGCAGGAGGATCTCGCCGGGCTTCACGCCCTGTGAGAGCAGGTAGGCGACGCGGTAGGTGAGGGTGCGGGTCTTGCCGGAGCCGGCGCCGGCGAGGACGAGGAGCGGCCCGGGCGGGGCGGTGACGGCGGCGAACTGCTCGTCGTTGAGCTGCGCGCGGAAATCAATCGGCGGGATGCCGTCGGGCGGGCGCGGGGCGTCGAGGGAGAGCTCCATGAAGTGTAGCTAGAGAGGGCCGCAAAAAGGCGCAACGGGCGCAAAGAGAAAGTGAGATCGGGAGCAAAACGACGAACCTTCGCCGGATGACGCATGCTTCGCCCGCCCCGCGAATGTCACGTAATACGTGACATTCGTGAAGGGCTCGTTGGGTTAATTCAGGCTTGGTGCGGAGGCTGGGTGGGTGACTGGACGGGTGGGCCGCGCGCTCCGCGTGTGGCGGTCCGATGTTTCGCCGGGCGCCAGCGCCGCGCGCGAAGCGCACGGCTCACCTCATGCAGGGCGGCTTCAGGGCTGCCAGCGCATCCGGAAATGGGTCGGGGTCTCGTCGGTGACGGTGAAGCCGAGCCGTTCGTAGAGGCGGCGCGCCGGGTTGACCTTCAGGACTTGGAGACGGACGGGAAGGCCCCGCGTCCGCGCCTCGGCCAGCAGCCCCCGCAGGACGAGGGTGCCGAGGCCCTGTTTCTGAAACTCCGGGTTGATCATCACGTTGAAGAGCTCGATTTCCTGCGCTCCGCGCCGGGCTGAAAGGTAACCCGCATCGCGGCCGGCGAGGGCGATGATCTGGATCTCAGCCGGGTCGAACTTGCTGTCGAAGCCGGCCTGCTGCGCGGCGTCGTCCCAAATGCCCCACGTCAGCTCCACGTAGGGGCGGAGGCACCGGCGCTTGGTGGCCCACAGCCACGCGCGGTCGCCAGCGGTGGCGGCGCGGAGCGTGGGATTCATCAGAGCAGCACGAGGTCGTTGCGGTGGATGACCTCGAGGCGTTTACGGGCGGGGTAGAGGGCGGCGACGGCGTCGCCCTTCCGGCCGGTCAGGGCGGGAATCTCGTCGCTGCCAAACGCGACCTTGCCGCGGGCGAAGACGATGCCGTCCGGGCCGGCAAGATTGACGATGTCGCCGGCGGTAAACTCGCCGCGGGTGCCGGTCACGCCGACGGCGAGGAGGCTGCGGCCCTGCTCCCGAAGGACGGGGACGGCGTTGGCGTTGACCAGGAGTGTGCCGGCGGGACGCTGGAAGAAGGCGAGCCAGTGTTTCCTCGCCTCCAGCGGGAGGCCGCTCGGCACAAAGAACGTGCCGGGCCCGCGGCCGCAGAGCAGCTTGGCGAGGATCTCCGGCTCGGCGCCGCTGGCGATGAAGACGCCGCAGCCGGATTTCGTGGCGAGCTTGGCGGCGGCGATCTTGCTGATCATGCCGCCGGTGGCGGTCTCGCTGGTCGTGCCACCGGCCATCGCCTCGATCTCGGGGGTGATGCGCTCGACGACGGGCACGATTTGCCCGTTGCCCTTAAGGTCGACGAGACCCGGTGCGGTGGAGAGGATGATGAGATGTTCGGCGCCGATCAGGCTGGCGACCATCGCGGAGAGCGTGTCGTTGTCGCCGAACTTCAGCATGGCATGGATTTCGGCTGCGCTTACCGTGTCGTTCTCGTTGATGACGGGGATGGTGCCATAGCGGATGAGCTGGCGCAGCGTCTCCTGCACGCCGAGATAGCGGGAGCGGAGACGGAGGTCGTCGTGCGTGAGGAGCACCTGGGCCACCACGAGGCCGTGCGGCGCGAAACCGGCCTGCCACGTCTGCATGAGCAGGGACTGGCCAATGGCGGCGCAGGCCTGTTTTTTCGAGGTCTCTTTCGGCTTCTTAGTCAGGCCGAGCCGGCCCATGCCGAGGCCGACGGCGCCGGAGGAGACGACAATGACCTCGGTCCCGCGGGCGCGGAGCGCGGCGATATCCGCGCAGACGGCGGCGATGCGCGCGGTGTTGAGCTCGCCGATGCCCGAGGTGAGGACGCCGGTGCCGAGCTTGACGACGACGCGTTTCGGGCGAGTCGTCGAGGCGGTAGGCGGCAAGCTATGGGCCATGGGCTTCTGATTCAGCAAGCTTAACACCGGGTGCCCAAAGCCTGGGGCCGTGAGCGCGCGCCGCGCTCACACGGCGAGCAGGTCCTTTTCCTTGTGCGCAAGATGGTCGGCGATGTCCTTGATCGCCTTGTCGGTCGCGGCCTGGATGTCCTTCTCGAGGCGCTTGGCCTCGTCCTCGGGCAGTTTGGCCTTCTTGAGGGCCTCAAGGACATCGCGGCGGACGTTGCGGACGTGCACGCGGCCGTCCTCGGCCAGCTTGTGCGCGGTCTTGACGAACTCGAGGCGGCGCTCGCGGCTCATCTCGGGGAGCGGGATGCGGATGAGCTTGCCGTCGACAATGGGATTGAAGCCGAGATTGGCCTCCTGGATGCCCTTGGCGATGGCCTTGGCCAGGCCGGCATCCCACGGCTGAACCTGGATCATGCGCGCATCGGGGGTGCTGATGGCGGCGCATTCCTTGAGGCGCATCATGGAGCCATAGGCCTCCACCATGACGCCCTCGACCATGGCGGGCGTGGCCTTGCCGGTGTGGATCGCGCTGAACTCATGCAGCGTGTAATCAACGGCCTTCTTCATCTTGGTTGTGGCGTCGGTGAGGATCGGGTGGCTCATGGGCGAGGGAGGATTCGAGGGGTCGAAAAGTCGAGGGGCCGGAACTTGAAATCAAATCGGGCAAAAGTCGAGGCGTTGGAGGGGCGGGTAGGCGCCGGGAGCGCTGGCTTCCCGACTTCCCGCCGCTTCGCCAGCCCGGTCCCCGCGGTCAGCCCTTGACCAGGGTGCCAATCTTCTCGCCCAGGACGGCGCGGCGGATGGCGTGCTCGTCGTTGAGGTTGAACACGAGGATCGGCACATTGTTGTCGAGACAGAGGGAGAAGGCGGTCGAATCCATGACGGTCAGCCGCTGCTTGAGCGCATCGATGAACGACAGCTCCTCGTACTTCACGGCGTCGGGATATTTCTTCGGGTCCTTGTTGTAGATGCCGTCCACCTTGGTGGCCTTCATGATGATGTCGGCGTGCATCTCCGAGGCGCGGAGGGCGGCGGTGGTGTCGGTGGAGAAGTAGGGGTTGCCGGTGCCGGCGACGAAGATGACGACGCGGAGCTTCTCCAGGTGCCGCATGGCGCGGCGCAGGATGAATGGCTCGGCGATCTGGTTCATCGGGATGGCGCTCTGGACCCGGGTGGTGACGCCCATCTTTTCCAGGCAGTCCATGAGAGCGAGGCCGTTGATGACGGTGGCCAGCATGCCCATGTAGTCGCCGGTGGTGCGGTCGACGCCGCGCTTTTCGCCGTTCAGGCCACGGAAGATGTTGCCGCCGCCGATAACGACGCAGACCTGCACGCCCAGATCGTGGATTTCCTTCACCTGCGCGCCGATTTTCTCGAGGGTGGCGGCGTCGATGGGGTCGCCGGAGGTGCCGCCGCGGAGGACTTCACCGCTGAGCTTGAGGACGATACGCTTGTATTTGACCCGGGGATCGGCGGGCGGGGAGACGTGCATGACGATCAGGAAACGGCACGGCAAAATCCACGTCAATTCCCGAGATGCCGCGCGGCGGCGAAAGATGGACGGGCCGCCCAACGAAACGGTTTTTTGACGGACCTACCGGAAATTGGGCGGATGCGCCTGTAACCGCAATCGAGGCCTTGCGTCAGGTGAACGGAAAACAAAGTGTTCACCGTTCACATGGCCGACAACCTCCAAACCCAGATCGTCAGTGCGGCGCGCAGCCGTTTCCGGCATTATGGATTTGCGAAGACCTCCATGCAGGAAATCGCCGAGGATTGTGGCATGTCGGCGGCCAATCTCTACCGCTACTACGAAAGCAAGCAGGGCATCGCCGCCGCGGTGATCAAGACCGATCTCACGCAGCTGTATGACGCCTGCCAGGAGGCGGTCGCACTGGCCGGTCCCCACGTCGCGGCGGCGCTGACCGCGCTTTTCGGGGCCAGCATCGACGTCACACGCCGGCAGATCAAGCAGGCCCCGCTGCTGTTCGAGCTGAGCATGGCGGTGACCCGGGAAATGCCGGCCCTCCGCATCCAGGTTCTCGGCGAGATCCGGCGGATGATCCGGGAGATCCTCGAGGCGGGCCAGGCCCGCGGCGAGATCCCCGACGGGGATGCCGCGGAGCGCGCGGAACTCATCCTGTTCGCCGGCGCGCCGTTTGTCATGCCCTGGCTGCTCCTGAACCAGCCCTTCGGCGACCCGCGGAACAAAGTCGCCCCGCTGATGCACTGTCTGGTCGCCGGGTTGACCGCACCGGCTCCCACCGCCTCCCCCTGAATTTATGTCGAAAAAGCTCTGGATTTCCATCGCGGCCGCCGGCCTGGTCGGCGCCGTCGTGATTTATCGGGTCTCGCACCGGGCCGACAGCAGCCAAGGGGCGGGCCGTGGCCCGACCCAGGTGGTCGTGGTGGGGGGCAAGGTCCGGAAAAGGGACACCCCGATCTACCTCGATGGCATCGGGACGGTCGTGGCCTTCAACACGGTGACGGTGCGGAGCCAGATCGACGGTACGCTGCAAAAGGTCGTGTTTGAGGAGGGGCAGGATGTCGCGGCGGGCGACCTGCTGGCCCAGATTGATCCCCGGAGCCAGCAGGCGGCGCTCGACCAGGCGAAGGCCAAAAAGGCCACGGACCAGGCCCAGCTCGACAACGCCCAGCGGGATATGAAGCGCGACGACGAGCTCTTCCTGAACGACCGCAAGCTCATCGACCAGCAGACCTACGACACGCAGAAGACCCTGGTGGCGCAGCTGACCGCGACCGTGCAGGCCGACGAGGCCGCGGTCGAGGCGGCCCAGGTGCAGCTCGACTATACCCGCATCACGGCCCCGATCGCCGGCCGCACTGGACTGCGGCAGATTGACGGGGGCAATGTGATCCATTCCACCGACACCAACGGCCTCGTGGTCATCACCGAGCTCAAGCCCATTGCCGTGGTCTTCACCCTGCCGCAGCAGAACTGGCCCCAAATCCAGAAACTGATGGCGGCCGGGTCCAAGCTGGCGGCCATCGCCTATGATCGCGACAGCCAGGCGCCGCTCGACGAGGGCGTGCTCAGCGTCGTGGACAACCAGATCGACCCGACCACGGGCACCATCAAGCTCAAGGCCACGTTTCCGAATGAAAAACTGGCCCTCTGGCCGGGCCAGTTCGTCAACGTCCGCCTGCGCGTCGAAATCCGCCAGGGCGGCATCGTCGTGCCGTCGAGCGTGATCCAGCGCGGCCCGCAGGGCTCGTTTGCCTTTGTCATCAAGGCCGATTCCACCGTGACGGTGCGCGCCGTGGACGTCGCGCAGATCGACGGGGGTTTTGCGCTGATCAACAAGGGGCTCACTCCCGGCGAACTCGTGGTCGTGGACGGCCAGTACAAGCTTCAGGACGGCAGTTCCGTGACTGTGGCGCCCCCGGCCAATGCGGCCCCGGCGCAGCCCGGTGACACCGGCGACAAGCCCAGGCACAAGCGTCCGGCGTCGTCCTGAGTCCGCCGCCATGAACGTTTCCGAGCTTTTCATCCGGCGTCCTATCGCCACGTCGCTGCTCATGGCGGCCGTCGTGCTGCTCGGCCTGCTGGGCTACCTGATGCTGCCGATCTCGGCGCTGCCCAACGCCGATTTCCCGACCATCCAGGTCACGACCCAGCTGCCCGGTGCCGCACCCGACGTGATGTGCTCGTCGATCACGACGCCGCTGGAGCAGCAGTTCGGCCAGATCAGCGGGCTGACTTCGATGAACTCCGTCAGCTCCTTCGGCGTTAGCACGATCACCCTCCAGTTCAGCCTCGACCGCAGCATCGACAGCGCGTCGCAGGACGTGCAGGCCGCCATCAACGTCGCCTCCGGCGTGCTCCCGCAAGGCCTGCCCAATCCGCCGGTTTACAACAAGGTCAACCCCGCGGACACCGCGATCCTGACCCTCGCCGTTTATTCGGACACCGTGCCGATCGACAAGGTGAACGACTACGCCGACACCCTGCTCGCGCAAAAGCTCAGCGAGGTCACCGGCGTCGGCCTCGTCAGCATCGAGGGCAACCAGAAGCCCGCCGTGCGCGTGCAGATCGATCCCGCGAAGACCGCGGCCCAGGGGCTGAGCCTCGAGGGCATCCGCACCGCCATCGCCAACGCCAACGTCGATGCCCCGAAGGGCAGCTTCGACGGCCTGCACCAGGCCTACGCGATCAACGCCAACGACCAGCTCCTCTCCGCGGCCGATTACCTCAACATCATCGTGGCCTACCGCAACGGCGCGCCTATCCGTATGAAGGATGTCGGTCGCGTCATCGACAGCGTCGAGAACACCAAGCTCGCCGGCTGGTACGGCAACCGGCCGGCCGTGATCCTCGATGTGCAGCGCCAGCCCGGCGCCAACATCATCCAGACGGTGGACCGCATCAAGAAGCTACTGCCCTCGCTGCTCACCTCGATCCCGCCGAGCGTCCGCGTCACGGTCCTGACCGACCGCACCACGACCATCCGCGCGTCGGTGGCGGACGTGCAGTTCACCCTCGTGCTCACCATCATCCTCGTGGTGCTCGTGATCTTCCTCTTCCTGCGCAAGCTCTGGGCCACCGTCATCCCCAGCATCGCCCTGCCGCTCGCGATTATCGGCACGTTCGGCGTGATGCAGCTGGCGGGGTTCAGCCTGGACAACCTTTCCCTCATGGCGCTGACCATCGCGACCGGCTTCGTGGTGGACGACGCCATCGTGATGATCGAGAACATCGTCCGGTACATCGAGCTGGGCGAAAAGCCCTTTGACGCGGCCCTCAAGGGGGCGAAGCAGATCGGCTTCACCGTCATCTCGCTCACGGTTTCGCTCATCGCGGTGTTCATCCCGCTGCTGTTCATGACCGGGGTGGTGGGCCGGCTCTTCCGCGAGTTCGCCATCACCCTCAGCGTGGCGGTCGTCGTCTCCGCGATCGTGTCGCTGACCCTGACCCCCATGATGTGCGCGCGCCTGCTGAAGCCCGAGAGCGAGGAGCCGCACGGCAAATTCTTCCAGGTCACCGAGCGGTTTTTCGACGGCATGCTCGCCTGGTACGACCGCGGGCTGAAATGGGTGCTGCGGCATCAGCCGCTTACGCTGGCCGTGGCCATCGTGACGCTCATCGCCACTTTGGCCCTTTATGTCTACATCCCCAAGGGCCTCCTGCCGGAACAGGACACCGGGCTCATCACCGGGGTGACCGATGCCGCCCAGAACATCTCCTTCCGCGCGATGTCCGCTCATCAGCGTGCGATCGCCGACATCGTGCTGAAGGATCCGGACGTCGAGAGCGTGTCCTCCTTCGTCGGCACCGGCACGATCAACGCCACGCTCAACACCGGCCGGCTTTCCATCAACCTGAAGCCGCGCGAGCACCGGTCGTCGTCCGCCGACCAGGTCATCGCCCGGCTCCGCGAGCAGGTGAAGAACGTGGAGGGCATCACCCTCTACATGCAGGCCGTGCAGGACCTCCAGATCGACAGCCGCGTGAGCCGGACGCAGTACCAGTACATCCTTGAGGATGCCGATGCCGACGAACTCGCGAAATGGACCCCGCTCCTGGTGGACAAGCTGCGCCAGAGCCCGGAGCTGACCGACGTCGCCAGCGACCAGCAGACCGATGGCTACCAGATCGACATCGCGGTGGATCGCGACAAGGCCTCGCGCCTGAACATCCTCCCGGCGGACATCGACAACACGCTCTACGATGCGCTGGGGCAGCGCATCATCTCCACCATCTTCACCCAGCTGAACCAGTACCGCGTGATCATGGAGGTCACGCCCGAATACCAGCGGGATCCGTCGGCGCTGAGCAAGATCTACGTCCCGGCCAACGGGGCGGGCGCCTCGTCCACCGCCGCGGCCACGCTGGTCCCGCTGAGTTCCTTTGCGACCATCACGCTGCGGACGGCCCCGCTCGTGATCACCCACCAGGGCCAGTTTCCGGCCGCCACGATCTCGTTCAACCTGCGCAGCGGCTACTTCCTCAGCGACGCCGTGGTGGCGGTGCAGCAGGCGAAGCGCGAGGTCGGCGTGCCCGACACGGTCGAGACGAACTTCTCCGGCAGCGCCGCGGAATTCCAGAGCTCCCTGCAGAGCGAGCCGTGGCTGATTCTCGCCGCGCTGGTGGTCGTCTACATCGTGCTGGGCGTCCTGTATGAAAGCTACATCCACCCGATCACGATCCTGTCGACCCTGCCGTCGGCCGGCGTCGGCGCACTCCTGGCCCTGAGCCTCTGCGGCATCGACTTCTCCATGGTCGCGCTCATCGGCGTCGTGCTCCTCATCGGCATCGTAAAGAAGAACGCGATCATGATGATCGACTTTGCGCTCGAGGCCGAGCGCGAGCAGGGCCTGCCGCCGGAGCAGTCCATCTACCAGGCCTGCCTGCTGCGGTTCCGGCCGATCATGATGACAACCATGGCGGCGCTGCTCGGCGCGCTGCCGCTGGCGATCGAGAGCGGCACTGGTTCCGAGCTGCGGCGCCCCCTCGGCATCACCATGGTCGGCGGGCTGCTACTCTCGCAGGTGCTCACGCTGTACACCACGCCGGTCATCTATCTCTACATGGACCGGCTCAGCCGCTGGATCATGCGTTCCCGGAAGCCGGCTGTGCCGGCTCCCGCGGCGCTCCCGTCGGCACCGGAGGCCGCGCCCTGAGATGAACCTGTCGGAGCCCTTCATCCGCCGTCCCATCGCGACCTCGCTGCTGGCGCTCGGCCTGCTGCTGGCGGGAGTGGTCGCGTTCAGGGCCCTGCCGATCGCGCCGCTGCCGCAGATCGAGCTGCCCACCATCAGCGTCATGGGCAACCTGCCTGGCGCCGATCCGGTCACCGTGGCCACCTCCGTCACCGCCCCGCTCGAGCGCCACTTCGCCCAGATCGCCGGTGTCACCGAGCTCACCTCCACCAGCTCGCTGGGCAGCTCCAATGTCACGATCCAGTTCGACGTCAGCCGCGACGTCGACAGTGCGGCGCGCGACGTGCAGGCCGCGATCAACGCCGCGGCGGCCGACCTGCCCGCCAACCTCGTCACGCTGCCCAGCTACCGGAAGTCGAATCCCTCCGACGCGCCGATCATGATCCTCGCGCTCTCCTCCGAGACCATGTCGCCCGGAGAGGTTTATAATTACGCGAACGACGTCATTGCCCAGCAGGTGAGCCAGGTGGCCGGCGTCAGCCAGGTCCAGGTCAGCGGCGCGCAGAAATCCGCCGTGCGCGTCCAGGTCGACCCCGCCTACCTCGCCACCCTTGGGCTCGGGCTGGAGAACATCCGCACCTTTGTCAGCTCCTCCAATGCGAATCTACCCAAGGGCAGCATCGACGGCCCGGACGCGTCCTACACCATCCATGTCAACGACCAGCTCTCCGAGGCCAAGGACTACCGCCCGCTGGTCGCCTACCAGAAGAACGGCAATTCGGTCCGGCTCGGCGACCTGGGCACGGTGATCGACGCCACCGAGAATGCGCGGCAGGGCGGCTGGTCCAATGGCAAGCCCGGCGTGCAGCTGATCGTATTCAAGCAGGCCGGGGCGAACGTCATCGAGACGGCGGACCACATCCGCGCCCTGATCCCGCAGATGACGAAATGGATGCCGCCGGCGATCAAGATGCGCGTCGCAATCGACCGCACGGGCACCATCCGGTCCTCCGTCCAGCACATCGAGATCACTCTGCTCATCTCGGTCGCGCTCGTGGTCATGGTCGTGTTTGTCTTCCTGCGGCGCTTCTGGGCCACCGTGATCCCCAGCATCACGGTGCCGCTCTCGCTGGCCGGCACCTTCGGGGTGATGTACCTCGTGGGCTACACCCTGGACAACCTCTCGCTCATGGCCCTGGCGGTGGCCGTGGGCTTCGTCGTGGACGACGCGATCGTGGTGATCGAGAACATCGTCCGCTACGTCGAGGCGGGTGAGCCGCCGATGGCCGCGGCGCTCAAGGGCGCGCGCCAGATCGGCTTCACCGTCGTTTCCATCACGCTCTCGCTGGTCGCGGTGTTCATCCCGCTGATCTTCATGACCGGGCAGATCGGACTCTACCTGCATGAGTTTGCGGTCACGCTCACCTGCGCGGTGCTGGTGTCGGCCGTGGTGTCGCTGACCTTCACCCCCATGATGTGCAGCCGGTTCCTGCGGCACGAGGCCTCGGAGGAGAAACCCAACCGGCTGTTCCGCGCGCTGGAGGCCGGGTTCCAGGGCATGCAGGACAGCTACAGCCGCGCGCTGACCTGGGTGCTCCGCCACGAGCGGCTGATGCTGGGCGTGACCATCCTGACGATGGTCGGCACAGTCGTCCTCTACATCGTGGTGCCCAAGATCTTCTTCCCGATCGAGGACACGGGCCAGATGATGGCCGTGGTCGAGGGCTCGCAGGACATTTCCTTCCTGTCGCTGCAGGCCAAGCAGCAGCAGGTCACCAACATCATCCTGCAGAACGGCTCCGTCGATGCCGTCGTCTCCTTCATGAGCGGGGGCAGCAACAGCGGCCGCATGTTCATCCAGCTGAAGCCGCTCGAGACGCGCGTCCCGGACAAGCAGACTCACAAGGTGGACATCCAGACCATCATCGGCCAGCTCCGCCGGGCCCTCGCCAAGGTGGAGGGGGTGGGCCTCTTTCTCCAGCCCTCGCAGGACCTGCGCATCGGCGGGCGCATGTCCAAGAGCCTCTACCAGTACAGCCTGACGGGTTCCAACCTGGATGAACTGCACCTCTGGTCCGGCCGGTTGCTGCAGGAGCTGCAGAAGGCCCCGCATTTCCTGGCCGTCACCTCCGACCTGCAGACTACCGGGCTGCAGGCGCAGATCGTCGTGGACCGCACCGCGGCGTCGCGGGTCGGGCTCACGCTGAGCGCCATCGACAACACCCTGTACGATGCCTTCGGCCAGCGCCAGGTCTCGACCATCTACACGTCGCTGACGCAGCACCACGTGGTCCTCGAGGCCTCGCCGAAGTACCAGCTGGATCCCGCCTCGCTGGACAAGATCTTCGTCAAGTCCTCCGCCGGGAAGATGGTGCCGCTGAGCGCGGTGTCGCACGTCGTGCGCGGCAACACCTCGCTTTCGGTCAACCACCAGGGCCAGTTCCCGGCCGACACGATCTCGTTCGACCTCGATCCCGACTATTCGCTGGGCGCCGCCACCCGGGATCTCGAGGCGATCGCCGCCCGGCTGCACCTGCCCGGCGAGATCCACGGCAGCTTCCAGGGCACGGCCAAGGTCTTCCAGCAGTCGCTCTCCAGCGAGCCGCTGCTCATCGGCGCCGCGCTGCTCGCCGTCTATATCATCCTCGGCATGCTGTACGAGGACCTGATCCATCCGCTCACGATCATCTCGACGCTGCCCTCCGCCGGCGTGGGCGCCCTGCTGGCCCTGCTGGTCTGCAACTACCAGCTGTCGATCATCGCGGACATCGGCATCATCCTCCTCATCGGCATCGTGAAGAAGAACGCGATCATGATGATCGATTTTGCCCTCGAGGTGGAGCGGACGGAGGGCCTGACGCCCGAGGAGGCGATCTACCGCGCGTGCGTGGTGCGGTTCCGGCCGATCATGATGACCACGATGGCGGCGCTGTTCGGCGCGCTCCCGCTGGCGATCGAGAGCGGGGTGGGCGCGGAGCTGCACAAGCCCCTCGGCATCGCGATCGTCGGCGGGCTGGTCCTTTCGCAGGTCCTCACGCTGTTCACGACCCCGGTGGTGTACGTGGCGCTCGACCAGCTGCGCCAACGCTTCCGCCGCCGGCGCGCAGGCGTGGCGGTCACGCCGGCCGTCGCCTGAGCCGGCGGCCTTTTCAGCGGGGCGGGAATCTTTTTGCTCGCCGTGTTAATATTTAACATCCACGTGTGATAAATAAACCCCACGGCTTTTCGTGATCCCTTGGTTGCTTTCTGTTCCCGGCCGCGCCCATGACGCCGCCTGACCGCCGCCAGTTCATCCAGGACCGCCTGGAACAGGCGGGCGCCTGCTCCTACGAGGAGCTGGCCGCGGCCATCCGCGTGTCGACCATGACCATCCGGCGCGACCTGGAGGAGTTGGTGCAGCAGGGCCGCGTCATCCGGACGGTCGGCGGCGTGCAGCGGGCCCACGCACCCTCGTACCTGTACGAGACCGCGGTGCACTCCCGGCTCGGGCAGCAGCGCGACGCCAAGCGCGCCATCGCCCGGCGGGCGCTCGGCCTGATCGGGGGCCGGCCGACGGTCTTCCTCGACGGCAGCACGACCTGCCTCGAACTCGCCCGGCTACTCGCCGTGGAAAAAAAGGGCCTGACCATTGTCACCCACTCGGTGCTGGTCTGCATGGAACTCGGCAAGAACAGCGACCTCTCCATCACGGGGATCGGCGGCCATTACGACGCGAACAGCCTGTGCTACGTCGGGCCGCAGGCCGAGGATGCGGCGAAGACCCTCTTCGTGGACCTCGCGTTTGTCAGCACCAAGGGCTTCCTGCCGGCGAAGGGTACGTTTGAGTCGTCGCTGCCCAACTTCCGCATCAAGCAGATCATCGCCCGGCAGTGCGTGGAGCTGGTGCTGCTGGCAGACCATTCGAAATTCGGCCAGCGCGCGCTCAGCATGGTGCTGGAGACCGGCCAGATTCACACGGTCGTGACCGACCGGCCGCCGTGCCGCGCGGACCTGGCCCTTCTCGAAAAGGCCGGTTGCAAGGTGCTCGTCGCCGACGGGCCCAAACCCGCCGCCAGCAAGTCCGCCCATGCCGCTTGAATCCATCAGCGTCCTGATGCAACGCGCCCGCGCCGGCGGCTATGCGCTGGGCTATTTCGAGAGCTGGAACCTGGAGTCGCTGCAGGGCGTGATCGATGCGACGGAAATGTCCCGCGCTCCCGTCATCATCGGCTTCAACGGCGATTTTCTCAGCCGGCCGTCGCGCCGCGCCGCCGAACGACTGGCGTGGTACGCCGCACTGGGGCGCGCCGCCGCGCAGTCGGCCGCGGTGCCGTGCGGCCTGATCTTCAACGAGTGTCCCAACGACGACTGGGTTCGGCTTGCGGCCGACGTCGGGTTCAACCTGGTCATGCCCGCCGATCCGGCGGCCCCTTACGACGACTACGTGCGCCGCGTGCAGGGGCTCACCCGCCACGCCCACGCGCTCGGCGTGGCGGTGGAAGCCGAGCTCGGCGAACTGCCCTGCGGCGCGTCCGGCGAAATCGCGCCGGGCGGCGAAATGACCGATCCGGAAACCGCCGCGCGCTTCGTCGCGGCCACCGACGTCGACCTGCTCGCGGTGAGCGTGGGCAACGTCCATATCAAGCTCGCCGGCGTCCAGGGCCTTGACCTCGCTCGCCTCGCGGAGATCCACCGCCGCGTCGACCGCCCGCTCGTGCTGCACGGCGGCACGGGGATTGACGCCGGCTCGCTGAAGCAGGCCATCGGCCTCGGGGTGACGAAAGTGAACTACGGGACCTATCTCAAGCAGCACTACCTGCGGGCGGTGCGCGCCGCCTTGGCGACCGGTGAGGCCAATCCCCACGAGCTGCTCGGCCTCGGCGGTCCGGCGGACGTGATGGTGGCCGGCCGGCTGGCGGTGCGCGACGCGGTTTTGGAACGCATTGAAAACCTCGGTTGCTGCGGGAGAACCTGAACCATGACTGAAATCGGCTGTGCTGGCATTATGGTGGAGGACATTATCTGCGGACCCATGCGCGAGCTGCCGCGCGAGGGCCGCCTGCTCGCGCTCGACGCGATGCCGGTCAAGGTGGGCGGCTGCGCCGCCAACGTCGCCCTCGACCTCGCCCGCCAGGGCCTGTCCGTCGCGGTGCTCGGCTGCCTTGGGCGGGACGACTCCGCCCGCACGCTGCAGGCGGGCCTTGAGCGGCAGGGCGTGGATTGCGGTGCGCTGGTCAATGCCGACCAGTATCCCACCAGCCGGACCGTCATCCTCCTGGTGGAGGGACAGGACCGGCGCTACCTCCATGTCTTCGGCGCGAACCGCGCGCTGACCGTCGCCCATATCCGGCGCGACTGGGTGGCGGGCCTGAAGCTGTTCTATTTCGGCGGCCTGTTCGCCATGCCCGGCATTGACGCCGGCGAACTGGGCGACCTGCTGAAATTCTCCCGCGCAAACGGCGTGACGACCGTGGTGGACGTGGTCGTGCCCCAGGCATGGTCCGCGCGTGACGAGCTCGCCGCGCTCCTGCCGCACATCGATTATTTCCTCCCGAACGACGACGAGGCGCAGCTCATCACGGGGCTCGCGGATCCGCTCGACCAATTGCGTTTTTTTCAGGCTGCCGGCGCGCACACGGTCATCATCACGCAGGGCAAGGCCGGGGCCATTGCCGGCCGGGACGGGCGGTACTGGCGGTGCGGCACCTATCCGGTGAACGTGATCGATCCCTCGGGCTCGGGCGACGCGTTCGGTGCGGGCATCATCGCGGCCATCCGGCGGGGCGGCGACCTCGCCGACCAGCTGCGCTACGGCAGCGCGCTCGGCGCCTCTGCGACCCGCATGATCGGCACGACCGACGGGGTCTTCACGGCCGCCGAGGCCGCGGCGTTCATGGCTGCCCATCCGCTGCCGGTGGCCACCGGCAAGCTCTGAACGCCGATGGATCTCGCATCCGCGCTGCCCGGCCGGCCAACGCTGTCCAATTCCTGGCTGGCGGTCGTCATCGGCAACTACGGGACTGCGGACCGGCCCGCCTACGGGATGAGCACGGTTGCCCGGCGGCACGCTGGGGCCTGGCGGACCCTCTTGGAAGGTTTGCCCGGCGAGGAGTTCGCGACCTCGGTGGGCGTGGGCAGCGCCACCCGTGGCACGGCGACCCGGACGGCCGCGGGCGGCTGGGAGATCCGCCTGACGGGTGGCTGCGAGGCTTGGACCGCCACGACCGTCATCGAGGTGCCTCCAGACCAGCCGGTGATCCGCCGCCGGCAGACCTACACGTTTCTCCAGCCGTGCCACGCGGCGATCCACCCGGGATTCCGGCTGCCTGCGGACGCCGCGGTGCGCTATACCTGTCCGTTGCAGGTCCATGAACAGCCGCTGGCGGGCCTGCAGCCCCTCCGGCCGGCGGTGGACTGGGCCCTGCCGTTTCCCTTCCATCTCTGGCATGACGGCAGCTTCGTCGCGATCCACGGGGTGGACCGGAGCGTTTCGGCGGGGACGCTCGAGCTGACACCGGAACCCGCCGGCTCCGTGCGGCTGAACGTGTATTATCCCGACACCGCGACCCAGCCTCCCGGCGGTGTGCCGGCGGTGCGTCCCGGGACCGCGACGTTTGCGGCCGGCGAGGTGGTGACGCTGACGGAGGTGATCGCGGCCAAGACACTGGAGCCACGCGAGGAACCCTGGCTCGAGGCGGAGCGGCTGGCCGCGGGCATCCTGCTGCGCACGCCGCCGGCGGCAGCGGATCCGAAAGCCGTTGCGGCGGGCATCGCGGATTTTTATGGGCACTGCGATCTCTGGGTGCCCGATGCACTCGGGCCGGGTCGTGGCTGGTTCAGCAACATGTGGGTGCGGACGCAGACCGGGCCGGCGAGGAAGCAGGGCGAAATGAGCGGCTACTTTGACCTGGGCTGGGGCGAGGGGATCGCGGTCGAGATGTGGATGGGCGGCGTGCGGCACTGGCTCCGCACCGGGGACGCGCGTCTGCTGCCCTACATCGACGCGATGACCCGCAGCCTCGATTGTTTCCGGCGCGGCGACGGCCCGGCGGCGGCGTATTTTGACCGCACTGACGGGAAAAAATACGGCGACTTCCTGATGGATCTCATCCCGGGCAGCCGGATCTGGACCCATTCCCTCGGCCACACTGGCAGCCAGCTGATCCAGCTTTACCAGCTGGCTCCGGCCTATCCGGATGCGCCGACCCGGGAGCACTGGCGGGCCGCGGCCCTGGCCATCGGCTTGTTCCTGGCCGCGCAACAGCAGCCGGACGGCGACCTGCCGGACATCCTCGATGAGCACAACCGGGAAGCCAACCGCAAGCAGCACCGCATCGCAGCCCGCGCGGTGGTCTGCGGCCTGTGGGTGCGGCTTGGCCAGGTGACCGGTGACGGCGCCTGGGCCCGGCGGGCCCGGCGGCTGGCGGAGTCGCTCGCGCCCGAAATCGGGCGCTACGAGTATTTCAACCAGATGCTGGACGGGATTGCGGCGCCGGACCGGGAGTTCGTCGATGGCGAGGCGGCCTGCTACGTGCTCGAGGGGCTCGTCCCGCTTTATGCCGAGACGCGCGAGCCGGCCTTCCTCGCGCTCTGCCAGAAGGCCGCCGCGTTCGCCTTCGCGTGGACTTACTTTTACGACCTGCCGCACGCAAACCGGGGAGTGGCGCGCGGCGGGCAGTGCTGCCGGATGGACGATTATCCGCTGCTGTACCCGATCGGCCCGGCCAAGGCGATGGAGCCCGTGCTGGCGCTCGCCCGGCTGACCGGCGATCCGCTTTACGCCACGATGGCGGCCGAGATGGCCGCGTTCATCGGCCACTGGCAGATCGAGGCACCCGGCCAGCCGTGGGATGGGGGGATGATCCACGCGCTCGGCCAGTTCTCCGGCCGGCACTGGGGGCCCGAGCTGGCCGGCCAGGTGGACACCGGCATGGCGACCGGCAACAGCCTCGCGGCGCTCGAGTGCTGGCTCGCGTCGGCGGAATAGCGGTGTTTCGCGCCACATTTTACCATGGAAATCGAATTCAAAATGCCCGACCTCGCCACGACCGACTCCACCATCAAGGTGATCCGCTGGCTCGTGGAGCCCGGCCAGCCCGTCACCCGCGGCCAGTCGTTGCTCGAGGTCGAAACCGACAAGGCCACGCTGGAAGTGGAGTCCATCGCCACGGGTCGGCTGGTCGTCGCCCACGCCCGGCCCGGCGATGCGCTGCTGGCCGGGCAGCTGCTCGCGGTCCTGGAGGTCGAAGGCGGCCCCGCTCCGGTCGCGCCCTCCGCTCCCGTGGCCCAGCCTGCGCCGGCCCCCGTCCCGGCGGTGGCGGCCACCCCGGCGCCGAAGGCGGCGGGCGGAATGTTTGCCAAGAATCGCGCCGCGTCCGGCCGGCCGTCCCCGTGAAGCCGCGGTCCGGCCTCTTCTCCATATTTCCATCCCTTTGACCCTTTCATGAATCCACCCGCTCTTCCCACTGTGGCGCCCAGCCAGCTCGAGCCCGAACTCGCCGAGGCCTACCGCCAATGCGCCGACAAGAGCGTTCTCGCGGCGCTGAACCCGAAGATCTTTTTCGGCTATTTCTCCGTCTGCGCCGACCCCACCCAGGGTCACGGCAGCGACACGACGTTCCCCGGCCTGGATTGGGGCCAGTCCGCCGAGGCGCTGCTGTGGCTGGGCCGCAAGGCGGAGGTGCTGGCGAGCTGGGAGTACGTGAAGACTTTCCTGCGCGAGGACGGCCTGATCCCGTTTGCCATCCTGCCGGGCCAGGCGGGCACCACGATGCAGATGAAGCTGCCGCAGCGGGAGGAGAACTTCCCCTTTGTCGTGGCGGCCAACGGCGGCGCCTACACGCACTGGTTTCCGGGCAACCCGCTCATGGTGCTCGCCAACGTCACGGTCATCCAGATGGCCGACGTGATCTACCGGCACACCCGCGACCAGGCCTGGCTGGCGGCGCAGCAGCCGTTCCTGCGCTCCGTCACCGGCTGGCTGGTGCGGCAGGTCACCGCCGAGGGACTCGTGCGTGGCGGCGGCTACTACGTGGAGCGGCCCCCGCGGCTCGATTACGACGGCGTCACGCAGTGCTATGCGGCGGACGCCCTCCGGCTCGCGGCCCGGATGACGGGCGACTCCGGCTATGCGGCGGTGGCGGACCGGATCAGCGCCTGCTTCCGGAAGAAATTCTGGGCCGGCGACCATTGCGTGGAATACATCCATCCGGAACGCGGGGCTATCTCGCATCACGGCCTCACGGACGTGGACTGGGCGGCGATCGCCACGGGCACCGCGACGCCGGAGCAGGTGAAGATCCTATGGCCGCAGCTGCGAAACAACCGGGACTTTGTCTACAACGGGATCCCCACCGGCATCTCCACGCGCCCCGAGACCTACGAGGACTGGGAAATGCTGTTCCTCGACCGCCATGACACGGCGGCGATGGGCCGGGTCTGGTACGTCGAGGCTTGGGCGCGTTTCGTGATGGGTGATCGCGAGGGCGTGCTCGAATCGTTGCGCCAGGTGGCGCGCGTCGGCCGCGCCAACAACTGGTACTGGCGGGAGCGCTATTACTCCGAGCGCAGCGGCGACCTCGGCAGCTACCTCATCAACACGTACTGCGAGTACCCCGCCAACTTCATCCGGATCGTCCACCGGTTTGTGCTGGGCGCCTGAACTTCATGAGCCGTCCGCCCGCCACCCCCGCAGCGCCCGTCGACACCGCAGCCTCTGCGGCGGGCCCGTGGCGTGAACCGGGCCAGTCGGTCTCCGCGGAGTATCTTCGCGCGGGCCGGCTGCGCTACGGCGCGGAGGACCGCGAGATCGTCGGGCGCAACGGCCCGTATTTCAACAACCGCCCGCTCTACTGCGACCAGAACACGGAAGGCGCCGTCCTCACGGGCGACCGGCCGCTCGTGCGGCTGATCGCGAAGCCCTTCCTGCACGGCGCCCTCATGGGGGCCATCGCGCGGCAGGGCCGGGCGAGGTGGCTGCACGGGTTTGCCCGGGTCGAGTCGCGCTATCGCTGCGGCCGGATGACCTGGGTGTGCGCGGATCCCGCCCTCGCGGGCGTGGAGCTAACCGTCACCGTGGTGCCGCTGCGGGAAGCCGCGGGGTTTGCGGTCCGGCTGCACGCGACGGGCCTGCAGGCCGGCGACCGGTTCATCTGGGCCTTCGGCGGCGCGCAGCCGGAAGAGGATCCCCGCTGGAAATGGGATCCCGTCATGCGCGGAAACCCGGACATCTGCCGGTCGGGCGATCCGCGCCGGCCGCTGTTGCACCAAGGGTGGGTGGAGGAATTTTGCGCCGGCAATGTGGCCACCGTTGACGGCGAGGCCTTCCGGCTGGCCGCGGTGGCCAATGCAGCGCAGGTCGCAACGGGTGGGGTGAACCGCCCCGGAGTGGTGCGGGTCGGTGACGCCACCGCGGCGGCGGATCCGCTGGCACTGCTCGACTCGAAGCCGGGGTTGTTGCCCGTGGTGGTGGGCGTGGTGGAGCTTCCGGCCGGCGAGGACGAATGGTATTTCTCCGTTGAGACCGTGGCCGCCGCATCCGTCGCCGGGGCGGATTTGGCGGGCCGTGATCCGGTCCGGGGCTTCAGCGACGGGCTGGCCTACCTGCACACGGTGGAGCGGGTCATGGTCACCACGCCGGACGCGCGGCTGGATGCGGCGGTGGCGGCCGTGTGCCATGCGGTGGACGGCAATTGCGAGCGGAACCCCGACATTTTCCGGCATGGCTGCATGGCGTTCAACATCCGCTTCGTGGGCTGGCGCGTGATCTGCGGGGCCACGGCGCTGGGCTGGCACGACCGGGTGCGGGGCAACGCGGAGTATACGATCGGGCTCCAGAAGAAAACCGACCCCGTCCGCACGCGGGCGGAGGCCAGCCCGGACCGGCTGCTTTGCCATGAGGGACCCGGCTCGCGGTTCTACGGGAAGGGCGCGCTCGACCGCGGGTTCACGATGTACGATGTGCAGACACAGTTCTTCGACCAGACGATCAAGGACTGGCGCGCGACGGCCGACCCGGAGATGGAGCGGCTGCTGCGGCCGGCGCTGGAGCTGCACACCGAGTGGATGCGGGAGTGCTTCGACCCCGACGACGACGGGCTCTACGAGAGTTACATCAACACGCTGCCGACTGACTCGGTCTGGTACAACGGCGGCGGCAGCGCGGAGCAGTCCGCCTACGCCTGCACCGCCCATCGCGCGGCGATGGACCTGGCGCGCCGTGCCGGCGACACCGCGGGCGCGAACCGCCACCGGGCGCAGGTGGACAAGATTCAGCGTGCGATGCGTGAACGGCTGTGGGTGAAGGACCGCGGTCACTTCGGCCTGTACCTTGAGCAGGGCGGCCACGGCCGCGTGCACGACGACGCGTGGGTTTACAGCATATTCCTCCCGATCGACGCCGGTCTGACGACGGCCGAGGAGGCGCTGGAGTCGCTTTATTTCACCGAGTGGGCGCTCGAGCGCGTCCGCCAGCCGTTCGGCGGCGTGCTGTGCCAGCCCTCCAACTGGGTGCCGTGGAAATGGTCGGTGCGCGACGTCTTTGGCGGCGATCTCTGCCACCTCGCGCTGGCGTATTTCCAGGCCGGGCTCGGCGATGCGGGCTATGCGCTGCTGGAGGGTGCGATGCTGGAGAGCGCCTACGCGAGCGCCGTGCCCGGCGGTTTCAGCCACATAGGGGCGGCGACGGATTTCGGGGACAACGTGCACATGTTCGCGCGCACCGTGGTGGAGGGCTTGTTTGGCTACGCTCCGGATTATCCCAACGGCCACGTCCGGATGCACCCGGCCTTCCCCTCGAAATGGCCGCGCGCCTCGATTCAGACGCCCGACTTCTCCTTCGACCATGAGCAGGCCGGGGAAACCGACCGCTACCAGCTGACCCTGGCCAAAATGGCGGACGTCAGCTTCTGCCTGCCGATCCGGTCGGAGAAAATCCACCGCGTCACGCTCAACGGCTGGGCGGTGATCTGGGCCGTCGAGCCCGGCTTCGGCTGCACGCTGCTGCGACTGGAAGTTCCGGCGGTGACCACGGCTGAGCTGGTGATCGAACTCGCGGGTCGCCGGCCGCAGGACGAGCCGGTGGCCATCGCCGGCCGCGTGGGGGAGGAAGCGGAACTGTCCGTGGCCGCGGGCCCGGTTGAAGAGTGGCGTGATCTGCACCAGGTGATCGAGGGTGCCCGCGCGGGGACTTCGAGCCTGCACGGCCGGTTCGCCGCGAAACCCGGGCATCACCTGGTGCTCGCCCGGAACCTTGCGGGTGAACTGCCGCGCTGGCAGATCTTCCAGGTGCAGGTCACGGATCCCGTTGCCGAGCTTCGCCGCGCCGCCCAAACCCCGCGGACCGCACGGGCGCACGCGACCTGGACCTGCCTCGACCTAGCGCCGCAGTGCAACGGGGATGTCCGCACCATCTTCCAGCAGCGCTACCTCTCGCCGCGTCCCGCGACGTGCTCGGTGCAGCTGGGGATCGACGGTTATTCGGCGTGGACTTTTCCGTACTGGAATCTGCCGCCGCCCATGATCGACCTCGGCCAGGTGCCCGCTCTCGCCGACGGTCGGGGCCGGATCATGACGCCGCAGCACGTTCCGTTCACTGCGCCGGGCGAGAAACAGAACATCGCCTTCACGTCACTGTGGGACAACTGGCCGGTGTCGGTCACGGTGCCGGTCGGCCGCGCGGCAGACACACTCTGGCTGCTGGTTGCCGGCTCGACGTTTCCCATGCAGACGCGGATCGCCAACGCGGAGTTCCGGTTCCGCTATGCCGACGGCCAGGTCGAGAAGCTGGAATTGGTGCCGCCGTTCAACTTCTGGATGCTCTCCAGCTGGGGTGGCAGCGATTACAGCTATGAGCTCGATGCCTTCTGCCTGCCCAAGGAGCCGCCGCCGCAGGTCCAGCTCGGCCGCGAGTGCCGCGCCATGGTGCTCTCCTGGAAACTCCGCGCGGGCGTGCCGCTGGAGAGCGTGACCCTTGAAACCCTGTCCCAGGACGTCGTCATCGGCCTCATGGGCGTGAGCCTCGAACTCTGATCAACTTCCCGACACCCATGAAAACCGACCGTGCCTTCCACCTGAAACTCTACGAACAGCTGGTGCTCATCCGCGAATTCGAGGAGCGCGTGAAGTTCCTCTTTCTCGAGGGCACGATGCCCGGCACGATCCACCAGTGCCAGGGGCAGGAGGCCACGGCGGTCGGAGTGTGCGCGGCCCTGCGGCCCGACGACTTCATCACCTCGACGTTCCGTGGCCACGGCCACGCCCTCGCGAAGGGGCTATCCGTGCAGGAGATGTTGGACGAGCTGTTCGGCGCCACCACCGGCTGCTGCAAGGGCAAGGGCGGCTCGATGCACATGGGCAACATGGACAAGGGCATGGTCCCCGGCATCGCCATCGTTGCTGGCGGCATCCCGCTGGCGGCGGGCATGGCGCTGGCGTTCAAGTTGCAGCGCCGCCCGCAGGTCGTCGCGTGCTTCTTCGGCGACGGCGCCGTGGCCGAGGGCGCATTCCACGAGGGGGTGAACATGGCGGCGATCTGGGACCTGCCCGTCATCCTCGTCTGCGAGAACAACCTCTACGGCGCCTCGACCCGCATCGACAAGGTCATGAAGAACCCGCGCGTCTCGGACCGGGCCGCCTCGTACGGCTTCCGCGGCGAGACGGTTGACGGCAACGACGTGCTTGCGGTCTACGCCGCCGCCCAGCGTGCGGCGGAGGAGTGCCGGGCGGGGAAGGGTCCCGTGCTGCTCGAGCTGCTGACCTACCGGCGCACCGGACATTCGCGGCGCGACGCCTGCCATTACCAGGCGAAGGACGAGCGTGAGGCATGGTTTGCGCGCGATCCGATCGAGCGCTTTGCCGTGCAGCTGCTCGATCGAGGGGATGTCAGCCAGGCCGACCTGGACGCCATCAAGGCGGACGTTGACCGGCAGATCACCGCCGGCGTCGAAAACGCCAAGCGCGCCCCGCAACCCACGCTCGCAGACCTGACCACCGACGTTTTCGCCTGACCCCATGAGCGCCTCCACCAGCCCCTTCCTGACCGAGACCATGAAGACCGCGGCCGCGGCCCAGTTTTCCCGGGACGGCTTTTTCATCGCCCCGCGGCTCATCCCCACCGAGCTGCTCGGGCGCGTGCGGCAGCGGATCGACGCGGTTTACGCCGGCGAGTACGAGACCGGGATTCCGCCGGCCGGTGCACCCAAGGCTTCGAAGGAAGCGCCAAAGTCGCTGGTGAAAATCGACAATGCCCACCGCTCGGACCGGACCATCCACGAGCTGGTGAGCCATCCCGCCCTTGGGCGCTGGGCCGCAGCGCTGACCGGCGCCAAGCTCGTCCAGGTGTTCGCGACCCAGCTCCTGATCAAGCCGCCCGGCGGCCAGGGCGGCGTGAATGTCGGCTGGCACCAGGACCAGGAATACTGGGATGGCGCGTTGCAAGGCGACATTTTCACGGCGTGGGTCGCGATCAGCGATGTCACGGCCGATTCCGGCCCGATGCGCTTTGTGCGCGGCTCGAACCACTGGGGCCTGCTCAAGGCGGGCGATTTTTTCAGCGACCACCTCGATGCGCTCAAACAGCGGATCCGGGACAAGAGCGGCGGCGGCGCGTGGGAGGAGGTCGCCGCAGTGCTCCCGCCCGGCGGCGTGAGCTTCCATCACCGCCTCACGGTCCACGGCAGCGGCCCCAACCTCGGCCCGGGTCCGCGCGTGAGCTTCGCGATCCACCTGCGGACGGAGAAGTCCGGGCTGCGCGATGGCGTAAAATGGCAGGACGCCGGCTACCTGAACGACTTCAACGACCCGCAGGGCAGCCCGGTGGCTTTCCGCGAAACCTGAACCTTTTGAATTTATGAAACGACAAGGCATAGCAGAGGCGCTCCGCGACGGCATCGCGGAGGAAATGACCCGCGACCCCGCGGTGTTTTGCATCGGCGAGGACATCGGCGTGCCGGGCGGGTGGGGCGGCGCCTTCACCGTCACGCTCGGGCTCGCGGAGAAATTCCCCGGCCGGATCATCGACACGCCGATCGCCGAGCTCGGCTTCACCGGCATGGCGGTGGGCGCGGCCATGATGGGGATGCGGCCGATCGCCGACATGCAGTACGGCGACTTCCTCTTCCTCGCCAGCGACCAGCTGATCAACAACGCGGCGAAGATGCGCTACATGTCGGGCGGCACCGTCAAGGTCCCCATGGTCATGCGCGCGCCCATCGGCGCGACCGGCCGCGGCTCGCAGCACGCCCAGAGCATGGAGCGCTACTTCACCGGTGTGCCCGGCCTGAAGGTCGTGGCGGTGTCGAACGCCTACGATGCCAAGGGCATCCTCAAGGCCGCGGTGCGCGACGACAACCCCGTGATGATCTTCGAGCACAAGCTGCTCTACGGCTCCAAGGGTGCGCGCGCCGAACCAGGCGCCGTCGACGCCACCAGCGAGATTCCCGACGCGGATTACACCGTGCCGCTCGACCAGGCCGCCGTGCGCCGCGAGGGGCAACACGTCACGATCCTCGGCTGGCTGCTGATGACCCACTACGCGATGGCCGCCGCCACGATCCTCGCCGCCGAGGGCATCGAGGCCGAGGTGATCGACGTCCGCAGCCTGTCGCCCATCGACTACGCCACGATCGGCGCCTCCCTCCGCAAGACCGGCCGCGTGGTCATCGTCGAGGAGGGACCGAAGACCGGCGGGGTCAGCGCGGAAATCGCCGCCGGCATCATGGAGCATTGCGCCGACAGCCTCATGGCTCCCGTGGTGCGCGTGGCCTCGCCCGACGTGCCCGTGCCCTTCACCCCGATCCTCGAAAACGCCTACCGCCCCGACGTCTCCCGCATCGTCGAAGCCGCGCGGCGTCTGGCCCAGACTTAATCTGGAACTCAGGAACTCTGGAACAAGCCTTCTAAAACCGCCTCGATGGTTCTCAAAATACTCAGGTTCCTCTCCTGATTTCCTGAGTTCCCCATTACTCCACCTCACCCCATGAAACTGATCGATCACTACAACCGCGATGGCTACGTCATCGCCCGCAACGTCCTTGATTCCGCGCTCATCAAGGAGGCCAGCGACCATGTCGAATGGCTCATGCGGAAGAATCCCGGGCGCCGGCCCGAGCAACTGTGGCAGGACCTCATCCCGAATGATCCGTTCTGGGTGCGGCTCGTCGGCGACAACCGCCTGCTCGATGTCGCGCAGGAATTCATCGGTCCCAACATCGCGCTTTTCGCCTCGCACTACCTCTGCAAGCCCGCCGGCAACGGCCTGCCCGTGCTCTGGCACCAGGACGGGAGCTACTGGCCGCTCGATCCGATGGAGGTCGTGACCGTGTGGCTGGCCGTGGACGACTCCACGCCCGAAAACGGCTGCATGCGCGTCATCCCCGGCACGCAGCATCTGAAGCTCCAGCAGCTCAAGGAGCGGAAGGATGTCACCAACGTGCTCAACTCGGAGATCGACGCCTCCTTCGTCGACGAGTCGAAGGCGGTGGACGTCATCCTCAAGGCCGGCGACCTTTCCGTGCATCACCCCAACGTGATCCATGGTTCCAACGCGAACACCTCGCCGAAGCGCCGCTGCGGCCTCACCATCCGCTACATTCCCACCACCACGCGCATCACCCAGCCCTGGGGCTGCGATTTTCTGCTGCGCGGCCAGGCCGTTCCTGGCATCAATGACTACAAGCCCTTTCCCCGCTACGTCGGAGGCGACACCCAGATGGCCTTTCGCGGCTGCGAAGACTGGAAATGAATCAAGGTAGGGCGCGTTATCCCTGACGCGCCGCGGCGGATTAGGGATAATCCGCCCTACCTCAGGCAAGCAACCCCACCCAAACCCCATGATCACGAAAGCAGAATTCAAGCAGCGGCAGGACGAGGCGGCCGCGTTCTTCCAGAAGGCCAGCCTCGTCATCACCCCCGCCGAGCACGAGCGGATCGAGGTGGCCGACTTCGGTCTCAGCGAGTTCACCCGCACCGGGCTCGGCGTGCTCGTCTACGTCAACACGCAGCGTTGCTGCGCGAAGGAACTGGCGATGTGGCCGCGGCAGACCTGCCCGGAACACCGGCACCCGTCGGTCGGCGGCCAGCCCGGCAAGGAGGAGACGTTCCGCTGCCGCTGGGGCACGGTTTACCTCTATGTCGAGGGCCAGCCCACGCCGTCGCCCCGCTGCCGCCCGCCCGTCGGCCGTGAGTCGACCTACACGATCTGGCACGAGGTCGTCCTCCAGCCCGGCGACCAGTACACCATTTCCCCCGACACCAAGCACTGGTTCCAGGCCGGTGACGAGGGTGCCGTCGTGTCCGAATTCTCCACGCGCAGCACCGACGAGAACGACATCTTCACCGACCCCGCCATCGGCCGCGCGACCAAGGTCGTGGAGGCCCAAAAGTGAAACAATGCAGAGCTAGTAGCAGCCGAGGTAACGAGGCTGGAGAATTAATCGCGAAGACGCCAAGTCGCGAAGGCCTGAGCAAAGTCCGGAATTTTGCCTACTGGCTGGTTTTCTTCCGATCGGCCTTCGCTCCCTCGCGTCTTTGCGCTTAATCCCCACCCATGAAAAGCCTCTGGAATGACCAGGAAGCCGCCGCCTACGCCGGCGATCTCGCACAGCGGGTGTACAGCTCCCGCCTGCTGGGCCGCGATCCGTCGCTCGTCCTGCACGGCGGCGGCAACACGTCGGTGAAGATGCGCGAGCCGAATATCTTCGGCGAGCCGGAGGACATCCTTTACGTCAAGGGCAGCGGCTGGGACCTCGAGACGATCGAGGCCGCAGGCTTCTCGCCCTGCCGCCTGCCGCATCTGCTCCGGCTGGCCGCTTTGCCGCAGCTCTCCGATCTGCAGATGGCGAAGGAACTGAAGGTCTGCCTGACCAACCCGTCCGCGCCCATGCCATCCGTCGAGGCGATCCTGCATGCGCTGCTGCCGGGGAAGTTTGTCGATCACACGCATGCCGACGCCCTGATCGCGGTGACCAACACGCCCGGCGGCGAACAGCGTGTACGCGAGATCTACGGCGACCGCGTCGTGGTGATTCCCTATGTCATGCCCGGCTTCAAGCTGGCGCGGCTGTGCGCCGAGCTGTACCCGCGGCACACCCACGCGGGCACCATCGGCCTCGTGCTGATGAACCACGGCCTGTTCACCTTCGGCGACACCGCCAAGGCCGCCTATGAGCGGATGATCGAGCTGGCCACGCTCGCGGAGAACTACCTCGCGAAACACCGGGCGTGGGAGCTGCCGGTGACGAAGCCGGTCCCTCCGGCTCCGTCCCTGCGCATCCGGCTGGCCACGCTGCGGCGCGAGTTGTCCGCCGCCATGGGCGCACCCGCCATCCTGAGCACCCATACGGATGCGCCGGCGCTCGCTTTCGTCCAGCGCTCCGACCTCGCGGCCATTTCGCAGCAGGGCCCGGCGACGCCGGACCATGTGATCCGCACCAAGCGCCTGCCCCTGGTCGGAAGCGACCTGCAGGCGTATCGCGCGGCCTACACGGACTATTTTGCGGGGCTCGCCGCGAAGTCCGGGCAGAAGCTCACGATGCTCGATCCGGCCCCGCGGGTGATCCTGGACCCGGAGCTCGGCCTCTGCACGGCTGGACGCACGGCCAAGGATGCCGCCATCGCCAGCGACATCTACCATCACACGCTGGAGATCATCCAGCGCGCCACCGTGCTCGGCGGCTGGCAGGCCCTGCCGGCGGCGGACATCTTCGACGTCGAATACTGGGATCTGGAGCAGGCGAAGCTCCGCAACGCGGGCAAGCCGGCGATGTTTGCCGGCGAGGTCGCGCTCGTGACCGGCGCCGCCTCGGGGATCGGCAAGGCGTGCGTTGACTCGCTCCTGAAACGCGGCGCGGCCGTCGTGGGCCTGGACATCAATCCGGCAGTCACGACGCTGTATACCCGCCCCGATTTTCGCGGCCTCGTCTGCGATCTTACGCAGGAAACGGGGATCGGCGCGGTGCTGGAGGAGGCGGTGCGGGCGTTTGGCGGCCTGGACATGCTGGTCCTGAACGCGGGCATCTTCCCGGCCGGCGCCCCGATCGCGGAGACCGGCGCGGACCTCTGGCGCAAGGTGATGGGCGTGAACCTCGACGCCACGTTCTTCCTGATGCGCGAGGCGCACCCGCTGCTGAAGCTGGCGCCCAACGGCGGCCGCGTCGTCGTGATCGGCTCGAAGAATGTGCCCGCGCCGGGTCCCGGCGCCGCGGCCTACTCGGCCTCGAAGGCCGCCGTCAACCAGCTGGCGCGCGTTGCCGCGCTGGAGTGGGGGAAGGACCGCATCCGGATCAATTCGCTGCATCCTAACATGGTCTTCGACACGGCAATCTGGACCCCAAAGATCCTTGCCATGCGCGCGGAGCATTACGGGCTGACCGTTGAGCAGTATAAGACCAACAACGTCCTGAAGACCGAGGTCTCCAGCCGCGATGTCGCCGAGCTCGCCGCCGAGATGTGCGGCCCGCTCTTCGCCAAGACCACCGCCGCGCAGGTCCCGGTGGACGGCGGCAACGACCGGGTGATCTAAGAATAATTTTTTACCGCGAAGGGCACGAAGAACACGAAGCCCGGATCCGATCCGAACCCCTTGTCTGGAACTTCGTGCGCTTCGTGCCCTTCGTGGTTAACCTTCCCTTCCTTTACCCATGAGCACCCCCAGGAAACGCCCCGTCCACTATACCCTCAGCACCCATTGGGATCGCGAATGGCGCGAGCCCTTCCAGGGGATCCGCTATGCGCTCGTGCGGCTGATGGACCGGGTGATCGCCGGCCTGGAGGACGGACGGCTGAAAGGGCCGTTCCAGACCGACGGACAGTCGATCCTGATCGACGACTATCTTGAAATCCGACCCGACCGCCGGGCGCAGGTGGAAAAGCTGATCCACGCGGGCCAGCTGGTCATCGGCCCGTGGTATTCGATGCCCGACGAATTCACGGTCTCGGGCGAGGCCCTGATCCGCAACCTGCTCGTGGGACGCCAGAGCGCGCGGGCCTGGGGCGGCGTGCCGTCGAATGCCGGCTACGTGCCCGACATGTTTGGCCACACGAGCCAGCTGCCGCAGATCTTCGCCCTGAGCGGCGTCCCCGTGGCTTATCTGTGGCGCGGCGTGAATGACAGCGCGCACCGCAATTTTCTCTGGCGCGGGGCTGACGGCACCGAGATCCCGGTGCACAAGTTCGGCAACGTTGGCTACGGCACATTCGCCCACCAGGTGAACCGCGGTCACGAATACGGGCCGCCCATCGAGGACAACCCGGCGGAAATGGCCCGCCTCGTGCGCGCCTTCCTCGACCAGGAGGCCGCGGCCAGCGAGGTGGACGCGATCCTAATCCATGAATCTTGCGATCACCAGGAGTGGAACCCCCGGCGCTATGCGCTCCTGTTCGCCGAGTTCGCGAAGAGCAAAAAATACTCGGTCCGGCACACGAGCCTCGACGCCTACCTGCAGGAGCTGCTCCGGCAGCGGGACCGCATCACGACCGTGCTCGACGGCGAGCTCCGGGCGGCCGGCCGCGCGCATCCGACCAAGGATCAGTGCGGTTACTGCAACCAGTGGGTCATCCCCGGCGTGCTCTCGAGCCGCGTGCGCCTCAAGCAGGCGAACGGCCAGTGCCAGACCCTGCTCTGTCACTGGGCCGAGCCGTTCACCGCCTTCGCGGGCACCGCGCTCGGCGTGGACTTTGCCCCGGGCTACCTCGAAGCCGCGTGGCGGTGGTTGATGCAGAACCATGCGCACGACTCGATCGACGGCTGCAGTCCCGACCAGATCCACAAGGACATGGAGTACCGCTTCGACCAGTGCCGGTTGATCGCCAACCGACTGGCGGTCGAGGCCACCAGCCAGCTCGCCGCCAGCGTCGCGGGCAACCTGAGCGACGACGAACTGCGCGTCACCGTGTTCAATCCGCTCGCCCGGGATTTCTCCGGTGTGACTGAGCTGACGTTGGAAATTCCCACGGCGTGGCCCACCTTCAACGAGTTCTTCGGCTTTGAGCCGAAGCCTGGCTTCACCATCCATGACGCCGGCGGCCGCGAGCTTCCCTACCAGCGGCTGGGGCAGACGATGAACCAGATCCGCCAACGCATCCGGACGACGCGGTTTCCGGAGGGCGTGATGAGCCATCACATTGCCGTGGCGCTGTCCGTGGCCGTGCCGGCCCTTGGCTATACGACGCTTACCGTGCGCGCCGTCGCGCCGGGCCGGCCGACGCGTTATGCCGACGAACCGGCGCTCGCGACCAGCGACCGCTCGATGGCGAACGAACACCTCGAGGTCGTGATCGGGGACAACGGCACGCTCACCCTCACCGACAAGCTCACGAAGCGGGTCTATCCGCGCCTGCTGACATTCGAGGAGCGGGCCGACATCGGCGACGGCTGGTATCACGGCATCGCGGTCAACGACCAGATCTTCACCTCGGTCGCCTGCCGGGCCGATGTGGCGCTCGTCCACAACGGTCCGCTGCTGGCCACCTTCCGCATCCGCACGGAAATGCGCGTGCCCGCGGAGCTCAAGGCCGACGGCATGGCGCGGTCGGAGACCTTCGTTCCCCTCGTGCTCGACAGCCTGGTCAGCCTGCGGCCGGGGCAGGATTTCGTGGAAGTGAAGACGACCGTGGACAACACGGCGGACGATCACCGTGTCCGCGTGCTGTTTCCCAGCGGCGCGAAGACCGGGACATTCCTGACGGACACGGCGTTCGATGTCGTGGAGCGGCCAATCGCGCTGCCAAAGGACAACCACGAGTATCGGGAGCTGAATGTCGAAACAGTGCCGCAGCAGAGCTGGACCGCGGTGCACGACGCCAAATCGGGCCTCGCGGTGGTGGCCGATGCGCTGCTGGAGACGACGGTGCGCGACACGGCGGAGCGGCCGGTGGCGCTGACGCTGTTCCGCGGGACGCGCCGCACGGTGTTCACCGGCGGCGAGCCCAACGGCCAGATGCGCGGACTGATGACGTTCCGCTATTTCATCAAGCCGCTGGCCGGTGCGCCCGATCGCACGCTGCTGTGCGAACTCGGCCAGCGGATCGCGGCCGGTCTGCGCGTCGTGCAGCTCCGCGCGGCGGATATCGCGATTTACCGGCCGGAACGTTCGCTGCCGGCCACGACTGGGTTTCTCCGCCTGGAAGGCCCGGCGGTGGTCACGAGCGCGCGCCAGGTCGGCCCGGTCATGGAAGTCCGGATGTTCAATCCGCACGCGAAGAAGATCTCGGCGACACTCGAGCTTACCGGTCCGTTGGCCAAGCTCCCGGCTCAGGTCCAGACTACCGACTTCGAGGGCAACCCCCGAGGAGAATTGGCCGTGGTGAAAGGTGCAGTGACCGTGGCGCTGAAACCGAAACAGATCGTGACCCTGAGCGTGGCGGGACTGTGATTGGAAGAGCGCTCAAAATTCCTGGATGCCGATCTGTTTTTACAGGAGGTAACGGAGGAAACCGAGAGTTGATGGGTTTGCCTTGGTGAATCCGCTCTCCGTTCTCTCCGTTACCTCCTGTGAAATGATCGGAGGTTTGGGAATGAATCCCGTTTCAAGACCGGGATCGCGACGTTCCTCTCCCAGAGACTCAGTCTCTTTTCATTCGCGTTGATTCACGTCGCCTCGCGGCTCTATTCAAAGGTTGACGATGCACTTTCGCGACCTGACTGAAGCCCAGATTCTCGCCCTCGCCGTCACGGCCGAGGAGGAAGACAGCCGCATCTACCGTGACTTCGCCGAATCGCTCCGGAAGGATTTTCCCGCCTCGGCCGAGCTGTTCGACCACATGGCGGTGGAGGAGGATGGACACCGGCGCCGGCTGATCGATCTCTACCGCCAGCGGTTCGGCGAGCACATCCCGCTGATCCGGCGGCAGGACGTGAAGGGCTTCGTCGTGCGCCGCTCCGCGTGGCTTACCCAGGCTTTCCGGCCGGAGCAGATGCGCGAGGAGGCGGAGTTGATGGAGATCCAGGCGCGGCGCTTTTATGAGGCGGCCATTCTGCGGACCACGGACGCGGGGGTCCGTCAGCTGTTGGGCGACCTCGCCCAGGAGGAAGGCCGGCACGAATCTGCGGCCGGCGAATTCACGGCGGCCCAGGCCGCGTCGGGCGAATTGAATCACGAGGACTCCGCGGCGCGCCGGCTGTTTGTGCTGCGTTTCGTGCAGCCGGGCCTGGCCGGGCTGATGGACGGCTCGGTGTCCACGCTCGCGCCGCTGTTCGCCGCGGCTTTCGCGACCGGGAGCACCTCGGAAACCTTTAAGGTTGGCCTCGCGGCGTCGGTCGGCGCGGGCATCAGCATGGGCTTCGCGGAGGCGCTGTCGGACGACGGCAAGCTCAGCGGCCGCGGCACCCCGTGGGTGCGCGGCACGGTCTGCGGGCTGATGACCGCCCTGGGCGGACTCGGCCACACGCTGCCGTACCTCATCCGTGACTTTCACCTCGCGACGAGCATCGCGCTTGTCGTCGTGGCGGTCGAACTCGCCGTGATCTCCTGGCTGCGCCGCCGCTACATGGACACCCCGCTGCTCTCAGCGATCTTCCAAGTGGTCGTGGGCGGCGTGCTGGTGTTCCTGACCGGATGGCTGATCGGTTCGGGCTGAAGTTTATGTCTGCAAATTACTTTTGTGGAACGGCGAGAAGGTGGGCAGGCACGTCCCGTGCCTGCCCATCCACTGAAGGGTTTGAAGACCCTGCCTATGGCTTGAGCAGCCCGTTAAACCGCGCACTGAAGTCTTGCGTCGCCTCCCGGCTCGCGGCCTCCATCTCCCGGTAGACGGCCAGCACCTTGCGGCCGGTGTCCGAGAGGACGGCGCCGCCGCGGGCATGGCCGCCGCGGCTCTTGATCACGAGCGGCTCGGTGAAGCCGCGCTCGAGGCTCTTCACCAGGGTCCACGCCTTCATGTACGACATCTCCATCGCCTTGGCGGCCTCGCTGATCGAGCCGGTGCGCGCGATGTGCTCCAGCAGGTCCGCTTTGCCCGGCCCGAAAGCAAAGCTGCGCCCGCGGTAGAGGCGGAGCCGGGGCACGACCGAGATTACCTTGGCGGGCATGGGCCGATGCAATTTGGCCGGCGCTGGCTAGCAAACAGAATCAGGGGTGGGTGGGGACCATTTGTCATTGCGAGGAGCCCGCGTAGCGGGCGACGAAGCAATCTAGCTGGATTGCCGCACCCATCTGTGCCGGATTCGCGATGACAATGCCGACCTATTCTCTTGAAGAGATCGGTGGCTTCGCCCAGTCATGGGCGCATGAGGCTTCCGTTTCATTCCAGACTCATCCGCTCCGTCTGGCTGCTGGCACTCTGCGCTCTAGCCTCCCCGGGTCTGAGGGCCGCCGATTCCCTGCTCAGTGTCACGTTTGGCGACCAGCACAAGGAGGTATCCGCGGCCGATCTCGCCCAGCTGGCTCCGGTGGCAGCCGACGTTGTGGACCACGGGAAACCGCACCACTATCGCGGCGTGGCCGCCCGCGATGTGCTGGCGCTGGTCGGCATGCCGCAGGGCGAGAAATTCCGCGGCGCCGCCCTGGCGCTCGTGGTCCGGGTGCGCGCGGCGGACGGCTACGTCGTTGTGTTTTCGCTGGCGGAGTTCGACCCCGCTTTCCGCGAACAGACCATCCTGCTGGCTGACCACATGGACGGGGCGCCGCTACCCGCGACTGCAGGGCCGCTGCGGCTGGTTTGCCCCGGTGACAAGCGTCCTGCCCGGTCCATCCGACAAGTGCTTTCGATGGAGGTAATCTCGCTGGCGACCGGCGAGCGTAAACGCGTCGCCCTGCCGAAGTCCCAACCCTGACCATGAACCTGCGCCGTCCCGCCACCCAATGCCTGCTGCTCATCGTGCTCGCCGCGACGGGTTCGGCCTTTGCCGCCGAGTTGAACGTCTTCGCCGCTGCGAGTCTGTCCGACGCGCTGCAGGTCCTCGCCGCCAGCTACCAGAAGGCGACCGGCGACACCGTGCACTTGAATCTCGCGGCCTCCAGCACGCTCGCCCGCCAGATCAAGGCCGGGGCGCCGGCCGATCTGTTTTTCTCGGCGGATGAGGCCAAGATGGACGACCTTGCCAAGGCCGGCCTGATCGTCCCGGCCACGCGGCGGAGCGTGCTGGGCAACACGCTCGTCATCGTGGTCGCGGCCGACAGCACCCTGGTGCTGAAATCAGCCGCCGACCTGACCGGCCCGGCAGTGCGGCGCGTGGCGATCGCCGAGCCGGCCACGGTGCCGGCGGGCATCTATGCCCGCGAATACCTCCAGAAAAAGGGCTGGTGGACGGCTGTCCTCGCGAAGATTGTGTCCACCGAAAATGTCCGCGGCGCGCTCGCTGCCGTCGAGAGCGGCAACGCCGACGCCGGCATCGTGTACAAGACGGACGCGTTGATTTCGCGCAAGGTGAAGGTGGCTCATGAGATTCCCGCTGCCGACGGCCCGCGTATTTCCTACCCCGTGGCCCTGATCGTGGGCGGCAGGAATCCTGCGGGCGCCGCGCGCTTCCTGGCTCTGCTGGCCTCGGTCGAGGGCCGGGCCGTGTTCGCCAAGTTCGGCTTTGTCCCGCAGCTCTGATTTCCCGTGTCGTCCGATCTCTGGCAGGTCACCTGGTTCACGGCGTGGGTCGCGGTCACCAGCACGCTGGTGATCCTGCCGCCCGGCATCGCGCTGGCCTGGCTGCTGGCCCGGCGCCAATGGCCGGGCAAGTCAATCGTCGAGACCCTCGTCGCCCTCCCGCTGGTGATCCCGCCGGTGGCCACCGGCCTGATTCTCCTGCACCTCTTCGGCCGGCGCGGCCTGCTTGGGCATTGGCTGGAGAACAGCCTCGGCATCGAGATCGTGTTCACGTGGAAGGCGGTCGTGATCGCGACCGCGGTCATGTCGTTTCCGCTGCTGGTGCGCACCGCCCGGGTGGCCTTTGAGAACGTCAGTCCCCGCGTCGAGCACGTGGCCCGCACGCTCGGCGCCGGGCCGTGGCGCGTGTTTTGGACCATCACCCTGCCGCTGGCGCGGCCGGGCGTGATTGCGGGCGCGGTGCTGGCGTTTGCCCGCGCGCTGGGTGAGTTCGGGGCGACGGTGATGGTGGCCGGGTTTATTCCCGGCAAGACGGAGACGCTGTCGCTGTCTATCTACCACTCGGTCGAACTCGGCCGCGACGGTGAGGCGGCCGCCTTCCTGGCGGTTTCGGTGGCTCTAGCGTTCGTGGCCGTTTGGTGCAGCGAGCGGTTGCTGCGGAGGGTGGCGGCATGAGCCTGGAGATTACCCGCCTGCGGCTCCCGCTGGCCTCGTTTTCCCTTGAACTCGATGCGCGGCTGGACGCACCCGTCACGGGTCTGTTCGGCGCCTCGGGCGCGGGCAAGACCTCTTTGCTCGAGACCATCGCCGGGTTGCGCCGGCCGGCGGACGGACTTATCAGCCTCGATGGCGTCGTGCTCACCGATTCCGCTGCCCTCGTCTTCCGGCCGCCGGAGAGCCGCGGAGTGGGGTTTGTCCCGCAGGACTCGGCCCTGTTCACCCACCTCAATGTGCAGGAGAATCTGTGCTACAGCCAGCGGTCGCGCCCCCGCGCCACCCGTCCGGGCATCTCCTACGAGCACGTCCGCGACGTGCTGAACCTCGGGTCACTGGTCGCGCGCCGCATCGGGTCGCTGTCGGGCGGCGAACGCCAGCGCGTGGCCTTTGGCCGCGCCCTCCTGGCGGCGCCGCACCTGCTCCTGCTCGACGAGCCCTTGGCCAGCCTCGATCGCGAACTCAAGGACCAGATCCTGCCCTACCTGCGGCTGATCCGCGACGAGTTCAAGATTCCGATGCTGCTCGTGAGCCACAGCGCGGATGAGATAGTTGCGCTTTGTGATGACGTGCTCGTGCTGGAGCAGGGCCGCTGTGTGCGGCGCGGCCCGCCTGCAGGGTTGTTTGTCGTCAGCCCGCGGCCGCATCATGAGCTGGCAAAACCGGCTGATGTCAGTCCACTCAAGGATGGAGCGGCTTGAGCCGACTCCGTGCCATCGGAAGGTCACCACGAAACACACCAACACCACGAAAATAATACCGTCTGAAGAGACTGCGCCCGTGCCGAATTTCTCCTTTCGTGTCGTTCGTGCTTTTCGTGGTAAATATCCGACTGAATTACCCCGCTACCGTCTCCCATGAAATCCTCCACTTCCTCCACCGGCTTCAGCCACCTCGATGCCACGGGCAATGCCCGGATGGTGGACGTGGGAGCGAAGCCCGATTCGGTCCGCGAGGCGGTGGCGGTGGGCCGGCTGACGTGCGACCCGGCGACCATCCGGCAACTGCGCGCGAAGGCCCTGCCGAAGGGCGACGTGCTCACGGTCGCGAAGATCGCCGGCATCCAGGCGGCCAAGGCCACCAGCACGCTCATTCCCCTCTGCCATCCGCTCGCGCTCACCGCGGTGGAGATCGAGTTCAAGGTCGAGCCCGACGGCATCGTCGTGAAGGCGACCGCCCGCACGACCGGCAAGACCGGCGTCGAGATGGAGGCCCTGACCGCGGTGTCCGTGACGGCGCTGACGCTCTACGACATGTGCAAGGCGGTCGACAAAGGCATGTCCATCGGCGGCATCCGCGTCGTCGAGAAACGGAAGTCATGAAAGTCGCCCGCGTAAAACTCAGCGACCGTGCCGCCGCCGGCGTCTATCCCGACGCGAGCGGCCCGGAGATCGAGCGCATCGTCGAGCAGGCGTTCGCCGAGCCGCTGGAGTGGACCCGCGTGCTGCTGGCCGACGATCAGTCCAAGCTCGAAGCGGAACTGCGCCGGCTGGTGGACGAGGAGCAATGCCTGCTCGTGCTGACCGCCGGCGGCACGGGACCGTCGGCGCGCGATTTCACCCCCGAGGCCACGCGCGCCGTGCTGGAGAAGGAGCTGCCGGGTTTCGGCGAGATCATGCGCCTGACGAGCTATGCGACCGTGAAGACCGCGATCCTGTCCCGGGCCACCGCGGGCATCCGCGGGCGGGCGTTGATCATCAATCTTCCCGGCCGGCCCACCGCCGTGGCCGAGTGCCTGCCGCTCCTCGTCCCGGCCATCGCCGAGGCGCTGGACCACATCGCGGGTTTCCGGCCCAAACTCCGGACGTAACCGATGCCCTTCGACCGCTACAACCGCGACATCGACTACCTCCGCATCTCCCTCACGGATGCCTGCAACCTCCGCTGCGTGTACTGCATGCCGGAGAAGATGACCTTCCGTCCGCGCGAGGAACTGCTCTCCGACGACGAACTGCGGCGGCTGATCGGCCTGTTTGCCGCCGTCGGCTTCCGCAAGATCCGCTTCACCGGTGGTGAGCCCACGCTGCGGCCTGCGCTGGTCGACCTCGTCGGCCACGCCGCGCGCACGCCCGGCATCGAGACCATCGGGCTGACGACCAACGGCATCCTGCTCGACGAACTCGCCGCGCCGCTGCGCGCCGCCGGCCTGCGCTCGGTTAACATTTCCCTCGATACGCTCGACCCGGAGAAATTCCGCCAGATCACCCGCTGGGGCAAACTGGAGCGCGTGCTGGCCGGGCTTGATGCCGCCGCGCGCGCCGGGTTGCGCGTGAAGCTCAACGCTGTGGTCTCTCGCGGCAACAATGACCGCGCGGATGTCGTCGCACTCGCCCGCTATACGCTGGAGCAGCCGTGGCAGGTCCGCTTCATCGAGCAGATGCCCTTCGGCAACAACGCCGGGTTCCAGACCCACAGCATGGTGACCGAGGAGGAGCTGCACGCCGTGCTCACGGCGGCCTACGGTCCGCTCGAGCTGGTCAACCACGGCCGGCTCGATGGCGAGGCTCGCCTCTACCGCATCGCCGGCGCCGCGGGCTGCATCGGTTTCATCAGTCCGGTGTCCAAGCCCTTCTGCGCCGATTGCAACCGGCTGCGCCTCACCGCCGAGGGACTGCTGCGCCTCTGCCTGCTGCGCGACACTGAGGTGGATCTCCGGCCCCTGCTGCGCGGGGGCGCCGACGATGCCGCGATTACGGCCCGCATCCGCGAAGCGGTGTTCGACAAGCCGTGGGGCCACGGGCTCGAGCAGCATCTCATCCCCACCACGCGCGGGATGTCGGAAATCGGCGGTTGAACCGGCCATGGCTGACTCCCCGCGCCAGGTTCAGGTTAAATTTTTCGCCGTGCTGCGCGAGCAGGCCGGCGTTTCCGCTTTGGACTGCGCCACGGCGGCCCGCACGCCCGCGGAACTCTATCGGGAGCTGCAGGCCGGCCGCGGGCTCCAGTTTCCCGCCGGCCTGCTGCGGGTTGCGATCAACGAACGCTACGCGACCATGGAGACACCGTTGCAGTCGGGCGACCGCGTGGTGTTCATCCCGCCGGTGGCCGGAGGCTGATGCCATGTTTGAACTGACGGACCAACCGATCGACGGCGCCGCGCTGCGCGCCCGGCTCGAGCGTCCCGAGGCCGGGGCGTGTGTGGTGTTCGAAGGCTGGGTGCGCAACCATCACGCGGGCCGGCCGGTCACGCAGCTCGACTACGAGGCGTTCGACGAACTCGCCCGGCTCGAAGGCGGGGCGATCACGGCCGAGGCGGAGGAGGCACATCCCGGCTGCACGGTGCTATGCGTCCATCGCACCGGCTCGCTGGCGATCGGCGAACTCGCGGTGTGGATCGGCGTGGCCTCGCCGCACCGGCACGGCGCGTTTCTGGCCTGCCGGCAGGTGATCGAGGAAATCAAGCGCCGGCTGCCCGTGTGGAAAAAGGAGCATCATCCGGGAAATGTCGCCGAGTGGGTGAACTGCACCACGGAGTCCGTCGCCGGTCGGCTCTCGCTGGAAACCTATTACGCGCGTCAGGCCTCGCTGCCCGAAGTGGGCGCGGCCGGGCAGGCGGCGCTGGCTGCGGCCAGCGTGCTGGTGGTCGGGGTCGGCGGGCTGGGTTGTCCGGCGGCGCTCTATCTGGCGACGTCCGGGGTGGGGCGGCTGACCCTGGTGGATGCCGGCCGGGTGGAAGTCTCAAACCTGCACCGGCAGATCCTGTTCACCGCGGACGACGTGGGCGCGGCCAAGGCGACTGTCGCCGCGGCCCGGCTGCGGATGCACAACCCGCTGGTGCAGGTCGAGGCCCGGGACACGGACGTGACACCGGGCAACGTGCTCGCACTCGTGGCCCGGCGCACGGCGGTGCTGGATTGCACGGATAATTTTGCGACGCGATTCCTGCTGCACGACGCCTGCCGTCAGGCCGGCGTGCCGCTGGTCCAGGCGGCGGTCTATCGCTTCGAGGGCGAGCTGAACCTTTTCGAACCCGGTGCGCCGGGTTGCCTGCACTGCCTGTGGTCCGGCCGGAAACCGGCCCAGCTGGAGACGGCGCCGAGCTGCTCGGGCGGCCCGGTCTTTGGGCCGGCGGTCGGCGTGCTCGGCATCATGCAAGCCGCCGAGGCCTTGAAGCTGATCCTGCGTCTCACGGACCCGATCGATTTCAAGCAGACGCGGTTGGTCAACTTGCTCGACGCCTCATCCTACGGCATCGAGCGCCCCGCGGATCCCGCCTGTCCGGTCTGCGGGTCGGCCCCGACGAGCGAAGCCCAGGGAGACGCAGCGCCCCCGCCGCGTGCTGCATTTACCGACGACACCCCTGTTATCGTCCAACCCGAGGAAATCGCCGCCCTCGGCCCCGTGCAGTTGATCGCGCTGTTGGAAGCAGGCGAGGCGCTCGACTCCGCGACTGCGCCGGCTGGAGCCATCGCTGTGCCGATGGCCGATCTCGTTCGCATGCGGGAACTGGCGGGCAAGGGCCCTGCCGTCCTGGCTTGCCGCCGCGGCCTGCGCAGTGCCGCCCTGGCGCGGCTGTTCCGGGCCGAGGGGGTGAGGCGGGTTTATGCGCTCGCGGGTGGCCTGGGTGCGATCCAGGCCGGCGCTTTCAAGGCCTGACTTGCTGCGAAACCTTGATCCACGGTCCGTCCTTTGTTGGTTTCGCAGAATAGTTTGAAGGTGGGCAGGCACGTCCCGTGCCTGCATGGGCGTGTCCACAGAACCAAGCTTGTGCTAAGACTCCCCTGTCGGCGACGTGGCGTAATGCGGGCACGGGACGTGCCCGCCCACCCAGCTGACCCATTTAGAGACTTACTCTACGAGCCCCTGAACGGGCAGCCGTCCGATCAGATAGAGAAGGCCGGCGAAGCGCAGTGCCTCCCCCTAATCATTCAATCCTTTCCCCTGCAGAATCCGCTGCCGGCATTTATTCACCCGGGCACTCCGGGTCTGGGATTGTTTGGCCGCGGAAAAATAAAGGATGTAGGCTCTCTGCCGTCCCGGCGTCAGGGCCCCAAACGCGGCCTTCAAGGCGGGAGCTTCCTCCAGTTTTTCCTGCAGCTCCTTGGGAGCAGGCTCCGGATTCTTCTTATACTCCACCTCCAAGCCGGCTTTTTCCGCCGTAATGGCTTCCTGGATGTAAGCCTGCAAAATCGGTTCTAACTTAACGATCTCCCGGACGTCGGTGAACCGGATCCGGCGGGCGCCCTGCGTGTTCTCCCCGGGCTTTTCCAGCAGGCCCTTGGAGTCCTTTAACAGGGCGCCTTTGCAGAACAGAAGCGCACACGATTCCTTGAATCCCTGGAGGAGGACCACGTTGCTGCCCTGAAACGAGTAACAGGGCTTACCCCACTTCAACTCCTCGGTCAGCCCGCAGCGAAGCGCGATCGCCCGCAGTCTCTTCGTTTCTTCCCGCCATTCGGGGGTCTGGCGTAAAAAGACCTCAACCTTGGGATTCATGCCGCGTTTTGGGTAGCGGAATCAAGGGCGTGCTCAAGGTAGAATTGTTGGCAGTTATCGCGGAAGCATGGCGGGGGCATTGGCCGATGACCTGAGCCGTCGATCCTTGTCCCGCGACGACGGCGTCGCTGCAGGAAGTCTGAACGGAGATTTCCCCCTCGGCACTTAACGATCCTCGTTCAGGCTGGAGGGCAGGAGTTCCTCCCGAATCGTCGGGGAGTTCTTCGAGGGGAAGAGCTCGGACAACTCCTTCTGGACCGCATCGCTCTTCGCATCCAGGTGCTCCAAAGCTGAAACCCGGTCCTTTGTGGCGGCGAAGTTCAGCTTGCGATCGTAGCGCAACTCCTGCTCCGCCGTCAGCCAGATCGAATCGTCCTGTCCGATCGGTCGTCCCCGCAGTTCCCAGATGAGCTGGGCCTGGGTGGCGATTTCACTGTGGGTCGGGTGATTTTTGTGCGTCGTTTTCATTGGCTGGCCACTATGCCACATTTCCCCCGTGGTCATAATGGGCCATACACCTACCGGGCGGACCGCCGCTAAACCTTTCGCTCAAGAAAGCCAAAGCGTGAGTCACCCTCAAACGACCTAGGCCGCCCTTCAACACGCTCTTCATCCTACCGGAATTCCCGGTACTCCTGGCCGCCGGACGCAGGCCATGAGCCCTTCGACAGGCTCAGGACTGCTGTACGGGCCGCAGGCCATGAGCAGGCGAAGCGTGATCGCCCGCAATTTCTTGGTTTCCTCCCGCCACTCCGGAGTCTCGCGCAGAAACTGATCAACCTTGGGGTTCATGCTGAGATTTGGGCAACGGAAGCAGAGGTGTGCTCAAGGTTGAATTGCCTGCGATCCTCAGCGCGTGCAGCGAGTATGGTTAAGTTTACGGCCTTGACCGGAGTGACGGGCGCCGCACCGTTGCCCTTCCTCACCTCACTGCCTGATGGTGTAATGGTAGCACAGGCGACTTTGACTCGCCTAGTCATGGTTCGAATCCATGTCGGGCAGCCATCGAAAAAATTCCGAGAACTTTTTTCGAGGTAAGACAAAAGAGGAGCTAAGTGCCGATAAATCCGCAACAACCGGAAATTCGGTTTTTGCCTCACTTTTCAAAAGTTCTTCGTTTGCTCCACGGCGGCCCCCATTTTCTCCCTTGCACCCCCTGTTTCCGCAAAGTGAGGCAAAATGAATTCGACCCAAAATCATGTCGATTCTTGCCGCAATTTGGCACCCAGAAAACTCGCACACGTAAGACTCGCGACCGAAGAATTCAGCCTGCTGATGCTCGAAAAGACGGACCGCCGGATGGTTTCGTAGACGCCGTAAGCGCGACAATGTTTTGCCGCGCGCGGTTGGTTTGTTGTTGCTGCTCGTAGCCCACCGCCACGACGATGCCCTCGTCGCCGACCTGGCCCGGCAGGGCATCGCCTACGTGCCGTACTTCCCGCTCGGCGGGTTCACGCCGCTGCAGTCGTCCACGCTGTCGGACGTCGCGACCCGGCTCGGGGCCACGCCGATGCAGGTCGCACTGGCGTGGCTGCTGCACCGGTCGCCCAATATTCTGTTGATCCCCGGCACCAAGTCCGTCGCCCACCTCCGCGAGAATCTGGCCGCCGGGCAGTTGACGCTCTCGCCGCAGACGCTGACGGAACTGGATGGCATCGCGGCCGAGGCGGGGCCGGCGAAGCACTGATTATCCTGAAGGCCAAGGCGGCTCCTAACCTTTGTGGTAAGTTGCGTTCGATCCTTGCCTGCGACCGCGGTTCGCGTGCGTTGCCCGCCGGCGAGACGTGGCAAAAGCCGATCAGGGGTGCCTGACCGATGATTGGAACAGGATGGACATCACCTCGCGCGCCTTTTCCTCCGCGTTGCCGAACGTGAGATTCGACAGGCAAATCACCGTGAGATGGTCTGCGGGAAAACGGGCGAAGTAAGTTGAGGTATCGAGGTCACTGCCGGAAAACCACAGCATCTCGCGCCCTTGGAACTGGCCGTAGACCAGACCAAAGGCATCGTTGTCCTTGTCGTGGGCGAATCGTTCACGGTGCAATATTTGCCTTAGAAACGCCGGGCCACCCACGATCGGATCGTAGAAATTGTTATCCCAGCGCGCAAAGTCCTCCAGCGTACTGAAAATGCCACTGCCGCCATAATGGGGCGAAACCCGAAGCATCTGGGCGTAGCCTTTGCCGGGGCGGAGAATAATCCCGACGCTGGCCAATTGTTTCTGCACCGCGGGATCGGCCCGGTCGACATAACCGATGGCCCGCTGCGGAACGATGAGGGTGGAATCGTCATTGAGCGAGGTGTGGGTCATTCCTAGGGGAACGAAGAACCGGCGTTCAAGGAAGTCTGCCAGGCTCAGGCCGCTGATCTTCTCCACCATCCGGGCGAGCAACATGTAGTTGACGTTGGAGTATTCCCACTTCTCCCCAGGGGCGAATCGCAGGGCGGGTGCCTGCAGGGTCGTGGCAATGGCTTCATCAATGGTGAAATAGAAATCCGAAAACCATGGCTGGCCATTGCGGCGGGGCAGCGACGTATATTCCGGCAGTCCGCTGGTGAAATAGATGAGATGCTTGACGCGAAGATCCGCCCCGAAGCGCGCGACCTCGGGAAAGAAATCGGCGACCCGGGTCTCCAGGGAAAGCTTCCCTTCCTCGATCAGCAGTGCGACCGCCGCCGCCGTGAATTGCTTCGAAAGCGAGGCGAGATGGAAGCACGTTTGCGAGGTGATGGGCACCGGGTAGTCCAGGTTCGCCTGGCCGTAGCCGCGGGCAAAAATCAATTTTCCTCCGCTGACGATTCCGACGGCAAAGCCGGGGGAATCGGCACGCGCAAAACGGGCAAAGAGGGCGTCGATCGCGGCGGCTTTCTCGGGCGTGAGCTCAATCCCGCCGTGCGTGGAACACACCCACGCAAGGGCAATCAGGCTGATGGTGAGGCGGCGCAACACGGAGCTGAGCCTATCGCATCGGGTGCGGTTCCGAAGCAAAAAGATGAGGCGCGGGAAGGGATAGGGCTGAAGCGCAAGGATCGTGAGCCATAAATGAAAGAGGCGGATTGCGATAGACAAGCCCGGCGGGCGTGGTGCTAAATCCCGACGCCCGTAGCCGGATTTCACTGGCTCATCATCCGGCCGCGCCGCACCCACTATGCACGGAATGGAACAGACTTGGCGTTGGTATGGACCGGACGATCCGGTGACACTCGCGGACATCCGGCAGGCCGGGGCGACCGGCATTGTCAGCGCCCTTCACCAGATTCCCATTGGCGAGGTCTGGCCGCTTGAGGCCATCCTGGAGCGGAAGCGCCTGATTGAAATGGACGACATCGTGTCGCCGCCGCGGCCGCGCGGCCTGACGTGGTCGGTCATCGAGAGCGTGCCCGTGCACGAGGACATCAAGATGGGGCTGCCGTCGCGCGACCGGTACATCGAGAATTACCGTCAGACCCTGCGCAACGCCGGCCGGGCGGGCGTGCACTGCGTGTGCTACAATTTCATGCCGGTCCTCGACTGGACCCGCACGGACCTCCAGTTCGAACTGGAGGACGGCGCGCGGGCCCTGCGCTACGATGCGCACGAGTTCGCCGCGTTCGACCTGTTCATCCTGATGCGGCCCGGCGCCCGGCAGGACTATACGCCGGAGCAGATCGAGGTGGCGCGCAACCGTTTTGAGGCGATGACCCCGGCGAAGAAGGCCCGGCTGCAGGAGACCATCATCGCCGGGCTGCCCGGCGGGCAGCAGGGCTACACGCTCGCCGAGTTCCAGGCGAAGCTGGACGCCTACCGGAACGTCACCGAGGAAAAATTCCGCGAAAACCTGGCTTATTTTCTCCGGGCCATCGTGCCCGCGGCGGAGGAGGCGGGGGTCCGGATGGCGATCCATCCCGACGATCCGCCGACTCCGCTTTTCGGGGTTCCGCGCATCGTCAGCACCGAGGAGGACCTGCGCTACATCCTGGGCGTCCATGATTCCATTGCCAACGGCTTCACCCTGTGCACCGGCTCGCTCGGTGTGCGCGCCGACAACGACCTCGTTGGGATTGTCCAGCGGCACGGCCGCAGGCTCAACTTCGCCCACCTGCGCAGCACGGAGCGGGACGGGTCCGGCAGCTTCTTCGAGGCGGCGCACCTGGAGGGTAACGTGGACATGTTCGGTGTCATGCGTGAGATCCTGAAGGAGCAGCGCCGGCGCGAGTGGGCGGGCCGCCGCGATATCGTGATCCCGATGCGCGCCGACCACGGACACACGATGCTGGACGACCTCCGGAAGAAAACCAACCCGGGCTACTCCGCCATCGGCCTGCTCCGCGGCATGGCCGAGCTGCGCGGGCTGGAGCGGGGAATCCTCCGCAGCGAATCCTTCGGCGCGGAGTAGCTGTGGCTTCAGCGGGGTGAGGGCGCCCCGCCTACATCAAACTCCAAATCTGCACGACGGCGCGCTTTCAGGGTGCGCTTTACCCTGCCTGATATTGCTCGTCGCTGACCTGCTCCAGCCAGTCTACGGGCTTGCCGTTGAGGTGCTCCTGGATCGCGATGTGGGTCATGGCGGTCGTGGGCGCAGCGCCGTGCCAGTGCTTCTCGCCTGGCGCGAACCAGATCACGTCGCCGGGCCGGATTTCCTCAATTGGGCCGCCCTCGCGTTGCACGCGGCCGCAGCCGGCGGTCACGATGAGCGTCTGGCCGAGCGGATGCGTGTGCCACGCGGTGCGCGCGCTGGGCTCGAAGGTCACGGCGTTGCCGGCTGCGCGGGCCGGATCCGTCGCGGGGAAAAGAGGGTCGATCCGGACGGTGCCGGTGAACCAGTCGGCCGGACCTTTGGCGGAGGGCTGTGAGCCACTGCGTTGGATTTTCATGGGGATTCCTGGATTAAAAGCTGAGATCGAGCGGGAGGATTAGTATTCCTGCTTCGTCGGACGGAAAAGGATCTCGTTGATGTCCACGTCTTCGGGCTGGCTCATGGCGAACACGACGCAGCGCGCAAAGGAATCGGCGGGAATGGCAACGTCCTGATACAGCTTTTGTACCCGCGCCGCGACATCAGGATCGGTCACGGTGTTCGGCAGCTCTGTCGCGACTGCGCCGGGCGAAATGATCGTGGTGCGGATATTGTAGGGCTTCACCTCCATGCGCAGACCCTCGGACAACACGCGGACGGCGTGCTTCGTGGCGGAATAGACTGCTCCACCCGGACCGACCTTGTGCCCGGCGACGGAGGAAACGTTGATGATGTGTCCGCTTTTCTGCCGCTGCATATGCGGGAGGGCGGCGGCGATGCCATAGAGCACGCCCTTGATGTTCACGTCGATCATGCGGTCCCACTCGTCTACGTGGAGTTTCGCGAGAAGCGACTGCGGCATGAGGCCGGCGTTGTTGATGATGACATCCACACGGCCGAATTTTTCGACGGCCGTATCGACCAGGCGCTTCACTTGGTCGCGGGCGGTGACATCGGTGGTGAGCGCAAGGGCCTGTCTGCCCGACACGGTCAGTTCCTTGACCAAGGCTTCCAAGCGGTCGGAGCGGCGGGCGCCAAGGACAACGATGGCGCCCTCGGCGGAGAGGAGGCGCGTGGTGGCTTCGCCGAGTCCGCTGCTCGCGCCGGTGATGACGACGATTTTTCCCGTGAGGTTTTTCATAGTAAGAAATCAATCGCTCACTTCGGTGCGAGTTCGCCGTACCAATACGAGGCGGTCACGCCGCCATCCATGAGGAAGTCGCTGCCGGTGATGAACCCGCCGTCCGGTCCCATCAGCAGCGCGGCGACGGTGGCCACCTCGTCGGGCGTGCCGGCGCGGCCCGCGGGCGACAGCTCGATCATGCGGCGGTAGCCGGCGCCGCGTGGACCCGTAAGTTCATCGCGGGCGAGCGGCGTGATGATGATGCCCGGGCTGATGGTGTTCAGCCGCGCGCCCCGCTTGCCCCAGCGGAGAGACTCAGCCATCACGCGCAGCGAGTTGCCGCGTTTCGCCAGTTGATACGCGTTGAGCGAGTCGGTCACCTGTGCGGGCTGGAGAAACGGGAGGCTGAGCAGCGCTTCCACCGGAGTGGTGGCCAGCGCCTTGTTCTGTTCGGCCGGAAGCGCATGCAGGCGATGCCCCGACTGTGACGCGATCACGACCCCGGCCCCATCGGGGGCAATCACCCGGCCAAATTCCTCCAGCACGAGCGCCGTGCCGTAAAGATCGACTTTGAGGATCGTGGCCGGCAAGGCCTGGCTCGGCGAGACGCCGGCCGCATGGATCAGCCCGGTGACATTGCCCAAGCGGGTCGCGGTTTTCACCAGTGCCAGCACGGCCTTGCGTGAGGACACGTCGACGGTCGCGACGCTGACTTCATAGCCGGTGTTCGCCATGACCTCCGCCGCGGCAGTGGCATTTTCGCGGCGCATATCGGCCAGGAGAATGTGTTTCCCGGTTCCGATCCGGCGTGCGATCGCCTGACCAATCTGGCCGGGCCCGATGACGACAATGACGTTTTTCTTGGAATTATTTTTCATGGGGATTGGCCGACTGGGCCGGGGCTTCGTTTTCTGATCCGAGCTATTTCGTGTGTTTCGTGTAGTGGGTGGTTAAAAATCCGAGGTATTGCATTCGTGTTAATTCGCGGGAAACTGAATCGGCCGGACTCAGCGGCCGACCAGTTTCAGCAGGTGCGCCGGGTAACGCGCGCCTTGCAGGGTCATTTGGTCAGAGGCGGTATTGATGTCGCTGAGGTCGCTTGGTGTGAGCACGAGGGACGCGCCGCCGTTGTTCTCGGTGAGGCGGTGCAACTTCGTGGTGCCGGGGATCGGGACGATCCACGGTTTCTGCGCGAGCAGCCATGCTAATGCGACTTGGGCGGGAGTCGCCTTCAGCCGCGAGGCGAGGGTAGTGAGCAGATCGACCACAGCCTGGTTCGCCTTGCGGGCTTCCGGTGTAAAGCGAGGCACGACGTTGCGGAAATCCGTGGCGTCGAACTTGGTGTTCGCGTCGATCTTGCCGGTGAGGAAGCCCTTGCCGAGCGGGCTGAACGGCACGAAGCCGATCCCGAGTTCCTCGAGCAGCGGCATGATCTCTGACTCCGGCTCGCGCCAGAACAGGGAGTATTCGCTCTGCAGGGCGGTGACCGGCTGGACGGCGTGGGCGCGCCGGATAGTTTTGGCCCCGGCTTCCGACAGGCCGAAGTGTTTCACCTTGCCGGCTGCAATCAGCTCCTTCACCGCGCCGGCGACGTCCTCGATCGGCACGTCGGGATCGACGCGATGCTGGTAGAACAGGTCGATCACGTCGGTCTTGAGCCGCTTGAGCGAGGCGTCCGCGACCTCCTTGATGTGCGTGGGCCGGCTGTCCAGGCCGTCGAGGCGCTCGCCGTTGGGGCCGACCTTGAAGCCGAATTTCGTGGCGATTTTAACCCGCGAGCGGAAGGGCGCGAGGGCCTCGCCCACGAGTCGCTCGTTCGTGAGGGGGCCGTAGATTTCCGCGGTGTCGAAGAACGTGACGCCCTGCTCGACGGCGGCGCGGATCACGGCGAGGGCGGCCTGATGTTCCGTGGCCGGACCGTAGCCGGAGCTGAGGCCCATGCAGCCGAAGCCGAGGGCCGAGACTTCGAAGCGGCTGTTTCCGAGGGTGCGTTTGTTCATGGGAGAGCGGTGGGATGAAAGTTTTAAGAGCTGAGTTTTAAGATGTAAGCGAACGGGCGGTGGAACTTTCGTGATGACGGACCCAGCTTAGCACGCTTGGTTGCCATTGTCGCCCGCGCCCTTGCGCGACCTGTTGCGATCTTGCTCCAAAGTGCCGGGCCGGGCTACGTTTGGCCGTTCCAGTGCATGACTGTTCCGGAGACAACCTCTGCTGAGGCCATTGACCGCTATGCCGTGGGGCGGCGCATGGCCGGCAGCAAGGGGCCCGCCTGGCGTGACATCCAGCTCACTGTCATGGCGCTGCCGCCGGTGGCGGAGATTTTCACCATGCCGGCCGTGACTGAACCCTTCCTGGTCTGGACGACGTCCGGCGAGGCAGAGACGCAGGAGCGGGAAAACGAGGGGCCCTGGCTCACCAGCCGGGTGAAGAAAGGGTCGATGTTCCTGACCGCGGCGGGTGCACCGTATGATTTTCGCTACCGCACGCTGACTTCCGAGCCCTACGAGGTCGTGCTCGTGCTGCTGAGCGTGCCGCTTTTCCACGAGGCGCTGCAGGAGGTCTTCGGCGCGAATGCCGCGAACGCGCGGCTGCGCGACCTGTCCGGGTTTGAAGATCCGCTCCTGGTTCCGCTGTTGCAGCAATTGCGCAGCGAGGCGGAGCGGCCGGCGGCGAGCCGCCTGCTCGTGCGCGGGCTCGCGCAGGCGATCGCGATTCACCTGGCTCGAAACTATGCGGCGCTGACCGACGCCGTCCGCGGCGAGACGTCGGCGCTGCCGGGTTTCAAGCTGCGCCGGGTCACCGACTGGATGGCGGAGCACCTGGCGGAGGAGTTCAGCCTCGGGCGGCTGGCCGAGCAGGCCGGCATGAGCGAGTTTCATTTCAACCGCCTGTTCAAGCGCGCGACGGGTGTGCCGCCGTCGCAGTACCAGATCAAGCTGCGGATGGACGCCGCGCGGCGCCTGATGCGCGAAACGAAGCGGAGCGTAATCACGATCGCGAACGAGGTCGGCTATTCGAACCCCAGCCATTTCGCGCAGCTCTTCCGCAAGGAAACGGGGCTGTCCCCGACCGACTACCGGCGTCAGCGGTAAAGCGAGGACAAGGATCAGGCGGTCCCGGATTCCGGGGCGCGATCAAGGTGCGCCTACAGCGTGCGTGAAACGATACTCGTGCCGGAAGCTGAAGGTCGGGCCGTCGCTGGTGGTTTCTTTCAGAATGCGCCAAACGCCGGCGGCGGTCGTGATCGTGTAGCGGACCCGCGACGGTTTGTTGTCGTCCATGGCCTCGCCGGAAAACACGAGCCGGTCGCCGTTGGCGGAGGCCTCGGTGAGCGTGAAGGTATCCTCGGCGGTGGCGGGTTTGCCCTCATCGCTCCAGGTGAGGCTGCGCGCGATGAGGTCGAGCGTGAGCCGGGAGTTGGATTTCACGGTTTTGTGCGGACCATCATCGTAGACGAAGCGGAGGATCAGCGCCGGGGCGCCGGGGGCGGGCGTGACACTGAGGGTGGTGGGCAAGGCGACACGCCCGTGCGGCGGCTGATAGTCACGGTACTCCAGCACACCCGCCCATTGGCCCGTCCAGCTGGCGTAGATCCGGGCGAAGTCGAGGGAGGGCTCGGCGGCGCTGCCAGCAAGGGCGATGAAGGCTGCGAGCAGGGCAGGCGGCAGAATACGGATGAGACGCATAATCCAACTACGCCCAGCGACTCAGTCCGGATGCTCGTCCCGAAGCTTGTTTTCAGTAAGCCCTGGCACTTCGCCAACGATTGGCGCACCGACCACAAGAGTTAGGGGCTGACCCCGTCATATGGGGTCAGCCCCTAACTCTTGTGGTCGTTCGCTTCTTTGCTTGTCTAGGCGGCCTCCCGATAGAGCTCCCGGGTATGTGACGGCGGCTCCTGCTCCGGAGCCGGTCGTCGCTCCCGGCACCTACCGCATTCCGGACAGCAAGCGGTCGTTCACGGCCGACGAACTCAACGGGGACGATGCCGTCGATTGGATTCCCGATGACCATCCGGTCGCTCCGCCGGTGATCTGGCACTATCGCCCGCACGGACCCATTCCCTGCGCGGCTTGCCATTACTTCAATGGCAAGGGGTTCCTGCACATGCCCGATCTGGCAGGATTGCCGCGATCGTACATCGTCCAGCAGATCCTCGAATTCCGCAGCGGACGCCGCAAGTCCTACCATAAAGGACGCGTGGGCACTGACCGGATGATCGGGGTCGCGACTCGGTTGACGGACGCCGAACTGGCCCAAGCCGCCGACTATTTTTCGCACCTGCCGCGCCGGCCCTGGTTTCGAGTCGTGGAGACCGACACGGTTCCGGCCACCAAGCCGGATTACTATGGCTGGTTCGACTTGGTGAAGAACGGCGGGACCAAACCGATCAAGGGCCGCATCATCGAACTGCCGGAGGATTGGGACCGCAGCTGGATCGAGGATCCGCACTCCGGGGTCGTGGCTTATGTGCCCCCGGGCTCCGTCAGCCGCGGCGAAGCGCTGGCCCGGATGGGTGGAAACAGCGCCGTCGCATGTGCCACCTGCCATGGTCCCGACCTGCGGGGAATGGGTGAAACCCCGTCCATTGCCGGAAGATCGCCGGCCTACGTGGCGCGGATGCTTTGGGACATCAAGTCCGGCGCCCGCAGCGGGCCGGCGGTGGCCCTCATGCAGCCGGTCGTGGCACAGTTGTCCGGCTCCGATATCACGGACCTGGCGGCCTATCTCGTGTCTTTGAAACCATGACCAATCTCGGAAATCGACTCCGGACAGGACTCGCTTAACCGTTCGACCCGTAACTCCCATGACTGCAAAAGAAATCCTGGCAGAACTGAAGCCGTTGGGCAACGACGGCTACAAGAAGGTGATCTTCAACCACGGCGTGAAGGAGCCGTGTTTTGGGGTGAAAATCGGCGACCTCCAAAAGATCGTGAAGCGCGTCGGGAGCGATTACCGGCTCGCGCTCGAACTCTACGACACCGGTGTCTACGATGCGATGTACCTGGCCGGGTTGATCGCGGACGACGACCAGATGACCAAGAAGGATCTCCAACGCTGGGTCGCCAAAGCCTACTGCAAGCCGCTCTACGGCGCGACGGTGCCCTGGGTCGCCGCGGGCAGCCCGCAGGGGTGGGAACTGGCAATCGAGTGGATCGACTCGAAGACGGCCCTCGTCGCGGCTGCCGGTTGGGCAACCTTGTCTAGCCTGGTGTCCATCAAGGCCGATGCCGACCTCGACCTGGCGGAGCTGAAGCAGCTGCTGCAGCGGGTGCAGAAGACGATTCACCAGGCGCCGAACGAGGTGCGCTCCCAGATGAACGCATTTGTCATCGCGGTGGGCACCTACGTGCAGCCGCTGAGCGTGCCCGCGCTGCAGGCCGGCGAGAAGATCGGCCCGGTCACGGTGGATGTGGGCAACACTGCCTGCCAGGTGCCCTTTGCCCCGGACTACATCCGAAAGGCGGAAAAGCGCGGCGCCGTCGGGAAGAAACGCAAAACGGCGAAGTGCTGAACCGCGGCCATGCACCTGAATCCTTACCTGAACTTCGCCGGCCAATGTGAGGAGGCCTTTGCCGTCTATGCGCAGTGCCTCCGTGGCCGGATCCTGGCCATGGGGACCTTTGAGGGGTCGCCGCTGGTGGGCGACGTGCCGGTTTCATGGCGGTCCAAGATTCTCCATGCGCGCATGATCGTCGGGGACCGGCTTTTGATGGGCGGCGACGAGTTGCCCGAGGACTATGTGAAGCCGGCGGGTTTCAATGTGACGCTCGGCCCCGACGACCCGGCGGAGGCCGAGCGCATCTTCGCCGCCTTGGTGGACCGTGGGAAAATCCGGATGCCGTTGCAGGAGACGTTCTGGGCGCATCGATTCGGGATGCTGGACGACCGGTTCGGCATTCCGTGGATGATCAACTGCGAGAAAACCGCCTGACGCCGCGCGACGGCGCACGGTTCCCTCCGTTCCGCGGGTTGCCAACCGGCCGAATCCGGCAACGTTTCGGTCATGGTCAAAATCACCGGCGAATATCAAGGGGACCTGCACTGCCTCGCGGTGCACGAGCCCTCGGGCAATATCCTCAATACCGACGCACCCAAGGACAACCAGGGGCGCGGCGAGGCGTTTTCACCCACGGACCTCACCGCGACGTCGTTCGCGACCTGCATCGCCACGACCATGGCGATGGCTGCTCGGCGGCAGAATGTCGAGCTGCGCGGGCTCAAGTTTGAGGTGACGAAGGAAATGTCCGTCGACGCCCCGCGCCGCATCATCCGGCTGGCGGTGCAACTCTGGCTGCCGGTCGCGAAGACCCCGGAACTCGCCCGGATCCTCGAGCACGCCGCGCACAATTGTCCGGTGCATCACAGCCTGCATCCCTCGGTGGAGAAGCCGGTGACGTTTCATTGGGCGGGGGAGTGAGTCCCGGGCCGTTGGCCCGGAGCTTTCAGTGATCAGGTTTCAGCGGTCAACCTGTCACGAACTTCGCTGCGGTCTTCGCGCCGTGGCGTCTTGGCGATTCAATCGGAACTCAGCCTCGTTACCTCGTCTGCTACCCTGCTATCCGCTATGATGCCGGCTTCAGCCGGTACGTCGTGTTGAAGATGAGCTGGATGTGCTTGGAGACGTAGACACGCACCTTGATCTTGCCGGACGTGGCATCGGCGGGCGTGACCTTGCCCTCGATCGGCCGCTCCTCGCTGTCGGAACTGAGCCCGCGGCCCTTGAATTCGATGGTCTCTCCGCGCGCCAGCTGGCGCAGCTGGTCGTCGGACACGTCGATGGAGAGATGTCCGTGCTCATTGTAGAAAAAATAGGGGAAGACCCTGGCCGAGTAGGTCGACCAGTAGGTGCCGCCCTTCCGGATGAAGACAGGGAACGTCATGCTCACGCTCCCGATGTAAATCGACGTCCTGGCCGGTGCGATTTCCGCCGTGCCGTAGCGGGCGAGATCCGTCTCCGCGGCCCGGCTGAAGGACGCACCGACGGCCAGGCCAAGGAAAATGTACAGGAGGCGTCTAACCATGGCCATAACTGTGCGGGCAGGAGAGGGACGGTCAAGGAGGCGCCCGCAGGGCGAGGCCCTGCAGGCTGGAGAAAGGAGAAGGGAGAAGGGATGAGCAGAGTTTGAAATGTTGGTGGGGCGCTTTCACTCCGCTTCGAAAGGTAGGGCGAGTTGTCCCCAACGAGCCGCCACGGTCACGGCTCATCCGGAGGATTCGCCCTACCAGTGGATGAACGCGGGGTGTGGGCACCCCGCCCACATTTACGACTCTCCGAATCCCTGCTCCTTTCTCCCTGCTCCCTTCTCCAGCACCGTCCCGCTTCGCGCTTGCGCGCAGCGGGACGGCGCCGTCTGCTCCCGGTGTCATGGCCAAAGCCTCCCAAGCGACCTGGGGCGGCCGCTTCACCGCGGGTCCCGCCGAATTAATGCTGCAGTTCAGCGAGTCCGTCTCGTTCGACCGCCGCCTGGCGCCGTTTGACATCGCCGGCAGCAAGGCCCACTCGGCCATGCTCGCGCACGTCGGCCTCATCACTGCCAAGGAACGCGATGCCATCCACGCCGGGCTCGATGCCATCCACGCCGAGATCACGGCGGGCAAGTTTGCCTGGGACACCAAGCTCGAGGACGTTCACATGAACATCGAGCAGGCGCTGACGAAGCGCGTGCCCGCTGCGGCCAAGCTCCACACCGCGCGGAGCCGGAACGACCAGATCGCGACCGACATGCGGCTGTGGTTCAAGTTTGCCTGCGGCGTACTCGGTGAAAAAATCGCCGGCGCCGAGCGGGCGCTGCTGGCCGTGGCCGGGGCGAACCGCGACATCCTCATTCCCGGCTACACACACCTGCAGCGGGCGCAGCCGGTGTACCTGGCGCATCACCTGTTCGCGTGGCTCGAGATGCTCGACCGCGACCGCGGGCGTTTTGCCGAGGTGGCGGCCAAGGCCAACTGGTGCCCGCTGGGCGCCGGGGCCATCGCCGGCACCACGCTGCCGATCGACCGCGAGTTTACCGCGCAGGCGCTGGGCTTCACCGATGCCAAGGGCCGGCCGCAGGTCACGCAGAACTCCATGGACACCGTCGCCGATCGCGACGTCTTCATCGAGTTCGCGGCGGCGTGCGCGCTGTTCGGCGTGCACCTGTCGCGCATCGCCGAGGACCTGATCCTCTGGAGCAGCGCCGAGTTCAAGTTCGTGGAGCTGGCCGACGCCTTCTGCACCGGCTCCTCGCTGATGCCGCAGAAGAAGAATCCCGACGCCTGCGAACTGCTCCGCGGCAAGTCCGCGCGGCTGCAGGGCAACCTGCACACGCTGCTGACGCTCACCAAGGGCCTGCCGCTGACCTACAACCGGGACCTGCAGGAGGACAAGCCGCCGGTCTTCGACAGCTTCGACCAGACCGCGCTGTGCGCCGATGTGCTGGCGGGCGTGCTGGGCGGGATGACCTTTTACCGGGAGCGCTGCGCCGCCGCCGTGGCCGACCCGGCCCTGCTGGCGACCGACCTGGCCGATTACCTGGTGCTCAAGGGCGTGCCGTTCCGCGAAGCCCACCATGCGGTGGGCGCGGTGGTGCGGCTGGCGGAGAAAAACACGATCCGCCTCGACCAGGTCCCGGCCGAGGAAGTGCAGAAAGTGCATGCCGCCTTCGGCCCGGATTGGGTACAGGTCTTTGATCCGCGGCGGGCGCTGGCCAAGCGCACCGGCACCGGCATGCCCGGCCCGGCGCAACTGGCGAGACAGTTCAATCGCTGGAAGCGGCTGCTGAAGTAGGGGGTTTTTGTCGCGGAAACGCGGAAGCTGGGAAACGCGGAAACAATCCGATGGAATTGATCGAGGCGGAATTTTCGGAGCGCATTATTGGCTGTGGCATCAAGGTCCATCGTGCGCTCGGACTTGGATTTCTCGAAAAGGTGTATGAGGAGGCCATGGCCATTGAGTTGACGAAAGCAGGGTTGCGCTTTGAGCGGCAGAAGACCGTGGTGCTTTTATACGACGGGAAACCCGTGGGGGAACATCGGTTGGACTTGCTGGTGGATGCGCGAGTGGTGGTCGAGCTGAAGGCTTGCAAGGCCATTGAGGATATTCATCTCGCGACCACGCGTTCTTATCTGAAGGCAACTGTGCTACCGCTCGCCTTAATCATGAATTTCGCCAAACCGACACTCGAAATCCGGAGGATTGTCCTCTCGCATTAATTCCGCGCTTCCTCCCTTCCGCGACTTTATCCGAAGCTTTCATGTCCAAAGTCCGCATTCTCACCGACCGGGTTGCCAACCAGATCGCCGCGGGCGAGGTGATCGAGCGCCCGGCCGCGGTGGTCAAGGAACTCGTGGAGAACGCCCTCGACGCCGGCGCGACGCGCGTCGAGGTCGAGTTCCGGCACGGCGGCCGCTCGCTCATGCGGGTCGAGGACAATGGCTCCGGCATGGCGCGGGACGACGCCCTGCTCGCTCTCGAGCGCCACGCCACGAGCAAGATCGCCGAGGCGGCCGATCTCGACCGGCTGGCCAGCTACGGGTTTCGCGGCGAGGCGCTGCCGTCCATCGCGAGCGTGTCGCGCTTCGAGCTGCAGACCCGCGAGGCCGGCCATGATGCCGGCACCGAGATCCTGGTGAACGGCGGCAAATTCGTCCACGTGCGCGAGTGCGGCCGGCCCGTCGGTACGCGCATCGAGGTCACGCACCTGTTCAACTCGGTCCCGGCCCGCCGGAAGTTCCTGAAGACCGACCCGACCGAGGCGGCGCACATCATCCAGTGCGTCCGGCTCTACGCCCTGGCCTGTCCGCAGACGGCGTTCACCCTGGTCGAGGACGGCCGCGTGATCTTCCGCTCCCCGGAGTGTGCAACGCTGGCCGAGCGGGTCGCGGAGATCTTCGGCCGCCAGACCGCCGAGGCAGTGGTGCCGATCGAGGCGGGGGAAGCGGGCATGCGCCTGAGCGGCCTGATCGGCCGGCCGGGCGCCGGCCGGGCGACGCGCCACGAGATGATCGTGTTCGTGAACCAGCGGCCGGTGGACAGTCGCACGCTGAACTACGCGCTAATCGAGAGCTACCACGAGTCGCTGCCGAAGGGCCGGTATCCGCTCGCCTTCGTGTTTTTCGACTGCGACCCGGCGGCGGTGGATGTGAACGTGCACCCGGCCAAGCGCGAGGTGCGGTTCCGCAGCGAGCCGGCGGTGCGGGCGTTTGTGATCCGCAGCGTGCTGCAAAGGCTCCGGGAGATTTCGGACACCGGATTTCGGAAACCGGACGGGGCGATAACGGAGACCGGATGGCGGAGACCGGATAATAATTTGTCCGCGCCGACGGCGGCGCTGCAGGGTGGAGCTGCGCCCCGGCTCGCGGGGCAGCTTGGGCCTATTCCGCTTGTCGCCCCGGCGATGCCCCCCCAGCGCGTTGGGGGCACTGCGCTCCACCCGCAAAGCACCGCTGCGCCGACGCCGGCATCCGGACCCAATCCGGTATCCGGCTTGCCCGCCGAAGCCTTGGCGAAGGCGGGTATCCGCAATCCGCAATTGAACTGGCGCTTCGTCGGGCTGGCGCACGGCAGCTACGCGTTGTTCGAGACGGCGGCGGGCCTGGTCCTGCTCGACCGCCGGGCGGCGCACGAGCGCGTGTGGTTCGAGCGGCTGCAAGAACAGTTCCGGTCGGGCACGGTGCCAAGCCAGCGGCTGTTGCTGCCGGTGCCGATCGAGCTGGATCCCATCATGACCGCGCTGCTGCTCGACCGGCTCGCGTTTCTCAATGCCCATGGCTTCGAGATCGGGGAGTTCGGGCGCAATTTCTTCCGGGTCGAGGCGGTGCCGGTCTGGATGGAGCCGGCGGATGCCGAGCCCTTCCTGCGCGACCTGCTGGGCGCCTTCCGCGAGGGCCGGCTGCCCGACAGGAACACCGACCTGGCCCGCGAGGAGCTCGCGCGCCTGGCCGCGGCCAAGGCCATCCGGCTGCCCGCCACGGCGGGCGAAACGGAGCTGCAGGCCCTGGTCGCGCAGCTGCTCGCGACCCGCTCGCCGCTCACGAACCCGGCGGGCCGGCCGACTTACATCGAGCTGAACCACGGCGAGCTCGCGCGGCGCTTTCAGCGCGGCTAGGCGACGAAGCAATTCCCCTGGCTGGACCGCCACGCCCGGTTGCGCTGGACTGCGAGGGCAAGGCAAACGGGCCCACGACCGAGTTCACCGGGTTGTTGCCGGCGGTGGATTGCCGCCCAGCCTTGAGGCCTGCAGGCTGAGGCCTGACAAAAAATAGACGTGCCTAGTGCCGCTGCTGGCACGAATCTTGGTTGCCTTCATTCCTCTTTCCCATGCCGACTGCCGCTCCGAAGAAATCCCCTGACGCCCAGGTCCCTGCTTCCACTCCTGCCGCGCCGGCGGTGCATGACTCCCCGGAGACCGTGCTCCGTTCGCTGATCCAGCGGCACTTGGTCTCCACCCTGGCGCGTTATCCGAGCACGGCGACGCCGCGCGACTGGTGGGTCGCCACCGCGCTGGCGGTGCGGGACACCATCCACGAGCGCATGATCGCCACCCAGGCCGTGCATAACGCGCAGAATGTCCGCCGGATTTACTATTTTTCCCTCGAATACCTCATGGGCCGGCTGCTGGGTAACAACCTGCTGGCCACCGGCCTCTTTGACACGGCCAAGGCGGCGCTGACGTCGCTCGGCCAGGATTTCGAGAAGATCCGCGAGTCCGAGTTCGACATGGGCCTGGGCAACGGCGGCCTCGGCCGGCTGGCGGCCTGCTTCCTTGATTCGCTGGCGACGCTGGACTACCCGGCGCTCGGCTACGGCATCTATTACGAGTTCGGCCTCTTCAAGCAGTCCTTCGTGAAGGGCCAGCAGGTCGAGCACCCGGACAACTGGACCCGCTTCGGCGACCCGTGGGAGGTCGTCCGCGCCGAGTACACCCAGGAGGTTCGCCTTTATGGCCGGGTGGAGAATGTCTTCGACGACCGCGGCAATTACCGTCCGCGCTGGGTCGATACCAAGACCATCATCGGCGTGCCGCACGACATCCCCACCGCGGGCTACGGCACCAAGACGGTGAACATCCTCCGCCTGTGGGCCTCGCGATCCTCGGAGGACTTCGACCTCGAGGCGTTCAACCGCGGCGGCTATGTCGAGGCCGTCCATGACAAGGCCGTGGGCGAAACCGTCTCGAAGGTCCTTTATCCGAATGACAAGACCGAGAACGGCAAGGAGCTGCGGCTGACCCAGCAGTATTTCTTCGTCGCGTGCTCGCTGCGCGACATCGTGCGCCGGCATTTCCGCACGCCGGGCAACAGCTGGGCCAATTTTTCGTCCAAGGTGGCGGTCCAGCTCAACGACACGCATCCGGCTATCGCGGTGGTCGAGCTCATGCGCATCCTCCTCGACGAGGAGAACCTGACGTGGGACGCAGCCTGGGCCATCGTCAGCCCGACCTTCGCCTACACCAACCATACGCTGCTGCCCGAGGCGCTGGAGAAATGGGGCGTGGGCCTGTTTGAGCGCGTCCTGCCGCGCCATCTCCAGATCATCTACGACCTCAACACGCATCTCCTGGCCCTGGTGGAGGCGAAGTGGCCCGGCGACAACGAGAAGAAGCGCGTGTGCTCCCTCATCGAGGAAAACGGCCACAAGATGGTCCGCATGGCGAATCTCGCGGTCGCCGGCTCGCACGCCGTCAACGGCGTCGCCGCCCTGCACACCGAGCTGCTCAAGAAGGACCTCTTTCCCGAGTTCAACGCGCTGTACCCCGGCAAATTCCAGAACAAGACCAACGGGATCACGCCGCGCCGCTGGCTGCTGAAGAGCAACCCGCTGCTGTCCGCGCTCATCACCCAAAAACTCGGCCGTGCAGACTGGCCGCGCGACCTCGACCTGCTGCGGGGCCTGCAGCAATTCGCGGACGATCCCGGCTTCCAGCGCGAGTTCATGGCCATCAAGCGCGCCAACAAGGTGGAGCTCGCCACTGTGATCAAGGCGGAGTGCGGCCTCGACGTCTCACCCGACGCCCTCTTTGACGTGCAGATCAAGCGCCTGCACGAGTACAAGCGCCAGCACCTGAACCTGCTCCACATCCTCGCGCTCTACCGCCGGCTCCTGCAGAACCCCGGGCTCGACGTCGTGCCGCGCGTGTTCGTCTTCGCCGCCAAGGCCGCGCCGGGCTACGACCTGGCCAAGAACATCATTTACGCGATCAACGCCATCGGCGCGCGGATCAACGCCGACACCCGCATCGGCGGCAAGCTCAAGGTCGCCTTCCTGCCGAACTACCGCGTGTCGCTCGCGGAGAAGATCATCCCCGCGGCCGACCTCTCGGAGCAGATTTCCACCGCCGGCAAGGAGGCCTCGGGCACGGGCAACATGAAGCTCGCCCTGAATGGCGCGCTGACCATCGGCACGCTCGACGGCGCCAACGTCGAGATCAAGGAGGAGGTCGGCGACGAGAACATCTTCATCTTCGGCCTGAACGTCGGGGAGGTCGAGGCGCTGCACGCCCGCGGCTACCGGCCGTGGGATTATTACCAGGCCGACGAGGAACTTCGGGCCGTGGTCGACTGGCTGGGTAGCGATTATTTCACGCCGGGCGGGCAGGGCGCGTTTTCCCTCGTGCACGACAGCCTGCTGCAGGGCGGTGATCCGTACATGGTGCTGGCCGACTTCCGCGCGTACAGCGACGCCCACCAGCGGGTGGACGCGGCCTACCGCGACCCGTCCAAGTGGGCGAAGATGGCCATCCTGAACACCGCGCGGATGGGCAAGTTCTCCAGCGACCGCACCATCCGCGAATACGCTGAGCAGATCTGGGACCTGCCGGCGGTGAAAATTCCCTGATGCCGGAGCTAAGCGCGAAGACGCGAAGGCGCTAAGTTCGATCGCGAAGGAAAACCCGGATTATCATTCTGAACGCAGTGAAGAATCCAGTTGGATAGAATCGAAGCTCGCGACGAAATCTCACTGGATGTCGAACCAGCCCCAAGCGGCTAGACTTCGCTCCGCTCAGAATGACAAGGCTCTGCCTTGACTCCGACCATAGCGTCTTCGCCTCTTTGCGTTTATTTGGGCCCGGCCCACGCCGCGGCGTCCTTCAGGTTCCAGCCGCCGCCGAGGGCCTGGTAGATCTGGACCACCACCGTGAGTTCGTCACGGCGGGTCTGGGCCAGCGCGACCTCGGCCGGGAACAGCTGCTGCTGCGCTTGCAGCACCTCATAATAGCCGGCCTTGCCCGCGGTGTAGCGCTTTGACGCCACCTTGAGGGCATCCTCGTACGCGTGCACGGCGCGTTCCTGCTGCACCCGGACTTCGGCCAGCTTCTGCCGCGCCACAAGGGCGCTGGCGACCTCGGCGAAGGCATTCAATGCGGTCTGCTGGTACTGCAGTTTAGCCTGTTCCCAGGCCGCCTTGGCCTGGTCGTACTGCCCGTGCAGCCCGCCACCCTGGAAGAGCGGACCGGTCGCCGAGGCGCCGACCGACCAAAGGCCGGCCCGCCGGGAAGTGAGGTTGTCCAGCTGGGGGCTCACGGCCCCGAGGATCGCGCTGAGGCCGATCTTGGGCAGAAATCCACCCACCGTGACGCCGATGCCCGCATTGGCCGCCCGCGCGGCAGCCTCGGCCTGGCGGATGTCGGGCCGGCGCTCGAGGAGTTCGGAAGGCAGACCCGCGGGCACCTCCGGTGGCAGCATCTGGTCCAGCAGGCGGGGACCGCGCGCGATGGCCCCGGGAGTGCGGCCGAGCAGGACGCTGAGCTGGTTTTCCTGCAGCGCAATCTGGCGCTCCAGGGCGGGGACCCGCGCGGCGCTGGCGGCCATGGCCGCCTCGGCACTGGCGGTCTCGAGCCGCGAGGCCACGCCGCCTTCCAGCCGCTGGTTGAACAATTTCAGGCTGTCGCCGAAGGACGCGGTGGCTTGCTGCGCGATCCGCAGTTCCTCATCCAGCTCCTGGAGCTGAAAGTAGCTGGTGGCGACCTGGCTCACGAGGCTCAGGAGGACCCCGCGCTGCGCCTCTTCCGAGGCGAGGTACTGGGCGCGGGCTGCTTCATCCAGCCGGCGCACGCGGCCCCACAGGTCGAGTTCCCACGCCGCGGCCAGATACCCGTCGAAGCCGTCGGCCGTCGTTCCGTTCCCCGCCGTGTAGGGATTGCCCAGCAGGGCGTTCTTGCCGCGATCCGCATTGGCGGCGTAGCCGAGCCCGGGGAAGCGCTGGCCGTGGACCTGCGCGGCGATCGCCTGGGCCTGCTCGACGCGGGCGGCCGCGATGCGGGCATCGAATCCGTCCGCCAGCGCGGACCGGATCAGTTCCTTCAGTTGCGCATCCTGATAAATGTCCCACCACGCCGCATCGGCGAACGACCGGTCGCCCGCGGGAGCGGGCTCAACACGAAATGCCGCCGGCGCGTCCACGGCGGGTCGCTGGTAATCGGGCCCGATCGCACAGCCGGCCAGCAGCAGGAAAGCCGGGACCGCGCCGTGTTTCGTCCAGGGATTCATGGCGGTTTTCAATGGCCGGGCGCCGGCGGGTTGGTGCCGGGAGGTGAAGTGGGGGTGCCGTCGAGGGTGGTCGGATGGAGCGGGCTCCGGTGCGCGCTGTGCGGGAGCCCCTTGGTCGCCCACATTTCGATGACGAAGAACGTGACGGGGATCAGGAAGATCGCCAGGGCGCTGGCGGCAAACATGCCGCCGATCACCGCGGTGCCCATCACCCGGCGCGCCACCGAGCCCGAGCCGTCCGCGAGCCAGAGGGGAATGCAGCCGAAGATGAAAGCGAGGGACGTCATCAGGATGGGCCGCAGCCGGACCTTGGCGCCCTGCAGCGCGGCCTCGAGCAGCGGGACGCCGTGCTCGTACCGGGTGCGGGCGAATTCCACGATCAGGATGGCGTTCTTCGCCGACAGGCCGATCAGCATCACGAGTCCGATCTGCGCGAAGACGTTGTTCTCCATGTGCCGGGCGAGCAGGGTCGCATAGGCGCCGAACACCGCCACGGGCACGCCGAGCAGGACGCTGAACGGCAGCGACCAGCTTTCATAGAGCGCGGCCAGGATCAGGAAGACGAACAGCAGCGAGAGTCCGAAGATCGCAGCCGGCGGCACGCCTTCCTGAGCCTTCTTTTCCTGGTAGGACATGCCGATATAGTCGAAGCCCATCTCCCGCGGCATGGTCTGCGCGAAGACCTCCTCGAGCGCCTGCGTGGCCTGGTTGGAACTGTAGCCGGGCGCGGCCGACCCGTTGATCTGGGCGCTGCGGTAGAGGTTGTACCGCATGGTGAATTCCGGCCCGAGGCGGTTCTCGACGGTCACCAGGGTCGAGAGCGGCACCATGGTGCCGGCCCGGTTGCGGACGTAATAGCTGCCAAGCTTGTCGGTGCTGTTGCGGTACTCGCCCTCCGCCGCGACGTAGACCTGCCACTGGCGGCCGAAGCGGTTGAAGTAATTCACGAACGCCCCGCCCATGAAGGTCTGCAGCGTCTTGTAAACGTCGCCCAGCGCGACGCCCTGCTTCAGGACCTTGTCGCGGTCCACGTTCACGAAGACCTGCGGCACGGACGGCAGGAACGTCGTCGAGAGCCCGGTGATCTCGGGACGCTTGGCCGCCGCGGCCATGAACTTGCCCACATTGCTGGCCAGGAAGGCGACATCGCGGCCGGCCCGGTCCTCGAGCACGAAGGTGAAACCGCCGGCGGTGCCGACGCCCGGGATGGACGGCGGCGAGAAGGCGAACGCCCGGCCCTCCGGGATCTTGGACAGCTCCCGGTTGAGGCGGGCCCGGATCGTGTCGAAATGCTCGGTCTCGCTGGTCCGATCCGACCACGGCTTGAAGTTTACGAAAAAGAAGGCGCTGTACGTGTTGTAAACCGTGCTGAGGAGGCTGAACCCGATGACGGACGTGCAGCTCTTCACGCCGGGCGTGGCCTTCACGATCTCCTCGACCTTGCGCGCCGCCTCGCTGGTGCGCTGGAGGGAGGAGGCGTTGGGCAGCTGCAGGCCGACATAGACGTAGCCCTGGTCCTCCTCCGGCAGGAACGACGTCGGCAGCTTTTTGCCGAACCAGAGCGCCGCGGCCGCGAAGAGGGCGAGGAGCACGAAGCTCATCGCGCTCTTGCGGATCAGATGGCGCGAAATGCCCACGTAACCCTCCTGCACGCGGCCGAAGGCGCGGTTGAACCAGCTGTAGAAACCACCCAGCGGCCCGCGGTTCTGGCCCTTGGGCCGGAGCAGCATCGCGCACAGCGCGGGGCTGAGCGACAGGGCGTTGAAGGCCGAGATGATCACGGAGATCGCGATGGTAAGCGCGAACTGCTGGTAGAGCCGCCCGGTGATGCCGGGGATGAACGCCGTCGGGATGAAAACCGCCGCGAGGATGATCGCGATGGCCACGACCGGGCCGCCGACCTCCTCCATCGCCTTCAGCGTCGCGTCGCGCGGCGAAAGGCCTTCCTCGATGTGGTGCTCGACCGCCTCGACCACGACGATGGCGTCGTCCACCACGAGGCCAATGGCGAGGACGAGGCCGAAGAGCGAGAGCGTGTTGACCGAGAATCCGAAGGCCGGGAACAGGATGAACGTGCCGATCAGCGAGACGGGCACGGCCAGCAGGGGAATGAGCGTCGGGCGCCAGCCCTGCAGGAACACGAAGACGACGAGGATGACGAGCAGCAGGGCCTGCCAGAGGGTGTTGGAGATTTCCTTCACGCCCTCGGACACCGACTGCGTCGTGTCGAGGCCGACCTCATAGTCGAGGCCCTGCGGGAAGCGCTGCCTGAGCTTCGCCATGGCCTGCTTCACGCCATTGGCGCAGTCGAGGGCGTTGGAGCCCGGGAGCTGGTAGATCGCGATGATGGCGGAGGGCTTGCCGTTGAACCGGCCCATCACGTTGTACACCTGGGCGCCGAGTTCGACCCGGGCCACGTCTCGCAGGCGGACGGTGGAGCCGTCGGGGTTGGCGCGGACGATGATGGCGCCGAATTCTTCCGGGGAGGTCAGGCGGCCCTGGGCGCGGACGGAGTACGTGAAGTCCTGTCCGCTGGGCGCGGGCTCGCCGCCGATCGTGCCGGCGGGATTGACCGTGTTCTGGCTCTGGATGGCCGAGATGATGTCGTTGACCGTCAGGTTGAGCTTGGCGAGCTGGTCGGGCTTGACCCAGTAGCGCATCGCGTACTGCCCGGCGCCGAACACTGTCGCGCTGGCGATCCCGGGCACGCGGGTGAGCTGGTCGTTGATGTTGATGTAGGCGTAGTTCGCCAGGAACGTGCTGTCGTAGGAATTGGTGGGCGAATACAGCGCGACGAGCATCAGCGGCGCCGTGAGCTGCTTCTGCACGGTGACGCCGAAATTCGCGACGTCGGAGGGCAGCTGCGGGCCCGCCTGCGTCACGCGCATCTGGGTCAGGATCAGGTCGGTGTTCGGGTCCGTGTTGACGTCGAAGTTGGCCGACAACCGCAGCGAGCCGTCGCTGCCGTTGATCGAGAACATGTAGTTCAGGTTGTCGACGCCGCTCAGCTGCTGCTCGATGGGCGTGGCGACGGACTGCTCGACGGTCTGGGCGTCGGCGCCGACGTAGGTCGTGGTGACGCGCGCCTCGGGCGGGACGATCTTCGGGAACTGGGCGATCGGCAGGCTGAGGAAGGCTACCACGCCCACGATCACCGTGATGATCGAGATGACGATCGCGACGATCGGGCGGTTGATGAAGAATTTCGACACGGCGCGGTTATTTGGCGGCCGCGGCGGCGGAGTAGGGCAGGGGATTCACCGCCGCATCCTCCTTCACCTTCTGGATCCCCTCGACGACGACGCGGTCGCCGGGATGCAGTCCCTCGACAACGCTCAGGGCGCCGGACGATTCACCCACCTTGACGCTGACGAGATGGGCATGGTTCGCGGCATCGACAGTGACCAGCTGGTAGCTGCCCTGCAGTTCCGTCAGGGCGCGGGTCGGTACGAGCAGCGCGCCCTTCTCGACGTTCACGACGGCGCGGACCCGGGCGAACTGGCCGGGCCGGAGGAGGCCCTTCGGGTTGGGAAACAACGCCGCCACGCGCAGCGTCCCGGTATTGCCGTCCACCTGGCGGTCGATGGCGAAGAATTCGCCGGCTTCCGGGTAAAGCGTGCCATCGGAGAGCACGAGCTGGAACCGGGTGCCCTGCGGGATGCTGGGCGCATCGGGCTCGCGCCGCCGGAACTCGAGGTAGGCCTGCTCGCTGATCGGGAAATAGGCCTTGATCGGGTCCACCGTCGAGACCGTGGTCAGGACGCCGGTGGCCGGGCCCACGAGGTCGCCGATCTGCGCCTGGACCAGCCCGGCGATGCCGTCGATGGGGGAGACGATGTGGGCAAAGGCGAGGTTCAGCTTGGCCTGGTCAACCGCGGCCTGGGCCGACGCCACCTGGGCCTTGCCGGCGAGCTCGGCCTGGACGGCGTCATCGAGCTCCTCCTGGCTGATGGCCTTGTCCTGGGCGAGGGGCGTATAGCGCTTCACATCCAGCGCCGCCTTCTCGGCCTGCGCCTGGGCCTGGGCCAGCTGGCCGTTCGCCTGGGCCAGGGCCGACTCAAACGGCCGGGTGTCGATCTCGAACAGCGGATCACCCTTCGCGACGACGGACCCCTCCTTGTAGTTCTGTCTGATCAGGTAGCCGGTGACCTGGGCGCGGATCTGCGCGTTGACAGAGCCGTCGAGGCTGCCGACCCACTCGCGGGTGACCGGCACGTCCCGTTGTTCGACCGTGACCACCTGGACATCCACGGGAGGAGGGGCTTGGACGCCGGACTTGCCGCATCCACTGACGAAGCCCGTCACCAGCATCCCGGCAAAAATCAACGAAGCTATCCTGCCACGCTTAAGATCAGCCATGGGGGTTCAATAAGGTCACTCTTTTCATAAGTTCAAACGGGATTCGGAATTTTCCTTTGCTTACCTGAATTTTGCGGGAGCCCGCATCGCGGTGGGTTGTAAGCATGAGAAGGTGGGCAGGCATGTCCCATGCCTGCATCTGCGCCGAACGCCTGACTCACCATGCGGGCACGGGACGTGCCCGCCCACCTTGGTCCAGACCCCGAGGCCTGCGCGGGCGGATGGGCATTGATTCGCGCCCGGGTTTTTCGCAGGGTCGCGGGCAGCCTTTATCACCGATGATTTCTTCCCGTCTTCTGGGCGTCCTGCTGGTCTCGCTGGGCGCGGTCACCCTCACGCCTGCGGCGGATTTCAAACCGGCCATCGTCTACGACTTCGGCGGCAAGTTTGACCGCTCCTTCAACCAGTCCGCCAGCGTGGGGGCGGAGAAGTTCAGGCAGGACACCGGCATCGCCTTCCGCGAGTTCGAGATCACCAATGCCGCCCAGCGCGAGCAGATCATGACGCAGCTGGCCAAGCGGGGCTCCAGCATCATTGTGGCCGTCGGCTTCACCCAGGCCTCGGCCGTGGAAAGGGTCGCCCGGCAGTTTCCCGACGTGAAGTTCACCATCATCGACGCGGTCGTCGACCTGCCGAATGTCCAGTCGATCAATTTCCGCGAGCAGGAGTCCTCGTTCCTCTGCGGCATGGCCGCCGCGCTCGCGTCGAAGACCGGCAAGGTCGGTTTTGTCGGCGGGATGGACATCCCGCTCATCCGCAAGTTCGCCCTCGGTTACGCCGAGGGGGCGAAGTACGTGAACCCAAACATCGAGGTCTTCCAGAACATGACCGGCACCACGCCCGCGGCCTGGGGCGACCCAACCAAGGGTGCCGAACTCGCCAAAAGCCAGTTTGGCCGCGGGGCCGACGTCGTCTTCCACGCGGCCGGAGCCACCGGCATTGGTGTGATGCAGGCCGCGCAGGACGCGGGCCTGCTCAGCATCGGCTGTGACAGCAACCAGGACTACCTGCACCCGGGCAGCGTCCTGACCTCGGCGGTGAAGCGGGTGGATGTCGCCGTCTATAAGGCTTTCCAAGATGCGAAGGCGGGCACCTGGAAGGGCGGGCAGCTGGTGCTGGGGCTCGCGGAGAGCGGGGTGGATTACTCCTACGACGAGTACAACCGCACCGTGCTGACCCCGGCGATGAAGCAGCGCCTCGACCAGGCGCGGGCCGATATTGTCAGCGGCAGGCTCAAGGTGTCCGAGTACCGGGCGCAGTGATGGAACCACGAATGGACACGAATGAGCACGAATAGGAAGCGTGGCTTTTCGATTCGTCTCAGGGCGCTTCCAGTGCTTTCCCATTCGTGTCAATTTGTGTCCATTCGTGGTTGAAGAAATAAACAGCCTGCCGCCCGCGCTCGAGCTGCGCGGCATCGACAAGCGCTTTGGCGCAGTGCACGCGAACCGGGACCTCTCCTTCGCTGTCGCGGCGGGCACCGTCCACGGGGTCATCGGCGAGAACGGCGCGGGCAAGTCCACGCTGATGAACATCATCTATGGCTTTCATCGCGCCGACGCCGGCGAGATCCGGGTGCACGGGAAGCCGGTCGAGATCCATTCGCCGCAGGACGCCATCGCAGCCGGGATCGGCATGGTCCACCAGCACTTCATGCTCGTGGAGAATTTCACGGTGCTGGAAAACATCGTGCTCGGCGTCGAGGGCGGCCCGCGGTTGGCTGGCGGCCTGGCAAGCGCGCGGGCCGGTCTGGAACAGCTGGCACGGGATTACGGCCTCGATGTGCCGCTCGACACCGTGGTCTCCGAACTCCCGGTCGGCCTTCAGCAGCGCGTGGAAATTCTCAAGGCGCTGCACCGCGGCGCCGACCTGCTCATCCTGGATGAACCGACCGCTGTGCTGACGCCGCAGGAGGCGGACCAGTTGTTCAAGATGCTCGGGCGGCTGCGGGCGCAGGGCAAGACGGTCATCCTCGTCACCCACAAGCTGCGCGAGATCATGGCCGTGACCGACCGGGTGACGGTCATGCGGCAGGGCGCGGTTGTCGCGGAGGTGGCGACCCGCGCCACGTCGTCGCGCGACCTGGCCGAGAAGATGGTGGGCCGCGCCGTGCTCCTGCAGGTGGAGAAAGGCCCGGCGCAGCCGGGCGCGACCCTGCTCACGGTGCGGGACCTTGAAGTGACCGACCGGCTCGGCGTGCCGCGCGTGAAGGGCGTGAGTTTCACGCTGCGCGCCGGCGAGATCGTCGGCCTGGCCGGCGTGGCGGGCAACGGCCAGTCCGAGTTGCTGGAGGCGCTGGCCGGCATCCGCGCGCCGAGCCGGGGTGAAATCGTGCTGGGCGGCCGCGACCTCGTGCGCGAAGGCCTCGATCCGCGCGCCCGCCGTCATCTCGGCCTGGCGCATGTGCCGGAGGACCGGCTGCGGATGGGCGTCGTCACGGGCTTTTCCGCGCAGGACAACGCCATCCTCGGGTACCATGACCTGCCCGCCTACCAGCGCGGCGGGCTGCTGAACCGCGCGGCCATCCTCGGGGGCTGCGAGCGGAAAATGGCTGCCTACGATGTGCGCCCGCCGAATCCGCACCTGCGCATCGCGGCGTTCTCCGGCGGCAACCAGCAGAAGCTCGTGCTCGCGCGCGAGATCGATTCCGACCCGCGCGTGCTGCTGGTCGGCCAGCCGACCCGCGGCGTGGACATCGGGGCGATCGAGTTCATTCACCAAAAGCTGGTTGCGTTGCGGGATGCCGGGAAGGCGCTGCTACTCGTGTCGGTTGAGCTCGATGAGATCCTCGGCCTCGCCGACCGGATTCTCGTGATGAATGCGGGCGAGATCGTCGGCGAGCTGGCCCGCGCCGAGGCGACCGAGGAAAAAATCGGCCTGATGATGGCCGGCGTGAAAGGGGAGGGGCGGGCGTGAGCGCGGTTTGTCAGCGCGAGGCGCGCAGCGTGCGCCGTGGCGGTCCAGCCGTTCGACAAGCTCACGGCCCCGAGTCTCGTCGAGGGGCTGGATTGCTCCATCGCTCCGCTTCTCGCAATGACAGGGAAAACGGAGATGTACGATGAGCCCTCCGGCCAAATTGCCCCGCTGGGCCGAGCTCGGGTTGCTGCCCGCGATCAACCTGATCGCGGCGCTCCTGCTGTCGGGCGCGATCATCCGGCTCATCGGCGAGAGCCCGTGGGCGGCGCTGAAACTGATGGCCGACGGCGCGTTCGGCTCGCAGGAGTCGATCGGCTACACGTTCTACTACGCGACGAATTTCATCTTTACCGGCCTCGCCGTCGCCGTCGCCTACCATGCCGGGCTCTTCAACATCGGGGCCGAAGGCCAGGCCTATATCGGCGGCCTCGGGACCGGCCTCGTGTGCCTGTGGCTCGGGGCATGGCCGTTCTGGGCCGTGCTGCCGCTGGCGATTCTGGCCGGCGCCCTCTTTGGCGCCGCGTGGGCGTTCATCCCGGCCTGGCTGCAGGCGCGCCGCGGCAGCCACATCGTGATCACGACGATCATGTTCAACTTCATCGCGTCGGCGCTGATGACCTGGCTGCTGGTCAACGTGCTCATCCGGCCGGGCCAGCAGTCGCCCGAGACACGCGAGTTTGCCCCGAACGCCTTCATGCCCGGCCTGCACACGCTGCTCGGGAAGATCGGGATTCCGTTCACGTCCACGCCGCTCAACCTCGCCTTCCTGCTCGCCCTCGCGGCCGCGGCGCTCGTGTGGGTGCTGCTCTGGCGGACGCGCTGGGGCTACGCGCTGCGCGTGGCCGGCCGGAATCCCGCCGCGGCGGTCTATGCTGGCATCCGGCCGCCGCGCGTGACGCTGGGGGCCATGCTGCTGTCGGGTGCGCTGGCCGGCTCGCTCGGACTCAACGAGCTCATGGGCTCGCAGCACCGCATCCTGCTGGATTTTCCCGGCGGCGCGGGTTTCGTCGGGATCGCAGTCGCGCTCATGGGGCGCAACCAGCCCGTGGGCATCTTCCTCGCGGCGGTGCTGTTCGGCGCCCTGGTGCAGGGCGGCTCGCAACTCTCGTTCGACATGCCTCATGTCAACCGCGACATGGTCGTGGTGATCCAGGGCCTCGTGATCCTGTTATGCGGCGCGATGGAGAATGTGTTCCGCGGCCCACTGAGCCGGCTGTTCGCCGGCAAAACTCGAAGCCCGAAATCCGAAATCCGAAATGATGGAGGGCCTGACGCATGAGACGGCAATTTCCCCATGCCCGGCCGAAACCGGATCGTGCAGGTTGGAAATTTCGGGGATCAAAGAATTTCCTTCGGATTTCGAACTTCCTCCTTCGAGCTTCCTGAACCGTGGAAACCTACACCCTCATCGTCCTGCTGCTGGCCGCCACGATCCGCGTGGCGACGCCGCTGCTGCTGGCGGCGCTGGCCGGGATGTTCTCGGAGCGCTCGGGCGTGATCGCGCTCGGGCTGGAGGGCATGATGCTCGGCGCGGCGTTTACGTCGGCGTCGGTCGCGGCCGTGAGCGGCTCGGCGTGGCTCGGCCTGGGCGCGGGTGTCGCGACGGGCATGGCGCTCGCGCTGCTGCTCGCGTTTGCCTGCGTGACGCACCGGGGCAACCAGGTCGTGGCGGGCATGGCGCTCAACATCATGGTCGCGGGGCTGGGCCCGGCGCTGGCGCTGGCCTGGTTCGACCTCGGTGGCCAGACGCCGCAGCTCGAGGGACCGGGCCAGCGGTTTCTGGCGTTGACCTGGCCGTGGGCCGCGGCGGCAGACAAGGTCCCGTTTCCCGGGCGGCTCTATTCCCAGCTGCTGAGCGGGCACAACCTGATCGTCTATCTCGCCGCGGTGCTCGTGCCGCTCAGCGCGTGGCTGCTCTATCGCACGCGCTTCGGCCTGCGGCTGCGGGCGGTGGGCGAAAATCCGTCGGCGGTGGACACGGCGGGCATCTCCGTGACGCGGCTGCGCTACCAGGCGGTGTTGATCTCCGGCGTGCTCTGCGGCGTGGCCGGCACGTACTTGTCGACGGCGGCGAGCGCGGGCTTCGTGCGCGACATGACCGCGGGCAAGGGCTATCTGGCGCTGGCGGCGCTGATCTTCGGCAAGTGGAAACCTTATCCCACGCTGGGAGCCTGCCTGCTGTTCGCCTTCACCGACGCGCTCGCGACCCGGCTGCAGGGCGTGGACCTGCCGCTGGTCGGGGTGATCCCGGTGCAGTTCATCCTTGCGCTGCCATATGTGCTCACGGTGCTGCTGCTCGCGGGCTTTGTCGGCACGGCGGTGCCGCCTGCCGCGATCGGCGTGCCCTACGCGAAAGAGAAGTGAACGGCGAAACCGAACCGGCCCGAACACCGGACGGGTTGGCCACAAAAAGGCACAAGGGCATGGGGGCTGTGAAGGAGTCGCCCTTGCGCCTATAGGCGCAAGGGCGATTTGAGCCGGAGCCCCTGCGCCCTTGTGCCTCTTCGCGGCCAATCCGGTTTGAAATGCCGGCCCGAAAGTCTTTGCGCCCGGGGCGGGATTTTGCGGCCATTCCGGCATGACGATCCACGAACGCCTCGCCCGCCATCTGTCGAAGACGCCGGATACGGCCGGGGCGCTCTTCATCGCGGCGAATGCCACGGTCAACGGCGACGTCGTGCTCGGCCCGCAGACCAGCGTCTTCTACGGCGCGGTGCTGCGCGGGGACATCCATGAGATCCGCGTGGGCGAGGGGACGAACATCCAGGACAACGCCATCGTGCACCTCGCCGACGACTACGGGGCCTACATCGGCAAATGGTGCACGATCGGCCATGCGGCCATCATCCATGCCTGCACGATTGGCGACGAGTGCCTGATCGGCATGGGGGCGACGGTGCTCGACGGGGCGAAGATCGGCGCGCAGAGCATCGTGGGTGCGAACTCGCTCGTGTCCCAGCGCTTTGAATGTCCTCCCGGCTCGATGGTCTACGGTTCGCCCGCCAAGGTGATCCGGCCGCTGAAGCCCGAGGAGATCGCCGGCCTCCGTCCGTGGGCGGAAAAATATGTTGCGACGGCGAAGGCGCACGCGGTGCTGCAGAAGGGACCGGCCTGATTTTTAACCGCAAAGGGCGCGACAAGCACGAAGGAAGAGGAAGAGTCCGGATTTATTCACCACGGATTGCACCGATAACACGGATTCGGAGTTTCGATCCCCGGCCATTTTACAGGAGGTAACGGAGAGAACGAAGGATGAGGTTTTCTCCCTTACCTCGGTTTCCTCCTGTGAAAATGATTGGAGGATCGATGCCTGGCCTTCGTGTTCTTCGCGCCCTTCGTGGTGAAAAGATCAGGGCCGCTCGAGCGTGAAGAAGGTGTAGCGAAAGTGGGTGTCGGCGCTTTCGCGGCGGGCGGTCTCGCGCCAGGCGAGGTGGCGCCATTCGGGAAAGAAGGTGTCGCCGGGCACGTCGGCGTGGACGAGTGTCAGGTGCAGCCGCATCGGGCGGTCGAGCGCGAGGGTTTCCCCGTAGATGCGTTCCCCGCCGCAGATGTGGATTTCGCCGGGCAGCGTGTCGGCGATGGCAAGAGCCGTCGCGAGGGAAGGGGCGGTCAGCAGGGGCGGGCTCCACTTGCCTTCGGCCGAGACTCCAGGCGCCGTTGGATCAGGAAGACGGGAGGTGATGACGACGGGCTGGCGGCCGTCCAGCCGGACGCGAGGCCAGGTTTCAAAGCAGACGCGCCCGAGCACGACGGTCTGGCCAGCGGTCTGGTCGTGAAAGAATTTCAGGTCCTCCGGGATGCTCCACGGCAGGCGTCCCTCGCGGCCGATGACGCGGTTCTCGGCGCAGGCGACCTGGAGGTGGAGGAGCTTGGGCATTGTGGGATTGCCTCGGGAAGAGGGGATGACCAAAGCGTGGGGTGCATGCTTAGCAAACATCGTTTTATCCCGGTGATTTCCAGAAGCGCCACCGGCCCTCACGTCACCGGGCGAAAAAAGTGCGGCTGACCCAAGCCTGGCCGCCGTCCGAACCAAGCATGCCTCGCCCTACCGACTCCGCCGTCGATTCCATCCGTTGTCTCCGGCGATATGGCGTTCTGGCCTTGGCGTTGGCTTTGCTCCTCGGCAGCGGATTGCCGCTGCGGGGTTCGGCGCCGGAGGTTATTCCCGCGGCGGATGACCAGTGGCAGCGCTATGAGTCGCCGCATTTTGAGCTCTTCAGCCATAACTCCGCCGGAGCTTCGCGGCGGTTGTTGCGCAACCTTGAACTGTTGCGCTCGGCCTTCTTCGACATCATGCACGAGAAGGAAAAGCGCTCAGTGCAGGTGACGGTCTATTATTTCGCGGGCGTGGATGAATTCCGTCCCTATGTGTCGGCGGATTTCCGGAAACTCGAGGATCTCGCCGGATTTTATCTGAGCCGACCTGACCGAGCCGTGATTGTGATGCCCTTTCGCAAGGACGAAAAGGAGTCACAGCAGGTCGTTTTCCACGAATACGTGCATCATCTTACCGAGGTCTCCGGCCGAAACCCCGCGCTATGGTTCCGGGAGGGAATCGCCGACGTATTCTCCACCATTGAGGAGTCGCCCGAAGGTTTGATCGTGGGCAAACCGATCCCGGGCCGGGCCTTCGAGTACCGGGCCCATCCGCCGATGCCGCTGGAGGAGCTTTTTGCCATCGATCACACTTCCCCCAATTACCACGAGAACCAGCGGGTCGGGATGTTCTATGGGGAATCTTGGGTTCTGGTGCATTACCTTCTCTATGGAAATTCCGGCCTGCCGCGTGACCAGGTCGACCGTTTCCTGACCTACATTGAGCAGGAGACAGAAAAGGGCGATCCGGTGAAGCGCCGGGCGCTTTTTCAGGAGACAATGGGGATGGATTATCCGGCGATGATCAAACGACTGAACAAGTATCTGAATCACGGAAGGTTCAGCCCGGGCCGCTATCCATTGCCGACGATCGCCCCGGCCGAAAGCTACGTCATGCGGCCGGTCCCACGCGATGAGATCCGCGGCCAGCTTCAAGAGCTCGATTTACGGGTCAACCGCTCGCCCGCCGCCAAGCTGGCGCTCCTGGGCCGGCTGGATACAAATCCCGATGACATTCGCGCGCTGGAGATCCTCGGCACGGACGCGTTGGGCGAAGGCGACGAGGCCACGGCGCAGGAGCGGTGGGAGCAGGCGTTCAGGGCGGGTACGCGGAATCCGGCGATCCTGCATGCCTTGGTGGAGATGGAAGACCGCGCGAATTTCAGTGGAATCGACGTGCTGTATTTCCGTCTGCCGGAGGAAGGCGCGCAGCACCTCCGGCGCCTGCTGGGCCGCTTGATCGAATGTGAGCCGCAGCAGACGCAGGCTTATGAAGTGCTGGCTTGGGTGGAGGCGACCGCAGACCAACCGATGCGCGCCAATATCGATCTGGTGCAGGCGCACCTCCCATCGCTGGCCGACAAGTCTCGCACCGTGGTGGCCCTGGCGCTGGTGCGGATGAGGCTGAAGGACGAAGCGGGGGCCCGTCGGCTCCTCGATGAACTTGGGGCTACCCAGCCCAAGCCGGATATTCTCGAGGAGATCGCCATCCTGCGGGACTCCTTGGACAAACGAGCCGCGGTTGGGCCCAATGCCGGCACGCCTTGAGCCGGGTTGAACAGGCTGTGGCCCAAAGAAGGGGCGGCAACCGGACAGCCTCCTGAAGTCGGCTGCTACCGACGGGGACGATACTCGCCCTTACTTCGCCGGGACGATGCGGATGCTCTCGACCTCGACGCGCTCGATCGGGGTGCTCTTTTCCCCGCCGCCGCCGGAACTCGTCGGCATGGTCGCGATCCGCTCGAGGACGTCGTCGCCCTTCACGAGTTCGCCGAAGGCGGTGTACTGGCGGTCGAGGAACTTGGCGTCGCCGTGGCAGATAAAAAACTGGCTGCCGGCGGAATCGGGATGGGCCGAGCGCGCCATGGAAATGACACCGCGCACGTGCGACTTCGCGTTGAACTCCGCCTTGACCTTGTGGCCCGGGCCGCCGGTGCCGGGCATGCCGGTTTCGCCCTTCTTCGTGTTGGGGCAGCCGCCCTGGATCATGAAGCCCTTGATGATGCGGTGGAACGCCGTGCCGTCGTAGAACTTCTCGTTGGCGAGCTTCTTGAAATTCTCGACGGTCTTCGGCGCGACGTCGGGCCAGAAGGCGATCGTCATGTCACCGTAGGTGGTCTTGATAATGGCGTGTTCAGTGGCGGCGGGAGTGCTCATGGGAAGGTCAGGAAGGTCCGGGATGAAAGGTTCCGCAAGGCGATTCTCATCCGCGAGTGCGTCGGGATTCAGCGATCGGCGTCAGAAGTCAGGAGATTGGAGTTGGGAGATGGAAAACTGGCAGGGACCGAGGCCGGTTCCTTCCAGTGGCATTCAATCTCCGATCTCCCAGTTCCCAACTCCTACGAGGCGAAGGCCTCGTCGACCAGCTCGCAGAAATGATGGATGAGGAAAAGGTGCGCCTCCTGCGCGGACGCGCCGCTTTGCCCGGGGATGATCAGCTCGCAGGTGGCCAGACCCTTGGCCTTGCCGCCGCCGCGGCCGAGGAAGGCGATGCTCTCCAGGCCGAGTTTTTTTGCCTCGGCGAGCGCGGCGAGGATGTTAGCGGAGTTGCCACTGGAGGTCAGCACGACGAGGAGGTCGCCGGGGCGCGCGAGTCCGGCCAGCTGGCGGGAGAACACTTGGTCGTAGCCGTAGTCGTTGCTGATGCAGGTGAGAAGCGAGCCGTCCGCGGACAGCGCGACCGCGGGCAGGGCACGGCGGTTCTTCTGGTAGCGGCCGACGAGTTCGGTGGAGAAATGCCCGGCCTCCGCTGCGCTGCCGCCGTTGCCGGCGATCAGGAGCTTTCCCCCGTGCCGGAGCGTCGCGAGGATCATCTGCCCGGCGCGGTCGACGGCCGGGCGGATCGTGGACAGCGACTGAAGGGTCTGCAGGGATTCGGCGAGCGAGGCTTCGAAGGTCATGCGGTTACAGGATTAGCCGAGAGAACCGGCAAGGGAAAGAATTTGTTGCGCCGAACCGGCCGGAGCAGCGCCACGAAGAGGTGCAAGGATTTCCAAGGCTGCGTCACGGCTTTCCCGCGCGCCTATGGGCGCCCTGACGCTACATCCGAAGCCACGGAAATTATCGTGCCTTTTTGTGGCCAACCCTGCGTGAATCGGCCCCATCCCGATCATGCGCCTGAAGAAAATCACGCTGCGGCACTTTCGAAACGTGGGCTTTGCCACGCTCGAATTTTCCGGCCGCCAGCAGTTCCTGCTTGGTGCGAACGGGCAGGGGAAGACCAACCTGCTCGAAGCGGCGGGATTTCTGACGGCGCTGCGGTCCTTCCGGGCGACGGACAACAAGCTGCTCATCGGCCACGGCCAGGCGGTGGCGGCCATCGCGGCGGACCTGGAGCACGAGCGGCAGGGCGACACGCAGGTCACGATCAAACTCCGGCGCGACGGCAAGGAGCTCTGGTGCGACCAGGCGCGGGTGACGCGGCTCGCGGACCACCTCGGAAAATTCCCGACGGTCGTCTTCTCCTCGCAGGATCTGCTGCTCGTGCGCGGGTCGCCGGCCGGGCGGCGGCGGTGGCTGGACCTCACGCTGGCGGCAATGGACGCCGCCTACCTGCGGGCGCTGCAGACCTATGCGCGCGCACTGGCGGAGCGGAACGCGCTGCTGAAGGCGGGGCGGGCGGGCGAGGCGCAGCTCGCGGCCTTCGAGCAGTTGCTGGCGCCGGCTGCGGCCGAACTGATCGGGCGCCGCGCGGCCGCGCTGCGCGAACTCGGCGCGGAGCTTGCGAAGTTCTACGCGCGGCTGTGTGACACGGCGGAGCCGGCCTCGCTCGGCTACGACCCGAACTTTGCCGAGCCGTCGGCGGAGGCGCTCCTGGCCCGGTTCGAGGCGGGCCGGGCGCGCGACGCGCAGTTCCGCACGACGCTGACCGGGCCGCACCGCGACGATTTTCACTTCACCGTGCGCGGCACGGCGGCGAAGGACTATGCGTCCGAGGGTCAGCAGCGCTCGCTGGTGCTGGCGCTGCGGCTGGCGCAGGCCGCGTGGTTTCACGCCCGGAGCGGCATCCGGCCGGTGCTGCTGGCGGATGACGTCCTCGGCGAGCTGGACCCGGCGCGCCGCCGGCAATTCTGGGCGGCCATCGACCCGGAGTCGCAGGTCATCGCCACCGGCACGGGCCTGCCCGACGCGGCCCTGGGCGAGTGGCAGGTGTTTGTCGTCGCCGACGGCACGTTTACCGGAAACCCTGCCGCTGCATGAACCTGGAACCGTGGCAGTGGGGGCTGGCCGTGATTGCGGCCCTGGCGATCGGCCTGGCGAAGACCGGCATCAACGGGCTGGGCATCTTCGCGGTCGTGATCTTCGCGAACCTGCTGCCGGCGCGGCAGGCGAGCGGCGTCGTCCTGCCCATGCTCATCCTCGCGGACCTCGTGGCGGTCGCCTCCTACCGGCGGCATGCGCAGTGGAGCTACCTGTGGAAGCTCTTTCCGTGGACGGCGGCCGGCGTGGTGGCGGGCTACTTCGTGCTGGGGCGGATCGACGACCGGCAGGCGAAGGTGCTGATCGGGACCATCATCCTCGCGATGCTGGCCATGAACCTGGTGCGGCGCTGGCGGGCGACCGACGAGGAACCGGAGCATGCCGGGTGGTTTGCGCCCCTGATCGGCGTGCTGGCGGGATTCGCGACGCTGGTGGCCAATGCGGCCGGGCCGCTGATGGTGATCTATCTCCTCGCGATGCGGCTGCCGAAGATGGAATACATGGGCACCGGGGCGATCTATTTCCTCCTGATGAATTCCTTCAAGGTGCCGTTCATGGCGAACCTCGGGCTGATCAACGGCCCCAGCCTGTGGCTGAACCTCTGGCTGGCGCCGGCGGTGCTGGTCGGGGCGCTGCTCGGGAAAAAGATCCTGGTGCGGATGAACCAGAAGCTCTTCGAGTATCTGGCGCTGGGCCTCTCGGCGGTTGCGGGGGTAAAGCTGCTGTATTAGGGCATGCCGGCAAAACCATGATTCAGGATTTCCTCATTCAGAAGGTAGGGCGGATTTTCCCCCATCCGCCGCAACGTAGCGCAGGCATCCTGCCTGCCGTCGGATTCGGATGCCGGCCGGATACCTGCGCGCCCTACCTTAACTTCATCCCAAGCCCGGCGGGTTCAGCGACTCCGTCCTCCATCAAATGGCGCGCCTGACCGTCCGGGAAATGTGGAAGGCGAAGCTCGAGGGTCGGTCCGTGCCGGCAAGCGGGCCGGCTCTGCCCGCGCTGCAGCGGGTGCCGTTTGCCGGGCGGGTGCTGGGCATTGATCCGTCGCTGCGCGGCACGGGGCTCGCGCTGATCGAGTTCGTGCCGGGCCGTTCGCCGCTGCTGCTGCGCTGCCAGACGGTGCGCGTGCCGGCGAAGCAGCCGATGGCGGTCGCGCTGGCGGAGATTCACCGGGCGGTGACGGCGTTCGTGGCGGAGACGGAGGTGAAGCACGTGGCGCTCGAGCAGACGATCTACGTGCAGAATTTCCAGACGGCGCAGATCCTCGGCGCGGCGCGCGGTGCGGCAATCGCGGCGGTGGCGCTGCATGCGCGGCCGGTCTACGAGTATGCGCCGCTGCGGGTGAAGCTGGCCGTGGTCGGCGCGGGCCGCGCGAGCAAGGAGCAGCTGGCTCGCACCGTCATGGCGCTCCTCGGCCACGGCCGCCAGCTCGCGCCCGACGAGGCCGACGCTGCGGGCGTGGCGCTGTGCCACGCGTTCACGTGGCGGGAGTGACGGCGCGCTGGCTCATCTGCCCGAGAAGCGGGACTCATGACCGCGCGGCGCGGCTTGCGTGGCGGGACGGGTCGCCGCAGGCTGTCCCGGCCCGAGATGAGCGCCCCGCTGCCACGCTATTTTTCCTTCCGGCCGAAACTCATCGAGTGCCTGCGTGATTACACCCGTGCGCGGTTTTTTTCGGACGTCCTGGCGGGGCTGATCGTCGGTGTCGTGGCACTGCCGCTGGCGATCGGCTTCGGCATCGCTTCGGGTGTGTCGCCGGGCACCGGTATTTATACGGCGATCATCGGGGGCTTTATTGTATCGGCCCTGGGCGGTTCGCGGGTGCAGATTGGCGGACCCGCGGGGGCCTTTGTCGGGCTCGTGTACGCGATCATCCTGCAATACGGGCTGCCCAACCTCCTGATCTGCACGGCCATGTCGGGGGTGTTTTTGTTCGCCTTGGGCGCGGCGCGGCTGGGCACACTTATCAAGTTTATCCCGCACCCGGTGACGACAGGTTTCACCTGTGGCATCGCGATCACCATCATGCTGACCCAAGTGAAGGATTTTTTGGGCCTGCAGCTGGGAACGGTGCCGGCCGAGTTCTTCGAGAAGATTCCCGCCTTGGTTCGCGCGCTGCCCTCGCTGAGCGGCCCGACCACCGCCGTGGGCCTGGCCTCGGTCGCCCTGATCACGTTCTGGCCGAAGTCCTGGGCGCGCTATGTGCCGGGCTCCATCGTGGCTGTTATCCTGGGCACCCTCGCGGTCCATGGGTTAGGGCTGCCGGTCATGACCATCACGGGCCGCTTCGGGCCCGGCGCGTTTCCCAACGGCCTGCCGGCGCTGCACCCGCTGGTTTTCGACTGGTCGCACCTGGGCAGCCTCGTGGCCCCGGCCGTGGCCATCACGATGATGGGGGCAATCGAGTCGCTGCTCTCGGCGGTGGTGGCCGACGGCATGATCGACGACCGGCACGACTCGAACCAGGAACTGATGGCACAGGGCATCGCCAATTTCACCGTGCCCTTTTTCGGAGGCATCCCCGTGACGGGCGTGCTAGCCCGCACGGCGACCAACGTGCGCAACGGCGCGACCTCGCCGGTGGCGGGCATGACCCATGCGCTGACGCTCCTCGTGATCGTCCTGCTGGCGGCGCCGGTGGCGAAATTCATCCCGCTGACGGTGTTGGGCGCGGTGCTGCTCGTGGTCGCTTACCGGATGGGCGAGTGGGACGAGTTTCTCCTGCTCGGGCGCCAGGCGAAGAGTGATGCCGCGGTGTTTCTCGTGACCTTCACGCTGACGACCTGCTTCGACCTGACGGTGGCGGTGAAATGGGGCCTGATCCTGGCCGGGGCGCTTTTCATCAAGCGCATTGCGGACACGACCCATGTGTTCGCCCATGATGAGGCGGCCTCCCTCACGCAAGGCCACGAGGCGGTGGCCAACCTGCCGCCGGGCGTGCTGGTTTTCCGCGTGTTCGGCGCGCTGCTGTTTGGCGCGGCGGACAAGCTCGACAGCGTCATGCGCCGAGCGGGCACCGACACGAAGGTCGTGATCCTGCACCTGGCGGCCGTGACGGCTCTCGACGCCACCGCGCTCAACGCGCTGGAGACGCTCCACGAGAAGCTGCGGCACCACGGCCGGTACCTCGTGCTGAGCGGACCGCACACGCAGCCTTATTTCCTGATGGACAAGTCGGGCTTCCTCGAGCGCGTGGGCACTGCCAACGTGGCGGGCGACCTGGCGGAGGCCGTCGTCCGCGCCCGGGAACTCATCGCCGCGCAAAAAACGGGCCCGCTCAGCCGGTCACCGTTTTGAGCACCTTGCCGAGATCAGCCACGCGATAGGGCTTCGTGAGGTAGCCGCAGAAGCCGAGCTCCAGGAACTTCCGGGCCATGTCGTCGTTGTCGTAGCCGCTGGACACGATGGCACGGATGTCGGGGTCGAGTTCGCGCAGGGCCTTGAAGGTGTCCTCGCCGCCCATGCCGCCGACGACGCTGATGTCCATGATGACGGCGTCGTAGGGGCGGCCGATGTTGAGGTACCGCTTGTAGAAGGTGATCGCCTCCTCGCCGTTCTTCGCGAGGTCGAACTTGTAGTCGAGGCTCTTGAGCATGGTGGCCGTGATGGACGAGATCTTCGGGTCGTCGTCCATGAATAGCACGCGGCCGGTGCCGAAGCGGAGGGAGGCGGCGCGGCGGGCCTTCGCCTCGACGGGCTGGTCGGCGTGCGGCAGGTAAACGGTGAACGCGGTGCCGACGCCCAGCGCGGTATCAAGGCCGATCTGGCCGCCATGCCGGCGGACGATGGAGAGCACGGTGGCGAGGCCGAGCCCGGTGCCGTGCTTCTTGGTGGTGAAGAACGGGTCGAAGATCTTCGCGACATGCTCGGGCTTGATGCCGCTGCCGTTGTCGCGCACCTCGAACTCCACGTACTGGCCGGCGGGCAGCGGGGCGATCTGGCCGTCGGCCAGCGTCAGGTTGCGCGCGGTCAGCTGGAGCCGCGCCTGGTGCGGCGGCGGCGGCATGGCCTGCAGCGCGTTAACGACGAGATTCTGGAAGACCTGCAGCATCTGGGCGCGGTCCACGAGCACGGGGGCGGTGCCGTCGGCGACGTTGACCGTGACCACGGCGGTCGAGCCCGCGGCGGCGATCTTGATGGTATCGGCGAGGATCTCCTTCGGCGCCTGCACGATCTGCGTGCCGGAGCCGCCCTTGGCGAACATCAGGAGCTGCCGCGTCAGGCCCTTGGCGGCCATGCAGGCCTGCTCGCTGTCGTCGAGCGAGGAGTAGTCGCGCGTGTCCCTGCCGAGCGAGATGCCGCCCAGGATGGTCGTGAGCAGGTTGTTGAAGTCGTGCGCGATGCCGCCGGCGAGCAGGCCGAGCGACTCGAAGCGGTTGGCCTTCACGAGTTCCTCGGGGGTGAGGTTCATCTCGTTGGGGTCGCGGAACACGATGACGACGCCCAGCGGCTTGCCCTCGGCGTTGAACGCCGCGCGGGCGGTCCAGACGATGGGGGTGGGGGCGAGGCCCGCGAGGTTGGCGACGAGGGCGTCGCTGTTGATCAGCGGCAGGGGCTGGTCGGCGGTGAGCGCGCGGTCCACCGGATCGTCGCCGGCCCGGCCGCTCTCGCGGTGCACGACGCGGAAAATCTCGCTGGCGGGCTGGCCGCGGACCGACTCGACGCTACGGCAGAGCAGGCGGGCGGCGACGGCGTTGGCGAAGCTGATCTTCCCGTGGCCGTCGGCGACGATGACGCCCTCGGCCAGGGTGTTGAGCGCCTCGCCGACGAGGCCCTCGGGCAGGCCGGCGGTGACCGAGGACGCGAGCCCGGCGGGGATCGCGCAGATGAAGCCGGTCAGGCGCGCGAGGTCGCGCTTGCGGGTGAGGGCGCGGTGGGCGCCCAGCAGCACCGTCACGATCTTGCCCGCCTTGTCCTGCAACGGGACGGGAACGACAAAGGAAGGCTGGCCGGGTGCGTGCTTGAGCAGCCAGACCTCGGGACCGGAAGCGGCCTCCTCGGGCGGCAGGGCGGCGGTGAAGGTGGCGAGCTCGTCCGCGCGCTCGTCCTCGCCCCAGCCGAGAAGCTTCTTCCACGCGGGCGAGAACCAGAAGACCTTGGCGGCGAAATCGAGCTCGAAGGCGCCGAGCGGGCCGAGGCTGCTGAGCTCCTGCAGGCGCGTGTCGTTCGCGATGCTGGTTTCCTCGAGCTCCTTGCGCTCGGTGATGTCGAGGTGGAGCCCGATGACGCGCTCAAGCTCACCGCCGGCGCCCACGACCTGCAGGCCGATGCACTGGATCCACACCCAGTGGCCGAGCCGGTGCTTCATCCGGTACTCGACGCTGAACGGCCGCGCGCTCACGGCCAGCTTCTTGCCGAGCTGGTCGGGGGCGGCGCCGGAATCGTCGGGGTGGATGAGCTGGCGCCAGTGGTCGAGCGTGTCGGGCAGCTCGGCGTCCGCGTAACCGAGGATCTTTTTCCAGGCGGGCGAGTAATGGGCGCGGCCGGTCGTGAGGTTGAGGTCGAAGAAACCGGCGACGCCCTTCTCGGCGAGGAGCCGGAAGCTGGCGTCGTTGCCGCCCGCGGGTGCGGTGGCCGTGACGGGCGGCAGGGCGGTGGCAAAGTAGCCCGAAGGGGCCCCAAGGTTTTTTTCCAGGCGCAGGAGCACGTCGCGCGGGGCCCCGGAACGGGGCTGGATCGTGAGCTTGGCGCTGTGGTCCAGGGCGGTGGCGAGGATGATTTCCCAATTCGACTCGAGCCAGCCGGGCTCGTCCGACACGACGTCGAACTGGATCAGGCTGGCGAAATGCGCGCCGACGAGTTCACCCGGCGCGGCCCGCCAGAGGGCCTGCGCGGAGGCGTTGACCGCGGTGATCTTGCCGGCGTCGTCGAGCAGCACAACCGCACAGGCCCCGGGCGGGGCGGGCAGGTCCGGGGAGGCGTTGGTCGGCGAGGTCGTGGGCTGGCTCAAGGTTGGCCACTCTTTAGCCACCCCTGCGTCCGCTTGGCGAGAAAATCGATGAAGGCCCGATGGTCATTCGGGCAGGGCACCTGCTGGAACTTCACGCCGCCCGCCGCGAGGAAGTCCTCGCGGCCCCGCTGGCTGATTTCCTCGAGGGTCTCGAGGCAGTCGGTCACGAAGGCCGGACAGAAGACCAGGAGGTTTTTCACCCCGGCCGCCGGAAGGCGGAGGAATTCCTTGTCGGTGAAAGGCTCGAGCCAGGGCTCGCCGGCGAGGCGGGACTGGAACGAGACCGAGTACTTCGCCGGGTCAAGGCCGGCGCGCTGGGCGAAGGTGCGGGTGGTCGCGAGGCACTGGGCCTTGTAGCACGTGCCATGGGCGGTGGAGCACGTCGTGCAGCAGTCGGCGACGACGGTGCAGTGGGCGCGGGACGAGTCGGCCTTGCGGAGATGGCGCACCGGCAGGCCATGGTAGCTGAAGAGGATGTGGTCGTAGTCCTGGGCGAGGTACGGCTCGGCGACAGCGAGCATGGCCCCGATATAGTCGGGGTCGGCGTAGAAGGGCTGGACGGTGGTCACCCGGAGTTGCGGGGCCTGACGGGCGACCTCTTCCATCACGCGAACGACGACTGTCTCCCAGGACGACATGGCGTAATGGGGATATTGCGGGAAAAGGAGAACCTCCTGAATGCCATCCGCGACGAGTTGGCCGATGACGCTGGCGATGGAGGGCTTGCCATAGCGCATGGCGAGGTAGACGGGGGTATCGGGCCCGAGCGCGGCGGTCAGCTTCTGTTGTACGCTCTTGGAGGTGGCGATCAGGGGGGAGCCGTTCTTGGTCCAGACGGAGGCGTAGGCGTGCGCGGATTTTTTCGGCCGGGTGCGGAGGATGATGCCCTCGAGGAGAAGCCAGCGGGCGGCGGCGGGGAGGTCGAGCACGCGTTCGTCACCGAGGAACTCGCGCAGGTAGCGCCGCACATCGGGCACGGACGGAGAGTCGGGCGAACCGAGGTTGACGAGGAGGACGGCGCGTTTGGGCATGCGACCGAATTGGTCGGGAGTTTTCCGGCGAAGTCAACCGGACGGCGCAGCGGGTTGTGCCTCAAATTGGAGATCGAATATGGGGCGGGCGCCCTCACCCGCCTTCCATCCAGCGGGGAAGGGGCACCCCGCCCACATCGGACTTCTAATCGGTCTCATACCGTTGAGGTTGGAACGCGTTGTCCCTTGTCTCCGGCCCATACAGGGGACAACTCGCTCCACCTTTCAATCCCCCGCATTTTTGCCGGTGAAGTCGGCATCGATTGGATGACTTCGGCCAAGGCGTCAGCTCCGCGACCGGGCCAAGGCCAGCGTTTCAAGAAAGACTCCGGGGCTGTCCTGTTTCATGACATAGTCGTTGGCGCCGGCGCCGAGGGCCGCGTGCCGATAGCTTGAAGGCGGATACATGGAGAGGACGACGATCGGAACGGCGGCGTCTGCTTCGCGAAGTTTGCGGATCAGTCCAAGGGATTGATCTTCGCCGAGCAGAAGGTCGGTCACCACGAGATCGGGAGCCGAGGTGACGTGATTCCGGAAATTCGAGCCGCTTGAAGAGTTGGTCTGGGCCAATAAAAAGGACCCAGATCATGAAAGGAAAAAGATTCAGTACGGAGGAGAAAGTCCGCATCCTGCGGGAGGTGGACGGGGGCAAGAGCATCGT
>CAIRTK010000070.1 GCA_903881475.1 uncultured Opitutia bacterium | reverse complement strand
TGTAGCGGGCGCCGCCATTGGTGCCCTTGAAGCTCACGAAAGACGTGCGCTGATATGAGTTAAGGTCGATCTGGAAAATATCCGGGAAGCCCGATTTGAAGAAACTCGTGTAGAGCAGCTTGCTGCCATCCGGCGACCAGCGAGGAAACAGGGCGATCGCGTTGTCATGGGTGATCTGCGTCACCCGGCGGAAAAGGAGGTCGCCGGTGTAGATCTCGCGGCGTCCGCCACCTCCGCCGATGAAGGCGATCTTTGCGGTGAAAAACCCCTTCAGCCCGAGGCCGTTCGTCTTGACCACCGCGATGTCCGCCGCGCGCAGCAGCGCATCGTCCCCATTCCGGCCGGTCGCGACATCCGAGGAAAACGGCGTGCCACCCGATCCTTTCGTGATGTCCACGCGCACCTGCGTCGGCGTCACGAGCGAGAACCGGATATCGTAGGCGTAGCCGCTGGCCGTGAGCCGGTAGCGCCCGTGCACGTTGAAGGCCCGGAGCGCGAGGTCGTTCAGCTCGGGGCTGTTGGCCGAGACCCGGACCGGGATGGTCTTGTTCTCGCCGATGACGGTGACTTCACCGAGGTTGCGCTGAGCCAGGACGGGGGCCGCCGCGACGGCGAGCAGGAGAAAAAGACGCAGGAGTTTATGCATGAGGGAAAGTGTGGCTTAAAGGTGAGTGAAGCTGGGCATTTCTATTTACACCCCGACCGCGCATAACAACTTTATTTCCCTGCCGCCCGACATTTTCCCCGCGTGACGCCCGACGACCTCAAAGAACAGCTCAAGCAAGTGAAGTATCCCGGCTTCAGCCGTGACATTGTCTCGTTCGGGCTGGTGCGCAGTGCCGCGCTCATCGACGGCACGGCCAAGGTCTCGCTCGCACTCACCACGAGCGACCCGAAGATCCCGCTCTTCCTCAAGACCGAGGTGGACAAGTGCCTGCGCGCCATACCCGGCGTGAAGGAAACCATCATCGATATCGCCGTCTCGCCGGTGAAGACCCCGGCCGCGGGCGGCGGCAACCTCGGCGGCAACGCCGGCGCCCCCAAGGGTATCAAGCACTCCGTCGCCATCGCCTCGGGCAAGGGCGGCGTCGGCAAGAGCACCTTCGCCGTCAACCTCGCCTGCGCCCTCGCCCAGATCGGCGTCGCCGAGGGCCGTCCCGGCCGGATCGGCCTGATGGATTGCGACATCTACGGCCCGAGCGTGCCGCTTATGATGGGCCTGCAGGGCCGTCCCGCGGTGGAGAACGATTTCCTCGTGCCGATGGAGCGCCACGGCGTGAAGGTCATGAGCATGGGTTTCCTCGTGGACGACAACACGCCCGTCGTCTGGCGCGGCCCGATGATCATGAAGACGATCCAGCAGTTCGTCCAAAACGTGAAATGGGGCGAACTCGACGTGCTGCTCGTGGACCTCCCGCCGGGGACCGGCGACGCGCAGCTTTCGCTGGTGCAGACGCTCCCGCTCGACGGTGCGATCCTGGTCACCACGCCCCAGCCCGCCGCGACGAACGTCGCCCGCAAGGGCGGCCTGATGTTCCAGAAGGTCAACGTGCCCCTGATCGGTGTGGCGGAGAACATGAGCTGGTTCATTGACCCCGCCGGCGGGAAGCACCTGCTCTTTGGCTCCGGCGGCGGCATCCTGACCGCTGAAAAGCTCGGCACCTCGCTCCTCGGCCAGGTGCCGCTGATCGAGGCCATCCGGGAAGGCGGCGACGCGGGCCTGCCCATTGTCGTCAGCACACCGGACAGCCCGGCGGCCGAGACTTTCCGGACGATCGCCCGGACGCTGCTCGACCGGCTGGCCCGGCCGGGCACGCCCCGGATGTGACAATTGGGAAAATTGCAGGCATTGACACCCATCGCCGCCTCGCTCTCATCGTTCCCGCCTCGCTCAGCTGCATGACTTCTCCTGCCCAAGAACCCGCGACCACTCGCGAATTCGTCAAACAATCCAGCCTCTACCAGGAATTCCTGGCCGAGCGGGAGGAGATCCTGAAACACAAGTGGCTCGAATCCGAGCGGCTGGGTTACGACATCGGCTTCGAACGCGCGCTGCTCGACTGGATCCGCAAGCACCGCGAGAGCTGGCGCGCCGCGCGCCGACAGCAGGTGGCCGCCGGATCCGTCTCCACCGAGAAAAAGGCCTGACCGGCCTTTTTTCGTTTAATGTGGGCGGGGTGCCCACACCCCGCTTGGAATCCGGGTGTGGCGGATGCTCCGGATGAGCCGTGCACCGTCGGCTTGTCGGAGACGGCCCGCCCTACCTTACCTGTCGATGCGGGGCGAGGGTACCCCGCCCACATTTGAGTCCATCCCGGCACAAAAAAGCCGGGCGCTCGGCCCGGCTTTGGAAAATGACGCGGAAAAACGCGCCGGAGCCTTACTTGATCTCCTTGTGCAGCGTGTGGCGCTTGAGGAAGGGGTTGTACTTCTTCTTCTCAATGCGCTCGGTGACGGTCTTCTTGTTCCGCTTCGTGAGATAGCGGGACACGGGCTTGCCCTCTTTCTTGGCCTCGGTGCATTCCAGGGTGACGGTTTCGTTCATGATTTTTAAATGGTTGAGGGGTCAGGACACAGGGCCGGCCGGGTTGGCGCAATCTCAAAGTTCGAGCGACTTACCTACCGCCGCTTCTCCGTCAACGGCAGCATCACTCCGCGCCGGAAAAGCGTCACCTGCCCCGTGCTCGACGACACCACGATGGCGATGCAGTTGGCGGCCACGCTGATCGCCGCCGCCGCCGCATGCCGGCTCCCCAGCCCACTGGGCAGCGCATGGTCGCTGTCCGTCGCCTGGATCAGGCTGCCCGCCGACTCCACCACGCCGTCACCGCGGATCACAAACGCCCCGTCGATGGAGGAAAATTCCTTTACGGTCTCGTCCATGAACGGGTTGAGGATGTTGCGGTCCTCCTCCTTGTAGCCGTAAAACGGGTTCAGCACGAGCGGCTTGGTGTAGGTCTCAACCTTCTCGATGTCGCCCACCACGAACAGGCATCCGACCGGCCGCCCCTCGCGCCCCTCGACCGCCAGCTCGGTGGCCACCGCGATCACGCGTTCCAGCACCTCGGGCTTCACGTCCTCCGGCAGCAGGTCCGCGGTCTGGCCCGTGAGCAGCGTCTGGAACTCGCGCTCCACGTCCACGACCACCAGCGTGTCGAACTGGTTGCTTCCGGTCATCCCGCCGACGCAGCAGATACGGTCGGTGAAGCTAATGATGCCGCGCGTCAGCGCCACCAGCATCGCGCTGCGCAGCTGGGCCAGCCGCTGGCTCGAGAACGACCGCACCTGGATCGTCTCAGCAAACGCGGTCTGGTCCTCACTCGGCTCGATGGGATTGCGCGTCACAAGGATGGTCTTGAGCTTCGAGCGCACCGCCCCGGGCTCGATGCCGCCGATGAAGGTGTCGCCAAAGATCATGATCGCACGGCAGTCCGCGCCGCGCGCCACACGCTCCGCCTCGCGGAACATCAGGCGGTTCACGCGGTTTTGCTGGGTCTGGACCGGCCGGATGCCCCCAAAGCCGCCGATCAGCCGCTCGTAGAGCTCGTCGAGATCGGGGGCGTTGACCAGCTTGTCGACCAACTCGGGCTCCTTCACCTGCCGCGCGATCGAGGCCAGCACCTGCAGGTAGTCGCGGGCGCTTTCGCCCGCGATGAGCATGACGATGAGATGCACCCGCTCGTCGCCCACCGCCCCGTCATGACGGATGCCGAGGCGGCTGCGGCCGATGGCCAGCACATAGCGGCGGCGCATCTTGACGCGGACGTGCGGCAGTGCGACACCCAGCCCGAGATAGGTCGTCATCGTGCCCTCGCGGGCCAGCAGGCCCCGGAGCAGCGACTCCGGCTTCAGGTCCGGGAAGCGCTCCACGGAGACCGCGAGCAACTCCTGCAGCGCCCCCTCGAGATCAAGGCTCCGCAGGTCGATGATCCGGCCGCGGGAGATGATTTTGTCGAGCCTCATGGGTGAAAAATCTCAAATGCCTAACCTCAGATTCCGAAAAAACCCGGCCCCGAAAACTCAATCCGCTTTTTTGCCATCGGGTTGGAGATTTGGACCTTTGGCGTTTGGGATTTCCCGCGCGTCGCGCGCAGGCTTTATTTCTCCCACTCGAGCGCGCCCTTCTTGATTTCGTAGACCAAGCCCAGGACGAGGACCCCAATGAAGAATATGATCGGGCCAAGGATCGCGATGTGGTACGCGAGGAATTCGCGGTAGATGAACGTCCACGGCACGAGAATGACGATCTCCAGGTCGAACAGCATGAACAGCAGCGCGGTGAGGAAGAACTTCACCGAGAACCGCGTGTGGATCAGGCCCTCGGCGGGCACGCCGCACTCGTAGGCCGAGTCCTTGATCTTGCCCCCCTTGCTGCGCTGCCCGAAAAAATGACTGGCACCCACGATCAGGGCGGTGATGCCCGCGGCCAGCACGGCCTGGATCAGGAAGGGAAGATACGCGGCGGAGATCATGCGGGCTTAGAATTGGGCGCAGCAGCGTAGCGCTGACAAGCGGTTTTATTGCACCACCGGGATGAATTTCGCCGATGAGATGTGGGTCGAGCCCACGCCCAGGGTCTCCGCGAACTCGAGGGTGCGGATCTCCTCCAAGATGGGCTCGAAGCCGGACTGCTTGCGCAGGCCGTTGATGCGGCTGCGCATCAGCGAATCCAGCAGCACCGGGTCCGTGCTCAGCCACAGCAGCGGTTCCGAGGCGGAGTAGAGCGAGTTGAAATACGGGCCGCCGATGAACTGGTAGTGCTCCAGGCTCACGATCGTGAACACCCAGGTCTGCCGCAGCTCAGGGATGGCGCTCATCTCGGCGACCGCCGCCGGGGCGTTGGCGGGTGAGCGGAAGAACCGGCCCGTGTTCGAGGCGTTCCACAGGGTGGCGTTCACCAGCGCGCCGTTCACGCCCAGCATCGGGTGGTCGGTGTAAACCGGCAGGTTGATCCAGAAGTCGGAGTCGAGGAACAGCGGCGTCGCGAGGAAGCTCTTGCGATCCTCGTCCTTCGTCGAGTTGTTCGGGTAATCCTTGGTCTGCTGCTCGGCCATGATCGGGTCGAAGCGCTGCGGCAGCGGGCTGTCGTAGAACCAGACGGGATCGTAGAACTTGCCCGACTCGAGCACGTAAACCGGGTGGCCCTTGAACGGCGTTTCGCCCGTCACCAGCGACGGCAGGTAGCCGGTCATGCGCAGCCGGAGCTGGTTCAGCCCGACCAAAAAGATGTTCTGACGCTCAAATCCGCGGCGCTCCAGCGCGGCGATGACCGCCTTCACCAGCGGCACGGGCGTCGCCATGCCGGGGCCGGAGTCCGTGTAGATCTTCAGGCCGACCTTCTTCTTGAGCCCTGGCACGAGTTTTTTTCCGGTCGCCGCCTCGAACCGCGCAATCAGCGCCTCCACGTCGCGCGCGTAGGTCTCGTCGTCAAAGGCCGTCAACTGGGCCTGCCAGACCGGGTCGCTCGGCGGCGTCCGCGGCACGGCTGATTCGGAGGCATGCCCGGCCAGCGGCGCGAGGGCGGCGGCGAGTAAAAGCGGAAAAAGGGAGAGGCGCATAGGGATGAGTGAGTCGCCCAAAAACCGGCAATGTTTCCTCGGCGAGCCGCGAAACTTGACAGTCTCCCCCGTGGGTTGAAAGTGCATTCTTTCGCGCCACCGCCGGCGCCCCGCCCATGCCTGCCATCAAGCCCACCTGCGTCCGCGACCTAAAGTTGCGGGTCAACCTCGCCGATGTGGTCTCGCGGGTCGTCACCCTGAAGAAGGCCGGCGCCGGCCGGCTGAAGGGCCTGTGCCCCTTTCACAACGAGAAGACTCCGTCCTTCAACGTCGATGCGGACAAGGGTTTCTACAAGTGCTTCGGCTGCGGCAAGGCGGGCGACCTCATCACCTTTGTGCGCGAGACCGAGCAGCTGGGCTTCACCGAGGCCGTCGAGGCGCTCGGCCAGCGCTTCAACATCGTCATCGAGTACGAGGAGGGCTCCGGCGGACCCAGCCGCGAGGAGCGTTCGCTGCGGCAGGAGATCTTCGAGATCCACGAACTCGCCGCGGAGCACTTCCACCAGGCGTTCAAGGCCGCCTCCCCTGCCGGCGACTTCATGCGCACCTATTGGGTGGAGAAGCGTCGGTTCACCCTGGAGCTCGCCGATGAGTTCAAGATCGGCGCCGCCGCGGCCGCCGACGAAGGCCTCGGTGCGCTGCTGCTGAAGCGGAAGTTTTCCGAGGACGCGATCCGCCAGTGCGGCCTGTTTTTCGCCCGCGACGGCGCCATGCTCTCGCTCGGCTCGCTGAAGCCGCGCTTCCGCGGCCGGCTGATGATCCCGATCCGCGACCACCAGGGGCGCGTGGTGGCGTTCACCGCCCGGCAGACAGACCTGACGCCCGAGGATGATCCGGCGCGCGAGGCGAAGTACGTCAACTCGCCCGAGACCCCCATCTTCACGAAGGGCAACCTGCTCTTCAACCTCGACCGCGCCCGCAGCCACGTCGGCGAGGGCCGGCCGTTCGTGATGGTCGAGGGTCAGCTCGACGCGCTGCGCTGCTGGAGCGTCGGCCTCAAGTCCGCCATCGCGCCGCAGGGCACGTCGATCACCGAGCCCCAGCTCGTGCTGCTGCGCCGTTATCACACGCAGGTCGAGTGCTTCCTCGACGGCGACAGCGCCGGGCAGAAAGCCGCGCTGCGTTTCCTGCCGATGGCGCTGAAGGCCGGGCTCGAGGTGAAGTTCCTCGTGCTCGCCAAGGGCGACGACCCCGACTCGCTCTTCCGCGAACGCGGCCTCGCCGCGTACGAGGAGGTGCGCCGCGGCGGCCTCTCCGCCATGGCGTTCGCCTGCCGCACCGCGCTGCCGGATCCCGCGGCCGCCTCGGCCGAGTTCAAATCCCGCGCCGCCCAGTCCGTGCTCGAACTCGTCGCTTCCGCCGAGGGCGAGGTTTCGCGCTCCGAATTTCTGGCCGAAGCCGCCGGCCACCTCCGCCTCGCGCCCGCCGCCCTGCAGCGCGATTTCCAGACCTTCGTCGCCCGCCAAAGCCGCCAGGCCGCCGGCCGGCCGGCCGGCAATCCCGCCACGCCCCCGCCCCAGCCTCCGACCAACACCGGCCAGAGCTCCGAGCACCACCTGCTCCTCCTCTGCCTGCATTTCGAGTCGCTCGGCCGGCCCTTGAGCTCCGCCCTGCCGCATGAGTGGATCGACACCTCCCATCCGGCGGGTATCCTCCTCAACCGTTTCCTCGGTGAATTCGAGCACGAGACCTGGCCGGGGCGCGACCACCTCGACAGCCTGCTTGAAACCCCTGAGCAAAAGATGCTTGTCGCCTCGCTGCTGTTTGATACCCCGGCCATCGACGACCCGGTCAAGGTGGCCAACGAAGGCCTCCGCCAGCTGCGTGCCCGCGCCCTCGAGCCGCGCCTGCGCCAAATAGAACTTGCTTTAGCCAATCACGGTGCGGACAGTAATTCTGACCCAATTTCACTCTTAAAAGAACGCTCCGAAATCCAACGCCAGCTCCGCCAGCCACTCCAGTTGCCCGTGGTGGTTTAGCCCTATTAGTAGAGACCCTTCCTTTTCTATGCCTCGCAAAGCCAAGTCCGCCGCCGCCGATACCCATTCCGAAGCCGTCGAGGCCGTCATCGCCAAGAACCCGCAGACCCCCGCCGTCGAAGGCGCCGCCGGTGACATTCCCGCGGGCGGGATCAATGACAAGATCCGCCACCTGATCCGCCTCTCCAAGGAGCAGGGCTACCTGACGTTCGACGACATCAACGAAGCGCTGCCCGAGTCCGTCGAGAACCAGGAGGAGATCGATAACGTACTTTCCATCCTCCAGAACCTCGAGATCGAGATCCTCGAGCCCGACCAGGTCGACGATTACAAGCAGCGCATGGAAGAGGCCGAGGAGGAGGAGAGCCGCTCCTCGCAGCACGACATCCTCGACGACCCGGTTCGCATGTATCTCAAGCAGATGGGCCAGGTCCCGCTGCTGACCCGCGAGCAGGAGGTCGAGATTTCCAAGCGGATCGAAAATGCCGAGCTGAAGGCCCAGACCGCCCTGTTCGAGGCCTCCGCCGTCGGCGCCTACATCGGCACGCTCGGCGCCAAGCTCCTCAACCGCGAGGAACGCTTCGACCGCGTCGTCATCGACAAGAAGATCGACAGCCGCGAGGCCTACTTCAAGGGCCTGCCCAAGCTCGTCGAGAACACCCAGAAGTCCGAGAAGGCCGTCGCCGAGTCGTGGCAGGAATACCTCAAGGCCAAGTCCGACAACGAGCGGAAGAAGGTCATGGCGAAGCACAAGAAGCGCGAGAACGTGCTCCGCGCCAATTTCAGCAAGTTCTTCTTCAAGCTGAAGGTGTACGAGGAGTACCTCGAGCAGCTCCGCCCCACGCTTGAGGAGATCGAGACCCTCCACGCCCAGCTCGAGCGCGCGAAGCACCCGAAGACCAAGAAGGACGCCGCCCTCGACGTCCGCGCCATCAACCACCGCCTCAAGCAGATCGAGGCCGCCCAGCGCATCGCGCCCGGCCCGCTCCTCGCCGTCGTCGCCCAGACCCGCGTCCACGTCCGCGAGGCCCACCAGGCCAAGACCGAGATGGTCGAGGCCAACCTCCGCCTCGTCATCTCCATCGCAAAGAAGTACACCAACCGCGGCCTCTCCTTCCTCGACCTGATCCAGGAGGGCAACATGGGCCTGATGAAGGCCGTCGAGAAGTTCGAGTACCGCCGCGGCTACAAGTTCTCCACCTATGCCACCTGGTGGATCCGCCAGGCCATCACCCGCTCCATCGCCGACCAGGCCCGCACCATCCGCATCCCGGTGCACATGATCGAGACCCTCAAC
>CAIRTK010000069.1 GCA_903881475.1 uncultured Opitutia bacterium | reverse complement strand
TCGCGCACGATGAGGATCTGGTGCGGGTCGAGGCCGATGGTGGGCTCGTCCATGATGATGACGGGCGGCTCGGCGAGGATGGCCTCGGCGATGCCGACGCGCTGGCGGTAGCCCTTGGAGAGCTGGCCGATGATCTTGTGGCGGACGCGCTTGAGGTCGCACAGCTCCAGCACCTCGTCGATGCGCGGGCCGAGCTTGCGGCGCGAGATTTCCTTCAGCCGGCCGCGGAAATACAGGTACTCCGAGACGCGCATGTCCTCGGGCAGCGGGTTGTTCTCCGGCATGTAGCCGATCTGGCGCTTGACCTCGTCGGGCTGCGAGGCGACGGGGATGCCGCAGATGTGGACGCTGCCCGACGTGGCGGGCAGGTAGCCGGTGAGGATGCGCATCGTGGTGGACTTCCCGGCGCCGTTGGGGCCGAGAAACCCGAGGATTTCGCCGCGTGCGACCCGGAAGGTGATGTCGTTGACCGCCGTGACACCCGCGTAGGCCTTGACCAGGCGGGTGACTTCAATGGCGGGCGTGTCGGGCATCAGGGAGGAGGGTGAATCAGCGATGGACACGAATAAACAGGAATGTTTCGCGGCGCAGGGCGATTTCACGCCCCTTTTTCGAGGGTGACGTCGCCGGCCTGAAACCGCATCGGGCGCCCGCCGCCCGCGGGGCGGACGAGGAGCGAGCCGGCGTCATCCACGCCGGCCGCGAGGCCGGTGAAGCGCTTGGCGCCCTGGAGGACGGTGACCGGCCGGCCGCGCAGGACATCGTGGCGGTTCCACAGGTCGGCGAAGGTCCGGAGATGGTCGCCGTCGACAAACTGGGTGTAGGCGAGGAGGACGCGGCCGATGAGCGCGGCGGTGAAGCGGTTGGGGTCGAGGGGGGCGGCGGTCTGTTCGGCGAGCGAGACGGCGCGGCGGGCGAGGTCGGCGGGCCAGGCGCCGGCGGGGCTGTTGAGGTTGAGCCCGAGGCCGAAGACGAGGTCGCGGATCTCATCGGCATCGATGCGCGCTTCGGTGAGCATGCCGCCGGCCTTGCGGCCGTCGAAGAGGAGGTCGTTGGGCCACTTGATGCCGGGAGTGGTGCGGCAGAAGTTCGCGATCAGCTCGCAGACGTTGACGCCCATCCAGAGCGTGAAGGTCGGCATGCGGGCGGGGGCGAGGTGCGGGCGGAAGGCGAAGCTGGCGTAGAGGTTGCCGTTCGCCTCGCTGTGCCAGGCGCGGCCAAGCCGGCCGCGGCCGCGGGTCTGGCGGCGGGCGAGGATGACGAACGGCGCGGCGCGGCCGCCAGCCAGCTGGCGAGCGGCCTCGTCGTTGGTACTGTCGACCTCGTCGAGCACCGTGATCGGGAAATCGCGCGCGCGGCCCTTGAGGTGCGCGGCGATGAACAGGGCGTGGAGCTCGGACGGGCGCCGGACGAGGCGGTAGCCGCGCGCGCGGGCGGCCTCGAACTCAAAGCCCTGGGACCGCAGCTTCTCCATGTGCTGCCAGACGGCCACGCGGCTGATGTCCAGCTTCGCGGCGAGCGCCGCGCCCGACATGAAGCCGGGCTCGCGGGCGAGCAGTTCGCGAAGGATGACGAGTTCGGTGCTGGGCATGAAGGCGGGGTGCGGACGCAGTTGAAACTAGACAGCCTCCGTGCAGGCTGGGCAAATGTCATTTGAGGAATTTCTGGCCGCGCCGGCACCGCCGGCGGGGATGGGCCCCGCGCTGCAGGCGCTGTGGCATCTGAGCCGTAGAGAGCAAGCCGGCGGCTGGGAGCGCGCGCACGCGTGCGCGCAGGAGGCCGACAGCCGGGAAGGCGCGTGGGTTCACGCCCACCTGCACCGCGTGGAAGGCGACGACGCGAATGCCGGCTACTGGTACGCGCGGGCCGGCCGGAAGCCGCCGGCGAAAACGGTCACGTTCGAGGCGGAGCGCGAGGCGATCACACGCGCGCTGCTGGCCTCGTGGCAGCCGAGGTGACGAGGCTGGCGCTTAAAATCAACCCTGCGCGCCCAGCCGGTTATTTCGGGCCGAGTTCGTTGACCACGCCGATTTCGTTGGGCCGCAGGTAGGTGTCCTGACTCTGCTTCAGGATGTAGGCGGCGGCGGCATCGTCGCCCGAGCGCTTGGCGGACTTGGCCGCGTCCGCGAGCTCGGCCATGTTGTCGAGCCGCTCCTGCTCCCGGTACATCTGCAGGGCGATCGGGTTGTTCAATCCGAGCAGATTGCCGCCCATGAGGCCGGCGTTGCGCTTCATCGCGAGATCCGCCTTGCCGGCGGCGGTGGTGATGTCGTTTTCGCGGAAAATCGCCGGGCGTTTTTCGCGCACGATGTATTTCTCGAGGCGCACGATGCCGTTCTTGGGCTTGTCCAGCTCGCGGGCATCGGTGGTGTCGTCCTCGGGTTTTTTCACGACGGGCTTGGGCGGATTGTATTTGGGCATGCCGACGGCCAGCGTGGCAGCCACCTCGTCGGACATGACCCGTTCGCGGCGCGGCTTGGCAGGCTCAGGCGGGACGGGCGCATTCGGGGTGCCGGTGGTTTTGGCGGGATCGGTGAACACGGCGGTGGCCGGGGTGGATTGGGCGCGGCCGGTGGAGGCGAGGCCGAGGGCAAGCAACACCGTCAAGAGGGGCAGGCGGAAGGGGCGTGGCATGGGAATGATGAGGTCAGTTTGCCGGCGCCGGAGTTCCCTGCAATCCCGGGAATTCAGGAAAAAGCCGGGGGAGCGGGGTCGGGGATAGGAACCACGAATGGACACGAAGGGGGAACTGGCCGGGCGGGGTCACGGCGAATCAAGGTGCCACGGACTATATCATTGAATCGCCAAGACGCGAAGCGGCGAAGGTTGAACCCAAGTTCGTAGTTTGGGGTGCCTCGAGTTTTACTTCCGTCCGACCTTTGCGCCTTGGCGTCTTAGCGATTCAACCGACGATTTTACTTTTTCTCCAGCAGGCGCTGGAGGGCGGCGGCATCGACCTCGCCTTGGACGGCGTGCAGGTGGTGCAGGACGCCCATGCGGTCGTCGGGGCCGGCGGTCGAGATATCGAGCATCCAGTCCTCGGTCTTGGGCGCGGCGACAATGACTTCATCGGCCCAGGCAATGACCTGCGGGGCGGTGATGAAGCCCTCGGTCAGGCCGCGGATGTAATACTCGGCCATGGTACGGAGGTTGGGGGATGATTCCATAAAGTGAATCGGGAAAGTTGAAGCGGGGAGAGGTTGAATCGCCAAGACGCGAAGCGGCGAAGGCAAAGGTGGGCGGGCACGTCCTGAGTCCGCGTAGTTTCCTAGTCGGACTTCAAGCCGAAGGAAAAACCCTAGAGCGTGAGCATGAAGTTGAACGTCCGGTCGCTTTCGCCCGGGAGGCCTTCGTGGCCGTAGTCGGGGTAGAGGACGACGTCCTTTTTGGACGTGATCTTGTTGTAGGCGGCGTACTGCGAGCTCGGCGGGCAGATGGTGTCCATCAGGCCGGTGAACATCAGGACCTCGGCCTTGATCCGCGGCGCGAGGTACTGGCAGTCGATGTAGCCGAGCTTCGTGAAGATTTCCTGTTCGCGGGCGTGCAGCGGGTCGAACTGGCGGAACCACGTGCGCAGTTCGTCGTAGGCGTCCTTCGCGAGGTCCATTTCCCAGACTCGCTGGTAGTCGCAGAGGAAGGGGAAGACCGGAGCGGCGCGCTTGATGCGCGGCTCGAGCGCGGCGCAGGCGAGCGTGAGCGCGCCGCCCTGTGACCCGCCCATGGCGCCGACGCGCGCGGCGTCGACCTCGGGGAAACTCATCAGCACGCGCGCCAGCTGCGCGGTATCGAGGAAGATCTGCCGGTAAAGAAGCTTGCGCGGGTCGGGGTCGTCGAGGCCGCGGATGATCTGGCCGCGGTACGTTGTGCCCTTCACGGCACCGGCGTCCTCGGAGCGTCCGCCCTGGCCGCGGCAGTCCATCGCGGCGACGCAGAAACCCTCGCCGGACCACGCGAGCCGGCCGGAGAAATCACCGCTGTTGCCGGTGTAGCCGTGGAATTGAAGCACCGCGGGATTCTTGCCGGAGGATTTTTTCGGACGGAGATACTTGGCGTAAACGCGCGCGCCACCGACACCGGTGAACCACAGGTCGAACGCCTCGCTGTGGCGCGGGGCGATCTCCTTCGTCGGCACGAGCTCCGGCTTGGGATCGGTGGCGTCGAGCTCCTGGAGCGCGGCGGCCCAGTAGGCATCATAGTCCGCCGGGCGGGGATTCCGGCCGAGGTACGTTTTGAGTTCGGAGAGGGGTTTGTCGATCAGGGGCATGGCAAATTTTGGATTTTCGGTTTTGGATTTTCGATCGGAAGACGCAGGCGAAGGGCGCGAAGCTGGGGATCGGATCAGTGGCGGACGGCGGCGGGGTTAAACTTGCGCTGAATGTTTTCCATCGTGCCGTGTACCGTGCAGAAGATTTCCTCGCCGGACGTCGCACCACGCGGAATCACATAAGTGCCGCCATTCAGGCATACCGGCATTTGCTTGATGTATTTGCCGGGGCCCACCAGCTCGGCCACGGAGGTCGGGGGCTTGCCGTTCTCCAGCACAGCTTGATCGAAGGCCGCCGAGAGCATGCGTTCGTTGTTGAGGCAGACCTTGAGCTGCGAGGCTTCGCGCACTTTTTGAAACGCGGGAATCGCCATGGCCGCCAGCAGGCCAACGACCACGACGATAATCAGGCCGTTGGCCGCGCCACCGCCGCCACCGAGATTTCCGCCGGGGATGAAGAGGGCGAAGAAATAGGCGAAGGGATTGCGCGGGGGGCGGGGGGCGGTTTGTCCAGTTTGGAGGGCCCGGAGGTCACGTACCCGTCGGGAAAGTGTGGGGTAAGATGAGCTCAGTTCGTGGAGAGAAACGAAAAAACCGCGTTCCTCCTCGTGCTGGCTAGCGAAGGCCTCGGCATCAAGGAGACGGCCCTGATCCTTGCCGCCGGAGAGCGTCAGCATGGCGCGGAGCGAGCCGTCCATGTCCTGGGCGGCGAAGGCGCCATAGCGATCACAGGTGGTTTCCCAGGCCCGCCGGTAGGCCGGGCCGATGAGCGGGCAAAACAAGCCGGGGGCGAGCAACGTTTGCTTGAGGATGTGCTTGCTCTTGAGGTGGCCGAGCTCGTGGCCGAGGATGAATTTTATCTCGGGCGATGAGGGCCCGAGCGCCTCCAGCATGTCGGAAAAAACCACAACGAAATCACGGCCGGCGAAGCGGGTAGCGAAGGCGTTCAACGCCCCGCCGGACTGCAGCACATAGAGCCCGGGTGGCTGAGACACACCGAGCTGCTGGCAGACAGTGAGGAAGGTGGCGTGCAGGGCGGGTAACTGGCGTTCGTTCACGCGCACGGCTTCGGCGCGCAGGTGGGCGGCGAGCAGGCCATGGCCCAGCCAGACAAACAGTGCGATCACGAGGCCGTAGACCGCACCGATGATTGTCATGATGAGCGCCATCCACAGGAGCACCGAGACAAGTACGACGAAGACGAAGTAGGTGTTCTCCTTTTCGGCGGGCAGTGTGTTGCGGCTCAGATGGGGCAACGAAGGCGGGAGGTGGGGGGAGGGGGTATTCATGGCGGAACTGGATGGGGCGTCCTGCTGGTTGCGGGGTTGGCTAGGTTGAGGTTGAGGCGAGCGACCAGGAACGAATTACGCGTCGATTCGGATCAAATTCGGGAAAGAGGCAAGCCGCGTGCGGAGCGTCCAACCTACCCGGATAAATTTTTAAACACGGAGGACACAGAGGACACGGAGAGAGACCGGTTTTGAGCCATCCGATGGGATCGGGACGGTTACTCTCTCTGCTCTCCGTGTCCTCCGTGTTAAAAACAACCGGGTTTTCGCATTGTCATCGGGATGGCGGGGCGCGTGAGTCCACCCATGAAAGTCGCGTTCATCAGTGGCACCAGCATCGTCAACTCCACGCTGTTTTCGGCGTGGGACGTGAAGACCATCGAGACGGCGCACGGGCCGGTCACGTACAAGACGAAGGGCGACAAGGCGCTGATCAACCGGCACGGCTACGCGTTTCCGCTGCCGCCGCACTCGATCAATTACCGCGCCAACATCCGCGCGCTGGCGGACCTTGGGTTCCAGGATGTGGTGTCGCTCAACTCCGTGGGCTCGCTGAAGAAGGAGCTGCCGCCGGGGACGTTTGTCTCGTGCAGCGACTACGTGGGCCTGCAGCAGGGGCCGGCGACGTTCTTCGACACCGAGTTGAAAGGCGGGGCGCCGGGCATCGCGAACAACCTCATCCCGCTGCTGCTCGAAAAGCTGGCGCCGGAATTCACGATTCACCCGGGCAAGGTTTACGTGCAGATGCGCGGGCCGCGCTTCGAGACGAAGGCGGAGATCCGCATCGTGCAGTCCTGGGGCGACGTGATCGGCATGACGGCGGCGCACGAGGCCGACCTCTGCACGGAGGCCGGGCTGCGCTACAACAGCCTGGCGCTGATCGACAACTACGCGAACGGGCTCGAGGGCACGGAGATCGACTTCGCGAAGTTCAAGGACCTGGTGAAAGACAACCAGGCGAAGGTGAATCGGCTGTTCACGCGGATGCTGGAAATCCTCGGCTGAGCAAAGTCCCCATGACTGACATTCAAAAGTACGAATTCGACCGGCTGGGCTATCTCGTGCTGCCCGGCATCCTGAACGCGGCGGAATGCGCCGGGCTGGCGGCCGCGATGGATGGGCTGGAGGAGCATGCGGCGGCGCGCGTGAAGCAGGCGCCGCTGAAGAAGAGCGTCTGGGGGCCGGAGTACCATGCGAGCCCGGAGAAAGGTTACCTGGCGTCGGGCGAACGCGAGCCGGGCAAGACGCTGATCATCGAGGATTTTTTCAACGCGGACCCGGCGTTTGATTTGCTCGTCGGGCATGCGCCGACAATGGCGCTCATCCGCGCGATCGTGCAGGAACGGCCGACGATCAACAATTCGGAGATCCGCATCCGCTATCCCGGCAACCAGACCACGGCGCACATGGGCGGACCGATCGGGGCGAAATACCGCTATAGTTTCAACGGCCAGGGCATCGACTGCATGATGGTGCGCATGGTGTATTTTGTGCGCGACGTGGGTGCGGAGGACGGTCCGTTTTGCGTCGTGCCGGCGACGCATAAGAGCAATTACGCGACCCCGTACGGCACGAACGATTCCGACGCGGAGCCGGGCATGATCGGGCTGCCGGTCAAGGCGGGCGATGCGATCCTGTTCACCGAGCACCTGCGGCACGGCGGCAAATCGATCCGCTCGGGCCGGACGCGCAAGACGCTGCACATCGGCTACGGGCCGTATTGGATGAAGTCGCAGAACATCGCCACGATGGACGAGGAGCAGAACATCCGGCCGGAAACGCTGGCGCGCTACACGCCGGAGCAAAGGGCGCTGTTCCGGAGCTGGTGAGTTCATCTGGAACTCAGAAAATCAGGAATCAGGCCTTCGGATTTTTACCACTAGCGCGCGAAGGGCAGGAAGCCGATCGGTCGGATTGATGGCCACAAAAAGACGCAAGGGGATCGGGGCTGCGAAGGAGTCTCCATTGCGCCTATAGGCGCGCGGGAGACCAGGGAGAGAACCTTGGATAATTTTTGTGCCTCTTAGTGGCCAGCCTCCGGGATCGGCAGCTTTGCCCGGTATTATCAGCGAGGGTTTGCCTTCGTGAAATTCGTGCGCTTCGTGGTGAAACTTAATCATGAAAATCGGCGTAATCGGGCTGGGGATCATCGGCGGAGTGTGGGCGCGGCATTATCACGCGGCGGGCGTGCTGGCCGGGGCGTGGAACCGCACGGCGCAGCCGGATTTTCCCGGCTGGATGCCGACGCCCGAGGCCGTCGCCACCGCGGCGGATGTCGTGCAGATCGTCGTCGCCGACCCGGCGGCGGTGGAGAGCGTGCTGACGCGGATCCTGCCGGTGCTGGGCCCCGGCAAGGTGGTGGTGCAGTCGAGCACGATCGACGCGGAGAGCAGCGCGAAGTTCGCCGCGCTCGTGGCGGCGCGCGGCGCGCGCTACCTTGCGGCGCCGTTCACCGGGAGCAAGCCGGCGGCGGAGCAGCGCCAGACGATTTATTACCTCGGCGGCGAGCGGGCGCTGATCGCGGAGCTGGAGCCGCTGCTGTCGCTGGTGTCCTCCCACCGCTTTGTCATCGGGACCAACGAGCAGGCGTGCACACTGAAGCTGGCGATGAACCTCAATCTGGCGGCGCAGATGCAGGGGCTGAGCGAGGCGCTGACGCTGTCGCGGCGGGCGGGCGTGACGGACGACGTGTTTTTCGAGACGATGGGCAAGAACGCGGGCTACTCCGGGCTGACGAAGCTGAAGGAGCCGAAGCTCAAGGCGGGGGATTTTTCACCGCAGTTCTCAGTGAAACACATGCACAAGGACATGCGCCTGGCTTCGCGCACGGCGGCCTGCGACGACTTCCCGGTGCTCGACGCGGTACGCGAGGCGCTCAAGACCGCGGAGGCGCGCGGGATGGGGGAGGAAGATTTCTCGGCGCTGATCAAGGTACTGGAAAACCAATAGGATTTTTATCGCGGAAGCGCGGAGGGGCGGAAACGCGGAGAAGACCGCCGATTTTGTCATTATGAGCGCAGCGAAGAATCCAAGCCCTGTGGGTCGACCCATTGCTTCGGTGGACGGTCTGAAGGTGGGCAGGCACGTCCCGTGCCCGCCCACCTCTGATTAGCTGCACGGTGCCACGACCTGCTGTTCGCTGGGTTGACGTGCTGGTCTGCGTCCAACTGGCTTTCGCCGAACCCCTATCCTCACATGCCCCTCGTTACCCCAGCCCAGCGCGAACTCTACCAACGTGAAGGTTACATGATCCTGCCGGGAGTCATCCCGCCGGAAACGCTCACCATGCTGCGGGAGGAGTGCTCCTATTTTCTGGGGTACAAGGATTCGGCGATGGATGCGAAGGGGGTCGAGGTCGAAGACATCAACCATCGCGGCAAACGCTATTTCATCAGCAACTACTACCGGCTGAGCAGCCGGATGCGGAATTTCATCTTCAGCCCACTAATGGCCGAGATCGCGCAGGCCGTCCTGGGGCCCGAGGTTTATCTGTTCAATGAGCAGTGGGTCGTGAAAAATGCCGAGCAGGGGATGAAGTTCAGCTGGCACCAGGACAGCGGCTACCTGATCCGGAGCCATCCCGACGTGCTGCACCCCCCGTACCTGACCTGCTGGTGCACGCTGGACGATGTCAGCGAGGCCAACGGCACGGCCTATATCCTGCCGCATTCCCGCGGCGGCACGGCCAACCGGATCATCGATCATATCCAGGAGCCCGGCACGCATGACCTGGTGGGTTACCAGGGGGATGATCCGGGCGATCCGGTGATCGTGCCGGCGGGCAGCATCGCCGCCTTCACCAGCTATACCTTGCACCGCAGCGGCCCCAACCTGACCAACCGCATGCGCCGGATCTATCTGCCGCAGTATTCCGCGGCCCCGATCGGCGGCGACGAGATCAAGGAGTGGGCGATGGCTGTGCCTTTTGTCAAAGACGGGAAGATCATCTATGACGCGGCCGGGGACTTGGCGGAGAAATACGGTCCGCGACGCACGAAAAAATAGGACGGTGGAAGGATCGCGGAAACGCGGAGGAGCGGAAGCGCGGAGCAGCCCCCTGTTTTGTCACTCTGAGCGGACCGAAGAATACACCGGGATATTGCTAGCAGCGTCGCTCTGGATTCTTTGCTCCGCTCAGAATGACAAGATGCGGCCTTAGGTTTGCTTCCGCGCTTCCGCGCTTCCGCTCCTCCGCGTTTCCGTGATCGGCCTAGGTTGACGCCGCGGCGCTCCTGCGCATGTTCGCGAGCCATGAGCGACTTTCTAAAGGCGGCCCAGGTCACCGAGACGAAACAAGCGCTGGACCGGCTCCGCGGGAGCATGCGGACCTTCATCAAGGGCAAGGACGAGGTGATCGAGCAGGTGCTGGTCTGCCTGGTCGCCGGCGGCCACCTGCTGATCGAGGACCTGCCGGGCGTCGGCAAGACGACCCTGGCCTATGCGCTGGCCCGCTCGATGGACTGCACGTTCTCCCGCATCCAGTTCACGAGCGACCTGCTGCCGGGGGATGTCACGGGTGTCGCGATCTACGACGAGACGGAGAAGGAGTTCGTGTTCAAGCCGGGCCCGGTGTTCGCGAGCGTGGTGCTGGCGGACGAGATCAACCGCGCCACGCCGAAGACGCAGTCGGCGCTGCTGGAGGTGATGGACCGGGCGCGAGTGACGGTGGACGGCGTGGCGCACGCGGTGGGCGCGCCGTTCATGGTGTTCGCGACGCAGAACCCGGTGGACTACGAAGGGACGTTCCCGCTGCCGGAGAGCCAGATGGACCGGTTCCTGATGCGGCTGCAGATGGGTTATCCGCAGCCGGCGGACGAGCTGGAGATTTTGCGGATCGCGCGCACCAGCTATGATGCGATCGCGGTGAACGCGGTGGTCTTGCGGGCGGAAGTGCTGGGGTTCCAGGCGCTGGCGGCGCAGGTGTTCGTGGAGGACAGCGTGCTCGACTATATCCTGCGCATCGTGACGGCGACGCGGACGGAGGCGGAGTTCAAGACCGGGGTGAGCGTGCGCGGCGGCCTCGCGCTGCGGACGGCGGCGCAGGCGCGGGCGCTGCTGCACGGGCGGGATTTCGTGCTGCCGGATGACGTGACGGAGCTGGTCATGCCGATCCTCGCCCACCGGCTGGTGCTGGTGCGCCAGACCAGTGATGCGCTGGAGGAGCGGCGCGCGATCGTGGGCGTGCTGAAACGGATCCTGGGCGCGCTGCCTCCGCCGGCATGAACGGGCGGGGGAGGTGCCAAGTGACAAGGGGCAAGTCCCAAGATGATGGGCTGCGGTGGGCGGACGCGTCCCGTGCCCGCAAGGGAAGGGTTGGGCGGAACGGGAGGGGAATACTGAGCTTCAAGCGGGACATAATTCAAAATGCGGGCACGGGACGTGCCCGCCCACCCGTGGGAGCGCCCCATGGCTGATGTGAGCGCCAGTAAGGAGTGGGATGTTTCCGCGGCGCGCAGCCAGCGCCGCCGGTTCACCTGGAATGCGCTGCTGTGGGCGATGGTGTACCCGCAGCGCGGGCAGCGGATTATGCCGACGGTCTCGGGCACGCTGCTGATCGCGCTGGCGCTCGGCATCGGGTCGGCGGCGTACAACTCGGCGAACAACATCCTGTTCATCACGCTCTCGCTGCTGCTGGCCTGCCTGATTTTGAGCGGGGTGCTGTCGTGGCTGAATTTCCGCAGCGTGGCCTGGCGGCTGGAGCTGGCGCCGCCGCTGCGCGCGGGGCACGAGGTGGTGGTCGGGCTCGGGCTGCGCAACCGCAAGACGTTCCTGCCGACGTACGGCGTGTGGTTCGACCTGGTGGCGCGGGCCGTGGACCAGGGGCCGCCGGCCGTGGCGGAATCGACGATCACCGGAAAGGGCCTCGATCTCCGGGAAATGCTGGCGAAGGCCGCGGCGGAGGAGGCGCGCGGGCAGCTGTTTTTGCGCGAGCGGCTCGACCCGTGGGGCATGACGCGGCTGGAGTGGCGGTTTCAGCCGGCGCGGCGAGGACGGCTGCGCGTGGAGCTGGCCGGGGTCGGCTCGCTGTTTCCCTTCGGTTTTTTGCGGAAGACCTTCAGCACGGAGCTGGCGGAGGAAGTCACGGTCTGGCCCGCGCCGGTCGAATACCGGCGCCAGGGCGTAGCGGTGGCGCCGCGCACGGCCGGCGGGGAGCGGACGACCCGCGCGGGCAGCGCGGGGGACCTGCAGGCGCTGCGGCGCTATGCGACGGGCGACTCGCACCGGCTGATTCACTGGAAGGCGAGCGCGCGATCGCGGCAGCTGCTGGTGCGGCAGCTGGCGGCGGAGAGCGCGGAGGGCTATTCGCTCTGGCTGCGCACGGACGAGGCGATCTGGCCGCGGCCGGAGCAGTTTGAACTGCTGGTGAGTTTTTGCGCGACGCTGGCGGAGGACCTGTTCCGCGAAGGACAGCTGGTGGCCGCGGCGGTCGATGACGAGGCGCCGATGCCGATCCGGCGGGTGCGCGACCTGGAGTTGTTTCTCGACCGGTTGGCGGTGGTGCAGCGGCACAATGAAAATGTAGGCGGGGTGCCCTCACCCCGCGAAGGGTCGATGCGGGGTGGGGGCACCCCGCCCACAGGGATGGCAGGCAAACGGAAAAACATGCTGACCTTTGCGCCGGACGGCGCGCGCGGGGTGGCGGCCTATGCAGATGGAGAAAAAACGGCCACAGCTTAGCCTCGACGAGCTCCACCAGCTCAAATGGCTGCTCGGCGGCGTGCTCGTGCTGCTCTCGGTGTGGACCGTGTTCTACCTCGAGTTCGACGCGTGGACCCTGATGGGCCTCGCGACGGTGGCGGTGAGCGCGGCCCTGGTCCGGCCGGACTGGCCGGCGCTCGTGCCGGCGTGGACGCACCGGCTGGTGTTTCCCGCGGTGGTGGCCTTCTTCATCGGCGACCTCTGGGTGACGGGCGAGGTGCTGCCGGCGGTCGTGCGGCTGGACATCCTGCTGCTGCTCTACCGCGGCGTGACCTACCGCCAGAAGCGCGATGACCTGCAGGTGATCGTGCTGGGCCTGTTCCTGATCGTGGTGGCGGGCGTGCTGACGGTGTCGCTCGTGTTCGCCGCGCAGATCCTGGTGTTCACGGCGTGCGCGCTGGGCTTCCTGCTGGTCGTCACGCTGGTGGAATCGGCGGAGAAAGGCGCGGCGCGGCCGGTGGCCGGCGGGCTGCCGGCCTGGGCGGCGCACGTCCGCTGGCGGCGGCTGTGGGCGCGGGTGCGCGAGGTGACGGACTGGCGCGTGGTGGCCCTGGGGGCCGCGCTGTTTGCCGGGGTCGTGGCGGTGTCGGCGCTGCTGTTTCTGGCGATCCCGCGGTTCCAGCTGGAGAACAGCCTGTTCCTGGAGCGGTTCGCCTCGAAGAAGGCCCGGTCGGGGTTCAATGAGACGATCAAGTTCGGCGACGTGACGGACATCCAGCAGGACACCAGCGTGGCGGTGAGCGTGGACGTGACGGACCGCACGCAGATCCCGGCGAATCCCTACTGGCGGATGCTGGTGCTCGACGAGTACCGGGACGGCACGTTCCGGCTGTCGGCGCTGCTGCGGCGCGCGGCCTTCACCCGCGAGTTCACGGACACGGCCCTGCGCGGCGCGGCGCGCCCGGTGCTGGGCGAGCCGGTGTACTGGACATTCTACCTGGAGTCCGGGATCAGCCGCTACCTGCCGCTGCTGGGCTCGTTCGAGCAGCTACGATTCCGGGAGACCCAGAATTTTCGGTTTGGCGAGGAGCTGGGCCTGGTGGCGCTGCGCGAGGAGCCGGTGACAATGACGGCCTACCGGGTCGAGGGCCAGAGCACGGGCGGAACGCTGCCGGATCCGGCCTTTGCGAAGGGCCTGCGGGAGCGGAAAAAATCCACGCCGAAATCGGACACCCTGCTCATGCTGAAGCTGGGCGTGGACGCGGCGGACCGCGCGAACCTCGAGCAGCGGGTGCGGGAGATCACCGGCGGGGCGGAGCTGCCGGCGGCGGAATTTGCGCGCCGGGCGGACGTCTGGCTGGGGCGCCACCCGTATTCGCTGTCGCCCCGGATTCCCGACGGCCCGGGCGATCCGCTGGTGCGCTGGATGAACTCGGCGGAAGGCGGGCACTGCGAGCTGTTCGCCGGGTCGTTCGTGCTGCTGGCGCGGGCGGCGGGGTTCCCGGCGCGGGTGGTCACGGGCTTCAAGGGCGGCACGTGGAACGCCTACTCGGGCAACTTTACGCTGCGCAACTCCGACGCGCACGCGTGGTGCGAGCTGTTTGACCGGTCAACCGGCGCGTGGCTGCGGGCGGACCCGACGCTGGGGGCGGGCGGCACGCAGCCGGACGGGGCGAAGGGCGAGGCGGCGCTCGCGCGGCGGACGGACCGGAGCTGGTCGGCGCGCTTCGACAGCCTGCGGGTGTTCTGGTACCGGCGGATCGTGAATTTCGACCAGCGCTCGCAGGTCGAGACGCTGAAGGCGGTGAAGGAGGCGACGGAAAACTCCGGCCGGCAGCTGCGCGCGGCGCTGACCGCCATGGTGGAACGGATCAAGGCGTGGCTGGCCGGCCCGTGGGATGTGCGGCGCGCGGCGAAACTGCTGGCGCTCGCGGCGCTGCTGGCGGGGGCCGGCTGGGCGTGGCGGAATCGCCGGTCATGGATCTTCGGATCCGGTGCCGGTCGCCACGGGGCGAAGGAGGATCCGGTGCGGCGCGAGGCGGGAGCGTGGCTGCGCCGGATTTCGGATTTTGGTGACCTGATACCAGAGGCTTTGGGCGTGACGGAAGAACTGCAGCGGCTGCGGTTTGGGGCGCCGGGGACCTGGCCGGAACCGGAGCCGGTGTTCCAGCGGGCGCGGCAGGCGGTGCGCGAATTGCGACGCCGCGGGCGGGTCACTCCGGCTTGATGGGCTGCACGAAGGCGGAGGGGTGGGCCTTCTTGTCGAAGTATTTCCGCAGCACGGCGCTGGCGACCGGTACGGCGTAGATTCCGCCTTGATACGCCTCGTTGGGGGTATCGCCCTCGACGGCGACGGCCATGGCGATCTCCGGATTCTCGATCGGAGCAAAGCAGATGAACCACGCCACGTTTTTCCGGCCCGGGACCTGGGCAGTGCCGGTCTTTCCGGCGATGCGGATGCCGCCGGGGATTTTCTCGCTGGCGAGCGCGAGGGTCTTGGCCGCCGTGCCATGCGTCACACAGCCTTCCATACCGTCGATGATCGCCTGCATCTGCTCGGGTTTCAGGCCGATCGGTGCGCTGTGTTGGGCGGGGCGGTCGGCCTGATGCAGCAGGGTGGGATGTGTATAGGTCTCGCCGCGGGCGAACGAAGCGACGAAACAGGCCATTTGCAGCGGAGTGACAAGGACATCGCCCTGGCCGATACCCATGTGGGCGGTGTCGCCGGGGACCCAGCTCTCGTCCCGGGTGCGCATTTTCCACTCAGGGTCGGGCACGACCATCCGGGAGGTTTCGTTGGGCAGCTCGATGCCGGTCTTTTCGTTGAGATGAAAGCGTTTGCCCTCGGCGGCAAGTTTCTCGACCGAGGTCAGCCACGCGGCGGTGTAGAAATAAATGTCGCAGCTCTCGGCAATGGCATCGCGCAGGAGGATCTCTCCATGGTGCACGAGGCCGTTTTCGCAGACGAAGTTATGGTTGTATTTGCGCAGCGTGCCTTCGCAGTCGACGATCGGATCGTCGGGGTTGATGGCTCCGCTGCGGAGCGCGGCGATGGAGGTGATGATCTTGAAGGTGGAGCCCGGCGGATAGGCGGCGCTGATCGCATGATTGGTCCACGCCTGCCGGGCCTCGATATCCGCAGCGGCGGCATGCGTCAGACGGGGCGAGAAATCGGAGAGATTGTAGTCGGGCTTGCTGGCGAGCACGAGGATCTCCCCTGTTTTTACGTCGATGGCGACGGCAGCGCCCGTCTGGTCATCGATGGCTTCCTCCGCGACGCGTTGGAGATCGATGTCGAGCGAGGTGACCAGGTTCCTGCCCTGCACGGGCAGGCGCTTCTCGAGGGGCGGGTTGATTTTGTAGCCGGCGGGGCTGACGCGGAAGATGGTGCCGCCGGCCTCGCCCTGCAGCCGGGAGTCGAAGACTTTCTCGAGGCCGTCGCGGCCGATGGTGCCCTTCATCTTGAAGGTCTTCAGGTCCTCGCCGGGGAAGTCCTCGACATCGATGTCGGTCTCGACCCCCACGTAACCGAGGGTGTGCGCGGCGGCGGAGCCGTAGGGGTAAAAGCGCGTGCTCGAGGCGTAGAGCTGGAGGGGCGACTTCACGGGAAGCCGCTCGACGAGTTTCGCGTAGTCGTTGGGCTCCAGGTCGTCGATTAGCGTGTAAGGCAGGAGCAGCTGGCGGTCGAAGTGCTTCTTGAGGTCCACACGGTCGACGGTGGAGGTCCGTTGGAGGATGCCGTTCACCTGGTCGAGGTAGCGCTGGACGACGCTGACGCGGGCGATCTGGTTGAACTGGTCGCGGGTGGGGAGGTCCTTGTCGCCGGCCTCGGCATAGTTGCGGCGGATGATGCGGGCCTCGTTGATGAATTCGGACTTGAGCTCGTCGAGGTAGAGCACGACGGCGAAGCGCGGGCGGTTGCCAACGAGCAGGCGGCCCTCGCGGTCGTAAATGTTGCCCCGCGGGCCGGGCACGAGGATCCGGCGCTGGTTCTGCATGCGCTCGGAATCGAGGTGGCGGGCGGTGTTGAAGAGTTGCTCGTGGGCGAGGCCGATGACGAGCGTCGCCAGCAGTGCGAAGATGACGAAGTAGAAGAAGATGACGCGCGGCTGGTAGCTCTTGTGGGTCTCGAGCAGGCTGCCGGAACGGTCGGCCAGGTTGGTGTCGGATGTGGCCATGGCCGGGACTCAGGCGAGGTTGTCCCGCTCGGCGCCGGCGAGCACGAGGGCCCGGGACTGCAGGGCGAAGAACCACGGGCGATGAGCGCGAGGAGCACCTGCGAGCACGCCAGGTCCACGATCAGGCGGGGCCAGACGGCGCCCGGCGCGGGTCCGCGGCCGATGAGGGCGAAGGAGAGCACGAGGAACAGGCCGAGATTGGCGAGCAGGGCGACGATGACGCGGGCGACGGTCTCGTCGCGGGGCAGCCGGTCGCGGATGTTGAACACGATGGCGTGTGCGGCGGCGAAGAGGAGGGTGTGCGTGCCGAAGGGCACGGGCGCGCCGGCATCGCAGAGCAGGCCGCCGAGCAGGACGGCCGCCAGGCCGTCGCGCAGCGGCAGGATCAGCGCCGCGTACGCCACGAACAGGCCGCCGACGAACAGGTAGACCTGGGTTTCCGCGATCACGTGGTTCACCTGCGCGACCAGGACCCAGAGCACGAGCAGGGTGAGAAAGGTGACGAGGGCGCGGCGCATGGCTCAGAAAATCTTCGCGTAAATCCGCGAGTCGCTGAGCGTGCCATCACCGAGCCGCTTGTCATGGTGCAAGATGGCCTCGAGGGGAAAGCTGGCACGCTCGGCGACCTTCCAGCTGCGGACGTTCGTGTCGGCCATGCGGATTTCTATGCGGCGGGCGCCCAGCTTTTCCCGGGCGAACGCCGTGATGCCGCCGACGGCTTCGGTCATGAGGCCGCGACCGGAGTAGGGCGTGCGGAGCCAGTAGCCGATTTCAAAGGAAGGCACGCTCCAATTGATGCGATGGAGCCCGCTGGATCCGACCAGCGTGCCGGTGCCCTTGAGGAAGAGCAGCATCCGCAGGTCCTCGCGGGTGATGAATTGGGCTACAGCCTTGCGGATATTGGCCTCTGACTCTTCGGGGGTGGGCAGGGTCTGGGCCCAAGGCATCCAGGGCTTGAGTTCGGCCTGGGATTCGTGAACCGCGGCATTGACCTCGGCACCGTCGCCGGTCCGCGGCGCGCGGATCGTGAGCCGGTCGGTGTCAAAAGACTCCGGAAACTCGAGCAGCAACGGATTCATGCTCATTCCGGATTCAGCGGCACCAGAACGGTGACCTCGGTGAGGGAGCCGAGGCGGGGATCCAGCTCGACCTCGCCGGTCTTGAACAGGCCGTCGGTGCTGGGCTCGACCTTGACGACGGTGCCGATGCTGAGGCCGGGGGGGAAGACGCCGCCGAGGCCGGAGGTGACGAGCCGCTTGGGCGCGGCGGCGTTGGCGAAGACGTTGAGGGGCACGAACTCGATCACGCCCCGCGCGTTGGCAAAGCTGGGATTGATGCCACCCTGGTAGCTGATGGGCTGGGTCTCGCCCTCGATCACGCCGGCGAGCCGGACGCCGGGGTTGCTGATGAGCTCGACGACGGACGTGTAGGCGTAGACCTCGGTCACGCGGCCGACCACGCCGCCGCTGAAGATGACGGGGGCGCCGACGGGGATGCCGTAGTTGCGGCCCTTGCGGATGACGATGCGCTGCCACCAGCCGGAAAAGTCCCGCCGCACGACGCGGGCGTGCTCCGAGCGGTACTCGGCATAGGCGGGCAGCTTCAGCAGCGCCTCGAGCCGCTCAATCTCGGACTGGAGCCCGGCATTCTGCTGCGCGGCCACCTCGTACTGGGCGTTGAGCCGCGCGAGGTCGCGGCTGGCCTCGATGAGCTCGTCATTGGTGTGCAGGCGCAGCGACCAGTATTCCTGAAGGTCGCGGGCGTAGGAGGCGGCGACGTTCAGCGGGGCCTGCAGCTCGAAGAACCCCGCGCGGGTGAACGTCTTCACCACGACCGGGAGGACGAGCCACGCGACGACGACGATGATGAGCGTCAGGAACGGGCGGGCTTGATCGAGGCGTTTGGAAGGCACGGCGGGGCGGCAGTGACAAGTGACGAGTGACAAGTGACATGACAAGCCAAGGCGAAAAGGTAGGGCGCGTTATCCCTAACGCGCCGTTACGTTCCGCCTGCTTCCCAGATATAAGGCCACTCCCGCGGCTCGGTCACCAAGCCGGCCCGCACCGGATTCATGCGGATATAATGAGCCTTCTCCTCATAGCTCTCGTTACCGCGCAACCGATGATCGAAAAACCCATCCTGCCAGACGACACCGGCTTTCTTCGCAACCAAGCGTCTCCAGTCACGAATTGCTTTATCCATGCGCTCGCCGGGCGGAAAGGAGAGCAGGCATGCAGATGATGGGGCATGACCAGAAATAACGACGCCCAAAATCTCTTGGATTGGACATAATGTTCCAGTGCGCCGGTCATCACGGCGAAGGGTTTGGGCTTAGCCAGCTGGTCGATGCCTTGTTGGGAACAGCAAAGGGTGACGAAGTAAACTTCGGCTGCCATAACCCAAGGCGGAGCTGCATGGTAGAGCCGGCGGCGCGTGGGCAACTTCGGCAAAAGGTCCATGGCGGACGGAGCTGAGCGGCGCGTTAGGGATAACGCGCCCTACCCTACGAATCTCACACGTTCTGCATCAGCCAGGCGAGGTCGTTGAGGACGGCGCCGGTGCCGTTGGCGACGGCGGAGAGGGGGTCGTCGGCGATCGTCACGGGCAGGCCGGTCTTCTCGCTTAGCAGGCGGTCGATGCCGCGGATCAGTGCGCCGCCGCCGGCCATCACGAAGCCGCGGTCCACGAGGTCGGCGGAAAGTTCGGGCGGGCAGCGCTCGAGCGTCACGCGGACGGCGTCCACGATGGCGGCGATGGTGTCGGCGAGTGCCTCGCGGATTTCCTGCGACGTGACGTGGATGGTCTTGGGGAGGCCGGCGACCGAATCGCGGCCCTTGACCTCCATCGTGAGTTCTTCGTCGAGCGGGTAGGCCGAGCCGATCCGCATCTTGATTTCTTCCGCCGTGCGCTCGCCTACGAGCAGGTTGTAGGCGCGCTTCATGTAGTTGATGA
>CAIRTK010000068.1 GCA_903881475.1 uncultured Opitutia bacterium | reverse complement strand
GTGAACTGGCGGGTGGTGTCGCTGGCCCGGCTGGAATCGGACGGCGAGATCGAGATCGGCACGAAGGACGGCACGAAGATCACTTTCGGTGCGACGGAGGATTTTTTCCGGCAGCTCGCGAACCTTGACGCCATCCTGGACGCGGCGCGCGCCCAGCCGGACAAGGCGCTGCGCGAGATCAACCTCGCGGTCGGCGGGCAGGTGCCCGTGGCCTTTGATGGGCTTACCGCCCAGACCCCGCCGGCGGCGGCCCGGCCGGCGCCCGTTTCCGCGCCACCGCTTTTCACCGGCTTTCCCAATCACTAGTCCCATCCTCCTCCCGTGAGTTCCAGAACCACTTTCATCGGCGCCGTCGAGATCGGCACCTCGAAGATCACCGCGCTCGTCGGCGAATACAACGGCCGTGAGCTCGCCATCATCGGCCACGGCGAGTGCAGCTCGCGCGGCGTCATCAAGGGAGCCGTGGTGGACTACAAGGCCGCCAGCGAGTGCACGCACAGTGCGCTGGAGCAGGCCGAGCGCGACGCCGGCGAGCGCATCGAGATGGTCTTCCTGGCCCAGACTGGCGGCCACCTTGAGGGTTTCTACAACGAGGCGTCGCTCAACGTGAAGGCGGCGGACAACATGATCGACGCGGATGACATCCGGACGGTCAGCGACCTCGCCAAGTCGAAGGAGCTGCCCGCCGGCCGCATGGTCGTGCATAATATCCGCCGGCCGTTCCGGGTGGACGGCCGCCTGATCCCCGGCACCCCGGAAAATCTCGTGGGCCAGCGGCTCGAGGTCGGCTACTGGACCGTGCACGGGCAGGAGCCCCGGCTGGCCGACAACATCCATGTCATCCGCGGTTTCAACCTCGAGGTGCGCGAGCTGGTCCTCTCGAGCCTCGCGTCCGGCCACATGGTCACCACCGCCGAGGAGCGCCAGCATGGCGTGCTCGCGATCGACCTCGGGGCGGGCACGACGGACTATGTGCTCTACCGCGATGGCAGCCCGCACACGACGGGCGTCGTCCCGGTCGGCGGCTCGCACCTGACCAACGACCTGAGCATCGGCCTGCGGCTCACCGAGGGCCAGGCCGAGAAGCTGAAGCTGCGCTTCGGCCGCGCCAGCGTGCAGGCCCGCGACAAGTCCGACAAGGTCTGGCTCGACGGCAATTTCTCGATCGGCGACCGCCAGTTCCCGCGCGTGGCGATCGAGCAGATCACCGCGGCGCGCACGTGGGAACTGCTCGAGGTCGTGAAGAAGAAGCTCGGCAGCGCCTTCTCGCCCGAGACCTGCGCCGCCGGCGTCGTGCTGACTGGCGGCACGGCCAAGCTGGCCGGCATCGCGGAGACCGCCGCCAAGGTGTTCGGCGTCCCGGCCCATCTCGGCGAAACGCCCTCCTGGGTGGCCGAGAACCTGCGCGATCCCGCCAACAACACCGCGCTCGGCCTGCTGTACTACGGCGTCAGCTCGCAGAACGAGCGCGCCCTGTCCAACCGGCGCCGCGGCGGTTTCCTTTCCAACGTCAAACGCCTGTTCGCCAGCTCCTGAGCCGCCATGAACCTCAACGAACTCCCGCTGGAACACTCGCTGCTCACCGACCGCAACATCGCGATCAAGCTCATCGGCGTCGGTGGCGCCGGCTCCAACGCCGTTGACCGTCTCAAGATGGAGAACCTCGAGCGCCTGCAGCTCGCGGTCATCAACACCGACTACCAGGCGCTCGCGAGTTCCCCGGTGCAGGACAAGGTCCTCATCGGCATGGGCGTCACCCGCGGCCTCGGCGCGGGCGGCGATCCCGAGCTCGGCCGCGAGGCCGCCGAGGCTGACCGCGAGAAGATCGCTGCCGTGGTGAAGGACTGCGACCTCGTATTCCTGATCGCCGGCATGGGTGGCGGCACGGGCAGCGGGGCGATGCCGGTCGTGGCGGAGATCGCCGCGGAGCAGGGCGCGCTCGTCATCGCGTTCGTGACGCTCCCGTTCAGTTTTGAGGGCGGCCGCCGGCTCAAGCAGGCCGAGGAGGGTCTGCTGGCCCTGCGCAAGGTCTGCGACGCGGTCATTCCGCTCCCGAACGACATCCTGCTCCAGGAAGGCGCGGAGGATACCAGCGTGCTCGATTCGTTTGCGCGGGCCGACGAATGGATCGGCCGCGGCGTGAAGTCCATCTGGGCGATGCTGTTCAAGACCGGCCTCATCAACCTCGACTTTGCCACACTGCGCCAGGTGTTCCAGCAGCGCGGCGGCAAGACGCTGTTCGGGCTGGGCGAGGGCACGGGCGAGAACGCGGTGGCGGACGCGCTGGCGAGCCTGAAGCTCTGCCCGCTGCTGCACACGCCGGAATTTTCCCGGAAGGCGGACCGCATGCTGGTGAATATCATCGGCGGCACCGACCTGACGCTGCCGAAGGTCAACGAGCTGATGACCGCCATCACCGAGCAATTCGGCCGCGAGTCCCACATCATCATGGGTGCGGTGATCGACGAAGGCATGCAGCACCGCGTCGAGGTCTGCGTGCTGGGCATGAGCGACATGGGCGGGCGGGCGGTGACGACCCGCCGGCCGACCCCGGCGGGCCGGACGAAGACCCCTTTCACGCGCACCGAGGTTGCCGCCACGTCCACGCCCGCGCCCGAGAAGACCAGCGGTGCAGACCGGCCGGCCGAACCGGAGCTGATTCCGGCCGCGATGACCGCGGAGCAGGCGAAGACCGCGCAGGAGGAATTCGGCTTCGGCGAAGTCGAAAGCCGCGGTCACTTCGAGAAAACCGACCGCAACCTCTTTGACGGCCAGGACCTCGACGTGCCGACCTATCTGCGCAAGGGAATCAAGATTACGCTGTAGGGCGGGGTTGCTGACCCCGCCAAACCTCTGCCGATCTTCCCGCGAATATCACGGATCGACGCGAATAAATTCCGGCCATCCGCAATGATCCGCACAATCCAGCGGGTAAATAATGGCACGGTCCGTAAAGCGGTTTGGCCCAATCTGCGGAGCAAAAGACCGTGCGTTCCAGCGGGCTTTGTCTATTGTTCAGTCATGACCCCGTCGGAGTTCTCGGCGGAGTTCTCCATCAGAGTTTGCAAATTCGGTTGAACCGCGGTCCGCGGTTGAATCAACGTTAGCCAAGTGTGAAACGACTTCTGATTTTTTGCCTCTTGTGCGTCGCCTCAGGATCGGCGCGTGCGGAATCGATTCCGTCAGCGTCTGCCGCACAAATGGGCATTTATTTTGCCTACCCGTTTCACGGACCAAAAGCTGATTTGCATGGCCGGCCGGGTTCGGGATTCGAGTTGGAGAACGTCGATTTAGCCAAGGGCAGTGCGCTTGCAGTCATACTGCCCAACGGGAGGGTGCCTTTTGTGACCTACGTTCAGGGTGACGACTTTCGCACTTTCGAGGCGGCGTGGAATAGATTTACCAGTCGTCATTTCAATTCCAGCAATTTCAAGTTCTCTAAAGTAGAGGCAAGTAGCGACCCAGAGTTTTTGCCTCCGTTTGACGATGTTACATTGAGCATAATTTCCCGATCCAACGGGACCTTATCCGAATTGCGGATTTACGCCCCAAAATGGGTCTGCACTCAGCTCGCAGATCGAGAAGAAGGGCGTGAATTAAAGCTATTTTTGGAAGCCTGTTACCGACTAGTCGGAAAGCTGACAATATGATCTCCGCGACTAACCATTCCCCGGAACCGACGCTAAGCGCGGTTCACTGGAATGTTCACACCAACTGGCAGGCTTTGTTGAAGGCGATTTGGGTCCGCCGCTGGGAATCGCAATCCATCCCTTGGCAAACTCGGCGGGTTCTGCATGGTTGCTCGGATGTTCGTCGACGAGTGCACAGTTAAACTTCAGGCGGGTGATGGTGGCCGCGGTTGCGTGAGCTTCCGGCGGGAAAAATACGAGCCCTGGGGCGGGCCCAACGGCGGCGACGGTGGCCGCGGGGGCGACGTCATCCTCCTGGGCGACGTGAACACGAACAATCTCGTCGATTACAAGTACCAGCCGCACTGGCGCGCGGAGCGCGGCGGCCACGGGCTGGGCTCCGACCAGCATGGCAGCGATGGTGAGCCCTGCATCATGCGGCTGCCGCTTGGCACGGTGGTGACCGACCAGGCGACCGGCAAGGTCGTCGCCGAGGTGATCGAGGACGGGGTCCGGATCGTCCTGTGCAAGGGCGGCAACGGGGGCTGGGGCAACACGCATTTCAAGTCCTCGACCAACCGCGCCCCCAAGCGCGCCAATTCCGGCCAGCCCGGCGAGGGCGGCGCCTACCGGCTCGTGCTGAAGAGCATCGCGGATGTCGGACTCGTCGGCTTTCCCAACGCCGGCAAATCATCGCTCACCAACGCCATCACCAAGGCGCGGCCAAAGACCGCGGCCTATCCCTTCACGACGCTGCACCCGCAGATCGGCGTGATCGAGTTTCCCGACGAGGTGAAGGGCAGCCGCCGGCTGCTGCTGGCCGATGTCCCGGGCCTGATCGAGGGCGCGAGCGAGAACCGCGGACTGGGGCACCGGTTCCTGCGTCACATCGAGCGCTGCGCCGTGCTGCTGGTCCTGCTCGACATGGCGGGCACCGACGGCCGCGACCCGCGCGATGATTACAAGCACCTCCTCCACGAGCTGGAACTCTACGACCCGGTGATGCTCAAGAAGCCGCGGATCGCCGTGGCCAACAAGATGGACGTGCCCGAGGCCGCCGCCCAGCTGGCGAAGTTCAAGCGCCGCTACAAGACGGCCGACGTGATGGAGATTTCCTGCAAGACCGGCGACGGGCTGGAAAAGTTGAAAAAGCAGCTGCTCAAGCGCGTGACGGCCCTGCGCGGACGCGAAAAAATATCGCCTCAGCCGGTCGCCTGAAGCAGGTTCGGGCCTGACCTATGTCATCGGAACACCGTCAACTCCTGATGCGCGCCAACCGCCTGCTGGGCGCGGGCCTGGTCGAGGCCAACCTAGTGAAGATTGAGGATCTCGAGAAGGCCAACGAGCGGCTGCTGGAAATCGTCAGCTTGGAACAGCCGAGGCAGAGCACCGTGCTCGGCATCCTTGCCTACGAGCTCAAGGTGCTCAGCGAGGAGGACGTGCTGCAGTACATCGTGGACAACGAGGGGGCCGGGCTGGTGGACCTGCGCGGCTACGAGGTCCATGACGAGGTGAAGAAGACCATCGACATCCCCACGTGCTGGGCAACGTGGTCCGTGCCATTCGACCACGACGAGGATTTTCACTTCATCGCCACAGCGTACCACTTGAGCCCGGCGGTCCGCAGCTTCTGGGAAAAGCAGTTCACCGGCCCGATTCTGTGGTTCGGCACCACGCTCGAGGTCATCGCCGACTATCTCGAGAAACTCGCCATCGAGCGCGCCGCCCCGCCGCCGGCGGTGGTCACCGGGACGCGTTCGCCCTTTGGGACACCGTCGTCGGGCACCCGCTCGCCGTTCGGCTCAAAGACGCCGTTCCCCAAACCCGCCGCGGCCGCGCCATCCCCCGCCAAAACGCCGCCGCCCGCGGGCGCCAACTGACGCCATGCCCCTCGGAAAAGTCCAGACCCAGATCGTCGCCAAGCTGATGGAGATGAACCGGCTTTCGGGCCGGCAGCGGGACGTCATCGCGGCAGTGACCGCCGACCTGAACGGCGACGCGCTCGACCGCCTGCTGCAGGAGGAATACCGGATCACGCCCCTCCAGATTCTCGTGGCGAAGGCCCGCGCGCTCGGCCTGGCGCCCTACAATATCGCCCGCTATCGCGTCACCCCCGCCACCTACGAGCGCATCCCGCGGGAGTTCTGCGAGGAAAACCTGGTGATCCCGGTCGGCACCGTCGGCCAGCTGCTGCTGGTGGTGTTCGCGAATCCCTTCGAGGTGACGGTGCCGGTGAAGATCCACGAGATGACCGGCCTCCGCGTGGTCCGAATGCTCGGTCGCGAGAAGGACATCCGCGACAAATTCAACCAGGGGCAGGACAACCGCTCCACGGGCTTCGACGACGTCGTGCAGCAGATCGGCGCGGAGTTCGGCACGGTGATCGAGGCGAGCGACGACGAACTCGTGAACGAGGAGTCGGGCCCGATCATCCAGCTGGCCAACCGGATCATCGAGGATGCGTACTTTGCGGGGGCGAGCGATATCCACATCGAGCCGCAGGAAAACGAGATCATCGTCCGTTACCGGATCGACGGCCTGTGCCAGGAAAAGCTCCGCCTGCCCGCCAAGGTCGCCCCGGCGCTCGTCGCCCGCGTGAAGATCATGTGCAACCTCGACATCGCCGAGCGGCGCCTGCCGCAGGACGGGCGCATCATTTTCAAGCAGTTCACCAAGAAATCCCTCGACCTCGACCTCCGCGTCTCGACCGCGCCGCTCAACCACGGCGAAGGCATGGTCATGCGTATCCTCGACAAGCAGAAGGCCACGCTGCCGCTGCCGGCCCTCGGTTTCTCCGAGGAGGCGCTGGTCCGCTACCGCGAGGTGATCCGCCAGCCCTACGGCATGATCCTGCACTGCGGCCCGACCGGCTCCGGCAAGTCGATGACGCTCTACTCCGCGCTGAACGAGATCAACTCGCCGGAACTCGTCATCCGCACGGCCGAGGACCCGATCGAATACACCCTGATGGGCATCAACCAAATGCAGATGCACCGGCAGATCGGGCTCACGTTTGCCGCGGCGCTGCGCTCGTTCCTCCGGCAGGACCCCGACATCATCCTCGTGGGCGAAATTCGAGACAAGGAAACGGCGGATGTGGCGGTAGAGGCCGCGCTCACGGGTCACCTGCTCATGAGCACGCTGCACACCAACGACGCGCCGAGCACGATTGCCCGTCTCGCCGACATGGGCATCGAGCCGTTCATGATCTCGTCCTCGCTGCTCTGCGTCTGCTCCCAGCGCCTGATGCGCCGGGTCTGCAAGACGTGCCGGGTGAGCTACCAGCCGCAGGGCCGGGAAAAGGAAATCCTGGAGAAGGGGATCGGCTGGAGCGGGACGATCTACCGGCACAGCCCCCGCGGCTGCTCGAAGTGCGGCGGCAGCGGCTACAAGGGCCGGGTCGGCATTCACGAGCTGATGATCTCCAACGACGAGCTGGTCGAGGGCATCAACAAGGAGGTCGAGACCTCCGAGTTGAAGAAGATCGCCATGCGGGCCGGCATGAAGACGCTGCACCAGGACAGCCTGCTCAAGGTCAAGGAAGGCCTGTCCACGCTGGAGGAAGCCATCGCTACCGTCCCGCCGGATCTGTGAGGGCGGGGTCTTTTTTTACAAGAGGTAACGGAGGAAACGGAGAAGAGGAGCAAACCCCGGAAGTTTAAACCACGGATATAACCGGATAGGAAATCAAACCCAAGGCATCGATCCGTGGCCGAGGTCTTATCCGGATCGAATCCGTGAAACCCGTGGTTTAAAAGTCCGAGTCCAGGCTTACTTCTCCGTTCGCTCCGTTGCCTCCTGCAAGAATCAAAAAATCCCCGGGGACCTAAAAATTTCATGCGACGCCATTTTCTCATTCTGCTGGGCCTGACCGCGGCCCTTTTCGCGGGCTGTGCGCGCAAGGAGGTCACCGGGCTGCAGCGCAAGCAGGCGGCGAGCTTGGCGAGCGAGGCCGGTTTCGCGGTCACGCTGCGGGATTATGCCCGCGCGGAGGGCCTGCTGGTGCAGGCCGTGGCGGTGTGCCCGGATACGTCGGACTATTGGTTCAACCTCGGGACGGTCCGCCGGCGGCTGGACAACCGCTCTGGCGCGAAGGAGGCCTACGAGGAAGGGCTCAAGGCCGTCCGGGAGAGTTACCAGCATGACCCCCAGAATTCCCCGTTGCTGCTGCAGCAGGTGTACGTGCTCGCGCTCATGGGCCGGGTGGACGAGGCCCGCTCGGTGTTGGCGCAGGCGCGCAAGGACCATCCCGATGACCGCAATCTCCGGATCTTCGTGGAGAGCGGAGCATTGGACCGGATGCTCGCCGACCCGGGCTTCAAGGAGCAGGCCCTCTGATCCGCCGCGCGATGCCCGACCTCTGGCTGGAGTTTTCCAAGGTCGCCCTGGCCCACCTGCTGGCCGTCGCGAGCCCGGGCCCCGATTTCGCCATCGTCCTCAAGCAGAGCCTGACCCACGGCCGCCGCACCGCGCTCTGGACGAGTGTCGGGGTGGGCACGGCGATCCTGCTGCACGTCACCTATTCACTGCTGGGGCTCGGGCTGCTGATCCGCGGCTCGGTCCTGTGGTTCAATGTGGTGAAGTACGCCGGCGCGGCGTACATCGCGTGGCTGGGGGTGCAGGCGCTGCGGGCAAAGCCACGGGTGATGGCGACGCTGGTCGGTGCCGATGTGGCCATGCCGCCGTCGGACCGCGGGGCGTTCGCGACCGGCTTCCTGACCAACGCGCTGAATCCGAAGGTCACGCTGTTCTTCATCTCGCTGTTTGTGCTGCTCGTTAACCCGCGCACGCCGAAGCTGGTTCAGGCCGGTTACGGCCTGTGGATGGCTCTGGCGACAATCGGATGGTTTTCACTCGTATCGGTGGTCTTCACGCGGGAAGGCGTGCGCCGCCGGTTCCTTCGCTACGGCCACTGGATCGACCGCGCGCTCGGCGTGGTCTTCCTCATCTTCGCCGCCAGCCTCGCGCTGGCGTCGCTGCGCTAAGCGCAGCGACCCAAACGATGCGCGGGGTTTGGCTTGAATCGCAAAGACGCCAAGGCGCGAAGTTCGGATCGATTCTTCGCCGCTTCGCGGCTTTGCGATTATCAGAAACCCAGCGTCGCAACCCCGGTTACGTGAGATGGATTCCGGGGTAGTGGATCTTGGCGCACTTGGGGCAAAGGCCGTGGCTGAATTCCGCGCTGGTCCGGTCGCCGACATATTCCTCCACCCGTTTCCAGTAGCCCTGGTCATCGCGGACATCCTTGCAATAGCAGCAGATGGGCAGGAGCCCGCTCAGGGTCTTCACTTCCTTCAGGGCGGCGGCGAGTTCGCGGGACGAGCGGCGCAATTCCAGCTCGGTCATCACGAGCCGGGCCAGGGCCTCCAGCGCCTGCTTGTCCTCGGCGGAAAGCGTCCGGGGTTTCCGATCGATCACGCAGAGCGAACCGAGCTTGAAATGGTCCGGCGTGATGAGGGGCGCCCCGGCATAGAACCGCACGTGGGCTTCGCCGGTGACCGAGGGATTGTCGCTGAAACGGCTGTCCTTGGTCGCGTCCTCGACGACCATCACCTCGCTGGACAGGATGGTATGGGCGCAAAACGACATGTTGCGGGGCGTCTCCGTGACGTCGAGGCCGACCCTGGCCTTCAGCCACTGCCGGTTCCGGTCGATCAGCGTGACGGTCGCGATCGGGCTCTGGCAGATGAAGCCCGCGAGCCGGGCGATGTCGTCGAAGTTTTTTTCGGCCCCGGAATCAAGCACCTGATAACGCGCGAGGGCCTCGAGCCGGGCGGATTCATCGGGAGGAAGGGGAGCGTGCATGGTTTAGGGGAGGGCTTCGACCGCCTTGGGTTCAGTTGGTGCGGCCGGGGAGGCGGCCAGCAACATCGCGCTCAATTCCAGCGCGGCGCGGCTCATCTGGCCAAAAACCCACTGGTCCCGCTGGGCGGCGGGGTCCGTCTCGGGTGGCGGGACCTGGAAATCCTCCAGGGCGGTGAGCAGCGGAGCGAGCGGCGGCGCGGACGCGTCCCGGGATTCGATCCGCAGAGCCAGGGCCGCGAGCGCCTCGCCCGCCAGCCCGCTGAAACGGGCGGCCTCGGGATGCGTCAGGGGCGAGCCCGGGGTCAGGTGCAGGGCGATCGTGGTCAGCGCCCGTGTGAGCCGCTGGTTGCCGTTCGCCAGGGCGGCGGCCTGCGCCAGGCTGTCCTGCTGGTGCTTGGGGTCGCCGGACATGCGCTGCAGCGAAGCGAACACCGTGCCATTGGCGGACTCGGCGCGGCGCTTCGCGGCGATCACGGGTGCGTCGTACGCACCGCCGGTCGCCAGGCGATCCTGCAGCAGGCGCAGGTAGTCGCGGTTGGCCCGCAGGGCCGTCGCGAGGAAGGACGGAAACCGCTGCCATTCCCATACCGGCCAGAACAGCAGCGCCGCCAGCATGGCGAGGGAGCCACCGGCCAGCGTGGCGACCAGCCGGTCGATGGTGAAGTGGATCGTCACCGTGCCCACCGTCTCGGTCAGCAGCACGATCAGCAGCGTGATGAAGAAAACCGCGACGGCGTAGTTCTTCCGCACGGAGTAGGAAAACCCAAAGGTGGTGACGGCGATGGCCGCGAGCAGGGCCGGGGCCGGCAGCTTCAGCCAGATCAGCACGCTGGCGAGCGTGCCGCCGACGAGGGTACCGAGCAGGCGCTGCGCGGCGCGGAGCCGCGTCGAGCCGTAGTCCGGCTGGAGCACGACGACGATGGTCAGCGGCAGCCAATACCCGCGGGGAATCGACCAGTATTCAAACACGGCGACGCCGAGCATCAGCAGGACGGCCAGCCGCGCCGTGAAACGCACGAGCGCCGGGTCGGGGCGCAGGCGGAGGTTGAGGACCGAGGCGAAGGGCCGCATCGTCCAGGCGTCGAGATCGAAGAGCTCGAGCGTCCAGGCGCCGTGCTCGGCCGCGCGATCCATCGTGGCGCGCAGTTGCGGCCGGAGGGCGGCCAGGGGCTCCGCGATCTGGCGGAGCAGGTCCACCAGCTCGGCGGCCGCGGGCGTGCCGCTGCCATGCGCGGTGATGCGCGCCTGCAGGACCTGGAGGAGATTGGCCAGCCGTTGCAGGCGCACCTCGGCCGTGGCCAGCCGGGCCGGCTGGCGGGACACGATGGCCAGCGCGACGGTGCGCGACGTGTTGGTCAGTGACGTCAGCACGGGCTGGACGGTCGGGGCGAGGCGGCGGAAGTCCGGGTGTGGCCGGAGGGACTCGAGGACATTGTTGAACACGATGACCCGGGTGGACAGGCGGGTGGCGGTGAGATTGAGGGCGTCGAGCCGCTGGTGCAGCTTGGCCGACAAACCGGTGATCGCGAGCAGGGCCGTGGTGCGGTCGAGCGTGGTCCGCACGGTTGTTTCCTGATCCGTGATGGCGCGATGGCGGGCGGCCTCGTCGCGCCCGTCTTCCAGCGACATCGCAGCGAACAGGTCGCCGAGGGCGATCCAGCTTTCCGCGGCCGCCTGGCGGAGGGGATGCTGCGGCCGGAACGGCCAGAGGGACGCCTGCAGCACGATGCCCCAGAGTGCGCCGCCGAGGGTCAAAAGCACGGTGGGCGCCGCGGCGGTCACGGGAGTGGCGAGGGCGATGAGAAACAGAAAGGCCGAGGTGGTCGCCATGGACGGACCGTAGTCGGTGCTGAGGTGGCGCCAGAGTCCCATGGAGAGCGCGATGCCGGCGGTGGCCAGCACGGCGCCGGTGAGGGTGCCGGCGGCGGTGCAGCCGAGCCAGGTGGCGCCCGCGAGAATCACGGCCTTGGCCAGCAGGAGGTGGATGCGCACCCGGTAGGGTCCGCGCACATCGATGAGCGCGACGTTTTGCGCCGCGATGGCGGCAAACACCACGGGCCCGGTGAGCACGCCGAAATGGGACAGCAGCAGCGGCCCCATGAAGGCCGCGGTGGTGCGCAGGGCGCGCCGCAGGTCGGGCAGGAGCGATTCGCGTTCCGCGAATTGCGCAATGCCGGCGACGAGACCCGTGGCTTTCATGCGCGCAGGGTGGTGCAACCGGCGGGGCGGCGTCACGCGTTTTGCGCAGCCGATAAATCCAGATTTACAGGAGGAAACGGAGAAAACAGAGGGGAGGTCCGATCTCAGGGTCGTTAGCCGATTAATTTCTCGTAATCACGATGCGTGCCGATCCAGAACCAAACCAGATTGCCGTCCTGCTCGACCGCCACCGCACGGGTGGTGGCATTGACTCGGGCGGACTAATAGCGCCCCACTTTCTTGAGATGCAATGAAGGATGTCGGGGATTGGCTTTCAGCAATAGAAACTGCTTGTCAGCCTGTTTCTGGGTATCGGGTGAAAGATGCTCATAGCCCTGCCAGAAACGCGACACCGCGAAATGTTTCACAACGGCTTCGACTGGCCCTTGCCATACTCCTGGATAGCATCCTCAGCGACGGTATCGAGCCGGCCGGTTGCGACATCACGCTCAAAATCGCGATCCCACAGCCAAGCCTTCAAGTCAGCCAGCTCTGCTTCGCCAAGCTTCTCGATGGCGGACGCGATTTCTTGGACGGTGCTCACGTGGAAACCTACTGGTTTTGAATTGCAGGACAAGTAAGTCTTCGGATTCCGTTTCTTGGCCAAGGGCAATTGGTTTACTGATAAACTCCGCCGCCGAGGAGGCGCTCGCCGTTGTAGAAGGCCAGGATCTGGCCTGAGGCGAGGCCGCGCTGGGGTTCGCGGAATTTGACCAGGGCGGTGCCGCCGCCCTGCGGGATGAATTCCAGGGCGACGCGAGGGTCGCGGTAGCGGACCCGGCCCTCCAGGGTTTGCACGCCGTCGAGCGGCGTGCCGACCCAGCTGAGCGAATGGACGCGCACCTCGTTTTGAAACAGCCCCGGTGCGTCTGGATGGTCGAACGCCACGAGCAGGGCGTTGTCGGCGGCGCGCTTGCCGACCACGACATAGGCCTCGTGGTCGGTGTTGGAAGGCACGCCGATGCCCCGGCGCTGGCCGAGCGTGTAGAAATGCAGGCCGCGATGCCGGCCGAGTTCCAGGCCGTCATGGGCGCGCCGGATCGGGCCGGGCGCATCGGGGACGTAGGTGCGGAGGAAGTCCTGCATCTTCACCTCGCCGATGAAGCAGATACCCTGGCTGTCCTTCTTGTCTGCGGTGGGCAGGCCGGCCTCGCGCGCGATTCGGCGCAGCGCTGGCTTCGCCAGGTCGCCGACCGGGAATCGCGCGTCGGCAAGCTGCGCCTGGCTGAGCAGGGCGAGAAAGTAGGACTGGTCCTTGTTTCTATCGGTGCCCTCGAGCAGCGCGACCGTGCCGTCGGGGTTCTCCGCGCGGCGGGCGTAATGGCCGGTGGCGACAGCCCCGAAGCCGTGGGACTTCGCCCAGGTGCGGAACACCCCGAACTTGATCTCGCGGTTGCACATGATGTCCGGGTTTGGCGTGAGCCCGCGGGCATAGCCGTCGAGCAGGTAGGCGACGACGCGCTCGCGGTACTCCGCCATTAGGTTGACCACGCGGAACTCGATCCCGAGCCGGTCGCAGACCGCGCGCGCGTCCACGATGTCCTGCTGCCAGGGACACTCGCCGATCACGTTGTCTTCGTTGATCCAGTTCTTCATGTAGGCGCCCACGAGGTCGTGGCCCTGCCGCTGGAGCAGCAGGGCGGCGACGGAGCTGTCGACTCCGCCGGACATGGCGACGAGGATGGGTTCCTTTCCAGACACGGGAAAACCCACGCGCCCGCCGGACGCTTTGTCAAACGAACGCGGGGCACGCCGCGACCGCTACGGCGTGCCCGGTACCACGAACTTCGGGTCGATCACGCGGTGCAGGAGGTCCTCGAACTTGCCGAGTGGTGCATCGAAACCCGGGCCGGCCCCGCTGCACCCGGGGATGAAGATGGGGGCGATGGCGGGCGGGGACTCCAGGGTCAGCGGCGACAGGTTCCGGATCTGCTCGAGGCTCTGGCTCATGTAATAGGTCCGGATGACGAACTGGCCGTCGTGCGGGCGACGGCGCACTTCTAGGACGAGCGCGCCGCCCGGAAGCACGGGGTTGACCTGCGTGCCGGGCAGCCACCAGTTGAGGCCGAGCAGGCCGCCCAGGTTGATGATGTTGGTATCATGGCCCACGACGATGATCAGCTTTTGCCCGGGGGCGCCGAAAGCGCCGGGCCGGGACTGCCCGCCGGTGGACTGTTCGATGGTCTGCAGCAGATGGTCCGCCAGATTCGAGGCCTGGGCCTGGGCGGGATAGAGCGTCGCCTGGGTGAGGTCGAAGTAGAGCGAGTGCAGCTGGAGGACCTGGGTCAGCATCGCCGGCGTCAGGCGGCCCCAGCCGACATCCTTCATGGGCAGGCCCTCGGTGTATTCCAGCAGCAGCGCGTCCACGATCTGCTCGGCCGTGCGAAGCGGGCCCTGCAGGGCCACGGTGTTGTCCCCGGTGCCGGCCTGCACCTGGCCCGGCAGGTCGGTGACGACGGTCTTGCCCGGCGGCAGGGTGCCGTGCTCTCCGCCCAGCACCTGCTGCAGCGTGGCGAAGACCGGCTGGTAGGCTTGTGGAACGGTGGCGGGATTGTTGCCGATCCGGCCCAGCACGGAAGCGATGGCGAGGTTGCGGTCGGGCAGGCCGGGGTTCGCCTTGACCGGCTGAAACAACGGATCGACCTGCCCGGCCGGCCGGGCGTGCAGGTCCGGCTTGCTGCCGGGCAGCAGCCCGGCCGCCAGCGCAAGGGTGGTCTCAAGGGTGCGCTGGTCATTGTCCGCCCGGAAAAAAACCTGCGGGAAATCATCCGCGGTTTTCCCGGTCAGCAGGCCCTCGCTGGCATAGCGCGCCCGGTAATAGGCGCCGAACAACTCCATCTGCTGCCGGCCGTGGGGCGTCAGGATGCCGGGTGCCACCGACCATTGCGGCCAGGGCCGGGCGGCGAATTTGCCCAGGGCCTCGTTGGTAAGGAGGGGCGAACGCACCCCGTGGCGCGTCAGCACGATCACCAGCTTCAGCTCGCTGTCCGGCTCGCCGGCGCGGGCCGAGCACGACACGGCCAGCGCCACGGTGAAGAGCACGCTTCCCAGGCGGAGAATCCGGTTGAAGAGGTGGCAGGGGCGCGGGCGAAGGCTCATGGTAATTCCGGGTGGAGGCTGGCGTTGATGACGGCAGGAACGCGGGGAGTCGCCACCAAAATGGCTTCCCGCGAGACTTGTCACGCCGTTGTCAAACGCCCGGCCGACGTTTCCGGCTTGTCCGGTCCTTGGCGCGGAGGATGCTGAACATCCTCCTCATGGCCGATTCCCCGCACCGCATTGTCCGCGCCTGGCTCGAATCGCTCACGACCGGCATTGTCGAACTGGACCGGGACTGGACGGACCACGCCCTGCCGCGCTTCACGCTCGGGGAGCAATGCGCCGCGCCGGCGGGCCTGAAGCCGGCGCCGGAGCTCGTGGCGGGCAGCACCTACGGCTATTTCCTCAATCCCCACGGCCGGATATCATTCGTACTGCCGCTGGAGCACGGTTCCGCCGTGGATCCGGCGCGGGATGCCGTTTATCTCGCGGGTGATTTCAACGGCTGGCAGGCGGCGATCGGCGCGGATGAGTGGCGGCTGCAGCCGGCCGAGCTCGACGGCGCGAAGGTGCTGATCTGGACCGGCGATCCGGCGCATTTTCTGGTCAAGGAGGGGCAGCGCTTCAAGTTCGTGACGGGCGAGCACCAGTGGCTGGTGCCGCTGGATGATGCGCCGAACGTGGTGAGGGACGAGGGTGGCAATCTCAATCGGCTCCTCGACCCCCATCGGACCGGCTGGCACCTCTGGGAATTTGCGCTGGCTGCGCCGCTGGACCTCGCTGAGCCCCGGAATGTGACCTGGTCGGAAGCCACCGACGGCGAGCCGGGCGTGCCGCTGGTCCCGGGGCATTTTTTCTACAAGCTCAAGACGGATCTGCCGCTGGGAGCCATCGTCCATCACGACGCCACGGTCTTCCGGCTGTTTGCGCCGCGGGCCCGGGCGGTCACGCTGTTCTTCACGCCGACCGCCGGAGCCGCGGACGGCATGCAGTCGTTCGGGCTGGCGCGCCGAGAGGATGCGGAGGGAGCCGCGGGGGTCTGGGAAGTCACGCTCAACCAAAACCTGCACGGCTGGTTCTACTGGTACACTGTGGATGGGGTGCGGGACGGGGCGGGCAAATTCGACCCGGCCCAGCGGGTATTGGACCCGTATGCACTCGCCGCGCTGGGCCGCGACGGGCCGGGCATCGTGCTGGACCGCGCGTGGGTGGGGGAGGGCGACCGGAATTTCCGGACGCCGGCCTGGCACGACCTGGTCATGGCCGAGGTGCATGTGCGCGATCTGGCGGCGAATGCGCCGGTGAACGCCACGGCGGCGGAGCGCTTGGGTTTCAGCGGCCTGCGCAAATGGGTCGAAAGCCCGGAATTCTACCTGCAGCATCTGGGCGTGAACTGCGTGGAGCTGCAGCCGGTGCAGGAATTCGATAACCGCACGACGGAGGAGTACCACTGGGGCTACATGACGAACAATTACTTCGCGCCCGAGAGCAGCTACACCCTCGCGCCGGAGCAGGCCTCGGGGGTGCGCGAGCTGCAGGAGCTGGTGCGGGCGTTTCACCGGCGGGGCATGGCGGTGGTGCTCGACGTGGTTTACAACCATGTGGGCGAGCCGGCGCACCTGCTGTTCATCGACCGGGTCTATTATTTCGAGCAGGACGCCGCCGGGCAGCTCGCCAACTGGAGCGGCTGCGGCAACGACCTCCGGGCGCGCTCGGCGATGGCGACGCGCCTGATCATCGACAGCTGCCTCCATCTGATCGAGGCCTACGGCGTGGACGGGTTCCGGTTCGACCTCGCCGAGCTCCTCGGCGTGGCCGTGCTGCGCGACATCGAGGCGGCGCTGAAGCGCGCCAAGCCCGGCGTGATCCTGATCGCCGAGCCGTGGAGCTTCCGCGGCCACATCGCCGGGGCCCTGCGCGACACCGGCTGGGCCTCGTGGAACGATGGCTACCGCAATTTTGTGCGGGATTATGTCCGCGGCAACGGCGCGGCGGACCGGATGGAATATTTCCTCAAGGGCTCACCGTGGTATTTCGCCAAATGGCCCGCGCAGACGGTGAACTACACCGAGTCACACGATGACCGCACATGGCTGGACACGATCACGGAGAACCCGAACTTTGACGGCTTTGCGCCGACGGCGAACGACCGGGCCCGCACGCACCTGATGGCGGCGCTGCTGTTCATGTCGCTCGGCATCCCGCTGCTGGCGGAAGGGCAGGATTTCCTGCGCTCGAAGCACGGCGTGAACAACACCTACCAGCGCGGCGACCTCAACGCCCTCGATTACCGCCGGCTCTACCGCTATCTCGGCACGCATGCGTATTTCGCGGGCTGGATCGCGTTCCGGCGCAGCGAGCGCGGCCGGCTGCTGCGCCAGCACTCGCGGCCGGGCGAGGGCTTCTTCCAGTTTTTCTCCCCGCCCGGTTCGCCCGCCTTTGCCGTCATCTACAATGCCGACCGCGCCCAGGGTGCGCTGCGCCTGCTCTTCGCGGTCAATCCGACGTTCGGCGATGTCACGGTGCCGCTGCCGGCCGATGTGACCGCGTCCACGTGGCGGCAGCAGGCCGACCACGAGCGTTTTTTCCCGACGGTGACCCCGGGCGCGACGCTGCCGGTGGAGCCCCAGCTGTTCGTGCCCGCGCTGGGCTGCGGGCTCTGGGTGGGCGAGCCGTAGCATAAAGACAAAAGCCCCTTGCAAGAAAACCGGCGCCGCCCTTAGTTGGATTTTCCTTTTCCTCCCAACCGCTAACCAAGAATCCTCCCATGGCTGTCAAAGTCGCTATCAATGGTTTCGGCCGCATCGGCCGCCTCGTCTTCCGCGCCCTCGTTGAGCAGGGCCTCCTCGGCACGACGCTCGACGTCGTGGCGGTCGGCGACATCGTCCCGGCCGACAACCTGGCGTATCTGGTGAAGTACGACTCCTCGCAAGGTCGTTTCGCCGGCACCGTTGCCTCCAAGAAGTCCACGCCGGACAAGGCCGAGGATGACGTGCTCGTCGTCAACGGCCACGAGATCAAGGTCGTGAGCGCGAAGACCCCGGCCGAGCTGCCGTGGGCCGCCCTCGGCGTGCAGGTCGTCATCGAGTCCACCGGCCTCTTCACCGACGCCGAGAAGGCCAAGGGCCATCTCACCGCCGGCGCGAAGAAGGTCATCATCTCTGCCCCGGGCAAGGGCGAGGACATCACGCTGGTGCTCGGCGTGAACGACTCGAAGTACGACACCACGAAGCACCACATCATTTCCAACGCCTCCTGCACCACGAACTGCCTCGCGCCGCTGGTGCACGTGCTGCTCAAGGAGGGCTTTGGCATCGAGGAAGGCCTCATGACCACTGTCCATGCCTACACCGCCACGCAGAAGACCGTGGACGGCCCGTCCAAGAAGGACTGGAAGGGCGGCCGCTCCGCCGCGATCAACATCATCCCGGCCAGCACCGGCGCAGCCAAGGCCGTCGGCCTCGTCTGCCCGGAGGTGAAGGGCAAGCTCACCGGCATGTCGTTCCGCGTGCCGACCCCGACCGTCTCCGTGGTCGATCTCACCGTCCGCACGGTCAAGGAAACCTCACTCAAGGAGATCAACGAGAAGCTGAAGGCCGCCTCCGAGACGTACCTCAAGGACATCCTCGGCTACACGACGGACGAGGTGGTCTCGACCGACTTCCTCCACGACAAGCGCTCGTCGATCTACGACGCCGGCTCGTCCATCGAACTGAACAGCCGCTTCTTCAAGCTCGTGAGCTGGTACGACAACGAGTGGGGCTATTCCAACCGCGTGGCCGAGCTCACCAAGAAGATCGCCGCCGGCCTGTAAGCGCGCAAGCGCTTGAAAGCAGCGAGCAGTGGGTAGCGAGTAGCGGGCACATCGATCGCGCCGCAGCATTCTCCTACTCGCTACCCGCTCCTTCCACTACTCGCTACTTCCTCCTCATGCCCAAGTTCAAATCCATCCGCGATCTCTCCCTGGCCGGCCAACGCGTGCTCATGCGCGTCGACTTCAACGTCCCGCAGGACAAGGCCACGGGTGCGATCACGAACAACCAGCGCATCGTCGCGGCGCTGCCCACGATCCGCTATGCCCTGGAAAAAGGCGCCGCGGTCGTGCTGATGAGCCACCTGGGCCGGCCCGACGGCAAGGTCATCGCCAAATACTCCCTGCAGCCCGTCGCCACCGAGCTGGCGAAGCTGCTCGGGCAGCCCGTGGCCTTTGCCGCGGATTGTGTCGGTCCGGTCGCGGAACAGGCGGTGGCCGCGCTCCGGCCGGGCCACGTGCTGCTCCTGGAGAACCTGCGGTTTCACATCGAGGAAGAGGGCAAGATCAAGCTGGAGGACGGCACCTCGGTAAAGGCCGACCCGCAGGCCGTGGAGCCCTTTCGGGCGGGGCTCTCGAAGCTGGGGGATGTTTTTGTCAATGACGCCTTCGGCACCGCGCACCGGGCGCATTCGTCGATGGTCGGCATCAATTTGCCGTCGAAGGCCGCCGGCTTCCTGATGGAAGCCGAGCTGAAGGCCTTCGCCGCCGTGCTGGAGCATCCGCGGCGCCCGTTGCTCGCCATTCTGGGCGGCGCCAAGATCGCGGACAAGATCCCGCTCATCCGGAACCTCCTTGCCAAAGCGGACGAAATCATCATCGGCGGCGGCATGGCCTACACCTTCAAGAAAGTGATCAACGGCATGGCGATCGGCGACAGCCTCTTCGACCCCGAGGGCGCGAAGATCGTGCAGCAGCTCGCCGACGACGCGCGGGGCCGTGGCGTGAAGCTCATCTTCCCGGTGGACTATATTTGCGCCGACAAGTTTGCCCCCGACGCCAACATCCAGCCGGCGACCGACGCTTCCGGCATTCCGCCCGGCTGGCAGGGCCTGGATGCCGGGCCGCAGTCGATCGCGCTGTACCGCGCGGCGATCCTCGGCGCGAAGACCATCATCTGGAACGGGCCGGCCGGGGTGTTTGAGTTCGACCGGTTTTCCGGGGCGACGAAGGCCATGGCCGAGGCCGTGGCCGAGGCGACCGCGCTGGGCGCCACGACAGTCGTGGGTGGCGGCGACACCGCCACAGCGGCGAAGAAATTCAAGGTGGCCGACAAGGTCACCCACTGCTCCACGGGCGGGGGCGCGAGTCTCGAATACCTTGAGGGCAAGGTGCTTCCGGGCGTGGCGTTCCTCGAGCAGTAGCGGCTAGCGAGTAGTGAGCAGCGAGCATGGATGTCACCCACGACATTTCTGTCGTGAAGGCTTGTTAGAAACGGTTCCGCACGTTTCCTGCTTTGCGGGAATCCTGCTGAAATTTCTACTCGCTACCCGCTACTCACTACCCGCTACTTTCTACTCACTCCCATGTCCTCCCGGAAAAAACTGATCGCAGGCAATTGGAAGATGAACAAGACGCCGGCCGACGGCGCCGCGCTGGTGGCCGAGCTCGTCGCCACCGTCGGCAAGCTCACCGACGTCGACATCGTGGTGTGCCCGCCGTTCGTCGCGCTGGAGTCCGTGGCGCGCGCGCTGGAAGGCTCGACGGTGAAGCTGGGCGCGCAGAACGTTCACCCCGAGGCGAGCGGCGCGTTCACGGGGGAAATTTCCGCCCCGATGCTCCGCGCGCTGTTCACGACCCACGTCATTCTCGGGCACAGCGAGCGGCGCAGCCTGTTTGGCGAGACGGACGCCTTCATCAACCAGAAGGTGCTGGCCGCGATGAAAAACCAGCTCCGGCCCATTTTCTGTGTCGGGGAAACCCTGGCCGAGCGAGAGGCGGGCGCCACGCTCAAGGTCGTGCAAACGCAGCTAGAAGCCGGCCTCGAGGGTGTCAGCAAGGAGCAGGCGGCCGGTTTGATCGTGGCCTACGAGCCGGTCTGGGCCATTGGCACGGGCAAGGTGGCCACGACGGACCAGGCGCAGGAAGTTCATGCCTTCATCCGCGGGCTGTTGACCAACCTCTTCACCGAGCCCGTCGCGCAGCGCGTCCGCATCCTGTACGGCGGCTCGATGAAACCCGCCAACGCCCCCGAGCTGCTGGCGCAAAAGGACATTGATGGCGGCCTGATCGGGGGCGCCTCCTTGGAGGCGCGCAGTTTTGTCGAGCTCGTGAAGGCCGCGGTTGCGGCGAAGTAGCCGCGTCCGCGCGGCGGTTCCGATGTACACGCCGGCCCATTTCCAGGTGCAGGACCGCGCCAGGATCACGGCGGTCATCCGGGCGAACAGCTTTGCGACGCTGACCACGGCCGGAGCGCAGGGTCTGACGGCCACCCACCTCCCGTTTCTCTACGACGAGTCGGCGGGGCCGCATGGCACATTGCTGGCCCACATGGCGCGGGCCAACCGGCAGTGGCAGGAGTTCGCGGCCCATCCCGCCGCGGAAGTGCTGGTGGTTTTCCAGGGTGAGCATGGCTACATTTCGCCCACCTGGTATGCGAGCTACCCGGTGACGCCGCATGTCCCGACCTGGAATTACGAGGCGGTCCATGCCTATGGGGTTCCCCGGATCGTGGAAGACGCCCGCCGGACCGTGGACCTGCTCGAAGCGACCGTCCGCGCCTATGAACGGCCGGATTCGCCCTATTCGGCGCGGAACCAGCCGGATGATTTTATCCGCCAGCTGGCGAAGGCGATCGTGGCATTCGAGATCCCGCTCACGCGACTCGAGGCGAAATTCAAGCTCAGCCAGAACCGGAAGAAGGAGGATGCCGCCAGCGCGGCGGCGGCCCTGGAGCAAACCGGCGATCCCGCCGCGGTGCGGTTGGCCGCGGCCATGCGGCGTGAGAATCAAGGGTAGCGCAGGCCTCCGGCCTGCTCACCGACCTGGGGCAGGGTGGACGCCTGTCTGCGGCTTAAACACCGTGCAAGGCGCATAGGGCGAGGAGCTTCTTCCGACCCCGGTCCAGTTGCTCGCCGCGCTCCCAGTCGTAGGCATCCATGGCGATCTCCGCCGTGATGGCGTTGGGCTTCAGATGCAGCCGGCGGATCATCTCTTCCATGTCCTTGGGAAAAGGATGCCCCCCGTGCAGGAGTAATTCGCGGATGGGATGCTCTTTGGGACGTTCGGAGGCCACGGGATTGAAGCCGGAGAATCAGGGACGCCGGGTCAGAACTCAATCCCGGACGCAGTGTGGTAAATACTGAGCAAATTCCCGGCCGCCATCACAAGACCCGGCTCAGCTGGAGCGGGCGGTCATGCTGGCGATCAGGGTCATGAGAAAAGCCGGGTCGCCGGGCAGGCGGCCCAAGGCAACACGGGCGGCGTCCGAATGGTGCTGCGCCAGCTGGCGGGAGTTCGCGATGCCGTGCAGCTTCACGAAGGTGGTTTTCCCGGCCCTGGCATCCTTGCCCGCGGTCTTGCCGAGGGTGGCGGTGTCGGCGGTCGCATCGAGCACATCGTCGATGATCTGGAACGCGAGGCCGAGATGCCGGCCGGCGTCGCGCAGCATCGCCAGCTCGCTTTCCCCGGCGCCGCCCGTGAGCCCGCCCATGACCAGGGCAGCCTCGATCATGGCGGCGGTTTTGTTCAGATGGATGAACTCGAGTTCCTCGATAGAGACGCCGGTCTTTCTCTCGGCGAGCAGGTCTGCCATCTGGCCGCCAATGAGCCGGCGGCTGCCGGCGGCGTCAGCCAGTTCACGGACAAGCGCATGGGCGAGGGAAGGTCGGGCGGCATAACCCCCGGCGAGCAGGGCGAAGGCATGGGTCAGCAGGGCATCGCCGGCGAGCAGCGCCGTGGCCTCGTCGAACTGCCGGTGCGCCGTGGGCCGTCCGCGCCGGAGGTCGTCGTTGTCCATGCAGGGCAGGTCGTCGTGGATCAGCGAATAGGTATGCAGGCACTCGATGGCGACCGCCGCCGGCAGCGGATCGGTCCCGGCAGGGAGGGGACGGGGCTCCGGCGGTTGCAAGCCGTCGAACAGATCGAAGGTGGCCAGCACGAGCACGGGGCGGAGGCGTTTGCCGCCGGCCTGCAGGCTGTAGCGCATGGCTTCATGCAGCCGCGCGGGTGGGGTCGCGGCAGGCGGCAGCAGGAGGTCAATCCCCTGCTCGATGCGGGTGACGCGGCGTTTCAGTTCGGCGGCAAAATCCATCGCATCCTTGCGTGGGCGAAAATCCGCCCCGGCGCAACCCTCGTGGCAGCAGGCTGGAGCGGTCAGGCCCAATCGGCGGACAATTTACAGGCAGTAAAGGAGAGAACAGAGGTGGGGTTTGCCGTCATGCTCCCTGCATGACGGGAACGAACGCTCCGTTTCCTCCGTTACCTCCTGTAAAATGGATTGTCGCTTGGGGATCAGGGTGCCGGCCGAGAACACACTCGCCATCCGCCCCGAGTGGACCCATAACCGCGGCGTTTTCCGATGCCCACTTACGACTACGTCTGTCCCAAATGCGGTTACGCCTTCGAGCTTTTCCAGTCGATGCGGGACGAGCCGCTGACGCATTGCCCGAAGTGCAAGAAAAAGGGCGTGAAGCGGCTGATTGGCGGGGGTGCCGGCCTGATTTTCAAGGGCTCGGGTTTCTATATCACGGATTACAAAAACAAAAAATCCCCGGAAAAATCCGGTGACGGGGCCAAACCCGCGGCCGCGCCCGCGAAGCCGGAGACCAAGCCCGCGCCGGCCGCCAAATAGATTTCCCTATGAGCAAAAAACTCGATCGTGCCATGTACGGGCCCAGCTGGATTGAAGTCATGGTGGGTGCCGTGTTCAGTGTGATCATCGGCATTGTGCTGGCGGCGGCCTTCCTGATTTTCAAGCCCGTGACCCAGGTCAAGGAGCTCCCCAAGGAGCCGGCGGTCGGGATGGTTTATTACATCGAGGGATCGCATGACTCCGCCAAGGCGAGGCGCGTGGTTTCAAAGCTGAAGATTTTTGCCCAAGGTGGCTCGATTGTCCTCAATGAGGACGAGATCAACACGGCGGCCGCCCCGGCGACCCCGGCCGGCCCGCCGCCGGCGCCCGCCAAAGGCCCCGCTGCACCAGGCAAGGGCCCGGCGGCGGAAGCGGACTCCGGGGAGTTCCTGACGCCGGGTGCGCCCAACTTCCGCATCCATGACGGCGAGCTGCAGATCAGCGTGCCGGTGCGCGTGAAATACGCCCTCGTGGGCCTCAACCAGTCGTTTCTCGTCCAGGCCAAGGGGACCATTGCCCGGCAGGGCGACACCTTCACCTATGTGCCCGACACGGTCTATGACGGCTCCTGCCCGCTGCAGCGGCTGCCGCTGGCGACCGGCTGGGTGATGAACAAGATTCTGTCCGCGCAGCATGTGCCGCCGGAACTTGCCGCGGCCTGGGGCCGGTTGGCTGATGTTACACTTGAGCCGACGGCGCTCAAGCTGACGATGCCGAAGCCGTGAGGCGCGGCGGACGGGCGGGTTAAGGGCTTGCCGCTCCGTTGCGCCATCCGAAACCTTCCTGCGTGTCGAAGAAGCTCAAGAACATCGGCGTCATCTCGTTGCTGACGGTGGTGTCGCGGGTGCTTGGGCTGGTGCGCGACTCGCTCAGTGCCGGAATCTTCGGCGCCAGCGTGCTGAACTCGGCCTTTCTCACCGCGTTCCGCCTGCCGAACCTGTTCCGCCGCCTGCTGGGCGAGGGCTCGCTGACGGCCGCGTTCCTGCCGACCCTGCAGGAGGAATTGCATGAAAAGGGTGCGGCCGGAGCCTTTGCCCTGCTGAACAAGGTGGTGAGCCGGCTGGCGGTCGTCACCGGCCTGGTGGTGGTGGCGGCCATGCTGCTCTTCAGCCAGTCGCGGCGGCTGCCGGGGCAGGATCCGAAATGGTACCTGGTGGCCGACCTCACGGTGATCCTGTTTCCCTACCTGGCCTTCGTCTGCATCGCCGCGGCCTTCAATGCGGCCTTGAATGTGTTCCAGCGCTTCACCGAGCCGGCGCTGTCGCCCATCTGGCTGAATCTCTCGATGATCTTCACGCTGGGTGGCGCAGGGCTGCATTTCGCGGACACCCCGATGGGTGAGATGCACTGGTTGTGCGCGGGGGTGCTGCTGGGGGGCCTGCTCCAAATGACCGTGCCGGCCGTGGTGCTGGTTCGGGAAGGCTGGCGGCCGCGCTTTGACCTCGGGGCCTCCGCCCGGGTGAGTGAGATCACGGCGCTGATGACTCCCGGGTTTTTCGGTTCGGCGATCTACCAGGTGAATGTCTACGTGGCCGGCGTGCTGGCCTATGCGATCAGCGACTCGGCGGGCACGCTGCTGTTCTATGGCAACCGGCTCATGGAGCTGCCGATCGGGGTTTTCGCCATCGCGGTTTCGACCGTCGTCTATCCGCTGATCGCGCGGCACGCCGTGGAGAAAAAATTCACCGCGATGGCGGAGGACTACCGCAAGGGCATCCGGCTCATCCTGATGATCAATGTCCCCGCCGCCGTGGGCCTGGCCCTGCTGAGCGAGCCGATCATCCGGCTGATTTTCCAGCATGGCGAATTCACCTCCGCCGACACCCGCGCCATGGTGCCGCTCCTGGCGCTCTTTTCGGCGGGCATGCCGTTTTTTTCGGTGGTCAACCTGACCGTGCGCGCCTTCTACGCGGTCAAGGACACGGCGACGCCCGTGCGGGTCGCAGTGGTGGATTTCGTCGTGAACCTCGCGCTGAGCCTGTCGCTCATGCACTGGCTCGGGGCCGCCGGCCTGGTGCTGGCCAGCACCACCGCGATCATCGTGCAAACGCTGCTGCTCACCCGCGCCCTGACCCGGAAGCTGCCGGAGATGCGCTTTGCCCCGCTGTGGCCATCCGTCGCGAAGGTTGTCGCGGCCGCGCTGGCCATGGGACTGCTGGTGGGCGCAGGCTGGCACGGGCTGCAGGGCGCCGGGCTGGGTGCCCGGATGCGGGATCTGCTCGCCCTGGTGGGTTTGATTCCCTTGGGCGTCGCGGTGTACGGCGCGCTGCTTTGGCTGCTCAAGGTCGAGGGCCGGGAAGAGTTCGCGGAACTCTCCAGCCGGATTTTCAGGCGGAAAGGATAGGGGGATCGCATGAATTCACCGGGGCCCGACGACGTGACGGTGAGCCACGATCCCTCGGCCAGCCGGTTTGAGGCGGTGGCGGGGGCCCATCGGGCCGTGGCGGACTACGTGATTCGGGACGGGCGCATGGTTTTTACGCACACCTTTGTGCCGCCCGAACTGCGTGGCCGCGGCCTGGCGGAGAAGCTCGTGCGCACGGGATTGGAACAGGCCCGGGCCGATCGGCGAAAGGTGGTGCCGGAATGCTCCTATGTGGCCGCGTTCATCGAACGGCACCGGGAGTTTCAGGACCTGCTGGGCTGATTCCAATCGGCGGCTCCAGGCGGTCAGGGCAAATAGGCCATGCGGGAATTTGCCAAATCGCCCGGGGCGCATCTTATGCGCGGTCACATGTCCCATCTGTTCGCACCGCTGACCATCAAGTCCGTCACGCTCCGCAACCGCATCGGTATTTCGCCGATGTGCCAGTATTCGTCGGAAGACGGCGTCGCGTCCGACTGGCACCTGGTGCATCTCGGTGCGCGGGCCGTCGGTGGTGCCGGGTTGATCATTGCCGAGGCGACCGCGGTTTCGCCGGAGGGGCGCATCACGCCGGGCGATGCCGGGATCTGGGCGGACAAGCACGTCGAGCCGCTGGCCCGCATCACCCGTTTCCTGAAGCAGCACGGCGCGGTGGCGGGGATCCAGCTGGCCCACGCCGGCCGGAAGGCGAGCGCGGCGCGGCCCTGGGACGGCGGTGCGCATCTGGCGGACGGCGTGGGCGGCTGGACCCCGGTGGGCCCGAGCCCGATCGCGTTTGGCGGCGAGTTGAACAAGGTGCCGCAGGCCCTGACCGCTGCCGGGATCAAACAGGTGCAGGCGGATTTTGTCGCGGCGGCGAAACGGTCGCTGGCGGCCGGCTACGAGTGGTTGGAGCTGCATGCGGCCCATGGCTACCTCGCCCATTCGTTCCTCTCGCCCATTTCGAACCAGCGCACCGACGAGTACGGCGGCAGTTTCGATAATCGCATCCGTTTCGTGCTTGAGACCGCGCGGGCGGTCCGGGCGGTGTGGCCGGAATCCTTGCCCTTCACGGTCCGGCTTTCCTGCACGGATTGGGTGGAGGGAGGCTGGGACATCCAGCAGTCGGTGGAGCTTTCCCGACGACTGAAGAGCGAGGGTGCGGACCTGATCGACTGCAGTTCGGGCGGCGGCGTCCCGCATGTGAAGATCCCGCTGGGGCCGGGCTATCAGGTGCCGTTTGCGGAGCAGATCCGCCGCGAGGCGGGCATTGCCACGGCCGCGGTCGGGCTGATCACCGAGGCCCGGCAGGCGGACGATCTCATCCGCTCGGGCAAAGCGGACCTGGTGCTGCTCGCGCGCGAATCCCTGCGCGATCCCTATTGGCCGGCGCATGCGGCCCGCTTCCTGGGCGAAGCCGCCGAGGCGCCCGCGCCCCGGCAATACGCTCGCGCCTGGTAGGCCTGATCCCACTTCCGATCCATGCATCCCATCCCGACCGACACCCTCCTGCACGCGCTGCACTGGCGCTATGCCACGAAGAAATTCGACCCGGCCAAAAGGATCCCCGCGTCCGACTGGCAGGCGCTGGAGCAGGCGCTGGTGCTCTCGCCCTCGTCGGTGGGGCTGCAGCCGTGGAAATTCATCATCGTCACGGATCCGGCGATGAAAGCACGGCTGCGACCCGCCGCCTGGGACCAGTCGCAGGTGGTCGACTGCTCGCATTTTGTCGTGCTGGCCGTGCGCAAGGATCTCGGGGCCGACCATGTGGACCGGCACATCGGCCGGATGGCCGAGGTGCGGGGCGTGGCGCCGGAGTCGCTGGCGAAATTCCGCCAGATGATCACCGGCAATCTCGACAAGGCCCGGGCCGAGGCCCGGCTCGATATCTGGCAGTCTCACCAGGTGTACATTGCGCTCGGCCAGTTCATCGCGAGCGCGGCGCTGCTCGGCGTGGACACCTGCCCGATGGAGGGGTTTGAGCCGGCGAAATTCGACGAGATCCTTGGGCTTGGGGGCACCGGTTACGCCTCGGTCGTGTGCTGTGCCGCCGGCTACCGCGCTGCGGATGACAGGTATGCGACAACGAAGAAGGTCCGGTTCAAGCCCGATGACGTGATCGTGCGGATTTAAGCCCCGCGCCACGGTATTTCGACTGTTCCATCAACCCACTCCATCCACCGATGAAACGCAAAGCATCCGCCGTCTGGCACGGCAATCTGGCAAAGGGCAAAGGCACGATCTCGACCGAGAGCGGAGTCCTTGACGCAGCGCAGTACTCGTTCACGACCCGGTTTGAAAACGGCCGGGGTACCAACCCCGAGGAACTCATCGCGGCGGCCCATGCGGGCTGCTTCACGATGGCGCTCTCACTCGCGTTGCAGCAGGCCGGATTCACCGCCGACACCCTGAATACCACCGCCACGCTTACGATGGAAAACCTGCCGACCACCAGTTGGACGGTGACGGCCATCCATCTCGAAACGACGGCCACGGTGCCGGGAATTCCGGCCGACAAATTCGCCGAGGTGGCGGCCGGAGCCAAGGCCGGCTGCCCGATCTCCCGCCTGCTCAAGGCGGAGATCACGCTCGACGCGAAACTGGCCTGAGGAATTGAAAACCTGTTTTACAGGAGGAAACGAAGGCAACTGAGGATAAAAATGATCGAGAGGCCTCCGTTTTCTCAGCTACCTCCTGAAGGATCAGGGTTTTCAATTTCAGATTTGGACAAAGATTTGGGCGCGCTCAGCTGCGGTCAGTTCGTGCCAGGTTCCCGGGGGCAACTGCCCCAGGTGATATTCACCGATCCGGACGCGAATAAGCCGCAGGGTCGGATGGCCGATTGCGGCGGTCATGCGGCGGACCTGCCGGTTCTTGCCCTCGGTGAGTTCCAGGGCGAGCCAGCAGTCGGGCACGCTTTTTCGCACGCGAATCGGCGGATCACGCGGCGGCAGGGTGGGAGCCGGGTCCAGCAGGCGGACGCGGCAGGGCAGGGTCCGGTAGTCGTCGATTGCGATGCCGCCCTGTTCCAACCGGGTGAGTGAAGCCGGCCGGGGCACGCCCTCGACCTGGGCCCAGTATTCCCGGCGATGGGCGTGCCTCGGATCGAGCAGCCGAGTGTTCAGACCGGGTTCATCACTGAGCAGCAGGAGACCCTCGGAATCGGCATCCAGCCGGCCCAGCGGGTAAACGCCCGCCGGGAGTTTGAAGTCCGCGAGGGTGCGCCACTTCGAGCCGGGCTCGGGCGTGAACTGCGAGAGCACGCCGTAGGGTTTGTGAAGGGCGATCAGCACGCGGGAAAGGCATACAGTAATCACAGGGGCGCGGAAGGGCGGAAACAGGGAAAATTTCCGCGCTTCCGTTCCTCTGGGTTTCCGCGATGCTGCGAGGAAAGACTTGGCATGCGCGCAATTCAACTTACCGCGGTCAACGAACTGAAAATCGCCACGGTGCCCGAGCCGGCGCCGGTGGCCGGCGAGGCGGTGGTCACGATCCGGGCGGCCGCGCTCAATCATCGGGACCTGTGGATCAAGCTCGGGCAGTATGCCGGGCTGAAGTGGCCGTGCATCCCTGGCTCGGACGGCGCGGGCATGGTCACCGCGGTGGGTGCGGGCGTCGACGCGGCGTGGGTCGGCCGCGAGGTCATCCTCAATCCGGCCCTGGACTGGGGCGATAGCCTGGATGCGCAGGGGCCCAAATTCTCGATCCTCGGCCTGCCGCGTGACGGCACGCTGGCGGAGCGGGTGGCGGTGCCGGTGGGCCAGCTCACGGCCAAGCCCGCGCATTTTTCATGGGAGGAAGCCGCGGCGCTGCCGCTGGGCGGGCTGACGGCGTGGCGGGCGGTCGTGACCCGGGCGGCGGTCCTGCCCGGCGAACGGGTGCTGGTGACGGGAATCGGCGGCGGGGTGGCGCTCCTTGCGCTGCAATTCGCGGTCGGTCACGGGGCCGAGGTCTGGGTGACGTCCAGCGATGCAGGCAAGCTCGCCCGCGCGGTTGCCCTCGGCGCCAGGGGCGGCGCGAACTATACCCAGCCCGGTTGGGCGGCGGACTTGCTCAAGCAATCCGGCGGCTTTGACGTGATCGTGGACAGCGCGGGCGGCGAGGGCTTTGCGGACCTCATTGACCTGGCCAAACCGGGCGGACGGATCGTGTCGTACGGTGCAACGCGCGGCAACCCCTCCACGCTCACGCTGCGGAAGCTCTTCTGGCGCCAGCTTTCGCTGCTGGGCTCGACCATGGGCATGCCGGTGGAATTCGCCGCGATGACGCAGTACGTGACGATGCACCGGCTCAAGCCGGTGGTCAGCGACACGATCCCATTCGACCGTGCCGGCGAAGCGTTCGACCTGATGGAACGCGGTGGACAGTTCGGGAAAATAGTCCTGCGAGTGTCGGTGTAAGCGGAGTCGGTGAGGCTGCCTGTGCCGGGCCAGCCTCCTTATGTCGGCTGCTACTGGACGTCGCGGTTACTTGGCGATGGGCTTGGCGGGCGCGGGCTTCCAGGTGGCGGTGAACTTGTAGTGGCCGGCGGCGAGGGTGCAGGTGGCGGCTCCGCCTGCGGTTTTCACGGCCGAAACTCCGGCCGAGCGCGCGAGCGGCTTCGTGCCCTCGGTGATCCTGGCCGATTTCGGCACGGGGAAACGGGCGGTGGCGGTCGTATTGGGCGGCACGACGACCTCCCATTCGAAACGGCCGGCGCGGAGTTTCCACGCGCTGAGGATCTCGCCATGCAGGCTCTGGAGAACGCCGCGGGCCGAGGTGAGTTCCCCGCCCGGTTGCGGTTGCAGGAGGATGTGCTTGAAGCCGGGCTGCGCGGGATCGAGATCGACTCCGGCCACCACCGCATAGAGCCACGAGCCGATCGCCCCGTAGGCATAGTGGTTGAAGGAATTCATGCCCTTGTCCTGGAAACCCTTCTCCTGAGTCCAGCCGTCCCAACGCTCCCAGATGGTCGTGGCGCCCTGCGTGACGGCGTAGAGCCAGGACGGCCAGGCCTTCTGGTGCAGCAGCTTGTAGGCGAGGTCGGCCCGGCCGAAGCGCGAGAGGACGTGGGGCAGGTAGGAGGCGCCGACGAAGCCGGTGGTGAGCTTGTTGCCGCGCTGCTCGATGTCGCGCACCAGCTCGGCGAGCAGCTTCGGGCGGAGCGCGGCGGGCGCGAGGTCGAACTGCAGCGTCAGCACGTAGCTGGTCTGCGTCAGTCCGGTGGCGACGCCATCGTCGGTGAGATAGCGCTTCTGGTAGGCGCGGCGGATACGCCCGGCAAGCCGTTCGTAACGGACGGCGTCCGAGGTACGGCCAAGCACGCGGGCCATCTTGGCGACGAGCGTCGTGCTGTAGGCGAACATGGCGGTGCCGATGAGGTCCTTCGGCGTGTTGCCAAAAACGTTGCCGCTGCCGTCGAGCGCCAGCCAGTCGCCGTACCCGTGCCAGACGTCCGTATCGGGATGCGACCGGATCAGGTTGCGGGCCTTGGTCTCCATGTAGCCGATGAACTTCGTCAGCGATTCAAAGTGCTCCGCGAGCAGTTCCTTGTCGCCATAGCACAGGTACATGGTCCACGGGCAGATGGCCGCGGCGTCGGCCCAGGCCGGCCCGCCGTCGGCGCCCACGCCCTCGATGTGCGGGGCGACGGAGGGCATCTGGCCCTCGGCGCCCTGGGCGTCGGAGATGTCGCGCTGCCACTTGGTGAAGAACGAGGCGACATCGCGGTTCCAGGCCGCAGTACGGCTGAAGACCTGGGCGTCACCCATCCAGCCGAGGCGTTCGTTGCGCTGCGGGCAGTCGGTGGGAACCTCGAGGAAGTTGCCGCGCTGGCCCCAGTCGATGTTGCTCTGGAGCTGGTTGATGAGCCGGTCGCTGCACGAGAAGATGCCGGTGCGCGGCGTGTCGCTGTGGAGCACGATGCCGGTGATGGCATCAGGCAGGAGTGTGTCCGGATGGCCGGAGATCTCAACGTAGCGGAACCCGTGGAACGTGAAGCGCGATTCCCAAGTTTCGCCGCGCGGGTCGCCGCGCAGGATGTAGTGGTCGGTCTGGCGGGCGGCGCGAAGGTTCTCCGTGTAGATCGTGCCGTCGGCGGCGTTGAGCATTTCGGCGAACCGCAGGCGGACGACCTGGCCGGCCTTGCCGCGGACATGGAGGCGGACGCGGCCGACCATGTTCTGGCCGAGGTCGAACACCCAGATGGACGACGGCCAGATGATGATCTTCGTCGGCGGCGCCACGGGCTTGAGTTCCTGAGTAGCGCGCACGGTCGGCCCGAGCATCGGGGAGATCTCGATCGCCGGGTCGGCCAGACGGGTGGCCGGGAGCCAGGCGCCGTCATCATAACCCGGCTCGTCCCAGCCGGTCAGTTCCCGGCGGGCGTCGTGGGTTTCGCCGTGGATCAGGTCGGATTCGACGATGGCGCCGAAGGCGGTTTTCCAGGCGCCGTCGGTGACGATGGTCTGGGTCGAGCCGTCGGTGAACGTGAGGACCAGCTGGGCGAAGAGCGCGGGGCGCTCGCCGTAATAGTTGCGCTCCCGCCAGCCGATATGGCCGCAGTACCAGCCGTCGCCCAGGATGGCACCCGCCGCATTGGCGCCCGGACGCAGCAGGGCCGTGACATCGTAGGTCTGGTATTGCACGCGCTTCTTGTACTCGGTCCAGCCGGGGGTGAAGACGTCGTGGCCCACGCGCTGGCCGTTGAGGTGAAATTCGTACACGCCGAGCGCCGTGGCATAGAGGCGGGCGGACGCGATCTTCTTGCCGACATTGAAAATCGTGCGGAGGTAAGGGCTGTGGGCGCCGGTTTCCGGGCCGCCGGCGAGAGCGGCGCCGATCCAGGCTCCCCGCCATTCCTGCCGCGTGAGCAGGCCGGCCTCCCAGAAGGCGGGAGCGCTTTCGCTGCGGCGGTTCCTTTCATCCCAGACCTCGACCCGCCACCAGGCGCGCTGGCGGGAGGCGAGCGCGCGTCCGCGATAGGCGATCTCGGTCGTGGCATCGGAATGCACGCGGCCGCTGTCCCAGAGATCGGACAACCCATGCCGCTGGGTCGAGACCACGATCCGGTAGGAAGCCTGCCGGGCGCCGCGGCGGCCATCGGTCGCGAGCCGCCAGCTCAGCCGAGGGGCGGCGGCATGCACGCCGAGCGGATTGTCGAGATGGTTGCAACGCAGCTGAACGGCGAGGGTCGGGGTGGGCATGGAGTAAGGGGACACGAGAAAATGCGATTTGCCGGTCGCGAAGCAAGGGCGGGATGACCGAACAATCAGCAGCGGCGGAACCGCGAGCGGCCCTCGGCACCCGGTCAATCCGCTTGAACCCGGCCTCGGCGGGAAAGGCCGAAACCTGATTGCTGAGGGCTGAAGCTACCCCCAGCATCCTCCCTGATGAAGGAATTTCCCCACGCCTATGTCTGCATCATGGCCGGCGGCAGCGGCGAGCGCTTCTGGCCGATGAGCCGGCAGCGCACGCCGAAGCACCTGCTCAAGCTGTTTTCCGAACGCACGCTGGTGGAGGAAACGGTGCGGCGGCTCGAAGGGCTGGTGCCACGCGAGCATGTGTTTGTCCTGACCAATCTGGCCCAGCTGGAAGGCACGCGGACGGCGCTGGCCGGGCTGCTCCCCCCGCGGCAAATCATCGCCGAGCCGGCGAAGCGGGACACGGCGGCGGCGGCAGCGCTGGCCACGGGCCTGGTGCGGGCGCGGGATCCGCAGGCTGTCATGGCGCTGCTGCCGGCGGACTCCTTCATCAAGGATGCGGCGGCCTTCGCGCAGCAGCTGGGCGCGGGCCTGGCCCGGGCGGCGCAGACCCAGGCCCTGCTGACCTTTGCCGTCAAGCCGACGCACCCGGCGACCGGGTTTGGCTATCTGGAGATTGGCGAGCTGGTCGCGGGTGGCGACGGTTTCCGCCGGGTGGTGAGGTTTGTGGAGAAGCCCGATGCGGCGACGGCGGCGCGGTACGTGGCCGCCGGCAACTTTGCGTGGAATGCCGGGATGTTCGTCTGGAGCGTGGGCGCGTTTCTGGCCGAGGCGGAGCGGCAGACCCCGGCGCTGGCGAAATTCATCCGGGAATTTCCGGCCGGCGACCCGGCGGGTTATCTTGCGGAAAGATTTGCCGCCCTCGAGCCGAAGGTCTCGGTGGATTACGCGATCATGGAAAAGGCGGTGTCCGTCGAGACGATGCTGGCGGAGTTTGACTGGGACGACGTGGGATTGTGGACCGCGCTCCCCGCACACCTGGCGGCCGATCCGGCGGGCAACGCGGTGCGCGGTCCCGTGATCAGCGTGGCCGGCGCGGAGAACAACATCGCCGTCAGCAACGGCCGCGTGATCGCCCTGGTGGGCGTGAAGGACCTCGTCGTGGTGGAGACCGCGGATGCGATCCTGGTCTGCCACCGTGATGCCGTGGGCGAGATCAAGCAGCTGATGCCGCACCTACCGAAGGACGTACTGTAGCTGACCCGGGCGTCAGCGGGCCGCCCAGACCATGCCGCGCAGCGTGATTTCCAGCTGCTGGGGGTAAGCCGTAAATTCGGAAAGTACGTGGCCCATGGCGGAATAAAAGACCCGGCCGCTGCCGTGGACCTTTTTCCAGACGAAGGGCATGACGACGCCGCGGTCCCACGGGGCGCTGACCGGCTCGTGGGTGCTCGTGGCGAGGACCTCGTTGCGCGGGTCGACCAGCATGTAATACTGCTCGCTGCGCACCTTGAAGTCGGCAATGCCCGCGGTGATCGGGTCGGTCTTGTTCACAATGTTGACCGTGTAATCCTTGAAGTTGTCCGGATGGGAGACGAACTGGCCGCCGGTCATCCACATCCAGTCGGTGTTGCCGCGGAAGGCGTCGCACATGCCGCCGTGAAAGCCGGCGAGCCCGACGCCGGACAAGACGGCATCGTGCACACCCTTGGACTGCTCCGGGGTCATGGTGCCGCAGGTCCACATCGGGACGATAAGCGAAAGGCGGGCGAGCTTGGCGGCGTCGGTAAAAACCTCGAGGGTGTCGGAGATCTCGACCTGGAAACCGCGCTCCGCGAGTTTCGGCGCGAAGAACTCCGCGCATTGCTTCGGTTCGTGGCCATCCCAGCCACCCCAGACGATAAGGGCATTTTTCATATAGTAGTGGAGAAGGAAATTGGGCGAAGAAACGTGGGAAGGGTCAGGCGTCGAGCTCGTTGGGCCCAAGATTGCCCGGCAACGCGGCGGGCCGGGCGCAGGAAGTCTTGAGTGTCACGTGGCGGCCGGTGACCGAAGATTTTTCGAAGGACTCCATGATCTCGACGACATGCTCGGCGAGTTCGCCGCTGGCGCGCGCGGGGCGGTCGCGCCGGAGGATCGAATAGGCCATGTCCGCGACACCCACGCCACGGCTGCGCTCGGCGAGGTGGGCATGGGGGATTTCCTCATAGGTCGTGCCATCCTTGCTCCGCAGCCGGACGGCGCCGGTGAAATGGTTCGGGTCCGGCACCTCAAGCGTGCCGTCGGTGCCGAACAGCACGATGAAGGGCAGCGGATAGGGCCAGGTATCGAAGCTCATGACCAGGGTGCCGGTGCCACCGCCGGCGAAATCCATGGTCCCGGTGAGGTGGGTGGGAGTCTCGACGGGCATGAGGGTGCCGTTCAGGGGCTGGCTCGTGATCAGGCGCTCGGAGAAGGCCGCGGAGGTCGAGCCGGCCACGCGCGAGACGGGACCGAACAGGTTGACGAGAGCCGTGACGTAATACGGCCCCATGTCGAACATCGGACCGCCGCCCTTCTGATAATAAAACTGCGGGCTCGGGTGCCAGGATTCATGGCCGCGGCACATCATGAACGCCAGGGCCGAGACCGGGCGGCCGATCGCCCCGTCGTCCACCGCCTTGCGGGCGGTCTGGATGCCGGCGCCGAGAAAGGTGTCGGGCGCGCTGCCGACCAGGAGATGCTTGCTTTTCGCGAGCTCAAGCACGACGGCGCCATCCGCCGACGTCAGGGCAAAGGGTTTCTCGCAGTAGGCGTGCTTGCCGGCGTGGAGGGCGGCGGTGTTCACCTCGGCGTGGGCCTTGGGCACGGTAAGGTTGATGACAATCTCCACTTCCGGATCATGGAGCAGGTCGGCCACGCTGGCGCAGGCCCGGATGCCATATTGGGCGGCCTTGGCCTTGGCCCGCGCGGGATCAAGGTCGGCGCAGGCGACGAGATTGAGGATGTCGAATTTCTTCGAGCCGGTGAAGTAGGCGTCGCTGATGTTGCCGCAGCCGACGATGCCAACATTAACTTTGCGGAGCATATTGGGCGGCAACAAAACGGGGATCGGGGCCCCGGCGTCAAGCATCGGTCCGACGCGGCCGTGTCCTAACCCAATCCAAGTATGCGGCCGGAGGACCGTGATTAATTTTTCTTACGTCCGGACAATTGGACAAAACGGCGCGCGTTGCGCGACCTCTTCCGGGCTTGTAATAATTGTGTAAGATCGTCCCGCGGAGCAGGCCGGCATTGAACTTACCACCTTAATTATCTCGCCACCGATTTCCTTGGACACGGGACAGCAAACCCGAAAGCCCATGATACAGATGTCCCCGTCCCCATCCCAGAACGCCTCATCCCCGCCCCCCAGGCCGGAGCTCCCGGAGGCGGAGCCGAGCGCCGCGCGAG
>CAIRTK010000067.1 GCA_903881475.1 uncultured Opitutia bacterium | reverse complement strand
TTTGAGCGTTAGCGGTTTAGACGGTGAGATTTGACCTCGATTTTTACGTCGCGAAGTCGTGCGACGTTGACCTGGAGCCCAGAACCGGATTTGAACCGGCGACCTCGTCCTTACCAAGGACGTGCTCTGCCAACTGAGCTATCTGGGCAGACCAAGGGAGGGTCAAAAAACGAAAAAGAGGGAAGAAAGTGCAGGCCGTAAAATAGCCCGTCAACAGCAAACTTGCTCTTTTCTCCGAAATTCTACGGACCGACGCAAATTCGGTAGAAACCCGGAGGCAAACGTTCGCCCACTCGCAGCGTTTTCGCCAGGTAGTTTTTGAAATACCCGTCCACTGACCCCACCCGCGAGCTTTCTGTCAGGATTGGCGGACCCACCAGCCCCATCGCATCCACTGCCACCAGAAATTCCATTGGTTGCCAGCCGGATCCACCCGGCGGGTTGGCGTCCGCCAACGCCTGGACCAGGACCCTTTGACCATTCTCCGCCGCCAAAATCTCAACAAAGGCTTTCCTTCCAACAAGTTGAGCCAATTTTGAATTAGAAGTATCCAAACCCAAAAACATCTGGGAAAGGTTGCCGGTACCAAGGGCTTCGACCGTCCTTGCCGGCACTGCGACTTGCTCGGCGAAATTCAGGCTAAGCTCGGTTTCCGCAAACTGCAGCTTCGCCGGATAACCTTGGAAAGCGCTGCCAGGTTCGCGGCGCGCATTGGCCGGCAGGGCATTTTGACCGGCATTCCATTCCGTCGGCAGAAAAAGCGGCGTCGGGTCCGTGAGCGCGGCCTCATTCTTCCTCAAGTTCACAAGCTTGACCGCCGCGATGGGCTGGGCGGGAGGCGTGCCGGGCCCCACGTGCAGGTCCGCAGGCGACCGGAACAACAGCGTGACACCCGCCAGCACGACCACGGCGCCCGCCGCCGCGACCAGCCACCTGCTCCTGCCGGTCGCCGCCATCATGGTCCGCGCCCCGCCGATGCGTCGCGGGGGGATTCCTCCGCCGCCAAGACGATATTGGCGCCAAAGCCCGCTTCCCGCGCCGCGCTCACAATGTCGTTCTGCACCGAGACCGGCACACCTGCGCTCATGCGCACCAGCAACGAGGGATGCTTGGTCTTCCTGGCCTCGGCCTTCAGCCAACCACGCAACTGCTCCATATTAAGCAGGCCGTCGGCGAAAATCTGGCCGGAGTTCTTGATGCTGATCGTGCTGGTGGTGGCGATCAGCTCGGTGCCCGGCATCTCGGGCAGCCTGAAGTCCACACCCAGTCCCGGCGAGAGCACAAAGCGGGATCCAAACAGCTGAAAGAACAACACGAGCAATCCCGCGTTCACGAAAAAGAGGGCGTCAAAGGTCCGCGGCTCCGGCCGCAGCTTCGAGGCAAGGTCCAGCGGACGCGTGATCATCTTCCCGCCTCCACCCCGCCCCCGCCAGTCCGGCCGCTGGCCGGGCCCGCCTCGCGATAATCCGTCAGCAGGTATTTCATGATCTCATTGCCCGACCACTCGATGTCGCGCACGATCGCGCGGACGCGGCCGCTGAGAAAATGATGCGCCAGATGCGCCGGGATCGCGATCATCAGGCTGCCCGCCACGCTGAGCAAGGCATGCCACATCCCGCTGGAAAGCGCGTTGGCCGTCGCATAGTTGCCACCCTTTTCGAAGGCCCAGAAGGTCTCGGCCATGCCCAGCACCGTGCCGAGCAGCCCGACCAGCGGCGCCACCTGCGCGATCGCCGCGATGCTGGCCAGCCGCCGCTCGAGCGCGGGCAATTCCACGACCGCTGCCTCCTGCACATGGAAGCGCATCACATCGGCACTGTCATCCGCATGCAGCAGCGCGGCCTTGACCACCGCCGCCACCGGCCCCGGTGTCTCCTCGCAGACCGTGAGCGCTTCCACGATCCGGCGCTTGGCGAGGATGTTCTTGATCCCGCCGATGAAGGCCGTGGAGCGGATCTGCCCGCGGTGAAGGTACAGGGTGCGCTCGATGAACAGCATGAGGCCCAGCAGGCCGAGCGCGAGCAGCACCCACATCATTGGGCCGCCCTTGGCGAAAAGACTGAAGTCGAGCACGGACATGGATTGTGGGAGTTAGACCGGGTTCATTTGGCGGCGTAAACCTGAAAGCGCTTCACGGTGCGCGGTCATGGCCTTGCCTCCGGCAGGTTGAAGCGCGCGAGCCGCGCCCGCGCCAGTTCCTCGCCGGGCAGCCCCGCCTTGAGGATCATCAGCCAGGCCTCCTTCGCCTGCTCCAGTTTCTCCTGCTGCTCGAACAGCGTCCCGAGTTCCAAGAGCGTGCGCGCCATCCAATACCGTCCGTTCGCCCCGAGCTGGGCCGCCAGCGCCGGATCCTTCACGAGGAATTCGTACGCCACGTCCTTCCACCAGACTTCCTCCGCCCGTGCCGCGTCACCCCGGCGCGCATAGAGATAGCCGAGGTTGAACCCCGCCTCCACGCGCACATCCACCGGCGCATCGATCCGGTCGCGCAAGTGCTCGAACAGCACCGTGGCGCTCTCGGCATGGGCCGGATCACCGGCCGCCTGGGCATGATGGCATTCCGCCAGCGCGAGCTGCGCCAGGATCACATCCTTGTGCTGCGCAAAATTGTTCACCAGTGATTCGTAGACCTGCTGGGCCTGGGGATACTGGCCCAGCGTGCGCAGGAGGTCGCCCTGTTTGAGCCGGGCATAAAAGACCAGGGCGCTCTGCGGATATTTCCGCACGAGATCCTCGATCAGGCGGTTGGCCTCCTTCAGGTTCGCCTCCTGCCCGCGGCGTTCCGCCTGTAGGGCCGCCAGATACAGCGCGTACGGGGCGTAAAGGTTGTTCGGGAACCGGTCGGCGAGTTTGGTCAGCAGCTGCTGCGCCTCCACCGTCTTGTCCTGCTGCGCATTGTATTCCGCCTCGTAAATATAGGAATAGACCGCTGAGTCGGAGTCTGGAAAGTCTTCCCGGAGCTTGGCCAGCAGATCCAGCGCCGCCTTTTCGCGTCCCAGCTTGAAGCTCGCCTCCCCCTTCAAGAGGGCCCCATTGCTCGCAATCTCGCCCTTCAGTTCCGGTGCGACGCCCTCCATGGCCGGCGGCAGTGCATCCACCAGCCTAAGCGTCTGCTCCGGCTGGCCGGCCTCAAGCGAGAGGCGGGCCTGCAACCACGCCATCCGGGCCCGCAACTCCGCCGGCAACGGCCCCGCGACGGCCACCGGGCCCGCCAGGAGCCGGTTAACCCGGACATAGGCCACCTGAATCTTGCCGCGCACCTCCAGGGCCCGGGCAAGGTTCCATTCCGCCTGCCAGCGGTTCACTGTGTCAAAGGCGAGATTCTTCGTCAGTTCATCGAGCACCGTCTGCGCGGTGTCGAGCGACCCGGCGTCGATCTCCGCCTGCACCCGTTGAAACATCAGGTCGCCGGCGGCCACGCCCGAGGGCGGCTCGCCCAGGGTCGCCGCATACGCATCGGCGGCGCTGCGATAATCCCGGGCGCGAAACCACGCCTCGGCCACGAGCACGCCCAGTTGCGCATGCACCGGGCCGGACGGCAGCTCGGCGCGGGCCTTGGCGGCGTAGTCCGCCGCCGTGCGGTAGCGGACCTGTTCCCAGGCCGAGCCTGTGAGCACGCCCAGGGCCTGGGCCTTGAGCGGGGAACCCGGAAACTTCTGCAGGAGCACGTGCGCATCGTCCTCTGCCTGCGCATAATTCTTGTCGGTCAGAGCCTGCTCCGCCCGGTAGAGCAGCAGGTCCTCTAGGAGGGGATGGGGAACCGCCAGGCCGATGAGTGCGTCGAGCCTCAGGCGGAAATCCGATCGTGCCGGCTCGCGCGCGGAGGCGCGGGCCAGCAGCTGCACGGCAATCCGCTGCTTGTCGCGGTCCGTCCCGTCCTTCACCAGTTCGCCCAGGGCATTGCGGCCCGCCCCGTCCGCGGCGCCGGCGATCAGGCCGAGCACGAGCCGGGTGGTATCCAGCTCATCCCGCTCCTCCGGCGGGATCGTCACCAGCTGCCGCTGGAGCAGGGCCACGGCCTCGCCCTTGCGGCCGAGCGCCTCGAGCATGGCGGCATAGGTGCGGGCCATGCCGTAACTGATCTTGCGGCCCTGGAACTTTTCCAGGTTGCCCCGCTGGATTTCGGCGTCGGCCTCCGTGACCGGCCCGAGCCGCAGCCGTGCCTGCTCGCGGGCGAGGACAAACCGCGCCCGTGAAAAATTACTGACGGCCGCGCCCTCGGCCTGCTGGTAAAGCTCCCTGGCCCGGTTCACGTCGCTCCCCGCTTCCGCCACCTGCCCCTGGAGATAAAGGAACCAGGCGCGGTCCGGCGGGCTGATGTCCTCGGGCCTGATGGCCGCGAGTTCCGCCTTGGCCACGGCCATTTTCTGCTGGGCTGCCGCCGCGAGCGCCCGGCGCAGGTGCCACGCCGCCCCGCGCCCGACGATCTGGCCTTGGAGGGCCTGTTCCGCTTCGTCCGCCCGGCCGTCGTCGAGCAGCGCCGTCGCCAGCCCAAGGGTGAGCCGGCTGCGATCGCCGCCCGGCAACGCTAGCAGCTTCCGGTAAAGCCCCGCCGCAATCGTCGGGAATCCCATCTCCTGCGCCCGGTCCGCCGCCGCGAGGGCCAGGGCCGTTTCACCCGGCGAATCCAAGCGGGCCGCCGTCACCAGCGGGACCGGCGGATTGAGCGGCGCCTGCGCGCGCAGCGCCGCGGCGAGAACCAGCGGCAGGGCGGAAATGATTCGGAATCGCATGCGATGAACGCGGCTAAGTTGCTGCTCCCCATGGAAACAATCAACCGCGTTGTAATCAGTTCCTTCTGGCGCGTCCCGGTTCCCTCTTCACACTCGGGGCCGTTACGAATTAACTCCCACCCATCCTACCATGACACCCGTCCTCATCGTTCTTGGCGTCCTGCTCGCCCTCGTTGTCGTCCTCGGCCTGTGGGTCGCCGGCATCTATAATTCCCTCGTCGCCCTGCGCAACCGCTTCAAGAACGCGTTCGCCCAGATCGACGTCCAGCTCAAGCGCCGCTACGACCTGATCCCCAACCTCGTCGAGGTCGCCAAGGGTTACATGAAGCACGAGAGCACCACGCTCGAGGCCGTCATCAAGGCCCGCAACATCGCCCTCGCCGCCTCGCAGTCCGCCGCGGCCAACCCCGCCGACGCCAACGCCGTCAAGGGCCTGCTCTCCGCGGAAAGCGGGCTCACCGGCGCGCTCAGCCGCCTCATGGTCGTCTCCGAGCAGTATCCCGACCTCAAGGCCAACCAGAATATGCTGCAGCTCACGGAGGAGCTCACCTCGACCGAGAACAAGATCTCCTTCGCCCGCCAGGCCTACAACGACAGCGTGATGGGCTATAACACGACCCGCGAGACGTTCCCCAACGTGATTTTTGCCGGCATGTTCGGCTTCCTGCCCGCCGAGCTCTTCAAGATCGAAGACCCTACCGAGCGCAACGCGCCGAAGGTCCAGTTCACCTAAGCCTCCCGGCCGGCCTGCTGCTGCCATGCTCAATACCACCGCCTTCACGCTCACCGGCTACCGCATCACGAAGGAGCTGGGCACCGCCCGCGGGATCGTGGTGCGCTCCCGCTCCGTGATTGGCAACATTGGCGCCAGCCTGCAGACCCTCTTCGGGGGCGACATCACGCTCTACACCGAGCTGTGCGAGCATGCCCGGCAGGACGCCTTCCAGCGGCTCTGCGACCACGCCGCCGCGATGGGCGCCAACGGCCTCATCGGCCTGCGTTATGATGCGACCGAGATTTGCCCGGGCGTGACCGAGGTACTGTGCTACGGCACGGCTGTGACTGTGGTGGCCGAGTAGTCCCACCTCATCCCGCGCTGTTTACTCTGCCGCAGCCGGGTCGAACTTTCACTGTTCCGCAATGGACTTCTTCGAAGCCGAGGCCCGCGCGAAAAAGCGCACGTCGCGCCTCGTCACCCTCTTCGTGTTGGCCGTCGCCGGCACCATTGCCGCCGGTTACTTTGCCTCGGTGTTCCTGCTCGCGCAGGCAAACAGCCGCGGTCACCGCCACCGTTACTACGATGATTCCCCGTCTTACGGCCAGAGCGCCCCGTCGCTCTGGCAACCCCGGGTTTTTCTGGCGGTCACACTCGGCACCCTCGGCGTCGTCGGCCTGGCTTCCCTCTTCAAATGGCACGAATTCTCCACGGGCGGCTCGGCCGTGGCGGAAAGTGTCGGCGGCCGCCGCATCGATCCGCACACCACCGACCTCAGGGAGCGCCGCCTGCTCAATGTCGTCGAGGAAATGGCCATCGCCTCCGGCATCACCACACCCGTGGTCTATCTGCTCGATGAGGAACCTGGGATCAACGCCTTTGCCGCCGGACTGACCACCAGCGACGCCATTGTCGCCGTCACGCGCGGCACGCTCGACAAGCTCACGCGCGACGAGTTGCAGGGCGTCATCGGCCATGAGTTCAGCCACATCCTCAACGGTGACATGCGCCTCAACCTGAAGTTGAGCGCCCTGGTGTTCGGCATCCTCGTCATCGGCCTCGCCGGTCGTGGTATTCTCTGGGCAACTCTGCGCGGCCGTGTGCGCAGCGACCGGAATTCCGGCGGCGCCGTCATTGCCATTGCCGCGGTCGGCCTCGCCCTGCTTCTGATCGGCTATGTGGGCTACTTCTTCGGCCGGCTGATTCAGGCAGCCGTCTCGCGCCAGCGGGAATTTCTCGCCGATGCCTCGTCTGTGCAGTTCACGCGCAATCCCGGCGGGCTGACCGGAGCACTGAAAAAAATCGGTGGTTTCGCCCTCGGCTCCTCGCTGGCCTCGAACAAGAGCGCCGCCATCGGCCATTTCTTTTTCGCGCAGGGTTTCGAGTCGAACTTCGGCGGTCTCTGGGCCACCCATCCGGCGCTCATCGAGCGGATCCGCGCCATCGACCCTCAGTTCGACGGAAAAATGTTTGAGCCGCCGGAGGTGGTCGATGTCACCCATGAGTCCTTCGCCCGCGCCGGTTTCGCGCCCGGTGCGTTCGCACCGCCCAAGCCGGCGCCCGCTCCCACCACCACGGCGACGCCCTTCGCGATCGTCGCCAGCGTCGGCACACTCTCCCCCGAGAACATCGCCAACGCCGAGACGCTCCTCGCCGCCGTGCCGCCCCGCCTGCGCGAGGCCGCCCGCTCGCCGACCGAGTCAACGATCCTGCTCTACGGGCTGTTGCTCGACGGCGACGACGCCACGCGCGAACGCCAGCACGCCCTTGTCGCCAGCCGGGCCGGCAGCGAGGCGCTCCGCACGCTCGGCGAGCTCGAGCCTTCCCTCCAGCAGCTCACCCCCGCGCACAAGCTCCCGCTGCTGCAGCTCGCGCTGCCCGCCCTCCGGAACCTGCCGCCCTCCGCCCTTCCCCAGTTCCTCGGTACGCTCGACGAACTTGTCCATGCCGACGGCCGCGTCTCCACCTTCGAGTTCGCGCTGCAGAAAATCCTCACGCGCACGCTTGCCCTCGGCCGCACGCCCAGTGCCGGCATCGTGCAGATCTATTCGTTCAACGCCGTGGTGGATGAAATCAACGTCGTCCTCTCCGCCCTCGCCCACACCGCGAGCAACGGCGGGCTCGACCCCGCCACGGTCTTCGCCAGCGGGGCCCGGGAATTGAAGCTGCTCGAGGGAAAACTCCGCCTCCTCAGCCCGCCCGAATGCGATTTCGTCCGGCTCGACGCCGCCCTCGACAAGCTCGCCACCGCCAGCGGCCCGATCAAGCAGCGGACGCTCATCGCGAGCGCGCATGTCGTCGGGGCCGACGGCTGCATTCTCATCGCCGAGGCCGAGCTCCTCCGCGCCATCGCCGCGGCCTTCGACTGCCCCATGCCGCCGATCCAGCTCGCCGCAGCCTGAGCGCCGGCGACAGATCATGGTCGCCTGAACATTCGGCAGAAAGCTGTTGCCCGGGCCGGACGGGCGCGCCGTCCTTACTTCACCCCATGCGCGCCGTCGATATCTCCGCCGTCAAACGTGCCCGCCGCCGCCCGGTCTCCGGTCGCGATGACCTCGCCTGGTGGCGCGAAGCGCGTTTCGGCCTCTTTGTCCACTGGGGCCTGTATGCGATTCCCGCCGGGGTCTGGCAGGGGAAGCGCGTGCCGTACATCGGCGAGTGGATGATGTTCCGCGAAAGGATCCCCGTCGCAACCTACCAAAAATTCGCCGCACAGTTTAATCCCCGGCACTGGAATCCCGCCGCGCTTGTCCGTCTCGCGAAGGACGCCGGCATGGGCTATCTCGTGATCACCGCCAAGCACCACGAGGGCTTCGCGATGTATCACTCCAAGGTCAGCCCGTACAATGTCGTCGACGCCACGCCTTGGCACCATGACCCGATGGTCGATCTCGCGCACGAGTGCCGGCGGCAGGGCGTGAAACTTTGCTTCTACTACTCGCAGGATCTCGACTGGCATCACCCCGACGGCGCGTGGAACGACTGGGATTACGCGAAGGAGAAAAAGAATCCCAACCGCTACCTCCGCGAGAAGGTCTTCCCCCAGCTCACCGAGCTGCTCACGCAGTACGGTCCCGTCGGCATGATTTGGTTCGACACCCCGCTCACGCTCACCCGCGCCCAGAGCGCCGCCATCCGCCGCCATGTGAAGCGTCTGCAGCCGCGCTGCCTCGTCTCCGGCCGCATCGGCCATGGCCTCGGCGACTACAGCCTGCCCCGCGATAATTTCCTCCCGCCCGGCCGCCTTGAGGGCGACTGGGAAACCTGCGCCACGCTCAATCATACCTGGGGCTTCAAGCGCCACGACCATGAGTGGAAGTCCGCGGCCAATCTCATCACCACGCTCGTCGACCTCACCAGCAAGGGTTCCAATTACCTGCTCAACATCGGCCCCGACGCGGACGGCGTCGTCCCGGCCCCGAGCGTCACCCGCCTCCGCGCCATCGGCGCCTGGCTGAAGGTCAACGGCACGGCGATCCACGGCGCCTCTCCCAGTCCGTTCCGTTACGAGTTCGCCTGGGGCCGCATCACCACGAAGGGCCGCATCCTGTACTTCCATTTTTTTCATAGGCCGGGCCGTCTTTTTCACCTGCACGGCCTGCGGTCCCGCGTCACCGGTGTCTCCGCCCTGGCCTCGCCGCATCGGGAATTTTCCTTCCGCCAGACGATCGAGCCCGGCACCCGCACGCCGGTCCTCGCCATTGACTTCCGCGGTCTGCGCTTCGTGAAGCCGGTCACGGTGATTGCCGTTCAGCTCACGGCCGCGCCGGAAGTCGAACCGCTGACGCTCCAGCAGCCCGACCGCACCGTCACACTCATCGGCCCGATGGCCCAGGTCGGCACCCCAGCCCAAAAACCCGCGATGCGCATCGGCGGCAACGGCCTCAGCGAGAACTGGCGCAACACCCGCGACTGGCTCGAGTGGCGGTTCACCGTCCTGCGGCCGGGCGCCTACGACGTCGCCGTCGTCACGACCCACCAGCATCTCGAGCCCTGGAGCGGCGGCCACACGCTGCGCCTCGACTGCGCCGGCCGCACGCTGCGGCGCGTCACGCGCCGCGAGGTTCTCCTGCTCGGGCTGCGTTCCGTTTATTATCCGCAGATCGCCACCCGCTTCGGGCGGCTCGCGTTCGACCGGGCGGGCACGTACACCCTGCGCCTGAAGGCCGACCGGCTCAACCTCCCCGGGAAAAACCGGACGCTGTTCTCCGACGGCGGCATCCAGTTTTCCGAGATCCGGCTGACGCCCGCATCATAACGCAACCCCCGGCTGCAGCCGGAATCATCCGGAACTTCGCCCCGGTCCCGGTTTCTTCCCATTGCCGATGGCTGGTTCACCCCGCACCTTGAGCCTCATCCTGCTGGCCGCCCTGGCCGGCACGGCGGTCCGCGCGCAGACCGCCGACCCGGTGTCGGTCTCCGGCCCCAAGCGCGAGTCCGCCCTCTCCCCCGGGCTGGCGAGCACGATTCTGGCGACGCTGCCGAAATACCATCCCCCCAAGCCCGCTCCCGCCGCCGCGGCCCCGTCCGGGCCGGCGGATCAGCCGCGCAACGGGATCATCCGCCTTCCCGATTTTATCGTGCGGGACCGCCGCCTGCCGGATCCCGAGGACTTGCTCACCGAGAAGGGCCGGAATGCGGCCGCGGCGGCCCGCTACTTCGGACCCGAAACCACCCTCGACCGCGTCTTGAATCACGTCACCTTGAACGACCTCTGGAAATCGATTCCCGTGCTGGGGAAAATTCCGTTTGTGCCGTTCCAATCGATGGACCGTGGTGAGCGCGCGATGTATCTTTACGGGCGCGTCGAAGAGCAGCGCCGGACCAAGGAACTTCTGGAATTCGATGCGGCCGCCCGGAAACTCGAGCAGGAGGAAGCCAAGCCCGTCGCACCCCCGAAAAACTGAAGCCGGCAGCCACGTTCCGCCCGTCCGGAGGCTGGCTCGGGAACCCCTAGCGCGGAGACAGAATTTCTCCCGCCTTCGTGGCATCGAACGCGCCATCCCACTTGGCCACGACCAGGGTCGCCACCGCGTTCCCGATGAAATTCGTGATCGCCCGCGCCTCCGACATGAACCGGTCCACGCCGAGGATCAGCGCCATGCCCGCCACCGGCACGTGCTTCGTCGCCGCCAGCGTCGCGGCCAGCGTGATGAACCCGCTGCCCGTCACTCCCGCCGCGCCCTTCGAGGTTAGTAGCAGCACGCCCAGCAAACCGAGCTCGCCCGCCAGCGTCAGGGGCGTGTCCGTCGCCTGCGCAATGAAGAGGGCCGCCAGCGTCAGGTAGATGCAGGTGCCGTCCAGGTTGAACGAATAGCCCGCCGGCACGACGATCCCCACCACCGGGCGCGCGCAACCCACCCGCTCCAGTTTCGCCATCAGGCCCGGCAGCCCGGTTTCGGACGACGACGTGCCGAGCACGATCAGCAGTTCTTCCCGAAGATAGCGCAGGATTTTCCACAGGCTGAAACCGGCCAGTCGCGAGACCAGGCCAAGGCCCACGACGATGAAGACCGCGCAGGTCAGGTAAACGCACCCGAGCAAGGCCCCGAGCCGCGCCAGCGAGCCGAGCCCGTACTTGCCGACCGTAAAGGCCATCGCTCCGAACGCCGCCAGCGGCGCCAGCTTGGTGACGATGCGCACCAGTCCGAAAAACACCCGGGACACGTCATTGATCAGCCCCAGCACCGGCCGCCCCACCGCACCCAACTGGCCCAGCGCCAGGCCGAAGAGCAGGGCCAGCAGCAGCACCTGCAGGATGTCACCGTCGGCAAAGGCACCCACGAAGCTGTTCGGAATGATGTGCAGGATGTAATCCACCGCGTTCTGCGACTCCGCCGCGGCCGCATAACCTGCAATCGCCGTCCCATCCAGCGAAGCGGCCGTCGCATGCACGCCCGCTCCCGGGGCAAAAACATTCGCCACCACCAGCCCGATGATCAGCGCAAAGGTGGTCATCACCTCGAAGTAAACCAGCGCCTTGAGCCCGACCCGGCCGACTTTCTTCAGGTCGCCCATTCCCGCAAGCCCCGCGACCACCGTCGTGAAGATGATCGGCGCGATCAGCATCTTGATGAGCTTGATGAAGCCGTCGCCCAGCGGCTGCAGCCGGATGCCGAACGCCGGCCACACATAGCCCACCATGACGCCCAGCACGATCGCGACCAGCACCTGCGCATAGAGCGTGTTGCGCGGCGGCTTCGCCGCGGGGCTGGATGCGGGGTTCATTCCCGCCACTTCAACCCCATGTCCCGACCGCGTCAAAGCGTTTGCCTCCCGCGCGCTTTCGCCCTGACGCTGGGAGCATGCTGTTCGCCCTCGCGCTCTACCTCGCCGCCTATGCCCTGTGCCTCGGCGTGCTCTGGCTCTGGCGCATCAACCGCCGGCACGAGCGCCCGCCCGTCGCCCCCAAGCTCCTCCGCGGCCCCGGCGAATCACTTCGCTGGCGGCTCCAGCGGCTCGACGATGCCCTCCTGCTCCACGCGTTCGGCGCCGCGTTCCTGCCCATGGGCGTCTTTGTCGGCGGGCTCATGCTCGCGCTCAACCTGCCCGCCGAAGACCGCGATGCCGCCATGCTCGGCGCCTTCGTGCTCTTCGTGGTCACGCTGCTTTTTTCCGGGCGCTGGATGCTGCGGAAATTCACCCTGCGCCGCGACTGCCACATCGGCCTGCTCGGCGAGAAGATCGTGGCCGAGGCCCTCGCCCCGCTCACCGGCGAGGGCTGCCGGATTTTCCACGACGTTCCCGCCGGCGACTTCAACCTCGACCATGTCGTCGTCGGCCCCACCGGCGTCTTCGCCATCGAGACCAAGACCCGCCGCGCCGGCCGCGCGCTCGCCGGTCGCCGGCCCGACGAGATCATCTTCGACGGCCACCAGCTGATCTTCCCGTGGGGCGAGGACACCTTCGGCCTCGACCAGGCGATCCACCGCGCCGCATGGCTCACCGCCTGGCTGCGCGACGCCGCGGGCGAGCCCGTCACGCCCGTGCCGGTCCTGACCTTTCCCGGCTGGAACGTGACTACGACCGCCGCCGGCGCCGAAGTGCAGGTCCTGTCGCCCAGCGCCATCCCGGGCCTCGTCCGCAACCGCCCTCCGTCGCTCACTCCCGCCCAGCTCGAGCACATCGCCCGCCAACTGGAAGTCCGCTGCCGCGACGTGGAATTCTGATCGGGCCTGATCCAGAAATAGGAAAATCTGGGACTCTGGAAACAAACCCAGGCAGCCTGGTCTTTTCCAGCGTTCCTGAGTTCCAGATAAAAAATGCCTTGGTTCAACCTGCTTGGTCCGGCTTGCGCGCCACCAGCACCAGCCGCTGCCACCACCAGACGATTTTGCCATTCTCCTCGCCGAGTCGCATGAAGGCCTTCACGGCGGGCGTCACCGTGCGGATCGCCTCGCGCACCTTCTCGCGGTTCTCCGGCGGTGTCGCTGCCGCGTCAAAATACCACTCCAGATCCGGCTGCTTCATCGGCTGCAGCTCACTGTGCACCACCGCCAGGCCGGCGGCCCCGCACCAGCGCTTCCACGTCCCATCGCTCCACATCCGGTGATGACTCGGGTCGCGCCATTTCTCGACCGCATGCAGCCACGCTTCCGCCTCCGGCTGGCCGTCCTCGATGCTGCCGTCGATCAGCAGGAAATAACCGCCTGGCCTCAGGACCCGCGTGACCTCACGCACAAATCCCTCCGGATTGCTGAAGTGGTGCGGCGCCACGCGGCAGCTCACGAGGTCGAACGCGCCGTCTGCGAAAGGAATCGCCTCGGCCGCGAATTCCCGCGTCGCCACCCGCAGCCCGCGCTCCGCCCCAAGCTTGGCCGCGCGCTCGAGCATGTTTTTCGAAATATCGCCCAGCGTCACGTTGCAGCCGCGTGCCGCCAGCAGCAGGCCCGTGTGGCCGCCGCCCGTCGCGACATCCAGCGCCCGCCAGCCCTTCGCGAGCGGGATGTACTGCAGCGCCACTTCAATGTCGGCGGTCTGCTCAAGGATATGACCCTTGCCGTAATGCTGGCTCTGCTTGTCGAACTGCGCCGCCGCGGCGGCTTGGATCGCGTCGAGTTTCATCGGGAATTTCGGCAACGTGCCGCCCGCCCCGCAAAGGCAAGACGGGGAGTTGAATCCCGCCGCCACCCGCCTCACGTTCCTCCCGTGACCCTCGCCGAGAAACAACAGCAGCTGGTCGATGACCTCGCGATCATCGACGATCCGCAGGAACGCCTCGCCGTCGTCGTGGCCCGTGCGAAGCGGCTCGCCCCGCTGCCGGAGTCGGAGCGGACCGATGCCCACCGCATTCGCGGCTGCATCTCGCAGGTCTGGCTCGTCGGCGAACTGCGCGATGGCCGTCTTTTCTTCCGCTGCGACGCCGATGGCCCCCTCGTGAAGGGCCTCGTGCACCTGCTTGCCGTTTTCTTCAGCGACACCCCTCCCGCCGAGATCGCCACCAGTGACGCTGACCCCCTCGCAGCCCTAGAGCTGCTCCGCAATCTCTCCCCTACCCGCCGCAACGGCCTCACCGCCGTTCGCACCCGCATCCGTGAGCTGGCTGCCGGCATGATTTAACCACAAAGGGCACAAAGCACACGAAGCCCTATTCCCCATCACCTCGTTCCGAACCTTCGTGATCTTCGTAGTGAAAAATGAATTTGTACGACGCCCATAATCACCTGAACGACGCGGTGCTCGCTCCGCATCTTGACCGCATCTTCACCGACCTCGCCGCGACCGGCGTGCGCCGCGTGGTGGCCAACGGCGCATCCGAAGCCGACTGGGCGGACGTATCCTCGCTCGCCACGGCCCATTCCATCGTGCTGCCCAGCTACGGCCTGCACCCATGGGATGTCGGCAACCGCACTCCCGACTGGCAGGAAAACCTCCTCGTCCGGCTGGACGCTGATCCGCGCGCCGGCGTCGGCGAGATCGGCCTCGACCGCTGGATGCTCGATCGCGCCAAGCCCGATGACCCGCACTTCATCGGCCTGCACCGCGCCCCAATCGAGGAGCAGATGGAGGTTTTCCTCTGGCAGCTCACGCTCGCCGGCGAACGCAACCTCCCCGCCTCGATCCACTGCCTCGACGCCTTCGGTCCGCTCTTTGACTCTCTCCGTAGTGCGAAACGCCCGGTCTGCGGCTTCCTGCTCCACGCCTACAACGGCCCCGCCGAGATGGTCGCCGGCTTCGCCAAGCTCGGCGCCTATTTCTCCTTCAACGGCGGTTTCCTCGACCCGCGCATGCAACGCCTGCGCGCCGTCTACGCCGCCATCCCCGCCGACCGCCTGCTCGTCGAAACCGACGCCCCCGCCATGCGCCTGCCCGCAGATCGCGAGCAATTCCCGCCCCTCCCCGTCGCCGACGGCACGCTAGCCAACCACCCCGCCAATCTCGCCACGACCTACGCCGCCCTCGCCGACTGGCGCGGCGTGGAGCTCAGCACGCTCGCCACCCAAGTGGAGGAAAATTTCCTCCGATTGTTTGGAAGGTAGGGCGCGTTATCCCTAACGCGCCGTGCGGAGACTGTCGGAGCCAAACGCGGCGGATTAGGGATAGGGAACTATCCCCTTCGCTGCGCTCAGAATGGCAATCCTGTCTTCAACTGCTGACGACAAGGAGACCAAGAAGTCTGTTGCTTGGCCTTTGCGATCTTCGCGCCCTTCGCGGTGAAATATCCGGTTGAACTCGCTACCGGGCCTGCACCAGGTCCTTGACCACCTCGCCGGCCGCAACCAGCCCGAAGGCCCCGGTCACAAACACCGCCGAGCCAAACCCGCTCTCGCAGTCCATCGCCAGATTACTGCCCGGTTCCGGCACCGCCGCGCACGTGCCGTCCGCCCACGGATAAACCGGTGTCTCGCTCGACCAGACGCAGCGCACGCCGAAGTGCATTTTCCCTTTTGTCGTGCCTGATGAAAAGCCGTGGTCGCGTCGCAGTTTTTTACGCACCTGCCGCAACAGCTCATCGCTCCACGCATCACCAAGATCGCCAGCCCGGATCTGCGTCGCGTCGCGCTTCCCGCCCGCCGCGCCGACCGTAAGTACCGGACGGCCCAGTGCGCGGCTCTCTGCGATCAGCAGCGCCTTGTTCGACATGCGGTCGATTGCATCCACCACGTAATCGAACGGCACCGCCAGCAGCCGGTCGGCCGACTCCTTCGTGAAAAATTCCTGAAGGACCGTCACCCGGCACGCCGGATTGATGGCCTGCACGCGTTCCGCCAGCACCGTCACCTTCGGCCGGCCGATCTGACCGTCGAGCGCCGGGAGCTGACGGTTGACGTTCGTCACGCACACATCGTCGAGGTCCACCAGCGTGAGCGACCCCACCCCGCTCCGCGCCAGTCCTTCCACCGTCCAAGAGCCGACGCCGCCCACCCCAACCACGCACACGTGCGCGGCCGCAAGCCGTTCGAGCCCGGCCTTGCCCAGAAGCCGGCCCACGCCGCCAAACCGATCCTGATAGTCGCCGGTCATGGATTCAAAAGCTTCGTCACCGCGGTCTTTGCCGTCGCTTCCCGCACAGCCCAATCGCCCCGGATCTCCACGAATGGCAGCCCGCGCTTTTCCAGCGCCTCGCGCCACAGCCGCCGGCCCATCGCCCGGCCATCCGCATCGGGGAACGAGCGCTGCGGGTCTGGGGCAAACGGGATGTCGGTGTCGCAGAGCAGCCACAACGCCACGTCACCGGCGCGCCGCTCCGCCTCCGTCCGCACCCAGTCGGGACAGCGGCCGGGAAACAGCACGTCATCCCAGAGCGTGCAGGTCAGCAGTTCCGTGTCGTAAAACACCACGCGCTTCGCCCGCGCCGCCGCACCGTCCTCGTTCGCCATCTGGCCTAGGGCGATCGTCCCGAGGTCCTCGGCCGCAATCTTGCCCGCGCGCAGATCCCAGAATTCCCGCACGAACTCCGGCGCCCACGGTTCGCCAAAATACTCCGCGAGCGTCTGCGCGAGCGTGGTCTTGCCCGTGGACTCCGTGCCGAAGAGGACAACGCGCTTGGGGCTCAGAGGACTCATGGCGGATGCATGAAGCTCGAAGATAGAAACCCGAAATCCGAAAGAATGTCGGGCAGTGCCAAAATAGTAGAAAATTCCCGGCCCCGGCTTTCGTCTGAAGTGCTCATTTCGCTTCCTCGTAATTGATCGGCCTTGTTTCGGATTTCGGGTTTCGAGCTTTGGATTTACAGTTTCGGGTTTTCATCTTCGAGCTTCACCTCAGCTCTCCTCCATTCCCTCCAGCCCGCGACCGCGAGCCCGAGATAAACCAGGTAAAGGAAGGCCGTGAACGCCAGCTCCGCACTCCAGTACGACGCCACCGCCACCAGGTTCACCACGACCCACAGCGGCCAGTTCTCGATGTTCTTTCTCACCTGCAGCACCTGCGCCGCCACGCTGAACGCCGCGATAAACGCGTCACGCCAGGGCATGGCTGCGTTCATCCACGGGCCGATCGTCCGCGCCCAGATCACCGTAACCACGGATGCCGCCAGGAGCGTGATGACCCGGCCGCGGGTCGAAAGCGCCGTGACGGGCAGTTCCGGCGCCGCCCCGCGGTCCTTCACCCAGTGCCACCAGCCCCAGGCCAGCGTCACAAAATAGAAGATCTGCAACGTGGCATCCGCCGGAAAGTGCGTCTGGTAAAACAGGACCCCCTGCACCGTCACCGCGACGAGCCCGACCGGAAACGCCCACAGGCTCCGCCGGATCATCAGCCACACGCCGGCAATGCCCAGCACCAGGTTGACCTGGTCCAGCGGCACGGCCGTCGTGAAGCCGTCCCGGATATTGCGCAGGATCTCGTGCATCACGGAAGCCGCCTACTTCACCTCGGCCACAAACGCCTCCATCGCCTCGCGCGTGATCGTATGCCGCGCCCCGCAGCGCGGGCAGCGGATTTCCAGCTTGGGCTCGTCGCCGAACAGTTCCCGCGGATCCTGCCGCATCGTGGGCGCCAGCACCTCCATCATCCGCGCCTGGTTGCACCCGCAGTGCCAGCGCATGACCCGCCGCTCCATCAGGGCCAGGGTCTCCGTCCCATCGATGGCCTTGACCTGCTCGGTCGTCAACCCGCGCAGCCACGCGAGATCGCAGTCCGGATGCTCCGTGACCAGCGCAAATTCCTCCTCGCCCAGCTGAAAATACCGCGCGGTCCGCTGCTCGCTCTGGGCATACAGCTTCTCCACCGCCATCATCGGGTCGCTGCCGGCGAAGGTCACCGTGCTGCGGCGCTTCGGTTCGCGCCCGCGCACCACGTCGGAATAAAACAGGTTTTCCGGCAGGACCTTCACGTTTTCATCAAATATCCGGCCGGTCACCGCCCCCGTCTCGTTGTCGCCGGTGAGGAACAGGTTCACCAGCGGCTCCTGGAAGTTGATGGTCCACGCTGTCAGCTCGTCCCACGGCCGCGAAGCCCCGTGCAGCACGAAGGCCGCGAGCGCCCGCTTGAACATCGCGTCGTGCTCCGGGAGCGGCTTGATCCGCTGCGCCGCGAGGTGCAGGTAGTAATCGACGTACAGCTCGCTGAAGTCGGCGCGCGCCAGGACCACATTGCGGTTGCGGACAAAATACGTGCGCACCTCCAGGCCGGACTCGGCGGGATTGGGTGGAGTCGTTTCAGGCATGGCTCCCACCATTGCCGCGAATGGGCCGAAGTAAAGGCCACCGCGGGTTTCCCGCGGTTGAACTCACCGGCAGGGCGAATCCTCCGGATGAGCCAAGGTCCGGAGTAGCGCAGGCATTCTGCCTGGGCTACGACGACTTCACCGCCGGCAGATGCGACTTCAGCTTGTCCACCTTCGGCGCGATCACGAAGCGGCAGTAGCCGGCCTCCGGATTCTTCGCGAAATAGTCCTGGTGATAGTCCTCCGCCGGCCAGAACTTGGTGAGCGGCACGATCTCGGTCGTGATGGGATCGCGAAAGGTCTTCTGCGCCGCGAGCAGGGAGTTCTGGGCCGCGACCTTCTGGGCCGCGTTTGCGTAGAGGATGATCGAGCGGTACTGCGGGCCCTCGTCGTTGCCCTGTCCGCCCACCTGGGTGGGATTGTGGACCGACCAGAAGTAATCCAGCAGGGTCGCCAGCGGGACCACCGCCGGGTCGTAGTCGATCTTCACCACCTCGGCATGGCCGGTAGCATGAGCGCTGACTTCCTCGTAGGTCGGGTTGGGCTCGGTGCCGCCGGCGTAGCCGCACGTCACGTGAACCACGCCGGGCAGCAGCTTGTAGGCGGCATCGGTGCACCAGAAGCAGCCACCGCCCAGAACGATGGATTCGATTTTGGCCGGGGGAGGAGTCGCAGCATTCATAAAGGAGAGAGGGAGCCCGAGAAGTCCGAGCAGCAAAGCGAGACGTTTCATGCAGGTGAGAGCCAAGATGGGAGGAATTATTCCCCCTGCAAGTGGCCGGGGCGCTCTTTCTCAGGCCGGCTTGCGGCCGCCCAGGACGGGAACGTGCCAGACTGCATACTCCTCCGGGTTGCGAATGCTCGCGATCATGTAGTCGAAATACGCGCGGATCTCCTCCCGTTTCTGCCCCGTGTGCTGGGCCAGCAGATCCGTGTACCCGTCGCGCCAGGCTTCGATAATCGCGGCAAACGTCTCCCGCGGCACCCTCACGGTATCGACCGTCACATAGTCAACCGCCACCTGCTCCAATCCGAGCTGGCGCAGCAGCGGCCAGGTCCGCCGGCCGATCCGCTCGTCGATTCCCATGCCCCGGGATGCCAATCGCACAAACTCGTGCCAGAATTTATCGGGATCCACGGACCCCGCCTTCAGGTGCAGCATCCCATAGTCCTCGCTCAACAAGTGAACCCAGCCGCCCGGCCGGCAGATGCGCACCAGCTCGGCGAGCACCCGCTCGGGCTCGGGGATGGACTGCGTCACATGCCGGCAGACCACGAGGTCGTAATGTCCCGTCGGCAGCTGAAGCTCGAATGCATCGCCCTGCTGGAACCGAACCCGCGGCGCGAGCGCGGTATACCGGCGGCCGGCCAGGGCCACGGTGTGCTCCAGGATGTCGATCCCGAGCACCTCGGCGCGCGGATAAAGTTCGGCCAGGCGCGAGGTGATCTCGCCGCTGCCGCAGCCAATATCCGCGATCCGGCACTCCGGCGGCAGGCCGTAACGGGCAAACAGGGACCGCTCCTGCGGCCAGATCGCGTTCGCCTGCGCGGTCAGGTTGCGGATCATCGATTCGTCGGCCATCTGCTCGGCCTGGGGATTGCGGTCTTGCGCCATGGGCGCTGACTGGAAACGCGGAAGGCCCGCGTGCCAAGTCCAGAGCGGGCGCACGAATCGGCTCGAATCAGCCCGGGGTTGATATTCCATCCAGCCTCTTCGCCATCCATGACCCCCGACCCCGCCGAAGCCCTCCCGAGCCTGTCCTTTCTCTGGCACCCCGAGGCCAGGCCGGATGACAAGGACTCCTATATCGCCTTTCGGGCCGAGTTCGAGCTGACGGCCGCCGGCGAGGTGGAATTCCAAGTGCTCGGCGCCACGTGGTTCAACGGCTGGATCGATGAGGGTTTCTTCTGCGAAGGTCCCGCCCGCTTCCCCGTGGCCTTCCCCGAGTACCAGACATTTCGCGCGGAGCTGGGCGCCGGGCGGCATGCGCTTGCCTTCCTGGTCAACCACGCCGGCGTTCCGACGCGCCTGATGGAGGGCGTCGATTCCTTTCTCGCCTGCAACGTCCGGGCCGCCGGCCGCGAACTTCCGCTCCGCTGGAAATGCACGCGGCTCACCGGCTACGCGCCCGCCGTGCGCCGCCTCAACCCGCAGTTCGCCTTCATCGAGTGGTGCGACACCCGCCTGGTGCCGGACTGGCCGGCCGCGGGATTTGACGACCAGGCCTGGAGCGAACCCGTGACCGTGACCCGCACGATCGGTGCGCTAAAGCCCTACGCCGCCGCCAACCCGCGCGCCCTCGTGCACGAGCTGACTCCCGCGGCCGCGGGCGAATTTACCGAGACCTTCGGCTATGAACGCGACGATGTTACAGCGCGATTTTTCCTGCGCGATCTCGCCCCGGCCGGGCTGCCGCCGCAGGGCGTGTGGCGGCGTTACGATCTCGGCCGCGTGCGTCTGATGCGTCCGCGCTTCGAACTCGACCTGCCGGCGGGCACCGTGGTCGAGTTCGCCTACTGCGAGGCCCTGATCCAAGGTCGGGTTTCGCCTTGGATCACGCTTTCGTGCGGGGATTCCTGCAACCTCGACCACTACGTCGCCCGGGGCGGACCGCAGGTCTTCTTTCCCCTCACGCCGCGCGGCGGTCGCTTCCTCGAGGTCCATATCTTTGCTCCCGCAGCCCAGGCGAAATTTATCCGCGAGGCCGTGCTGGAGCGCGCCTACTATGGCGAGGCCGGCGGTACGTTGCGCACGGACGACCTGCTCCTCAACCGGATCTGGTCCGTCGGCGTCGAGACGCACCGCGCCTGCGCCGAGGACGCCATCACCGACAATCCCACCCGCGAGCGCGGCCAGTGGGCGGGTGACGTGGTCACGGTCGGCATGGGCATCGCCGCTGCGGCCTTCGCCGACCTGCGCCTCTGCCGCCGCAGCCTGGTGCATTGCGCCCAATGCGCCCGCGAGGACGGCCTCGTGGCCGGCCTCTGTCCCGGCGGCATCGGCTATCTCAGCACCTACGCCGCGCAATGGGTCAACGCCTGCCTGCATTACTGGGAGATCACTGGCGACCGTGCGCTGATCGAGGAGATGCTGCCCTATGCCGAGCGGAACATCGGCGCCTTCGTCCAGCAGCTGACCCCGGACGGACTGAAGGACGGCATCGGCTGGGGCTTCGTGGACTGGGGCTATGTCCGCAATCCCGGCCCGAGCGACATGGGCGTGAATCTCCACGGCCTAGCCGCGATCCGCGGCATGGTCCGCTGGTGCGAGGCGCTCGGCCACGCCGACCAGGCCGGCCGTTACCGGGCGCTCGCCGACGACCTCGCGGCCATCATCGCCCGGTACTTCGCCGCCGAGTTCAAAGAAGGCGGCGATGCCTGGACGCGCATCGGCTATCACCGCGCCGCGCTGGGCCTGCGGCTGGGCTTTTTCGACAATGCCCAAGCGAAGTCCGGCCGTGCCTTCCTGAAGGCGCACATGCTGCGGTGTTTTCCCAACGATCCCGCCGCGCCGCGACTCAGTGATCCCGCAGCCAACAACCCGCAGCTCATCACGCCCTACTTCGGCCATTTCGCACTGCCGGAACTCATCGAGCACGGCGACATGGAGTTTGTGCTCGGCCAGTACCGCACCTGTTGGGGCTGGTCGCTCGGCGACCACCGCACGACCTGGCTGGAGGTCTTCGATACCCGCTGGAGCCACTGCCACCAATGGGCCGGCTGTCCCACGTGGCAGCTTTCGCGCTATCTGCTCGGCCTCCAGCCGCGCCACGACCTTGGCACGATGAATTTCAGCCTCGGCCTCGCCACCGGCTCGCTCGCCAGCGTCTCCGGCACCGTGCCCATTGCCGGGCAGGACGGTGTGATCAAGGTCGCCTGGACCAAGGACGCCTCCGGCCTGCGCTACACCCTTGAGACGCCCGTGCCACTCGTGCTCCACCTTGATGCCAAACTCACCGGCAGTGAACCGCGCACGATCAACGTGGAGCACACCTTCACCGAATCCTGGCCCCTCAACGCCTGCCGTTAAATAAGCCTGAGATGTCAGAGTGAATCGCAAAGGCGCAAAGCACGCCAAGCCCAGCCGTTTCCTTCTGGATCGACCTTTGCCCCTTCGCGTCTTCGCGATTATCCGTCTCCTCAACCCCGCGTGAGCTTGCGGTACTTGATCCGGTGCGGCTGGTCCGCCTCCTTGCCCTTGCGGCGGCGGAAATCCTCCAGGTAGCTCGAGTAATTCCCGCTGAACCAGTGCACCGTGCTGTCGCCCTCGAAGGCGAGGATGTGCGTCGCCACCCGGTCGAGAAACCAGCGGTCGTGCGACACCACCACCGCGCAGCCCGCAAAATTCTCCAAGCCTTCCTCCAGCGCGCGGATCGAGTTCACGTCGAGGTCGTTCGTCGGCTCGTCCAGCAGGATGAGGTTCGCGCCGCTCTTGAGCAGCCGCGCCAGATGCACGCGGTTGCGCTCACCGCCGGAGAGCACGCCCACTTTCTTGCTCTGGTCCGGACCTGTGAAACCGAACTGCGCACAGTAGGCGCGACTGTTGATTTCCCGCCCCGCCAGCCGCATGATCTCCTCGCCGCCGCTGATCGCCTGCCAGATCGACTCGTGGTCCGGCAGTGCATCGCGCGACTGGTCCACATGCGCGATCTTCACGGTCTCGCCGACGCGCAGGGTGCCGCGGTCGGCCTGCTCCGCCGCGATGATGAGCCGGAACATCGTCGTCTTGCCCGCGCCGTTGGGGCCGATGACACCCACGATGCCGCCGGGCGGCAGAGAGAAATTCACGCCCTCGAACAGGACGTTGTCGCCGTAGCTCTTCGCCAGGTCCTTGGCCTCGACCACCAGCGCCCCCAGCCGCGGGCCCGGCGGGATGAGGAGCTCGAACTCCTTCTCCTTCTCCGCGACATTCTGCTTCAGCATCGACTCGTAGGCATTGATGCGCGCCTGGGACTTCGCGACGCGCGCCTTCGCCGACTGGCGGATCCAGGCGAGCTCACGGGCCATCGCCTTCTGCCGGCGGTCCTCCGTGCGCTGCTCCACCCCGAGCCGGGCCTGCTTCTGCTCCAGCCATGAGGAGTAATTGCCCTTCCACGGGATCCCGTGCCCGTGCGAAAGCTCCAGGATCCACTGCGCGACATTATCCAGGAAATACCGGTCGTGGGTCACGGCGATGACGGTGCCTTCGTAACGCGCGAGATGCTGTTCCAGCCAGTGGACGCTCTCCGCGTCGAGGTGGTTGGTCGGTTCGTCGAGCAGCAGGATCGCCGGCTTCTGCAGGAGCAGCCGCGCGAGCGCGACGCGGCGGCGTTCGCCACCGGAGAGCTTGTCCACCAGCTGGTCGCCCGGCGGGCAGCGCAGGGCGTCCATCGCCATCTCCACCTGCGGGCCGACGTCCCACGCGCCGGCCGCGTCGATCTTCTCCTGCAGTTCGCCCTGCTTCGTCATGATGGCGTCCTTCGCCTGGTCGTCGGCCGCCTCGTTGAGCTCGTCCCACGTCGCGTCGTACGCCGCCGTGAGGTCGGTGAGGTGCTTCACGCCCTCCTCCACGCAGGCCCGCACGGTCGCGCCCGGCGTGAGGTGCGGCTCCTGCTCGAGGAAGCCAACGGGATAACCCGGCTCGAAATGGACGCGGCCGTCGATGTCGGTGTCGCGGCCCGCCAGGATGCGCAGCAGCGACGATTTGCCGGAGCCGTTGAGGCCGAGGACGCCGATCTTCGCGCCGTAGTAGAACGACAGGGAGATGTCGCGGAGGATTTCCTTGCGCTCGATCTTCTTCGAGACGCCCAGCATGGAAAAAATGATCTTCGGCTCGTCGGGTTTGGCCATCCCCCCACTCAAACGCGCGATTGACGCGCCGCAAGCCCCGGGGCTTCGCTCAGGGCGTGCAAGTCCGTCGAGCCACCCCCTCCGATGCGCCGGCCATCGCGGAGATCCACGTCGCCTCCTGGCAGGCCGCCTACCGCGGGCTGTTTCCCGACGCCGTGTTGGACCGGCTGTCCGCCGCGGAACGACAGGTTCAGTGGAGCCGGCTGCTGACCGACGTCGCCACCACCCTCTGGGTCAGCGAAGAGGGCCGGCGGGTGACGGGCTTTATCTCGGCCTGCCCTTCGCGCGACGTCGACGCACCCCCGCCCCAATTCGCGGAGATCGCCGCGCTCTACATCCATCCCGACTTTTGGATTAAAGGCTGCGGCCGCGCCCTGTGCCAGGCATTGTTCGACCACCTTCGGCTGACTTCCGCACAGGCCGTGATCGTCTGGGCGCTGACGGGCAACATCCCCGCGCGGCACTTCTACGAACGCCTCGGTTTCGCCCCGGACGACGCCCGGCGGGACATCACGATGTACGGCACCACGCTGCCCGAGATCCGCTACCGCCAGACCCTCCGCTGAAACGCCCGACCCGTCTGTCACCTATTGGGTGACAAACGGGTCGGGGGAAATTTTCAATTTACCACCCACCATATCCGCCACTTCGCTCCTACCATGAAACGCCTCACCCGCCCCTGAACGGATCCACCTTTTCGAGCCACCTTCAGAGTCGGTCTGGATGGTTAATTGATGTTGATACTCCTGACGCTGGTTGTCCATCCCTGGCGGAGGGAAGGCCCGGCTCGGCGGGCCTGACCGGAGCCAGGGATGGAAG
>CAIRTK010000066.1 GCA_903881475.1 uncultured Opitutia bacterium | reverse complement strand
CACGGTTTCTAAGACCGTCGTGTCTGCCAATTCCACCACCCGGGCGGGTGTGACTCGATTTTCGATTTCGGATTTTCGAGTGCCGAACGCAAGCGGCGATTCCAGCTCCTCCAGAACCGATCAGCGGACTAGGGATAATCCGCCCTACCTTCGCGCTCTTGGCTTACTTAGCGGTGAACAAACATTCCGGCACCCGGTGTCCGCCCTCCGAAATCAAGCGGTCGCCGTGCCCAAGCGATCCCCCATTCGCGCGTAGGTCTCGATGCACTGCCCGCTCTGCTCGACCAGGTCCGGCACGAAGCGGATGCGGTCGCGCTGGAACAGCGTGATCACGCAGGAGCCGCCGAAGGCGAACAGGCCCTTTTCCGCGCCCTTCGCCGCCGCGCGGCCCGGGATGTGCGACTGCTGGATGCTGCCCACATTCGTCGCGCCCACCTCGAGCATCGCCACCGGACCGAACGCCGGGGACTGGATCAGGGTGAGCATGCGCTTGTTCTCGACCATGTACCGGATGTTGCGCCGCAGCGCGATGGGGCTCACCGAATACAGCCAGCCGTTGATCAGCTTTGGCTCGCCCGGCACACCGGCCACCGGGAAATGAAACCGGTGGTAATCCACCGGGCACAGCCGCGAGATCAGCATCGCCCCGCCGGCAAAGTCCGCCGCCAGCGCCGCGTCGCCCAGCAGCTCGGCCAGGCTGAACTTCATACCCTTGACATAAAATCCATCGGCCGTGTCGACATTGGGAAACGCCAGGTGCCGCCCGTCGGCCGGCAGCACCGCCACTCCCTCCTCCGGCGCGATCGGCCGGGCCTCGGGTTTCAGCGCCCGGTAGAAGAACTCGTTGAAATTCTTGTAGTCGAAGGGTGACTTGGCGAACTCGTCGACATCGATGTTGTACGCCGTGATGAACGGCAGAATCCGCTGCGCGCTCACCCGCTTGTTCATCTTCCGGCCGTACCATTTTGAGAACCAGATCCGCCGCGCCGCCAGCCAGACGAAGAACCGCCCCGCCGGATTCTCGTAGGCGAACCGCAGCCAGGACTCCCCGTAGACCAGCTCGGTCTTCACGGTCCGGGCATAGCGGTCGTAGTAGCGGATGGATTCGGCGGGCATGGCAGCCGGCAAGGTTCTCATCCCGGCCCGCAGGCGCAAAGCAGAAATGTCGGTGAAAGGGCCGGCGCGAGATTGAATTCCACCGCGAAGGGCGCCAAGGCCGCAAAGCCCACCGAACCCTGACCACGGATATCACGGATACGGTCAGGATAAACCATCCCGATGCAGGTGGTCTTAGCCTGAAATCCATCCGTGGTATCCGTGTAATCCGTGGTCAAAAATGCCTCGATCCGTCCTTCGCGGTCAAACTTCCGGCCTAACCCGATCGCGGCGAGAGCGCCGCTAGTGCACCCACTCCTGTTACTTCGCCGCGGACGACCGCTCCCGCAGCGCTTCGTAAATCGGCTTGTCGTTCAGGGCCTCCGCCACGCCGTAGGCCGCCAGGCAGCTCACGAGCAGCGGCAGCATGAAGTCGTATTTTCCCGTCAGCTCGATCATCAGCACGATGCCCGTCAGCGGCGCGCGCACAATGGCCGTGAACAACGCCCCCATGCCCAGCACCGCAAAAATCGCGGGATGCGGCGCCAGGGCCGGCGCCACCGCGTGGGCCAGCCCGCCCGTCGCGAGTCCGCCGAATGCCCCGATCACCAGCAACGGCGCAAAGATGCCGCCCGCGGCGCCGGAGCCGTAGCTGATCATCGTGAGCGCAAAACGCGCGAGCAGCAGCAGCGGCAGCCAGCGCAGCGCGATCGCGCCGCTCAACGCCTGCTCGGCCAGCGCCCCGCCTCCGCCCGCCAGCACGGGGAAAAATCCGCTCGCCAGCCCCACCACCGCGCCCGCCAGCGCGCCCACGGCCCATGCCGGCCACGCCCGCAGCCGGTCAAACAGATCGAGACTCCCCAACAGACTCCGGTTGAAAATCACTCCGCCCAGCCCGGCGCCCAAGCCCAGCACCAGCGCCACGGGCAGCGCCGCCAGCGTCGGCGGCGGCAACGCCCCGAGTGCGAATACCGGCATTTCCCCGGTCAGCACGCGCCCCACCACGTCCGCCGTCACCGACGCGAGAAACGCCGCGACAAACACCACCGGCGTGAAGTTGCCCTGCAGTTCCTCCAGCACGAAGATCATGCCGGCCAGCGGCGCGTTGAACGCCGCGGCCAGGCCCGCGCCCGCACCCGCGCTGATCAGCGCCTTGCGTTCACCTTCGCCCGCTTTCACGCGGAACCAGCCCGCCACCATCAACCCGGTCGCGCCGCCCATCTGCACCGTCGGTCCCTCGCGGCCAAGGGCCATGCCTCCGCCAATGCTCGCGAGGCCCGCAAAGAATTTCACCGGCAGCACGCGCCGCCAGTTCAGCACGCGTTCCCCGAGGACCACCGACTTCAGGTGCGGAATGCCGCTGCCCGCCGTCTCCGGGGCAAACCGTCGCACCAGCCAGAGGCCCAGCGCCCCGCCCGCGGCACCCACGCCCACCGCGACCACCAGCCGGCCCGCCCACGGCAAGCCGGTCAGCCATGTAATCCGGCCTTGCTCGACCGTCTGCAGGGCGACGCGAAATGCCGATGCGATCAGCCCGGCCACCAGGCCGACGATCAGCGCTTTTGGCAAAATATGCCGGCGCTTCACTTCCTCCGTGCCCAGACCAAATCCGGTGTTCGGCTGCATGCGCAAATTTTCCGCGCACCCGCGTCCGACACAAGCCAACAAGACGGATTTTCCAACGGGGCAAATGTTCACCCCAAGATCACGAAGCGCACGAAGGCCTGATCCAGACCCCAAGCCGTTTTACAGAAGGTAACGGAGAGAACGGAGGAAAAGGTTTTCTCCCTTACCTCAGTTTCCTCCTGTAAAAATGACCGAGGATCGATGCCAGGCCTTCGTGCGCTTCGTGACCTTCGTGGTAAAAAATCCACCCGGTGGAAGCGCGCACGCCGAAGGCTCAGCGTGTCATGGCGTCCGCCGCGTGCCGCTCGAGCGCCCGGCGCCAGCCGACCGCCAGTTCCGCTTCGGGTGCCGCCCATAGCGTGCGATGCAGCCGGCTCATGGAGTCGGCATCCAGCATGAGGGCCAGCTTGTCCCGGGAGGTCAGCGCCGCCGGACCTTCCCGCAGGAGCCGCTCACGCAGGACCGCAAAGCGGACCTCGTTCGCCGGCAGCGGATCGTCCTTCGCGCGCAGCTGGGAAAGATGGATCGCATTGACGTACGGATCGGTTACCGCCTCCAGCAGGCCGGCGTCTTCCGCCGGCAGAGGCGCCGCGCCGCGATTCCGGCCGGACAGGTGTTCCTCAAGCCGGACCAGCTCCTCCGGCGGATCGCTTTCCTCCGGCGTCGCAAAAAAATGCGCCCGCTTCAACGCCAGCCCCGGGGCGATACAACCGGTGAAATACGACACGGGGATCGAGAGGATGAACCCGGCCAGAATCGGCGACATCCACGCGGCCAGCATCGGGCTGATCCACCAGGCCAACGCCAGCCAGATCACGCCCAGCGCCGTGTGGCCCGCATGCGTGGACACGCTTTCCTGCCAGCCGGACGCGCCGTCGCGGCCGCGGCGCTGCGTCTTCCAGCCCACGCTGCGCCGCAGCAGCGTCAGCAGGATGAACTTGGTGTGAAACAGCATCAGGACCGGTGCCAGCAGCGTAAACAGCACCGTCTCCAGCAAAATTCCCCCGACCAGCCGCGACCAGCCGCCAAAGGCCGCGACTTCCGCCGGACGGGACCGCAGGTCCAGCAGCGCGAGGATTTTCGGGAGAAACAGCAGGCCCAGCGTCAGGCCGAGGAGCAGCACCGCCTCCGTTTGAAACCGCCACGACAGCTGCTCCGCAAAGCTGTCCACCGGCAGCGGCGTGAGGCCGGTGGCCTTGTAGCGCCAGACGATCGCCGTCGAGAGCACCAGGAACGCCAGCCAGAGCGGCGAAGCCAGGTACGACACGATGCCGAGCGCGAAATGCAGCCGGCTGACCGGATGGAATCCCGGCGCCACCACCAGCCGGGCATGCTGGAGGTTGCCTTGTAGCCAGCGGCGGTCGCGCTTGGCGAAATCAATCAGGTTCGCCGGGCATTCCTCGAAACTGCCCTCCACGTCGGCGGCCAGCCACACCTGCCAGCCCGCCCGCCGCATCAGCGCCGCCTCCACGTAGTCGTGGCTCATGATGCGCCCGCCAAACGGGCCTGCGCCGGGCAGCTCGGGCAGCGCGCAGTGCCTCATGAAGGGAGCCACCCGGATGATGGCGTTGTGCCCCCAGTAATTCGCCTCGCCCAGCTGCCAGTAATTTATGCCCGCCGTGAACACCGGGCCGTACAGGCGGCTGGCGAACTGCTGCAGCCGCGCAAAGACCGTCTCGCCGTTCACCAGCCGCGGGATCGCCTGGATCAGGCCCACCCCGGGGTTGCGTTCCATCAGCCGCGCCAGGGACACGATGGCGCCGCCGGTCATGATGCTGTCCGCATCCAGCACCACCATGTAGCGGTAATGGCTGCCCCAGCGCCGGCAGAAGTCGGCGAGATTGCCCGCCTTCTTGTTCGTGTTGACGCGGCGCTTGCGGTAGAAAATCCGGCCGGTCGCCCCGAGTTCGCGCACCAGCGCGGCCCACGCCACCTCCTCCGCCACCCAGCAGTTCGGGTCGGTCGAATCGCTGAGCACGAAAAAGTCGAAATCCGGCAGCCGCCCGTCCGCCTCCAGCGACTCGTAGATCACCCGCACGCCGGCCATCACCCGGGCCGCATCCTCGTGGCAGATCGGCATGACCACCGCGGTCCGCGCCCGGACCGGCGCCCGGTCCTCCGCCCAGTCCACACTCGTGGAGATACGGCAGGCATCCCCGCCCTGCCGGGAAAGCATGAAGCCCAGCAGCGCCTGCAGGGCGCCGAAGGCCAGCAGCCCAAAGAGGACCGTGAAGATCGCCAGGTGCGCAAGTTTCCAGCCGTCGTAACCCGTCCGCAGATGGAGATCCGCCATCAGCGCTACCGCGGGCGCGAGCACCAGCAGCACCATGACGCCCACAAAACCGCGCCGCCGGAAGGCGACGCCGGGATCGAGTTGCTCGGGGTCAAAATCCTGGAGCTGCATGGCCTCTTTCTACTCGGGGCGTCCGGTTCTGCCACCGGCCGAAAGCCGGTGCGTCGTGTGAGTGAAAACGTTCACCAGGTGAAATCTCCGGGTTACAGCCCCGCCGCCCAGAACGTGCCGGCGAGCGAAATGGCCACCGCCAAGCCGGTCACCACGCGCACGAACGGCCAGCGGCACGACACCTGCAACCTCAGCCAGCCCGTCGCGACCGCCGGCTTCGCGGGCGGCGGCGGCGCCATGTGGCCCAGGCGGACGGCGGGGCGGCGCCCCAGATCAGCCTCGCGCATGACCCGGATGAGTTCCACCGGCACGGCGCCCTGCCGCAGGAAATACTCCGGCCAGCGGGCCGTCACTTCGCCCATGGCGAGGGCCGCGCGTCCCCGGGCCAGCAATGGCCGCCCATCGGCCGCCCCGGCTCCCAGCACCTGCGCAAACCAAGCCCCCATGCAGGCTTCCACGGTTTCCATCGCCAACGTCACGGGCTCCACTCCTGGCCGCTGCCGGGCGCGGGCAATCCCAATGATGTCGGCCGTCAGACGGGCCAGCTGCCGGTCCCCGGCCAGGTGATGCGCACGGAGATACCGTTCGACGCGTTCCGCCGCGGCGGACCATGCCGCCTCGGACGGCGCGGGCGGGAGTTTGGGCGAGGCGGGCTGGGTGTTCATGACTTCCATACGTAAGACCAGGTTTCACTGATGGGCTGGGCCCCGGCGCGCAACCGGCAGCGGACGCTGACCGTTTGCCCGGCTTCGGCGGCGTCGGCCTCGATCGCCACCCGCCATCCGCCGATCTGCGGATACGGGCTGACGGAGTGATACCGCAGGTGCCCGCCATCGCCGACTTGAATTTCGGCGGCCATCGCGGCCGGGTTGCGGCCGGCGAAGCCTTCATCCGCAAAATCGACCCAGAACAACCGGCCGTGCTCCGACCCGGGCAGGTTTCCCTCATGGGTGTTCACGACCCGGGCAAACCCGTCCGTGGGCGGCTCGCCGAGCGACCAGACGATGCGGTAGGCAAATTCCCACGGACGCCCGGCCACCACCTTGGCCGCCGGCACCCAGAAGGCCACGATGTTGTCCCCGTACTCGCTGCCCGCCGGCAGCTGGAACAGCCGCACGGCGCCCTCGCCCCAATCACCACGGGGCTCGATCCACGCGGACGGACGCTGTTCATAGTGCGCCTCGAGGTCCTCGTAGCTGGCAATCCGGCGGTCGCGCTGCATCAGGCCGAAACGGACGAGCCGCTGCACGGGCGTATCCGCAAACTCGGGCGCATCCGGATTATGCAGGGGCCGCCAGGTGCGGCCGCCCATGACGTCCTGCACGATGAGGCCGTCGGAGTCGTGCACTTCCGGCCTCATCTGCCGCGGCGGCCGGGTGGAATTTTCCCCGTACCAGAACATGCTCGTGAGGGGCGCCACGCCCGGGAGCGGCACCGGCCGGCGGAAAATCAGCTCCGTCCGGACATCCACCATCGTCGCCTTGCCGGGCCGCACCACGAACTCGTAGGCGCCGGTTACGCTCGGCCCCTTCAGCAGCGCATAAATGGTGAGCGCCACCTCGCCCGCGGCGGGCTTGCCCACCCAGAAATCGGTGAAACGCGGAAACTCCTCCGCCTGGTCCGGCAGCCCACAGTTCACGGCCAGACCGCGGGCCGACAACCCGTAAACCATCTGCGCCCCGATCGCCCGGAAATAACTCGCGCCCAGGAACGCGATCACCTCGTCGTAATAGTCGGGCCGGTTGAGCGGCGCATGCACCCGGAACCCGGCGTAGCCGAGCGACGAGTGCAGATTGCCCAGGTCCTTGGCCAGGTCATAGCTGAAGAACTCCCGTTCAAAGGGGATCACCTGCTCGTGCGTCGGGCTGAATTCCCGGATGGTGACCTTGTCGCGAAACATCCCGCTGCGATGAAAGAACTGCAGCTGAAACGGCAGCCGGTCGCTCCGCCACAGCGCCTGGGCGGGCCGGAACCGGATGTCGCGATACTCGTCGTAGGTCAGTGCGGCCAAGCGGGCCGGCAGATCATCGGCCGGAGCCCGGTAGGGTGCGGCGGCATCTGCCTCCGCGAGAACCCGCACGTAATCGAAGTTCACCGCCACGGGCTCGATCGCCGCCCATGCCCCCGCCGCCAGGCAGAACAGCCCGGCCAGCTTCATTATCCGCCATCCGGATTGCAGGTTAGTCATGGACGGCGGACGTGACCACGAACCCACTTTCCAGTTCCGGATCGGAGGGATGTTTCGGACCAAAAGCGCCGGATTGCTGCGCCCGCGCCTGTCCCCGACCAAGCCCACGGAATTTTCGAGGGTTTCGAATGCCGCACTGGAATGCCGTGCCGTCCGGAATAGAATGGTAAGTTAACTTCACAATTAACTCCATCATCGCGAATAACTCCCCGTTGAGGCGAGTTTTAATGCGCAACCATGGGATGCCACGAACCCCATGCTTGCAGGCTTCATGCCGCCCGACTCACCGTCTAGGCGGCTCGCTCAAAAAGCCGTCTTGTCTCCTAGGTTCATCATAAACAATACGATATCCAATAATATCCTAGTCTTCGATCAGCTCCCGGGACTTTCCCGCCGCCTCGGCATCCTAGTAAACAACCATGTTCTTGGTCATGCGACGATCCTGAGTCTCCCGACGTCAGCAGCTACCTAACTAGCCGACAGGATGGGATTTAAAGCTTCATCACCAATGCGTCATCCTTGACCGTGAACTTCACCTCGGCGCCTTCGGCTACCTCACCGCCGATGAGGGCGCGGGCCAGCTGGGTCTCGATGTTGCGCTGCAGGAAACGCTTCAGGGGACGCGCACCGAAGACCGGGTCGTAGCCCTTCTCCGCCGCCCATTCCTTCGCCTTCTTGTCCAGCGCCACGGTCACGCGACGATCCGCCAGCCGCTTGTTCAGGTCGGCCAGCAGCAGGTCCACGATGGTGGTGATTTCCTCCAGCGTCAGGGGCTTGAAAAGGATGGTCTCGTCGATGCGGTTGAGGAATTCCGGCCGGAACGACTTGCGCAGCTCCGCCATGACGCTCTCGCGCACGGATTCGGGGATGGTGTCTCCGGTCACGCCCTCGAGCAGGTAGCGCGAGCCGAGGTTCGAGGTCATGATGATGATCGTGTTCTTGAAATCCACGGTGCGCCCCTGCGAATCCGTGATCCGGCCGTCATCGAGCACCTGGAGCAGGACATTGAACACATCGGGATGCGCCTTCTCGATCTCGTCGAACAGGATGACGGCGTAGGGCTTGCGCCGCACCGCCTCGGTGAGCTGCCCACCCTCGTCGTAGCCGACATAACCCGGCGGCGCGCCGATCAGCCGGGCGACGCTGTGCTTTTCCATGTATTCGGACATGTCGATGCGCACCATCGCGCCCTCGGTGTCGAAAAGGGTTTCCGCGAGGGTCTTCGCCAGCTCGGTCTTGCCCACGCCGGTGGGGCCGAGGAACAGGAAACTGCCGACCGGGCGGCGGGGGTCCTTGATGCCGCTGCGCGCGCGCAGGATGGCGTCGGTGACCAGCGACACCGCCTCGTTCTGGCCGATGACGCGCTCGTGCAGCACCTCCTCAAGGCGCAGCAGCTTCTGCTTCTCGCCCTCGACGAGCCGCGTGACGGGCACTCCGCTCCACTTGGAAACCACCTCGGCGATCTCCTCCTCGGAGACCTCCTCCTTGAACAGCGTCGTGGAGTTGCCGGCCTTCTCGAGCTTCTTCAGCTCGGCCTCCAGTTGGGGAATCTTGCCGTGACGGAGCTGGGCAACCGTGTTCAGGTCGTAGCTGCGCTCGGCCTTCTCCATCTCCAGGCGCGCGGCCTCGAGGTTTTCGCGGAGCTTCCGGACCTTGTCCACGGACGCCTTCTCCTTTTCCCAATGCAGCTTGATCCCGGCGGCCTTTTCCTTCGCCTCGGCGAGTTCCTTCCGCAGGGATTCGAGCCGGCGCTTGCTGGCGTCGTCCTTTTCCTTCGCGAGCGCGGTCTCCTCGATCTCAAGCCGGAGCACGCGCCGCGTGAGCTCGTCGAGCTCCTGCGGCATCGAGTCCATCTCGGTGCGGATCATCGCGCAGGCCTCGTCCATCAGGTCGATGGCCTTGTCCGGCAGGAAGCGGTCGCTGATGTAGCGGTTGGACAGGGTGACGGCACTGACGAGCGCCGCATCCTGGATGCGCACGCCGTGATGCAGTTCGAAGCGCTCCTTCAGGCCGCGCAGGATGGAAATGGCATCCTCGACCGTCGGCTGGTCCACCACCACGGGCTGGAAGCGGCGCTCGAGCGCGGCGTCCTTCTCGATGTGTTTGCGGTATTCGTCGAGCGTCGTCGCGCCGATGCAGTGCAGCTCGCCGCGCGCCAGCATCGGCTTGAGCAGGTTGCCGGCGTCCATCGCGCCCTCCGTCTTGCCGGCGCCCACGATCACGTGGAGCTCGTCAATGAAAAGGATGATACGGCCCTCGCTCTGCTTGATCTCGCCCAGCACGGCCTTGAGGCGTTCCTCGAATTCGCCGCGGTACTTCGCCCCGGCCACCAGCGCGCCCATGTCGAGCGAGAAAATCGTCTTGTCTTTCAGGCCCTCGGGCACGTCGCCGCGCAGGATGCGCTGGGCGAGGCCCTCGACGATCGCGGTCTTGCCGACGCCGGGCTCGCCGATGAGCACCGGGTTGTTCTTTGTCTTGCGCGAGAGGATGCGGATCGTGCGGCGGATCTCGTCGTCTCGCCCGATCACGGGGTCCATTTTGCCCTTGCGGGCCTGCGCGACCAAGTCGGTGCCGTACTTCTCCAGGGACTCGTAGGTCGCCTCGGGGTTGTCGGTCGTCACGCGCTGGCTGCCGCGGACCTCCTTCAGGGCCGTGAGCACCTTGGCCCGGTCCAGGCCGAAGCTCTTGAAGAGTTTCTTCAGTGCGTCGGGCTTGGCGACGTCGAGCAGGCCGAGCAGCAGGTGCTCGACGGAGACAAAGTCATCCTTGAGCGACTTGGCCTCGTCCTCGGCGCGGGTGAGCACCTCGTTGACGGATTGGGTGACGTAAATCTTGGACGTGTCCACGCTGCCGGAAACCTTCGGCAGCCGCTCCAGTTCGCGGTCCACCGCGAGTTGGACCGCACTGGGTGTGACCGACATCTTCTGGAGGAGGCCGGGGACGACGCCGTTCTCCTGTCCGAGAAGCGCGGCCAGCAGATGCCACGTCTCCACCTCGTTGTGGGAGAGGCGGCGGGCGAGGTTTTGGGCGTCAGTGATCGCCTGGCGCGACATGACGGTGAGTTTGGCGGAGTCCATGATGAATATGTTACGCAGGCTCCGTTCCAATTCAAACGGCCCGCTTAGCCCGGGGCGACCGCCTTTGTGACACGTAAAAGGGTCAAACGGCACCGCCGGTTGTCACACCGCGCGCCACAATGGCCGGCCAAGCTTTAAAGGTGGGCGGGCACGTCCCCGTGCCTGCAGGGAGAGCGGTGAGCTTCAATCGCCCCCTGTCGGGGATATTGCAAAAGCGGGCACCGGGACGTGCCCGCCCACCCGCTGCGTCAGGCGATTTTCAGAGCGAATAAAGCTGCTCGTCGCTCAGCGCCGTGATTCCCCGGCTCTGCCAAGGCAGATAAAAACACCGTCCCAGCCACAGCCGTGCCTGGCTCAGAACGCGCCGCGCTTCACGGCCAAGCTTGCCCGGCGGCGCCGCGGCGCCCGCCGCCTGCCAGGCCTGCTGATAATCGCTTTGCTGCGGCGCCGCCTGCAGCGCGCCGGTCGCGGCGACTTTGCGCGCGATCACGGCCACGAGCATGGGCTGGCCGGTGACAAACTCGATCCGCTCCTTCAGGACCGCGGGATCGGCCACCCGGAAAAACCGGCCGCCGGGCCGGGCCTCGGCCAGCAGCACCGCAACGGTTTCAAAGCCATTCGCCCGGTTGAAGACACGGAAGAACAGCTCCGGGCTGATCTGATAAAACCCGTGTCCCGAAAGATTATTACCCGCCGTGATGCTCACGAAATGCCCGCCCACCGCCAGCAGCTGCATCGCGCTGAGCAGGGTCTGGGGATAATGAAAGACATGCTCGGTCGTGCCACCGTCGTAGACCACCGTGTACTGGCCGTGCAGCTGCGGTGGCACGGGCTGGTTGAGATCGTGCACGATCGTCGCGCCTTCATAACCGGAGGCATCAATCGAATCGGCCGTCTTCGCGCCCAGCGCCTTCAGGAACCCTTCACCGTAGCAACGCCGGACCGGACCGACCTCGGCCAGGGTGAGACCCAGGTTCGACCGCGCCAAGGCCCGCGCCGCATGGCCGGGCTTGGGATAAAAACTCTGCCGGCCAAAGGTGACGGTCCGGTCAAAGTCGGCACCCGCCTTGCGCGCAGCCAAGAGGAGCCGGAAAGCCTGAGTATCGATCGCCATCCGCCAGACGTGGCAGGACCCGGTGGACTTTTCAACCCCTGACGCCGGAGCCTTGCTGCCGGCTGATTCCCTTCATGCGTTGGTGGCAACTCGGCTTGCGAATTTCTCTGACAACCCGCCGCCGATACGCCAACACAGCCTCTTCATGTCCAAGTCCGGCACCGCAAATCCACTCGCCGAAGTGGCCCTGGTCTTTCTCCGGCTCGGCGTGACCTCGTTCGGCGGACCGGTGGCTCACCTCGGCTATTTTCACGAGGAGATCGTGCGACGGCGCCGCTGGCTGGAGGAGCCGGAGTACGCGGATTTGGTCGGGCTGTGCCAGTTCCTACCCGGTCCGGCCAGCAGCCAGGTCGTGTTTGCTCTGGGTCAGCGGCGGGCGGGCATCCTCGGGGCGTTCGTCGCCTCGCTGTGTTTCACCCTCCCCTCGGCGCTGCTGATGATCGCCTTCGGCTATGGCATTGCCACGGTCAGCGGACTGCGCGCCGCCGGCTGGCTTCACGGGCTCAGGCTGGCGGCTGTCGCCGTGGTCGCGCAGGCCGTCTGGGTCATGGGCCGGAAGCTCTGCCCCGACCTGCCGCGCCTTGCGCTGGCGCTGCTGGCCGCCGCCGCCGTACTGGCCATGCCCGGCGCCGCGCTGCAGATCGGCGTGATTGCGGCGGGGGGGGCCGCCGGCTGGTGGCTGTACCGCAACGAGCCGCGGACGGCCGCAGGTTCGAATACGGCCTCCATTGCGCGGCAGCACGCTTGGGCGGCGCTGGCCCTCGTGGCGTTCGGGCTGCTGCTGGCCGGGCTCCCGGTTGTCGCCAAGTCGGCGGGCAACCCCGCCCTGCGGGTCTTCGACGGTTTCTATCGCGCGGGCGCGCTCGTGTTCGGCGGCGGACACGTCGTGCTGCCGCTGCTGCGGGCCGAGGTGGTGCCGCCCGGCTGGATCAGCGACGAGCAGTTTCTCGCCGGCTATGGCGCGGCGCAGGCGGTGCCCGGACCGCTCTTCACGTTCGCGGCCTACCTGGGTACCGTCATCACGGGCGGCCGCCAGGCCTGGCTCGGCGGACTCGGATGTCTCTTCGCCATTTTCCTGCCCGCGTGGCTGCTGATCGGCGGCGCCCTGCCGTTCTGGAATCTGCTGCGGAGAAGGGCCGGCATCCAGACCGCGCTCCGCGGCGCCAATGCCGCCGTGGTCGGCGTGCTGTTCGCCGCACTCTGCCATCCGGTCTGGAAGGAAAGCGTGGGAAGTGTCCGTGATGTCGGCGTCGTGCTCGTCGCCTTCGCCCTGCTCCAGTTCGGGCGGGTTCCCGCGTGGGCGGTTGTCCTGCTGGCCGCCGCTGCGGGGCACTGGGCGTTATGACGACGTAAAAATCTTCAAACCCGCGATTCAGAGGTTTGTCATTCTGAGCGTAGCGAAGAATCCAGTGAGAGTTCCCCGCGGACTTCGATCCTAGCCAACTGGAATCTGCACTTCGCTCAGAATGACAATCGAGTTTGCAGGCCCACCCTAACGCGCCTTTTTCATCCGGGCGATCTCGCTTTCAGCCGTGTCCAGTTTCGACTGCAAGGCGGCGGTGTCATCCCGGGATGCAGTCACCTGCTCCTGAAGCCGGGCGATATCCGTCCGCGCCTCGTTCAATTGGTTTTGCAGCACGGTCACCTGCGCGTTGGCGACCTCCACCTCGCCCTGGTGGCGGATGGAAACTACCTTGGCGTCCTCCATCTGGGACTGGAAGCCGTTGGAAATCGCCCGGCTCTTGTCCAATTGAGTCTGGAGCTCGGCCGCGCCGGCCTTGGTCTTGTCGACCAAGGCAGTGAGCTGGGTCGCCCTGGCCCTGGCATTGTCAACCTGGGTCTGGAGCTTGACCGAATCAGCCTTGGTTTCGCCCAGCTGGGCCTGCAGCAGCGTCGCCGCCGCGCCCTGCTGATCGGCCCGGGTCTTATTCTGGATGATGGTTTCATTCAGCGCGGTGACACGGACTGCGTAAACCGCGATGATCACGAGCAGGACGACGGACAGGGCGCCGAGAACAATGGGCCAGAGGTAGACTTTGGCCGGCGATGGAATTGGGGCCGCGGTGACAGCGGGAGCTGGCTCGCGGCGCTCGTCCTTGATGGAACGGGGTGCCGGGCTGATGGGCTTCACGGGTTCGGACGGAGTGGCATCGGGCATGGTGCGATGACGCTACACCCATGCCCTGCCCAGCGATATAGGGTGTAACCCGGCAATGCGTTCGCATGAAACCTGCTCAAACCATTCGCTCCCGCATGACTCGAACAACCGCTCCATCGTGCAAAACACATCCCCGGGCGGGCGTCCGTGCAGGTGCGTTTGGTCTCGGCGTGGGCGCATTCGCCGCTGCGATCTTCAGCAGTGCGATTCTCGCGCTCGCGCTGCGGGCCGCGCCGTCTCCGCCCGAAGTCCACGTGAACAGCCTGGGCATGCGGTTTGTACCGATCCCGGGCACGTCGGTCTGGTTCAGCGTCTGGGACACGCGGGTCCGGGACTTTGCCGCGTTTGTCGCTGCAACGGGCTATGATGCCACGCAGCATGTCGTAGCCATCACCGGCGGGGGATGGAAGGAAACCGGGGCCAGCTGGCAAGCCCCGGGATTTGCCCAAGGACCGCTGCATCCGGTGTGCGCCATCAACTGGCAGGACGCCCGGGCCTTTTGTGCGTGGCTGACCGCGAAGGAGCGGCGGGAGCACGCCATTGGTGCGGAGGAGAGTTACCGCCTCCCCACCGATGCCGAGTGGAGTCTCGCGGCGGGCCTGCCGGCGGAAACCGGAGCCACTCCGGCGGAGAAAGGCCCCCATGGGCCTGAGCTGTATGCCTGGGGAACCGGCTGGCCGCCGCCTGCGGGATCCGGAAATTTCGCCGGGGAGGAAGCGCGCGACCATGACTGGCCGCCGAACGGCGCGGTGATCGGCCATTACCGCGATGATTACGCGCGGACGTCGCCCGTCGGGTCTTTTCCGCCCAATCGCCTCGGACTTTATGATGTCAGTGGCAACGTGTGGCAGTGGTGCGAGGATTGGACCGGCCCCGACCACCGGCATCGCGTCCTGCGCGGTGGCTCATTTTACAACGCCACTCCGGCCGACCTTCGGCTCTCGCGTCGGGCCGATTTCGATCCGCCGGAAACCCGCGCGGTTAATTTCGGCATGCGATGCGTCCTGGTCAGGGCAGCGCCAAGTTCCCCGGCGCATCCGTGAGGCGGATCAGCCGTATCAAGATGGGTCTTCAAATTGGCTTCTCACAATGGACTGAACGTGGGCGGGAGCGTCCCGTGCCCGCATGGGAAGAGCCAGTCCGCAATTCTGAATCGCAATCGTTTCCCGCGTCCGCATGCGGGCACGGGACGTGCCCGCCCACCTCACTTGACCAACCGAAGACGTCGGGCTGAAAGCCGGGGATCGCGGTCAGGGGATGCTCCTCGCGGGAGCACCCCCTTGACCGGCCCCAGGCTGGACCGTCCAAGCCGTCGGTGCCTGAGATTCTTTTTGAGCCGGCGGATCGGCCTACGAGAGCCGGATCGGAAGCACCACCCGCGTGGTGATGGGCAGGCCGTCCTTCCGCGCCGGGGCGAAGCGCCACTGCGCGACGGCCTTCATGACGGCCTGCGCCAGCTTGGGATCATGGGGCGAGTCCACCGAGATGTTCCGCGGCTCGCCCGCGGCATCCACCGTCAGCCGGAGGGTACCAGAAGGGCCTGGCCGCCGGCATCGGTGCCAGCAACATCATCGCCAGCGTCAACGCCCTGGGCTCGGCCTCCCCGTACTTCAGCGGCATCGCGGTGGGCGGCATCCCCGGAACCGCCGGCGCCTCCCAGGCGCTGCTCGCGGCCCCGCAGGGCCTGTTCAACTATCTCGTGAGCGGGAATTATCACAACGACATCTATATCACGGATCATTTCGTCAATTCCGGCGGGGTGCACGTCGAGGCGCTCGACATCAGCCTCGAGTACGCCATCCCCACGCAAAACCTGGGGACGTTCACGCTCGGGACCAACGGGACCAACCTGCAGCACTTTCTGTTCGCCGCCCTGCCGGGCGCGCCGTTCTACGAGTTTGCGGGTTATTCCACGAACACGCAGACGGAGGCCGGCTCCTTCTCCAAGTTCAGCTTCTACACCACGCTCGACTGGAAATACCACCAGTGGGAAACCACCGTCGGTAATTCCTACATGTCGTCGATGACCGACGTCGGCTCGGCCGCTCCGCTCACCTACGCGCCCGCCAACTACCTGCTCAACCATCCCGCCGTCACGGTCGGCTATTATACTTCATGGGATTTCCAGGAAGCCTACACCTTCGAGAAGGTGCAGGACGCAGGTTGGGCCGGCGGCCTGCTCGGCGGCGTGAAGCTCGCCGTGGGCGTCAACAACGTCTTCAACCGGATGCCGCCCTATGCCGGGATTTCCCAAGCCGCGGGCAACAACAACAACAACGTGGACACGGCCACGTATTCCCCGATCGGCCGCCTGTTGTACGTGTCCGCCAGCCTGAAGTTCTGAGCCGCTTGTCTTGCCGGTAACAATGGGCCGGGTGAAATCAAACGCCCGGCCCTTTCCGCCCGCCGCATCCAGCTGAATGCGAATTAACGCACGATTCAGGCTGGATTCATGGGCTGGCCTTAGGTTCTCAGGCACTGCCCTTCGTGTCTTCCTTCCCCGAACAACCTCCTCCGGATCCCCGATGAAAACTATCCTCCGCCTCGCTGCCCTGCCCGGCCTTTTGCTCGGCTTGGCCATCCCCGCCTTCGCCGCCGACACTCCCCCCGCCTGGGGCAAGGCCGCCGATAACAAGATTTATGCCCAGCAGCTCGTGAACGAGCTCATGGCCAAGTATCCCGAACTCGTCGTCGTCGGCCTCCACCTCACGGCTCCCGGGGCCAAGGCCGAGACCATGATCGCGACCAACCTGGACCGCGTCGGCAAGCTGGACGACGACGACGACATCGCTGTGGCCCAGGAGCACAAGACCGTCCTCGCCCCCAACATGAAGGACCCCCACAAATTCGAGGTGCAGGTTCCGCTCAAGGATGCGGCGGGCCATTTCATCGGCGGTGCCGCCGGTTTCGTCTTCCGGTACAACTCCGGTGACGACGAGGTGCAGCTGCACATCAAGGCCCTGGCCATCCGGGACGAGCTCGCGAAAAAGACCCTCAGCCCCGCGGCACTGCTCATGCCCATCAAATAAGGCCGGCGGCTTCCATCGCTGCCTTTCCCTCAACGCCTGCCCTTCCGTTCATGAATCTTCCCTTTCGCCGTCACCTCGCCGCCGTGGTCGCGGTCGCCGGTCTCGCCCTTTCCCAAACCCAAGCCGCCGAGGACGCAGCCCCCCTCGCACCCGATGCCGTCGTCAAAATTGCCGGCTCCAAGGGGAAATTCGACTTCCTGTCGGTCGACGCCTCGCGTCACCGCCTGCTTGCCGCCCATGAAAAGGACGGAACCGCCGACTTCATCGACCTGCAGGCCGGCACTGTGCTCGCCCGCCTGAAGGTCGGCCCGGCCGTCGGCATCGCGCCCGATCCGCAGGCCGGCAAATACTATGTCAGCGTGCAGGACGACAAACGCGTCGCCATCATCGACGCGGCCACGCTGACCGAAACCGGCTCCGTCGCCACTCCGGCCGAAACCGACGCCATCCTCTACGACGCCAAGGACCGCCGCGTCTACGTGACCAATGACAACGGCAAGTATCTCTGGGCGATCGATCCCGTCGCCGGCAAAGTCACGGCCGCCATCGAGATTCCCGGGGAGCCGGAATGCATGGCCCACGACGAGGCCGCCAACCGGATTTACCTCAATATCAAGAATCTCAACGAGGTCGCCGTGATCGACACCCGGACCAACACCGTCGCCGCCCGCTGGCCGACCGCCCCCGCCACGGGCCCGCACGGGCTCGTCTTCGATGCCGCCGCGGGCCGGATCTATGTTTCCGGTGACAACGGCACGCTTGTCGCCCTCGACCTCAAGACCGGAAAAGTCATCGGCTCAGCCAGGATAACAGCCAAGGTGGACCAGATCGCCTTCGACGCCGGCACCCGGCGAATCTTCTGCGCCGGACCCAATGATTTGTCCGTCGTGAAGGCCACGGCGACCGGCGTGGAGTTTGTGGGCGATGCCTCGTCCACGGCCACCGCCAAGAATGTCGCCGTCGACCCCGTGACCCACCGGGTTTGGACCACCTATACCGACGGCACCGACTCCTATGCCAAATCCTGGCGCCAGCTGTGACTGATCTCCCTCTGAATGTGGCCTCCCTTCCGCCACTCCGCCGCCGACGCGGCCTTTGACCGCAGTTTCAACTCAAACCTCGTAGCGATTCCATCCATGAAAACCTCTCTTCGATTTATTCTCCTTCTTGCCCTCGGAGCTGCGGCCCTGGTTCTCCGCGCCGCCCCTGAAAAACAGAAAAACTGGACGCCTCCCGCCACCAAGATCTATGCGCAGGCGTTGTCGGAGCAGATCATGGCGAAGCATCCCGAGCTGCTCAGCCTCACGTTCCACGGCGTGCCCCCCGGCCTTTCCAAGGTCTACACGATGTTCGCGGGCTCCTATCCTGAGCGCATTGGCAATCCCGATGATCCGGACGACATCACCGTGAGCGAACTCGGCATCACCATCGTCGATCCTCGCTGGCACCGCACCAAGGACGCGGTGCGGAAATTCGTCATGCTGATGCCGCTCCGCGACGCCGCCGGCGAGAACATCGGCCTGCTGGTCGCCGCCTACCGGAATCCCGTCGGAAGCGGCAAGGGTGAAAAGGACTTCTTCCTCGCCGGCACGGCCCTGCGCGACGATCTTCAGGCCCAAATTCCGAGCCTCGCCGCGCTGTTCGAGCCGGCCGCCAAATAGCAGACGGCTACCCTGCCAGGGCTACGGTTTCCAGCTCACGCCCAGGCTGGCTTCTAGACCGCGGGTCTCGAATTCCTTGAGGCGCGAGGGATCGCCGGAATACGCCCACGACGGGGTCCGCAGCAGGTTTGTTATGCCGGCAAAAATCCGCGTGTGCTTCGAGAGCTTGCAGTCGGCGCTCAGCGTCACCTCTACCTGCCCCGCCTCATACCGGTCGCGCTGGTAGGATACGACCTCGTCGAGCATGGCGGTGTGATAGGTGAATCCCAGGTCCGTCGAGAACCGGCCGCGCTCACCGTGCAGCCCGACGCTGAACTGGTGGCGCGCCTGCAATGGCAGCGGCAGCGTCTCGCCCGGCCGGCCGGGTAGGTGCGAGGCACTCTGGGTGAAGGTGTAGGTCAGCGTCAGTGCCACAGTCGCAAACTGTTGGGGCAGCGCCCACGGGTTGCTTTTCCAGCTTGTCTCCAGGCCGCCGACCGTCGCGGTGTCGCCATTGATGAGCTGCGTTTCGACGAATTGGCCGATATTCCCGATGGTGACCAATCGTTCCGAGTTTACCTGGAAGTCATGGATGGACTTGAAAAAGACTCCCGCGCTGAACAGGCCGAGTGACTCGCGATAGTAGTCAGCGGTAAAATCCGTGTTGGTCGCAAGGTAGGGCCGCAGGTTGGGATTGCCCGTTCGGGCGCGAAATTGGTCAAAGTTGAGGTCCAAGTAGGGTGCCAGGTCACTGTAACTGGGCCGGATGAGCGAACGGTACACCGAAGCCCGCAGGATGAGTCCGTCCGTCGCATTATACCGCAGGTGAAGGCCGGGCAGAATATCGAGGTAGCTGCGGCCGGCGTGCGCCGGCTCGAAGCCCAGCAGCGTCCCGTCGTCGGCAAACACCGGCTGGTTGGCCGTCGCGTTGAACCGCGTTCCTTCCAGCCGCGCTCCCCCGACAAGGGACCATTGCTGCCAGTGCACCCGGCCCATGCCGTAGGCGGCCCAGATTGACTGGTGCACCTCGGCATTCGCCGCGGAACCCAGGGCCGTATCGGTGGCATCGAGCGGAAAGGCCGCGGGTTCGGCCGCAACGAGCGCCGCCACCCGGGCCGGATCGGGGATCGGGCCAAATTGGTATCCTCCGTCCTGGAACGTCACCAAGGGCGTGCCCACGAGGCCGGCCGCCGTGACCGGCGGAACCAGCGGGCTGGGATCATAGACCTGGCGGCTCTGCGTCAGCGTCCGGTGAAATTCCTGCACCTTGACCCCGAATTTGAGATAGGCCGGCTGGGCGGTATCATCGAGATCGAGCTTCAGGTCAGCCTTGCCGGTCGAGTTGAAATCGACGCCGCGTCCTTCGGTGACCGTGAGATGGGCGAATTGGTAGGCGGCAGGATTCGTGGACGCCACATTACCGGCCGCAGGATTCAAATCGTCCGTGAACGTGAAGACCGGCAGGGTCCGGCTGACCCCGGCGGTGTAGGCGACGGTATAAGGATCCGTACTCGAAAACAGCGCGTCCATCGTACGCGGCTCGCGATCCTCGGTGCGGGTCACACCGGCGGAGGCATTGAGGTGCACGCGCTCCCAGTCGGTCTTCTCGCCGACTCCGACGGTCGCGATCGTGCGGCTCACGTCTTGGTGGACCCCATGCAGACCAAGGTGCAGCCCGGAAAAAGTCCCGCCCGTGGGGGTCAGCGCGAGGGCCGTCCCCCCGGCCGGATCAAAATCCTCCTGGCTGCGGGTGCGGAGCCGGGCATCCTGGGTCAGGTTGGATTTCAGGAAGAACGAGGTGCGGCCGATCCGAGTGTCGGCGTTGAACAGGAGCGCGGCGCGTTCGCGGCGGTCGAGCGTGCGCTCGAGATTCTCATGCGTGAACGCGGGCACGGGGATCCCGGCATACGGCGCCGGCCCGGGCGAGAGGAGCAGCGGCCAGTCGTCAAACGTCTCCATGTTTTCCCGCAGCCGCGTCACCTCGTCGTAGGTGACCGTCGCCACATAGCCCGAGTCGTTCGGCCCGCGCGGGGACCAAAGCCGGAACGGGGCGCCAAAACTCACATTGCTGCGCGAGCCGGACCGGCCGGCCGCCGAATCGACGACGAGCTGTTCCTTGCCCTGTACAAACGCCCGCTTGAGGCCCGCGGCCTCGGAGGTGGAGAGGTTGATGACGCCGCCGATGGCATCCGCGTCCATGTCGGGCGTGAGGGACTTCGTGACCTCGATCGATTTGAGGATTTCCGGCGGGAGACTGTCCAGTGCCGAGCCGGAGGAAAACCGCCCGGAGTTGCTCTGGGTCTGGCCGTCAATGCTGACCCGGTTGAATTGGGGCGCCAGCCCCCGGATCGAGACATTGGTGGCGCCGTTCGCCCCGCGGGTGACATTGACCCCGGACACGCCTTTCAGGGCATCGCTCGCATTCTGGACCGACGCCTGGTTCAGCGCGGCGCCCGCCACGACATCCTGGCCGGTCTCGGTCTGGGCCTTGTCGGCGAAGGCACTGCTCGCGCCGTTCGCATGGTCCGTCACCACCAGCCGTTCCAACTGGATGACGCCCGCTCCGAGCAAGACCGGCGGCAGGGTGTTGGTGCCGGCAACCACTACGACTGGAATCTCCCGGGAGCCATGATCGGCAGACGAGAACATCAGCACATAGGTTCCCGGTTTCACCGGCGCGAAGCTGAAGGCGCCGTTGGCGTCGGAGACCGCTACCTGCCGGCCAAGCGTGATCTGCACGCCCGCCAGCGGCCTGCCAGTTGCTTGGTCGGCCACGGTTCCGCGGAGCCGCGCGTCGGAAACAGCCGCGTTGACCGCCACCGATGAAAGCACCGCCAGAATCAAGCCGGCGATACATCGTAAAGGCGGAATCGAAAACATGAATAGAACTGCAGGAAAGCCTCAGGCCTTTGCCAACTGAGTCCGGTACGGTCGCCCAATAGCCGGACCGTGCCGCACGACAGGACCTAGTGCGGCAGGAGTTGAACGGTGCTTGAAGCTCCCCACGCCACGGGCGTTGCGTCGGTTTCCTTGTCACCCTTGGCGTTCCAGAGGCATTCGCGCGCGGTCAGGGTGTTGGCAGCCACATCGTAAGTGATCACTTGGAACGAGAGCTTGGTCTCATCCTTCCCCGACACCCTCCCCTTGATCGGTGAGTCCGCCCGGAACACCCGCAGGACAAGGTCTCCGTCCGGGCCCCGCCACGTGTAGAATTCGTTCCAGTTGGAATTGCCGTGGAAATAACCGACGATGTTGGCATGCGCCCGGAGAAAGGCGGCGAGGGCCCGCTGCTCGATCGCCGTGGGCGCATCCACCGTCAGTCCATCGGCGCAGATATCCGCGACGAGGTTCTCGAACCGGTCGTGGCTGCTGATCAGGTGCGCCCCGTTCGGGTTCGTCAGGTGCTTGGCCTCGATGTCCGGTTGGTCGTGGCAGAACAGAAACACCGGGGTGGTTGCGGCCACGCCCTGGAGGTCGTGCTCGATCCAGGCCCGCGCCACGCTGTCGGGCCACATCGTCAGGAAGATGCAGTGCGCCCCGCCGAAGTCCTGGGAAAATTGAATTTTGTCCGTCGCATACCGGTAGGATTCCTTGGTGCGCGGCACCGCCGGATGCATCATCCGGTTGGAGATCTCCGCCATGGACGTCGCATCGGTTTCCGGCACCAGCCGCGAGGGCGCGCCAATCGCATTGCTGACATCGTGGTTGCCCGGCACCAGCAGCAGCGGAGTCGGCCGCCCCGCCGCATCCACCAGCCTGAGCCGGCGGATGAAACTCTCCTCGAATTGGCGCCAGGACGTCGTCGCGCTCTGGATGTGGAGCGGGTATAACTCCTGCCGGTTGGTCAGATCGCCCGTGACAATGACAAACGCAACCGGCCCCACCGCCTGACCGGCCCGGAGCCCGCCATCGTTCGGCAGCGCCGCCGCCGGCAGGCCGTTGATTTTCTCGGCCAGCGCCGCGTTGACCACCTGCGCCTCCACATTGCCGGCCCCGCGGAAGCGGCCGCGGTTGAGGCCGTAGTGGAGGTCGGACGTGAAGACAAAGGTGACGGGCGCCGCGACCAGCAGCGTCCCTGCGACCGTCCACACCGCCACTGCGCCCCACCACCGAACGACACCCAACGAAAACCGGTTCTTCATCCCGCCGAGCGTCCGCGCCCCCGCGCTCGAGACGAGCGAATTTTAGGCATGCTTTGTTACAATGATGTGGCGGGTGCTTTGGGCCGACACCCGCGACCCTTGGCGCGCAGGTTTCTGCCGCCGCTCAGGATCCTCCATCGCGGTGCTGGGCAATCGGAGACTGGTGCCGGATCTCCGCGATCTGACCCAGGCACTGCCGCACCATTTCAAGGCCCTCATCGTTTTCCGTCGGATGGAGGGTGAGACAGTGGTGCAGGCAGGCTTCACCCTCCGCCAGGTGCCAGCCGGTCGTGATCGCCAGGCGGCCATAGGCCAGGTTCGCAGCGAAGCAGGCCGGATCCTGCCGCAGCAGTTTTTCCAGCAGGGCGAAGGCCTTGGGATAGTTTTTCTCGTGCGTGGCGAGCACGGCCAGCGCAAAGGTGCCCAGGGGCGCATCCCGTCGGCAGATTTCCTCCGCCTCACCATAAGCATTTCCCAGTCCGCCACCGAGGAAAGCGGGGACATGCCGGTAGAAATTCATGAGGCCGAAGTGCGCCCAGCGATTGTCGGGGTTGAGCTCCAGCGCCCTCCGGTAGGCGGCGAGACATTTCCGGCCGAGCGCAACTTTGTCGCCGTAAGTCGCCGTGGCCGCGGCCCAGGCATAACCATTCCCGAGCCACAGGTAATAATCCGACTGGTCCGAAGCCAGGGCCGCGGCCTGCTCCAGGAACCGGATCGCCACCGCGTAATCCCGGCGGGCGATCGCGATTTTCCCCAGGTAATAGACGGCCCCGGGGTCACGGGGATCGGCCGCGGCGAGTTGCTGGAAAACGTGCTCGGCCTCGGCGTAACGCCGGCCCTCGTAGAGCGCCTGCCCCTCGGCCGTGATTGAAGCGGCGGCACTCCGCGCCGCGACGACAACAAAGACCGCCAGGTACCATCGGCTCATGCAGGGTGATGCGGTTGCGTTCCCATGGGAGACGGCCGCAGCCAACCTCGCCGGCGGGATCTTGTACAGGTCCCCCGGGTGACAATCACGCAACCTTTCCGATCCGGCCCGCCTCCGCCCGTTGCACGGCGGACGAAGCTCCCGGTTGGGTCATCGCAAAGCCGGGTATGGCGATCCAGCCGGACGGATTCCTGCCGCTCGCAGCCTCAATTGCCCAACCATGGGCCGGAGGTGCCGCGGAACGTTACAACCCGGTGACGAAACACGGTTCTGATTGTCACCCGGTGCATCCTCCGCTTCCCGTATCCAAATCTTCCATGAAAATTAACCTGTTTGATAAAGATCAGGAGTTTATCCCCATGCCGGCGGGCGAGATCGTCTTTCGCGTCGGCGACTCCGCCGATCGCATGTTCGCCGTCATCGAGGGCGCGGTGGAGATCGTGATCCACGGGCACGTGGTGGAAACCGTGGAAGCGGGCGGCGTGTTTGGCGAGATGGCCCTCATCGAGGAAAAACCCCGCAATGCAACGGCCACCGTCACGGTCGCCGCAAAACTGGTCGCGATTGACCGGCGTCGGTTCCTGTTTCTCGTCCAGCAGAATCCCTTCTTCGCGCTGCAACTGATGACCGTCATGGCCGCACGGCTGCGCCGCATGGACGAGCGCCTTTGAATTCGGATTGAATCCCTCGCCCGGACAGCACCCGGGCATTGCCGTTTCCAGCCCCGCACCCGACGGCGGAGCCGTCGGGGCGACCAACGGAGGCCGGCCCGGCGCCTACTCCGCGACCCGCACGGGCAGCACCACCATGGGCAGGCCGCGCCATTGCAGGCGGCGCTGGATGGCAAAGGCGCTCTCGTTGTGCAGGACGCGACCGTACCACGTGTCATACCGAAAAATCAGCTTACCGCCAAAGAAGACCGCGCGGGGATATTTCGCGGCGATCGCGGCGCATAATTCCTCCGCCGACGCCACCGGGTCCGTGCCGATCAGGTGCGAGGCTTCGGCCGCCAGCCCGAGTCCCCGCGCCAGTTCGACATACTGGGCCAGGCCGCGGACCGTTTGCTTCTCCAGCTCGGCGATCTCGGTTTCTCCCTTGAACGTGCCGGAATCGATCACGCCGACGCTGGCAAAGACCACCTGGTGGTAATGCCGTGGAAAGGTCTTCATCACGGCCAGCAGCGAGTGCACCCCCAGGCCGCTGTAGCTGGCGACAAGCATGACGGCCGTCGGCGCGGTGGGCGACAACTCCGCCGGCACGTCCCGCTTGGCGGTGACCGGCAGGTCCTCGAGGATCTTGGAGAGCAGCGCCACCCGGGCGCGGATGCCGCGGTAGTGGCGGCGGATCAGGATGCAGAGGGCGATCAGCGCCGAGGTCACCACCAGCGTGATCCAGCCGCCCTCCGTGAACTTCTCCGCCACGACCATGATCAGGATCAGTACGCACAGCGCGAGCGCCAGCAGGTGCATCAGCATGTCCTTGCGGCTCTTCGTCGCCTCGCGGCGCCGCTGCCACCAGAAGCGGACCATGCCGAGCTGGGAGAGCGAGAAGGTCACGAACACGTTGATCGAGTACATCGTGACGAGCGTGGTGACGTCACCCTTGGTGTAGAACAGGCTCAGGATCGCCGAGGCGCCCATGAGGATCACGCCATAATGCATGGTCAGCCGCTCGGAGAGCGCGCTGAAGCGGTGGGGCAGCCAGCCGTCGAGCGCCATGTTGGCCATGACGCGCGGCCCGTCGAGGAACCCGGTCTGCGCGGCGACGATGAGCAGGCCGCCCTCCGCCACAAGCGTGAGCACGACAAACCACTGCCCGAACCCGAGCCGCTCCACCAGCACGGCATTCAGCGTCTTGCCCTCCTCGGGATGCACGCCGACGAGATAGTAGGCCAGGAGGATGCCGCCCGCGGTGATCGCCAGCGAGGCGGCCATGTAGAACATCGTGCGCTTGGCGGTGGCGATCCGCGGCTCGCGCATGATGGGCACGCCGTTGGACACCGCCTCGATGCCCGTGTAGGTGCCCGCCCCCCGCGAATATGCGTTCATGAAGAGGAGGAACACGGCCCACAGCCCCAGATTGCGCACATCCGCATGCAGCGAATGCGTGAACTCATGCGCCAGCGCCGGAACCTGGTGGGCATAAATCACGACGGCGCCGACCAGCACGATCGTATGCGTGATGATAAAGAGCATGAATATCGGCACCACGATCGCGACGGATTCCTTGACGCCCCGGAGGTTCATGATCGTGAGGCCCACGAGCAGCAGGCACTCCACCGCGACCTTCCAATGGTCATAGGCGGGCGGAATGAAGCTGAAGATCTGGTCGATCGCCGAGGCCATCGACGTGGTGATGGTCAGCACGTAGTCCACGAGCAGGGCGCAGCCGGAGATCACGCCGAAATACGGCCCGAGGAGTTTCGTCGCCACCACGTAGCCGCCGCCCCCGGCCGGGAAATGCTCGATCAGGCGGCTGTAGGCCAGGGAGATGATCACGACCGTGCCCGCGGTGGCGAGGGTGAGGAACACCGCGAGATATGGATGGCTCAGGATCGCCCGGTACGCCTCGTCGGGACCGTAGGCGGAGGAACTCAGCCCGTCGGCCCCCAGCCCGACCCAGGCGAGAAACGCGATCAGCGTGATGGTGTGATAGAGCTTCGGATCGTGGATATCCCGCGGTTTGCCGAGCAGGGTTTGTTTTAACGACATGGGTAAATCACGGGGTTGGCCGGGTTTAAGCAAAATACACGCCAAGCAGGTGGGCATTTCCGCGGCCGGGGCAATCCCAATCGAGCCGGACGCTCACGGCGGAAATCGGCCGACCTCAACTCGCGTCCCCACCCTCGGCTGGCCCGGCAATTAGCTTTTGCGGGATGGCGCGTCCGACATTTTGTGGACGGTATGAGGGGATTTATCCTTGGATCAGCTTAAGAATTATTTCCCCTGTTTAATTTGCACAAACAAGTGAGAAGTCACTACCACCCTAGGAAGCAATAATTCATAGATTAGGTAAACCCCTTGGCAGCCGACTTCCCGAGTTCGGGCAAGCTGGGCCTGTCACCTGTCCATCTTATGCCCTGCCCCTTTCACAGCCATCAGCCCGACCCCTTCGGCGAAGCCCGTCGCAAGGACGGCGTCCTGGTCAACGAATTCCAGGGAACACCGATCCCGATGCTGCTGCGCCACGAGGATGTGCGCTCGGCCGCGAAGAACTGGCAGCAATTCAGCTCGGATGCTCCCTTCAAGGTTCCCCTCCCCACTGAGGAGAATGTGCGTACGGTTCGACAGCTGCCGCTCGAGATCGACCCGCCCGCCCAGCAGGAGTACCGGGAACTGGTCGAGCCGTTTTTCAATCGTGCCAAGCTGCCCGGGGTCATCGCCCAAGTGGAAGGCCTGATCGACTCCTTGGTGGGCCAGGCGTTGAGCCGCGACTCCATTGAAATTGTCCGGGAATTCGCCATCCCGCTTCAATCGCGCGCGCTGGCCTGCCTGCTCAACATGCCGCAGTCCGAGGCCGAGGTCTGGATCGGATGGGGCATGCATGTGTTCCGCGAAGGCGATGGCGGCCGGAAGGGTTCGGCCCTGGAGGCCTATGCGAACGGGCTCCTCGACCAGGCGGCAGCCGCGCCCGGCGATGACTTTTTTAGCGCACTCACGCTTGCTAGGTTCCAGGGCCGTGCCCTGACGCGGGAGGAAATGCTCGGCTACTGCAGCATCGTTTTCGCCGGCGGGCGCGACACCATCATCAACTCGATCTCCGGCGTGATCGGCCATCTGGGCACCCATCCCGCCGACTTCGAATTTCTGCGCGCCGACCCGAGGCGGATCGTCGGCGCCAGCGAGGAGTTCTTTCGCGTGCTGTCTCCCTCCACCCATCTCGCGCGCCTGTGCCCGGCGGGTGCCAAGATTCACGGCGTGACCGTGGAGCCGGGCCACTTCGTTTCGCTGAACTTTGCGGCGGCCAACTACGACGAAACCGTGTTCGAGTCGCCGGAAGAGGTCCGCCTCGACCGCCGGCCCAATCCGCACGTGGCCTTCGGATTCGGTCCCCACCTCTGCCTGGGCGCGCCGCATGCCCGCCTGGTCGTGCGCAGCCTCATCAAGGCGCTGTGCGACCGCGTGGCCCGGATTGAAACGCTGGAGGCCGTGGATCGGTACGAAAACGAAGCGAGTTACCGTCGCCGCGTCGCGTACGAAAAACTTGCCGTGCGCCTGACCGCACGCTGACGCCCATGGAGCGGCTCCGACGGGGTCATGACTTCGGGCCACCGCCTCACCTCCGGAACCGCTTTCCTCGCCGTACGGTCGCTGCCTCTCTCCCGACGCCTTTCGTTTTGACCCGATGCCGCTTGATATCGGTGTTGTTTGAACACACCAGTAAATCGAATTCCTCTCCCAGGAAATTATGTGGCTGGCCAGGTTCGCCGCCACAAAGGGCGTAATAAGGCATGCTCAACTCACCGTGCGTTTTCACGACGCGGACGGGCTCCGTCCAGTCTGTCAGGTTGTCGCTGACGCAGACCTGGAGGGTTGGACCCTTGCCCCAATACGCCCGGTTGTACGTCGTCATGAGATAACGGCCGAGGGACGTGTGATAGGCCACGCAGGGTTCGGCTCCGCCGGTCATGACGGCCGTTTCGGCTCCGCCGTTCCCCGGCGTGCAAAAGCGGCCTTGATGATATTTCTCAAACCCACCCAGCTCGCCGGTCTTCTTCATTTTGGCCCGGGCGACATAGACCTTGTCTGCCACCACGCTGCGGTCGTCCATGTTGTACCAAATCATCGAATAGAAGCAGTACAGCCTCTGTTCATCGGGATTGAAGAAAACCGACAGATCCCCGGCGCCAAGGTTGATAATGCCCGCCTTCTGCCCTCCGGTGCTGATACCGTCCGGCCGGTATCGCTCGGTGTAGCAAGGCTCGGCCGCGGTGATGACCCAGCCGTGAAATTCCCAGGTCTTTCCGCGGTCATCGGACGACATCAGGCCGATATGCCGGAAATCGGGCTCCCCGTCCTCCCGGGCAAAGGCCGTATAGCCGGTGGAACCAGCCCCCCAGCCCGTTTCATTGTGCACCAGGGCGTAAAACCGGCCCGGGTACTTTGTGGCGTTTTCGGGCACGATCCAAAGCCCGGTCGCCCAAACCTCGCCGCGCGGCAGGGGCCCGTCCGGATAAGGATGTTTCCGACCACCGAAGGCCGTCCCGGCAGGTCCGGTGGGAAAGAGCAGTTCGGCATCATGGACCTTTTTTAGGTCGTCGGCATTCCGGCCCGTGAAGACGCCGAGTGTTCCATAACCCGAGTGGCCCGCAATGGCCCACAGGCTGCCTTCCCCGTCCCGGCATAAGGCAGGAACACAGTCCGGGTGCACGCCGTTTACCCCGTTCATTTCCGTATCCACCGCCTTGCCGATTTCCCATTGTAATTTGTGCATAGGTCCCATGCGTCTTCGCCGAAGTTCTTAAAACCACGTATAAGTGGCCATCTGCTCTCTGGCACGGCGGCCGGCCCTTGGCCAACCCCAACCCATTCATGCCCTCCCCATTCTTTGAACCAGACCCGACCGGGAATTCGACGAGGTCATGCCTTCAGCCCCCATGCCTGCAGCGCGTCTCATTATTTCCGCACCACGGGTTTTCCCCAGCGATGGCCGGCCAGCCATTCATCCGGCCGCTCGATCCGAACCGCATCTTAAACCTGCGCGGCATCCTTCCTCTTGTCCGTGGAATAATCCGGCTGAATTCGGATGCCCGGAAACACGGGGTGTTTTCAGGAATCCGGTTGCGGCACGGGTACAATCTTCGTGCGGTCGTATGGACGCTTTGCCAAAGGCGATCTCTGCGAAATCCGGGGCGCCAACGAGAGCGGAGTCGTCCTTAGAAAGAATGGCCGCCAGTCCACGATCAGCTTCCGCTACACCGACCGGGTTCTTGTGGCTCGGGCCGCTGCGATGGAAGTCGGCCCCGGTGATCGGCTTCAACTGAAATTTAACGGCAAGTCGCAAGAGGGCCTCGGTCTGGCCAACGGTGAACTTGTCACGGTTCGTCAAATCGGGACGGATGGAAGTCTGGCGGTCGAGAGCGACGCCGGTCTCCTCAAAACCCTCACCCCCAGCCAACGCTTGTTCAATCGCGGTTTCGCGACCACCAGCTACGCATCCCAGGGCAAGACCGTGGACACGGTTCTCCTCTCGGACTCGGGACGCACGCCGGCAACGAATGCCAACCAATGGTACGTCAGCATTTCAAGAGCGAGGCGGAAGGTGCTGATTTTCACCAAGAACAAGGCGGAACTCCGCGCCCAAATTCACAAGTCCGGCGAACGGGGACTTGCCCTCGATCTCCTCCCGACCGATTCCGCCGTCAAAGTGTCTGGGACAACGCAATTACCGGCATTCCCTCTGGAGCCAAACCGACTGCGATCTTGGGACGCCGTCCAAGTGACGGCGGACTTGAATGCATCCCAGTCTATGCGCGGCTCTTCGAATCGCATTTAGCCGTGGCCGAAAAACTCTCTAAAAAATTGAATAACCTTGAAATTAGCCGACATGTTTCCTCGCCGTGTTACAGCGAGCGTGGATCGCCTTTGGATTCCGATGTTCTCATCATTCACATATCGGCTGGAGAAATCCATACCCTGCTCTGGTCGCGATTCGCTTCGAGCCACCACCTCATCGACGCGGCCGGCGAGCGACTGACCCTCGTATGCCATTCCCGACATCAGCACGCTCGCTTTGGACCGGTTTCGGTTGCGGGACGAAATTGATGTCCGAATCCAGCAACACCGGGACAGCGAGAAGAAAGCCGCCTTTCAATCCTTCTTGCTTCCGGATTCTGCTCTCACGGTGAGCGAGTCGTACGCGATTAATTTCAAGACGATGAGCTACGAGCCGAGTTGGCTTTACGAAGGGGGCTTTCAATTCAAGAAGCATTACTTTGGACCGAAGCCGGGCGAACTGCCTGAGACCACGTCGAATGGTAAACTCAAAGAGGAGTTTCAATGCGCTCAATTCCTCGACGGACTCCCAGAGATCAAATTTTGGGCGCGGAATTTAGTCCGCAAGGCAACCTCGTTCAGGCTGCAAACCTCGACGGATTGGTTCTATCCCGACTTCATCTGCCAGCTAACTGACGGCCGAGCGCTGGCGGTGGAGTACAAGGGCGGGCACCTATGGGCCGACGCGGAGGAAAAGCGCGCGGTGGGCGCCATCTGGGCCGCCCGAAGCGGCGGACGGTGTTTGTTCGTCATGCCCACGGATGGCGATTTCTCTGCGATTGCGAAGGCCGTTAAGGGTACCTGAAGCCCGATGACGCATTGGGCAGGCCAAAGCGAAACCTCGACGTGGCGGAGCGCGATTGCCCCCTCGGTGAACATCCGTGAACTCAAAGCGATTTCAGGCGGCGTGCTGTGAGCAGCCGCTGTGAGGTTACTTCAAAACTTTTTTAAACTGTTGATTATAAAAATGGTGGACGCTACAGGACTCGAACCTGTGACCCCGTGCGTGTGAAGCACGTGCTCTAACCAACTGAGCTAAGCGTCCTCGAGGAAGGCGAGACCGTGAACAGGCCCCGCCGGCGAATCAATCCCGTTTTCTGGCGAGACTGATTTGGATTCACAGGAGGAAACGAAGCCAACGGAGATCGAACCAGAATCCATTTGTCCACGGATGGACCCGGATATGAGCCCAAGCCTTCCTCATTCCGAGGTTGGTGGATTCATCCCGATCGAATCCGGGCAATCCGTGGTCAAACCGACTTGGGATTGTCTCTCCGTTCCCTCCATTGCCTCCTGTAAAAACAAACCGCCGGGCCAACCCCTATTTCCGCGTCTTCACCGCGCGCCTCCTCAGCGGGAAAAGCGTCCGGCAGATCTCGCAGGTCGTGCCGTCGCAGCGGTGCGCCGTGCAGTGCTCCCGGCCGTAGAAGATGATCCGCAGGTGCAGCGCGTTCCAATGCTCCCGCGGAAAGAGTTTCTTCAGGTCCGCCTCGGTCTGCACCACGTTGCGGCCGCTGCTCAGTTTCCACCGCTGCGCGAGCCGGTGGATGTGGGTGTCGACCGGAAACGCCGGCACCCCGAACGCCTGCGCCATCACCACACTCGCCGTCTTATGGCCCACGCCCGGCAGCGCCTCCAGCTCGGCCAAGGTCCGCGGCACCTCGCCGCCGTGCCGTTCCACCAAGATCCGCGAGAGCCCCGCGATCGCCTTCGCCTTCTGCGGCGACAATCCGCACGGCCGGATGATGCGCTGGATCTCCACCACCGGAATGCCCGTCATCTTCTCCGGCGTGTCCGCCAGCGCCCACAGGTGCGGCGTGACGAGGTTCACGCGCTTGTCGGTGCACTGCGCCGACAGCAGCACCGCCACCAGCAGCGTGTACGGATCCCGGTGGTCCAGCGGCACCGGCGTCTCCGGATAAAGCTCCGTCAGCCGCCGATCAACATAGTCGGCCCGGGCCTGGCGGGAGGAAAAATCAGGAGCGGATGCTTTCATTGGAAATCCTGCAGTTGAATCTGGAACTCAGGAACTTTGGAACAAACCCAATGCTTCTTTCCAGCGTTCCTGAGTTCCAGATTACACGGCACAAGCAGCCCCGCTTTCATCCCCGAAACAAACCCTTAATTGCCCGCCCCCGGCCAAATCGCGGTTGCGCGGTCCCGCTCCTCGCCTACCGTCCGCGAATGTCCTCGTCCCGCGACCTCCTCGCCCCTCTCGACACCTTTGCCCGCCGCCACACGGGCGACAGCGCCACCGACACCGCCGCGATGCTCCAGCGCCTAAGCCAGCCTTCGCTCGACGCGTTGATTGATGCCGCCGTGCCGAAACACATCCGCCGCGGGGCGATGAACCTGCCGGCCGCCGCCGGCGAGAGCGCCGCGCTGGCCGAGCTCCGCGGGATCGCCGCCCAGAACCAGATTTTCCGCAGCCAGATCGGCCTGGGTTACTACGACACCCTCGTGCCCGGCGTCATCCAGCGCAATATCCTCGAGAACCCCGGCTGGTACACCGCCTACACGCCCTACCAGGCCGAGATCTCCCAGGGCCGGCTCGAGGCCCTCCTGAACTTCCAGACACTGGTCTGCGACCTCACCGGCCTCGAGATCGCCAACGCCTCCATGCTCGACGAGGGCACGGCCGCGGCCGAGGCCATGATGATGTGCCACCGCCTCAAGGAGGGCGACGCCGCCACGCACCGGAATTTCTTCGTGGATGCCGCCTGCCATCCGCAGACGATCGACATCGTCAGGACCCGCGCCAAGCCGCTCGGCATCTCCGTCATCGTGGGCGACTGGCGCACGTTCCAGCCCGATGGCGCCTGCTTCGGCGTGCTGGTCCAATACCCCGATACGACCGGCAGCGTCCATGACTTCGCCGCCTGCTTCACCGCCGCGCACGCCGCCGGCGCCTTCACCATCGTCGCCACCGACCTGCTCGCGCTCACGCTGCTGCGCGCGCCCGGCGAGTTCGGCGCCGATGTCGCCGTCGGCTCCGCCCAGCGCTTCGGTGTGCCGATGGGCTTCGGCGGTCCGCACGCCGGGTTTCTTGCCACGAAGGACGCCTTCAAGCGCCAGATGCCCGGCCGCCTCGTCGGGGTGTCGAAGGATGCCCAGGGCAACCCCGCCATGCGCCTCGCGCTCGGCACCCGCGAGCAGCACATCCGCCGCGACAAGGCCACGTCCAACATCTGCACCGCGCAGGTCCTGCTCGCCGTCATGGCCTCGATGTACGCCGTCTACCACGGCCCCGCCGGCCTGCGGCAAATCGCCCGCCGCACCAAGCTTCTCACCGGCCTGCTCGCCCGCGGCCTCACTGCGCTCGGCGCGAAGGTCAACGCGGAGCCCGTCTTTGACACTCTCACCATCGGCAACGTCGCCGCCGAGCGCGTTCACGCCGCCGCCGCCGCCAAGAAATACAATCTCCGCCGGATCGATGCCTACACTGTCGGCATCTCCCTCGATGAGACCACCACCGTCGAGGACGTGCAGGTGATCCTCGGCTTCTTCGGCGAATCGAAACTCGCCGACGCGGACAGTGTCGCCGCCGATTTCTCCGCGCCGCACGCCCGCACCTCCGCCTATCTCACCGCCTCGGTCTTCAATCGCTACCACACCGAGCACGAGATGCTGCGCTACATCAAGCGCCTCGAGGCGAAGGACCTCTCGCTCTGCCACTCGATGATCTCGCTCGGCTCGTGTACCATGAAGCTCAACGCCACCAGCGAGATGTTTCCCGTGTCCTGGCCTGAGTTCAGCCGGATGCATCCGTTCGCGCCCTCCGAGCAGACGCGCGGCTATGCGAAACTCTTCCGCGACCTCGAGGCCTGGCTTGCCGAGATCACCGGTTTCGCCGCGGTCTCACTCCAGCCCAACGCCGGCTCACAGGGCGAATACGCCGGCCTCCTCGTCATCCGCGCCTACCACGAGTCGCGCGGCGAGGGTCAGCGCAATGTCTGCCTCATCCCCACGTCCGCCCACGGCACCAATCCCGCCAGCGCCGCGATGTGCGGCTTCAAGGTCATCGCCGTCGCCTGCGACGCCAACGGCAACATCGACGTCGCCGACCTCGCGGCCAAGGCCGCGGCCCATGGCAAGGATCTCGCCGCGCTCATGATCACCTATCCGTCCACGCACGGCGTGTTCGAGAGCAGCATCAAGGATATTTGCGCCACGGTCCATGCGCAGGGCGGCCAGGTTTACATGGACGGCGCCAACATGAACGCCCAGGTCGGCCTGACCTCGCCCGGCTTCATCGGCGCCGACGTCTGCCACCTGAACCTCCACAAGACCTTCTGCATCCCGCACGGCGGCGGCGGCCCCGGCATGGGCCCCATCGGCGTCGCCGCGCACCTGGCGCCCTACCTCCCTGGCCACGCCGTGGTCCCTCCGCAATCCGGTATCCGCAATCCGCAATCCCCCATCGGCGCAGTCAGCGCAGCACCGTACGGCAGCGCCTCGATCCTCGTCATTTCCTGGATGTATATTCGCATGATGGGCCCCGACGGCCTCACCGAGGCGACCAAGGTCGCGATCCTCAACGCCAACTACATCGCGAAGCGCCTCGAGGCCTGCTTCCCGGTGCTCTACAAGGGCGCCAACGGCCTCGTCGCCCACGAATGCATCCTGGAGTTCCGCCCGTGGAAAAAGCACGGCCTCGAGGTCGAGGATGTCGCCAAGCGGCTCATCGATTACGGCTACCACGCGCCGACGATGTCTTTCCCGGTTCCCGGCACCCTCATGATCGAGCCGACCGAAAGCGAGGCGAAGTCCGAGCTCGACCGCTTCTGCGACACGCTGATCTCGATCCATGGCGAAATGGCCGCGGTCGCCAGCGGCGAATCCGACAAGGCCAACAATCCCCTCAAGCACGCCCCGCACACCGCCGCGGTGGTCTGCGCCACCGAGTGGGATCATCCCTACTCGCGCGAGACCGCGGCCTTCCCCGACCGCCACACGCGCGCCAGCAAGTTCTGGCCCGCCGTCGGCCGCGTGGACAACGTCTACGGCGACCGCAACCTGGTCTGCTCCTGCGTCGGCATGGAAGCCTACGCCGAGGCAAAAGCGTAGCGGAAGTTCATGGGGATTTTCAGCCGCGTCTGACGTCTCTGCCGGCGTTCAGGGCGCAAGCACACACGGTTCGCGGCGGCACTCGCACTGCGCCCAGGCGCAGTACCGGCAGGGCACGAGGTCAGCGGGCTCGCCCGCCGCGCCGGTCGCCGGGGCCAGTGCAAAGACCGCCAGCTGCGACTTCTTCGGTTGCAGCATGCCCGAGGCCATAACCCCCAGCGGCCCGGGCATCGGACCGGACCGGGTCAGCAGGGATAACACCTGCGCATGCTCACCCACCGACCAGCCCTCATAGCCCGGGCTGTAATGCGACCTCACCACCGCCCCCTGGCTGGCCGCCCAGGCGCACAGCCGCACCCGCGCCTTGGCGATCAGCGCCTCGACCACCGCCGTGGCGTACGCTTCCATGAAATAGTAGCGGTCGGGCTCGTCCTCCGCCCAGCAGCGCGCCGCCTCGGCCTCGGCCTCGAGCCCCGCGCTCGCCGCCACGACCACCGCCCCGTGCGCCTCCCGGAACCGCCGCGCCAGTTCGCCGCTCGTCAGTGCCGCGTCTTCCAGGGTCGTCACTTCGCCTTCCACCCCGCCGGTCGCGGCGGCGCGGGCCCACAGCCAGGGCCGGCCGTGGGCCGCGTACCAGGCCCGCACCCACGCGGCGTTTTCCGCCAACTGGCCCGTGAACGCAAAGTCCCGCGGGACGCGCAGCAGCCGCCGGAATTCCCCGTCGGTGACGACGGGATGGTGATTGGTCTCTGCGAACGTCATGGCTCCCGGATTTTCAGCTCCAGTGGTTAGGCCGGCCGGGCGAACTTCGTCCCGCAGGACAGGACGCGCTCACGCGTGACCGCCGGAGACGGGCGTTGAACGATCGCATCTTGACCATGGCAAGGCGCGTTCACAGGCCCGGCACGGCCGGATCGTCGCCCTGCGTGAACACCCTTCCGTCAAACACCACGGTCTTGGCCAGCCCCAGGTTGGCCACCGCCGCAAGCGGATCGTGCTCCGTGAGCATGAACCGCGGCTTCGCCCCCGCACGCAGCACCCCGAATTCCTCGGGAAACCCGAGCCGGGTCCCACCCGCGCCGGTCGCGGCATTGATCACCTGCAGCTGGGTCAGGCCCGCCCGTTCCATCCACCGGAGTTCGTGGATCAGCCCCCAGCCGTGCGGCACCCCGTGCGAGCCGGCGTCACTGCCGGCGATGATGCGCACGCCGAGGGCGGCGGCTTTGCGCAGGCTCGCGGCATGGCCGTCGAGGATGCGCTGCAGATTGTCGCGGATCAGCTGGCTCCACCCCAGCTGCTCCGCCTTGTCCACCTGGAACTGCACCGGCGCAAACGTCGGCACCCAGCCGACGTCCGCGTCGCGCATCTGCGCGAGCTGGGTGTCGTCCACGAAAAACCCGTGCTCGATGGTGTCCACGCGCGCCGCGATGCAGTTGGTGACGCCGTCGTTGCCCGAGCAATGCGCGAACGTCTGCCGGCCGCGCGCCCGCGCGACGGCGGTGAAACGGGCCAGTTCCTCCGCCGGCATCTGCGGCTTGGCCAGGACGGCGCCCTTCTCGAAGTTGATGATGCCGGTCGCGAGCAGCTTGATCCGGAACGCGCCCTCCGCGATCCGGCCGTCAACACAGGCCTCGACCGACGGATACTCCTCCATCGGCCGGCCCATGAAGCTGCCGTAGCGGCCCTGGTGGTGAATCGCCGGCCCGGGACTGTCGACGTACGGCATCGGCTCGCGCTCCGCCGTACGGTAGCGCGCCTGCAGCGCGAGGCCGGTCCCGTTCTTGTCGCCGGAGTCACGCACCGCGATGACGCCCAGTTCCAGCAGCCGGCGCAGCCGCGGCACCGCCCGCGCGGTGAGCTCGGCGTCGGTCTGCTTCAGGTAGTCGGCGCGGCGCTCCGGGTTCTGCTCGCCGCCCTCGAGAAACATATGCGCATGCGCCTCGATCAGGCCCGGCAGGACCGTGTGGCCCGGCAGCACGGCGTCCGGGGCGGCCTGCCCCGGGCGGAGCAATGCCGCCGGCGGCGCCTCCGCGCCGGCATACAGGATGCGCGTCGCATCGTAGACCAGGTGGCCGGCGCACCGCGGCGCGCCGAGCCCGTCGAGCAGCGTGCCGGCCTGCAGCCAGACCGGCCCGCCAGCGGCGGAGAGGAGTTCAGGGGAAAGGTTCATGCTTCGGGTTGGGGTGCGCAAAATTTCGACGATGAGTTATGCCGGCCGGGATGAGCCGTTGTCAGGTGACGGCGGGCGGCGTCTTCTTCGCGAGATGGTCGCGGCCCAGCCAGGTGTTCGCCCAGCTCGACGTGCCGCGCAGCCGCTGGTCCTGGATCACCGGCGCGTGCGCGAGCAGCTCCTGTTCCCGGCCCTCATATTTCAGCCGGTCGTACGCCCGCGCCCAGATGCACTCGAAGTCGTCCACCTCGCACTTGCCGTCGCGCGTGCCGCCGCACGGGCCGTTCCGCTGGTTCTTCGCACACGCGGACTCAGGACAGAGGAAGGCGATGTCGGGGAGCGAGCAGTCGCCGCAGTCCTTGCAGCCGAACATCAGGCGCTTGCCCGCATGCTCGGCCGCGCGCATGAGCGGCGGCCCCTGCATGGGATCCTTGGCGCCGCGGCACAGCCGGGCCCCGAGATCCCACAGGCCCCGGTGCTCCGTGAACATGAGGCCGTGCACCAGCTTGGAAACACGGTAGCTGTAGGTGACATTCGCCGTCGGCCGGCGGGCCGTCAGCGAGGCCGCATAGTCCGGATGCACCCGCGCCGGGTCGGCCAGCCCGCTCGCCGGATCCTCGGCGAAGGCAAAGAACTCGCCTGGGCGGGAATAGCGGATCTCGCGGGCGAACTGCCGCCAGTCCCCCGGCGCAAAGCTGCGCTCCAACTCCAGGATGCGCTCAATCTCCGCCACCGTGTGGACACCGCCCAGGTAGGCCCCGCGGTAGCCGAGGCCGCGATAGATGGCGATCTGCCGCGCCGCCAGCTCGAGGAAGAAGGCCTTGCCCTTGTCCGCGGAGGTCTCCTGCCGCGCGCACAGCGCGGCCAGCTCGTCGGAGATGACGACGCCGGGGATCCGCTGGGCGCGGAAGGCCCGAGCGACGGCCGGGTTGAGCACATAGACGTTGCCGACGAGCGGTACGCGGCCGTGGCCGCGGTGCTGCAGCCAGGCGGCCAGCTCGGAGATCTTCCGCGAGTCGTAGCCGATCTGGTTGATGAAATAGCGCGCGCCGGCGGCGATCTTCCGCTCGGCCTTGAGCAGCTGCGGGATGACCTCGTTCTCGTGCAGCTTGAAATTCGTCACCACTGCCCCCGGGAAAAAATGCGTCGGCTGGAGTTTCACCTGCTGCTTCGCGGCGGCCTTGGTCACGTCGAGCCCGGCGTTCAGCCGGCCCAGCAGCGTGAGCAGCCCGACGGAGTCGATGTCGAAGACCGGCTTGGCGCCGCCGCCGATGCCGGTGCCGGAATAGTCGCCGCTCAGCACGAGCAGGTTGTGGAACCCCTCGCTGGCCAGGAGCCAGGCCTCGCTCTCCAGCGCGTTCCGGTTGAAATCCTTGCACGAGAGGTGGATCACGACCTCGCGGCCGGCCTCCCGGAACGGGCCGCCGAGCGCCGTCGCCGCCAGCATGGGGTTGCCGCCGGCGTTGTCGGTGATGGAGACCCAGTCGGCGCGCGGGTACTGCGCCAGGTCGCGCGAGAAGGCCACGGTCTTCGCGGCGCGCGTCTCGGTCACCGTGCCGCGCGTCGACACGAGTTCGACCCCGATCAGGAAGTCGCGCGAGCGTTCGAATTTTTCAGGCAGCGTGGGCATGGTGGGTGGGGCGGGTTGCGGTCATGGTGCGGGAAAGCGGCTCATTCTCAGCGGGAGTGCCGGCCTCCATGGCGTTGACCGGGGCGCCCCCGACCGCGAGCCTGATGTGATCGGGGCCGGGTACGCCGCAGCCTGGCCCGATGGCCGGTCCGCTCCGCACGGACGGAATCCTCGGGGAGGCAGGGTGATTGGGGTGGGATCGGGCATGGCAGTCAGGCGCGGGCATCGAGGCAGGCACGTTTCACGGCCAGCAGGTTTTCCGTCGGGGTGCCGAAAGGAACCACGGCCGTGCCCATGATGAAGCCGGGCAGGTCCCGGCCCCGCGCAATCTCGCGGGCGGCAGCCGCATGGATCTCCGCGGGCGGGGCGGCGCCGATGAGCTGCGGCGAAAGGTTGCGGCGCAGGGCCCGCTTTGCCGGGCGGCAGGCCGCGGCCCAGGTGTCAAAGTCGCTGGTAAAGTCGCAAAGGAGGTTGTTGCAGCCGGTGCGGATCAGCAGTTCCGCAATGCGCGTGGTGTTGCCGCCAATCACGAGCGGCAGGTCGCGCACGCCCTGTGTGGCGGCCCAGGCGGCGAGGTCCCGGGTCACCGGCAGGACCAGCTGCGCGTACATCCCGGGCGACACGAGGTCGGGCGAGGCCTGGGAGTCGAACACGATGAGCTCCGCCCCCGCATCGAGGTAGGCGCGGCCGAATGCCCGGATGATGCGGCCCGCATGGTCGAGCAACTGCCGGACCCATTCCGGACGGTCGAGGCAGGCCAGGAACAATGCCTCGGCTCCCACCAGGCTGATCGCCAGCGAGAACGGCCCGGCGATCGCCCCGCGCAGCCAGTAGTCCGGGCCCACTTCCCGGCGCACCCGCCGGGCGGCCTCGATGTTCACCGGCATCCGGCCGTCCCGCAGCGGATGTGGCAGCGGCGCCTGCGAGAGGTCGTCGCCCACCCGGAGGCAATGGGCCCCGGGCTTGATGCCGGGAATGCTCGCGTCGTTCCCGCCGTGAAAGGTCACCTGGCAGCCGGCCGCCTCTGCCTCCAGGTTGTAGACATCGATGCCCACCGTGAGCGCGTCCGGCCCGACGGCCTCAAACTCCGCCAGGAGGGCCCGGGCCAGCAGGGCCGGGTCCCGCGAGACGTCCGACGGGGTGCGGCCGATGAACCAGGCCTTGTGCTCATAGATCGCCGGCAGGAACAGCGGCCCGCGGCGCGCCTCCCCGCCGTGCAGCACGGCCTCGACTTCGGCGCGGGTCGCCACGGGATGGGGTGGGCGGAGCATGGCGGCGGGGGATTGGGTATTGGGGCACTGCATCCTAGCTGAAATGCATTGCCTCGTCTTGGCGTATCGGGCTTGTCTGGCTTGGCAGTTCGGGCACTCGCCCACCCTCCCTCATGCCGGTCTCCCGCCCCATCCCCGTCAGCCTGCCCGCCCATGGCGTGGTCTTCGCCGAGAGCGTGCACGGGCCCGGCTTTCGCATGGCGGAGCGCGCCGACGCCTTCCACAAGCTGATCTATGTGCTCCACGGCCGCGTCGCCTGCGCCGGGACCGGCCTGCCCTCCCCGCTTTCCGCCCCCGTCGGATCCGTGCTCTGCGTCGCCGCGGGCACCCGCCACCGGCTCACTGATACGGCGCCGGCGACGCTCCTGCTGCTCTGTTTCTCGCCGGCCTTCCTGCGCCGCGAACCCGGGCTGGGGGCGGTCTGGCGCCGCCCGGCGGGCGGGACCATCGCGAGCCGGCGGCCCGGCCCGGGCTGGGGCCACCGCTTCGAGGGTCTCTGGCGGGCGGCGATCGTGGAGCAGGCCGGCACGCAGGTCGGGCGGGAAGCCGCCATCGGCGCCGCGGCGGCCAACATCCTGGTCTCGCTCGCCCGCCTGCCGCCGGGCCCGGCCGATGACGAGGCCCGGCGGCGCGTGGAGGCCGTGGCCCGGGAGATGGCGGAGACCTTCTACGAACCCTGGAGCCTGGAACGCGCCTGCGCCCGGGCCGCCATGTCGCGCCGTCATTTCAGCCAGCTCTTCCGCGCCCTCACCGGCCGCTCCTTCCTCACGGAACTCACCGAGCGGCGCCTCCTGCATGCCGCGCAGCTTCTGCGGGCCGGCCGGCACTCGGTGCTCGGCGCGGCGTTTTCCAGCGGGTACGGCGACCTGTCCCATTTCTACCGGCGGTTCCGCGCCCGCCACGGCCACCCGCCCGCGGCCTGGGCGCTGTCGGCCGTGCGCCAACCGGCACGTTCCCGGTAGCGCTGAGGCGCCTCACAGGCCGCCCCGTCGAAATGCGCCTCGACAAGGCGGCTCCGGCAGGCGTTTTTCCAACCCAGCTTTCCGCATGAAAATCATCCGCCACCTCACCTCCTCCGGCCCGGCCTACGCCGCGCTCCAGCCCGACGGTTCCGCCCGCGAGATTGCCGGCGACATCCTCGGCGATTTCCGCGTGACCGACCGCACCGTGAACCCGGGCAAGCGGCTCGCGCCCATTGTGCCGCCGAGCATCCTGGCCATCGGTCTCAACTACAAGAAGCACGCCGAGGAGGGCGGCAAGGGCGTGCCCGCCCAGCCCATGCTCTTCCTGAAGAGCCTCAACGCGCTCCAGAATCCCGGCGACCCGATCGAGATCCCGCAACACCTCGCCAGCACCGAGGTCGACTTTGAGTGCGAGCTCGCCGTCGTGATCGGCAAGCGCTGCAAGAACGTGTCCAAGGCCGACGCCCTGAAGTACGTGCTCGGCTACACCTGCGCCAACGACGTCTCGGCCCGCGACTGGCAGATCCGCTGGGGCGGCGGCCAGTTCTGCCAGGGCAAGAGCTTCGACACCTTCTGCCCGCTCGGCCCGGTGCTCGTCACCGCGGACGAAATCCCCAACCCCAACGCGCTCGGGATCAAAACCATCCTCAACGGCACCGCGCTGCAGGACTGGAATACGAACGACATGTGCTTCGACGTGCCGACGCTCATCGAGTTCCTCAGCGGCAGCAAAACCCTGCTGCCCGGCACCGTGATCCTCACCGGCACACCGCACGGCGTCGGCTTCGCCCGCAAGCCCCCGATTTACCTGAAGGCCGGCGACACGGTCAGCATCGAGATCGAGAAGATCGGCACGCTCACCAACCCGGTGATCAACGAGCCGCTGTAGCGCCGGGCGCTACCACTCGCAGTTCGGAATTCGCAGTTCGTCCGATCGTGTAAATCCCCCCAAGCCTCAACAAGGCGTTTCTTTGTGCATTTTGTGCCTCTTTGTGGCTATGGATTAGCCGAAAAAGCACTCTAGCCGCTGCCCATTCCATGCCCACCTACGATCGCACGAACTCCGAGCTCCGAATTGCGATCAGCCTAGCCCGCCTCTGATGAAATACACCTTCCACCTGATCGGCAACTCGCACCTCGACCCCGTCTGGCAGTGGGACTGGCGCGAGGGCCTCAACGAGGGCCTCATCACCGCCCGCACCATGCTGGCGCTCATGGACGAAATCCCCGCGCTCACCTACGTGCGCGGCGAGACCGTGCTCTACGAGCACATCGAGCGCGAGGAGCCGGCGATGTTCGCGAAAATCCTGAAGCACATCCGCTCGGGCCGGTGGGATCCCATCGGCGGCGCCTACCTGCAGCCCGACACCAACATGCCCGCGACGGAAACCTTTGCGCGGATCTACCTGCACGGTCAGCGCTACTTCGCGGAAAAGTTCGGCCGGGCCGCCACCGTCGCCTGGGCTGCGGATTCCTTCGGCCACAGCGCCGGCGCACCCGAGCTGATGGCCGCCGCGGGCTTCCGCTACTTCTCGTTTTTCCGTCCCAACCCCGAGCAGCATCCGCTCTCCGGCCCCGCCTTCTGGTGGGAAGGCTCCGGCGGCTCGCGCATCCTTGGCTACCGCCCGATTCACGGCTGGTACGGCTGCGAGCGCGACGAGGCCCGGCGCAAGATGGACGGCTTTCTCGGCGCGGCCGAAAAACAGCCATACCATCACATCGCCGTGTTCTACGGCCTTGGTAACCATGGCGGCGGCCCGACTCGCCGGCTCGTACACGAGATCCAGGCGTGGGCCGATGCGCATCCCGAGGTCGCCGTCGTCCACTCCGGTCTGCACCGCTTCTTCGGCGAATTGGAAAAGGAAATCGCGGCGCGTCCCGAGGCCGCGCCGCCCGTGCACCGCGGGGAGCTCAATTACTGCCAGCGCGGCTGCTACACGTCCGCCGCGAAGTTCAAGTTCGCCTACCGCCAGGCCGAGGCACTGCTCAGCCGCGCCGAGACCGCCGCCACCGCCATCGGGCTGGTCGCCCCCGCCCCGGCCGCCGACCTCGGCGCCGCGTGGCGCGGGCTGATGTTCAATTCCTTCCACGACATCCTGCCCGGCTCCAGCATCGAGCGCGCGCTCGACGAGCAGACTGACTGGACCCGCGGCCTGCTGCACACCGCGCGCGCCACCGAGTTCACCGCCCTCAATGCCCTCGCCCGCCGCGCCGACACGTCCGTGCCTGCCGTCGGCCCCGATCATCCCAGCGCGATGTCGCTGCTGGTCTGGAACCCGCACCCGCACGTCTACGAAGGCCCGCTCGAGCTGGAGGTCTGCCTGGATTACCGCCCCATCTTCGCCTACGAAAACCGTCCGGACGCCGTGCCGATCGAGGTCCGCGGTCCCGACGGGAAGCCGCTGCCGTTCCAGCGCATCAAGCCGGAGCATACCTTCCTGACCACCATCCCGTGGCGCATCCGCGTCCTCACCACCGCGCGCCTCCCCGCGCTCGGCTGGGGCTCGTTCAGCGTCGCCTGGGTCGAGGGCGCCCGTCCGCCCAAGGTCGCCGCCGGCACGTTCTCGCCGCGCAAGGGCGAGATCACCAACGGCCGCTACCGCGCCGCGGCCCGCATCGGCGGCAACGGGATCGCCCTCTTCCAGGGCGCGCGCCGTTTGCTGTCCGCCAGCGGACTCGGCGCCATCACGGTGGACGACGCCTTTGGTTCGTGGGGCGGGTGCTACGACGAACCGGACTCGATGCACCTCATGACGGTGCGCCATGCCTGGAAAGTCACCGCGGTCGAGACGCTCGAGTCCGGTCCACTGCGTGCCGCGCTGTGGGTCCGGCTTGCCGGCGGAAAGTCCCAGCTCGATCTGTTCCTCCGCCTTGCCAAGGACCGCGACGCCATCGACGTCGAGGCCCGGCTGCTCTGGAACGAGACCCGCGCGCGCCTCAAGCTCGTGTTACCCGGCGCCGGCGACCAGGCCGAGTTCGACGTGCCGGGTGGCGTCGTGGAACGCGGTCCGGCCGGCGAAGTCCCGGGCGGCCGCTGGGTGCGCGTGAAAAACGGCCGGCACACGCTCGGCTTCGCCAGCGATGCGCTCTACGGATTCGATTCGTCCGACGGCACCTTCCGCGCATCCGTCATCCGCTCGACGCGCTACGCCTTCGATGCGCGCGACACGCCGGCCACGCCGGCATGGCTGCCCGTCGCCGACCGCGGCGAATACCGGTTCAATTTCCTGCTCACGACCAACAGCCGGAAACTGCCGCAGCTCGCCGCCGAGTTGGAGCAACCGGCCATCACGCTCCCCGTGCCGCCGCATCCCGGCCCGCTGGGCCGCTCCGGCAGCATCGCCTCGCTCACGCCGGACGGCGTGAAGCTCCTAGCCCTCAAGCCCGCCGAGGATGGCAAAGGCCTCGTCGTGCGCGTGCAGGAAATCGCCGGCCGCACCGTGAAGCCGCGCCTCACCCTGGCCGGCCGCACGTACGCCTTGGGCACACTCACGCCGCACACCCTCGTAACCTATCGGATCCACCGCGGCCACGCCACGGCCATCGCCCTCACGGAGTTGTAGGAAATACTTCCCTGCGAATCAGCGCGGATTCGGAGGTACTTCTCCGCGTCTTAGCGTCTCTGCGTGAGACTCGCTCCGAATTCGCGTGATTCGCGGGCCGGTACGCTGCGCCTACCGCTAGCTCTCCACCCGGCACACCCGGCGGGCGTAACGGTACAGCACGGCGACCGTGCCCGCGAACAGCAGCAGCCCGATGATGATGCCGGGTTTCTCGAAGCTGTCGCCCACGACCGCCAGCGGCGTGTCGGTGCCCGCCGCCGCGACGACGCCGGCGAACGCCACGCCGAAGAGACTCTCGCCGACGATGAGCCCGGTGGCCACCAGCACGCCCATGCGCTTGGCGAACTCCGGGTTCGCATGGCGGTCAGCCCACTTGTCGTAGTAATGCCCGAGCACGGCGCCGACCGGAATGAGGAGCGTCAGTGACATCGGCAGGTAGATGCCCATGCCGACGCACAGCGGCGGCAGCCGCATCTTGCCGGTTTTCCGCAGCACCTCGTCGAGGAGGATCGTGCCGACGCCGAGCAGCGCGCCCCAGCCAATCAGGTTCCAGCTGATGTCGCCGCCGAGCACGCCCTTCGCCAGCGCGGAGATGAGCGCGGCCTGCGGCGCGGCCAGCGCGTGCTCCCCCGCCCCGGGCGCGCCGGTAAAACCGAAGGCCTTGTTGAGCAGGTCGAGCACCGGCGGGATCACGAGCGAGCCGAAGATCACGCCGTAGATCAGCGCCAGCTGCTGCCGCCACGGCGTCGCGCCGACCAGCTGGCCGGTCTTGAGGTCCTGCAGGTTGTCGTTCGCGATCGTCGCGATGGAAAACACGATGCCGGTGGTGAACAGCGCGTAGGCCACGAGCGCGCGGGTCTGCTCCGGGTTGCCGCCGTGCCCGTAGACCAGCACCAGCAGCAGCGACGCGCCGAGCACGGCCAGGATGCCCACGCCGGACACGGGGCTGTTCGAGGCGCCGATCAGTCCGGCCATGTAGCCGCAGACCGACGCGATGATCGCGCCGATCACCACGACATAGACCAGCGTGCCGAGGATCACCGGGCCGATGCCGGAGGCGATCGCCGTGCCGGAGCAGAAAATCCAGAGCAGGCCGGCGATTGGCACCAGCAGCGCGAGGATGGTGCCGCCGACGATGCCGATCGGCAGGTCGCGCTCGGTGAGCGCCAGCTCGGCCCCGGCCGAGCGGGCCTTCGACGCCGCCATCGCGGAGCGGATGCCCCTGATGATCGGCCCGAGGATGCGGATGAGGCTCCAGAGCGCGGCCACGCCGATGGTCCCGGCGCCGATGAAGCGCACCTCGCCGCGGAAGGTCGTGTTGACCAAGTGGCCGACGTCACCCGTCACGCCGTGACTGGCCGTGAGCAGCGGCACCAGCCCGCCCCAGGCGATGAGCATGCCGAACAGCATCGCCGCGCCCACCGAGAGTCCGACGAGGTGCCCGACGCCGATGAGCGCCATGGACAGGCTCGTCGAGGCGGCCGTAGCGCCCCGGCCCAGCCGGAAGGCCACGGCGACATCGCTTGCCACCAGCCGCATCGCCGCCAGCAGTGCGTAGGCGGCCGAGGTCACCGAGCCGACGACGATCATGCGGAGCCCTTTGGCGTTCTCCACCTTGCCCTCCGCGGAGCCGAAGCCGACCTTCAGCACCTCGGCGGCCGCGACGCCCTCCGGGTAAGGCAGGTCGGAACCCGTCACCAGCGCACGACGCAGCGGCACCGAGAACATCACGCCCAGGATGCCGCCGATCGCACAGACGGCCACCGTGATCCAGTAGGGAAAACCCTGCCACCAGCCGACCATGATGAGGCCCGGCAGCACAAAGATGATCGCCGCCAGCGTGCCCGCGGCGGAGGCGATCGTCTGGACGATGTTGTTCTCAAGGAGATTGGAATTCCCGAGCAGGCGCAGCAGCGCCATCGAGATGACCGCCGCCGGGATCGAGGTCGCAAAGGTCAGGCCGACCTTCAATCCAAGATAGACGTTGGCGGCGGTGAAGAGCAGCGTGATGACGCCGCCGAGAATGACACTCCGGACCGTAAGCTCGCGAACGGACTGGGCGGATTGCATAATCGAAGCTGCAAACGGATTCGGCCCGCATCAAGCCTTGGGATGCGAATCCGGGCGAACATCGGACCTTCAACTTCGACCTTCCAATTTCGAACGCCCGATGACCCGGAATGCCGCAGCCCTTTGCCATGCCTCGGGTCCGAGTTCAAAGTTGGAAGGTCGAAGTTGAGTGTTCGATGTTCAGTTCGGAAGCCGCCGCCCTCCGCGATTGACGCCGCCGCCGCCTCGGGGTGCGATGGCGATTCAATGAAGCACTCCACGCACATCGAAAACCCCGATGTCATCCTGATCGGCAGCGGCGTCATGTCCGCCAACCTCGGCGCCCTCCTCAAGCGGCTGGAGCCAGGCCTCTCTCTCCAGGTTTATGAGGTCACCGAGGACCTCGCGCAGGAGAGCTCCCACGGCTGGAACAACGCCGGCACCGGCCACGCCGGCATCTGCGAGCTGAGCTACACGCCGAAGCGCGAGGCCGACGGTTCCGTGAACGTCGCCAAGGCCATCGGGATCTTCGAGCAGTTCGAGCAGTCCAAGCAGTTCTGGAGCTACGCCGTGGCCAGCGGGATGGTCGATAACCCGAAGGAGTTCATCAACCCCGTCGCCCACCTCAGCTTCGTGCACGGCGAAGAGCAGGTCGGTTTCCTGAAGGCCCGCCACTCCGGCATGTCCGCGCACCATTTTTTCCGCGAAATGGAGTACACCACCGACCGGGACGTCATCGGCCGCTGGGCGCCCCTGCTCACCGAGGGCCGCGCCAACGTTCCCATCGCCGCGACCAGGATGGACGCCGGCACCGACGTGAACTTCGGCGTCATCTCCCGCAAGCTCCTCGGCTGGCTCGAGCGCCAGGATCGCTGCGGCATCGCTTCCAACCACCGGGTGGTGGACCTGAAGAAAAACGACACCGGCTGGGATGTCTTCAGCAGGGACCTCGCCACGGGCGAGCTCCGCCAGAACCACGCCAAGTTCGTCTTCGTCGGCGCCGGCGGCGGCAGCCTGCACCTGCTCCAGAAATCCGGCATCGCCGAGAGCAAGGGCCTCGGCGGCTTCCCGATCGGCGGGCAGTGGCTCGTCTGCGACAACCCCGCGATCGTCCAACGGCACCAGGCCAAGGTCTATGGCCAGGCCCTCGACGCTGCGCCCACGATGGCTGTGCCGCACCTCGACACCCGCGTGCTCGATGGCAAGAAGACGCTCCTGTTCGGGCCCTTCGCGGCGTGGACCACGAAGTTCCTCCACAAGAAGGGCAGCTGGACCGATCTCCCGGGCTCCATCAAACCCGACAACCTCGCCACGCTACTCAAGATCGGGGCTAGCAACCTGCCGCTCGTCCGCTACCTCATCCAGCAGGGCACGCAGAGCATGGCCGACCGCATGGAGGTGCTGCACATTTTCTACCCGGCGGCCAAGGCGGCGGACTGGAAGCTGATCGACGCCGGCATCCGCGTGCAAGCCATCAAGAAGACCGACGGCGAGGCCGGCATCGTCCATTACGGCACCGAGGTCATCACCAACTCCGACCGTACCATTTCCGCCCTCCTGGGCGCCTCGCCGGGCGCGTCGGTGTCGGTGAACATCGTGCTCGAGGTGATCAAGCTGTGCTTCCCGCACCTGGTGGCCAGCGAGGCCGGCCGGGCCCGCCTGAAGGAAATGATCCCCACGTACGACGTGGATATCAAACTCGCCGGAAACGCGGATTTCTTCCGCAACGCCCAGCGCCGGGCGAACGAGATTCTGCACCTCGGCTGAGACATTCGATCTGGTTTTACAGGAGGTAACTGAGGAGACAGAGAAACGAAATCAGTCGAAATCTCCCCTCTCCATTCTCTCAGTTATCTCCTGTAAAAATAATCCCGGTTCTTCTTCCACCCTAGACTTCGCCCAGCGCCTTGAGGGCAAGTCGCTCCACCCCGATCTTCTAACTCCCATATTCCATCTACCCCATGGCTATTCCGATTTTCACCGCTGCCGTCGATCTCGGCGCCACCAGTGGCCGCGTCATCCTCGGCACGTGGGCCAAAAACCGGCTCACGCTCAACGAGGTTCACCGCTTCCCGAACACCTACCGTGAACTCGGCGCCCACGCCTACTGGGAAATCGGCACGCTCTGGCACGAGGTGCAGACTGGCCTGCGCAAGGCCGTCGCCGCCCTGCCCCGCGGCGCCAAGCTCGCCTCGGTCGGCGTCGACACCTGGGGCTGCGACCACGTCCTCCTCAATGACTCCGGCCGGCTGGTGTTTCCCGTCCACGCCTACCGCGACAACCGCACCCAGACCGGCCTGAAGGCCCTGGCCGCCAACGGCGCCGACCGCATCTACGCCGCGACCGGCATCCCGAACGTCTTCTACAACTCCAGCCTCCAGCTCGCCGAGGCCGTCGCCAGCTGCCCCGCGCTCACCGATCTCGCCACGCGTTGCCTGTTCCTGCCGGATTATTTCAACTTCCTCCTCAGCGGCCGCGCCGAGAACGAGTTCACCGTTGCCAGCACCTCGCAGCTCCTCGACGTGCATTCGCGCGACTGGTCGCGGACGGCCCTGGAGCATTTCCGCATCCCGCCGTCGTGGTTCACGACGCCCGTGCTGTCGGGCAAGAAACTCGGCCGCGTCACCGCGCTCCCCGAGCTCGCCGGCGCCCAGGTGATCGCCGTCCCCGGCCACGACACCGCCAGCGCCTATGACGCCATGCCTGCGTCACCCGAGGGCGGCGACCTCTTCCTCAGCTCCGGCACATGGTCGCTCGTGGGATTCGAAAGCGACCAGCCTCTGCTCGGTCCCGCGGCGCTCGCCGCGCGCGTCGCCAACGAGCGCACCGGCCTCGGTGGCTACCGGCCGCTCACGAATGTCGTCGGGCTGTTCCTGCTGGAGCAGACGATGGCCGGCTTCAGCACGCGGCCGCAGTCGCCGCGCGACTGGGACGCCCTGATCGCCGCCGCCAGCAAACTGCCCGCGCCTGCGGTGCTGCTCGATCCCGCCGACCCCGCGTTTACAGCGCCGAAGTCCATGCGCGCCGCGATCGACGCCCAGTTGAAGCGGAAGAAGGCCGCCGCGCCCAAGAACCTTGCCGGCTATACCCGGCTCATCTGCGACTCCCTCGGTCGCGGCCACGCCGTTGCCGCCGCAAATTTCGAGGCGATGACGGGCAAGAAATTCCGCCGCATCCTGATGGTCGGCGGCGGCTCGAAGAACCGCCTGCTCTGCCAGGCCACCGCCGACGCTGCAGGGATTCCCGTGATCTCCTTCAACCTCGAAGGCACCGCCGTCGGCAACATGGCGAGCCAGCTGATCGCGCTGGGAGCGGTGAAGAACTTGGCGACGTTCCGGCGGCTACTGGGCGAGAATCTGCAACAGAAGACTTATTTGCCGCACGAGCTTCTGGTAGCTTAAAGAGGCAAAATGCATTGCTAGGGAGTATCCGGGTTAATCCTCAACTCGATGATCTTTTCCACTCCGTTTCTTAACACCAAAAATTTCACGACCTGCCCTGCCTTTTCGACAGACCGCGTATTCAACCATTCTGTCGAGATTATCGCGTCACCATCCATAGTGAGCAAAATATCCCCGGGTAGAACATTGGCTACAAATGCAGGCGTGCCATCAATTACAGTATCTACGACCAATCCAGCATTTCGCTGTAATTCCCTCCGCTGGTCATCGTTTAGAGGATGCCATCTGGCTCCGATGAGGTAATGATACTTGCGGAAGAAGATGGCGCTATAGTTGTCACGTTCGATGTTGTAAGGAACGTACGTGGTATTAATTGTCCCGGGCGATGTAGTGGTGGATGTACCTGTATAGTTCGTTCCTCCTATTTGACCGCTGGCGTACGTTGTAGAGCTCTGACCAGGTTGATAGGTAACCAAAGGCATCACGCCGCTCCGGGTTCCTGCATATGAACTACTCAGCAGGACGATATCAGCTTGTACCTCCTTTGCCTTCGCATGAAGCGAAGAGGTATAATCTCCAGCGTTCCCTTCAAACGAAGCGTAACCAATGACGTTATACCCGCGCCGGACTATTGCTTCGATCCCTGCCTTTCGTTCATCAATCGAAGTTGAGTAGTACTGTGTCTCGCCAATATGCGGGAGCAAATAGCGCTCGAATTTAGGGGGAAGCGAGTTGGTGTAGAATTTTGAGTAAGGGCTTTGGCAACCAGTCATCCCAACTACCAAAAATGCGAGCCCAGTTGAAATTGCTTGGAATGATGCAAATTTCATGGCGGGCGATTTGTAGAGAGGAGCAATAAAGGGGTCAAGGAGCGGGACACGACAAAGGCGACCCAATCGTGACTCTTGACAGAATTCTCCTCAAAGAGACCTAAACCGAATGTCACGTAATACGTGACATTGGGTTTCCCTCCGAAACGGGTCCGACTACAGGAGGCCGCTGGAAATACGGCGTTGCCTCAGCCTCCTTACGTCGGCTGCTACGGGCGGCAGAAAAATGGGTGCGAAAAAGGCGCGGAGGTTGGTCCGCGCCTTTGGAGAGAGTCGTTTATGCCGCGCTTACCAGATCGACACGCGGTCGGCGACGGGGCGGCGCATCGGGGCGCCCTCGGGGACGTCGAAGGCCTTCGCGAACTCATCCAAGTTCGACAGCGGGCCGTTGACGCGGAATTCATCCGGCGAATGCGGATCCGTCTGCACGATCAGCCGCAGCACTTCGGGCCGCCACTTGCTGCGCGAATCCATCGCGTAGCTGATGAAGAACCGCTGCTCCGGCGTGAACCCGTCGATCTTCACGCGCGGCTTGTCGCCCAGTTCCTTCTCCAGCGCCGCGTAAGCAATCCGGAGGCCGCCGAGGTCGGCAATGTTTTCGCCCTCCGTCAACTCGCCGTTCACGTGGAGGCCGTCGAGCACCGTGTAGGAGGAGAACTGCTTCACAATGCGCGCCGCGCGCTCCTTGAACTTGGCGTCGCTCGCCGGCGTCCACCAGTCCGTGAGGTTGCCGGACGGGTCGAACTGGCGGCCCCGGTCGTCAAAGCCGTGCGTCATCTCATGGCCGATGGTGGCGCCGATGGCGCCGTAGTTCGCGCCGTCGTCGGCCTTCGGGTCGAAGATCGGCGGCTGGAGGTAGCCCGCGGGAAACACGATCTCGTTGCGCAGGGGGCTGTAGTACGCGTTCACGGTCGGTGGCGTCATGCCCCACTCCGTCTTGTCAACGGGCTGGCCGATCTTCGCGAGGTCGCGGCGCGTCTCATAGGCATTGGCGCGCAGCGCATTCAGGACATACGAGCCCCGGTCGATGGTCAGGGTGCTGTAGTCCTTCCATTTGTCGGGATAGCCGATCTTCACCCCGAGGGCATTGAGCTTGGTCAGGGCCTTGGCGCGGGTCGGCTCATCCATCCACTCCAGGGTCTTCAGCTTTTCCGCCATCGCGGCGCGCAGGTTGCCCACGAGCCGGAGCATGCGGGCCTTGGCCTCCGGCGGAAAATACTCGGCGACGTAGAGCTGGCCGAGAGCGTCACCCACGCCGGAATCCACCGAGCTGATGACGCGCTTCCAGCGCGGCCGCAGCTCCTTCGTGCCGAAGAGCGCAACGCCATAGAACTGGAAATTCTCCTGCACGAACGGCTCGCTGAGATAGCGGGCGGCATCGTGCACCAGATGCCAGCGCAGATAAGCCTGCCAGTCGGCCACGGGCGCCTGCGCGAGTTGCGCGGCGAAGCCCTGGCAGAAGCCCGGCATGCCCACGTTGAGCTCGGTGAAGGCCGGAGCGCCCACCGCCTTGAAATAGGCGTTCCAGTCGAGGCCGGGCGTGAGCGCCAGCAGCTTCGTCACCGGCATCTTGTGGTAGCGCGCGTAGGGATTGCGGAGGACGACCTTCGTGAGGGAGGCGTTGGCCAGCGCCGTCTCGATCCGCATCACCGCGGCGGCGCCCGCCTGGGCGGCCTCGGGCGTGTCGCCCGTGAGTTCGAGCATCTTGGCAACATGGGCGGTATATTTGGTCCGCAGGGTCTTCGACTTCTCGTCGTCGCGGAAATAATAGTCGCGATCCGGCAGGCCGAGCCCGCCCTGGTAGATCTGCGCGATTTCCTGGGAGCTGTTCGCGTAGTCGGCCCCGCTGCCGAAATCGAAGCCGGCCGAGACGCCGAGCTGGTGCAGGTGGGCGATCGTGCCAAGCACGTCCGCCGGGGTCTTGAGCGCCGCAATGCGGTCAAACTCGGGCTTGAGCGGGGCGGCGCCGGCGGCGTTGACCGCCGCCAGGTCCATGCCGCTGGCATAAAAGTCGCCGACCATTTTCTCAGCCGCGGTGCCGGCGTCACCCTTGGCGGCAGCGCGCTCGCAGAGCGCCCGGAGGGCCGTGGAGTTGCCGTCCACCAGCTTCATCGCGGTGCCCCACATGCTGTACTCGGGCGGGATCGCCGTGGCCTTCAGCCAGGGGCCGTTCACGTAGTGGAAAAAGTCGTCCTGCGGCTTCACCGCCGGATCGAACTGCTTCGGGTCAATCTCGGCACGAACCGTACCGAGCGTGAAGGCAAGCACAGCGGCCGCCGCGAGGATGAATTTGCGCATGGCTCAAACTCAACCAGTGCGAAACCGGCGACAAGCCTGCAATCGCGGACAAGCCGGATGAGCCGCCGTAGCGCAGCCCTCCTGCCTGCTCCGAATCTGATGCAGGCAGAATGCCTGCGCTACCCACTCACGGGTCGTCCAAGCGAACCCGCCCTACAAAAAACGCCGGGTGAACGCCACGGCCTCGCGCACGAACGCGTCGCCGTCGGGGCACACGTTCTGAAACATGCCGCGTCGCCAGCCGAAGTCGCCCAGGCCGGTGTTGTAGCCCTCGAAGCCGACGTACTCGGCCTTCGTCGTCTTTAGCGCCGCGAAAATCTCCGGCCACGGCAGCAGGCCGCCACCCGGCACACCGCGGTCGTTTTCGCAGGCATGCAGGCCCCAGAGTCGATCGCCGACCGAACGGATCGCCGCCGCGTAGTCGCGCACTTCCGTCACGAGGTGGTAGGTGTCGAGCAGGATGAAGAGGTTCGGATGCGCGGCCAGCGTGAGCAGCTGCAGCGCCTGCGCCGGGGTGTTGACCACGTGCGAGCGAAACCGGCTCATCGGCTCGAGCACCAGCTTCACGCCCGCCCGCTGCGCGTGGGCCGCCAGCGCGTGCAGGCCCTCCGCGGTGCGCGGCAGCTCATCCGGCGGCGGACGGCGCCGCAGGACCTTGCCCGGCCGGCCGTAGAGCGCGCCGGCGTATGCCAGCGCGCCAAGCTCGGCCGCCTGGTTGATGATCCCGGTGTGAAACTCCAAGGCGACGCGACGGTTCGCCGGGTCGTCGTCCGACAAATCCGCGCCCGCCGGCCATTCGCCGCCCGGCCCGACCAGCAGGTTCATGCCTGCCGACTCCGCGGCGCGGCGCGTGAGCGCGGCGGAGAATTTCACATCAAGTCCGACCGCCAGCTCCAGGGTGTCCAGCCCGAGCCCGCGCGCCCGCTCGAACAGGCCGGTTTCGGCGTCGGACCAGCGCTCCGTCCAGAGATAGATGTGCGCGCCGAGTTTCATAGGGGCCAGTGCGGCCGGGCCGCGCTGACGAGTGACAAGGGACAAAGATCAAGTAACAAGAGGAAATTTGGCGTGGATCGCGGTAGGGCGGGTCTTTGACCCGCCTTGCTTGAACAGCCGATGGATTGCCACGTCAGCCCGTCGGGCTTCCTCGCAATGACAATCAGAGCGGGTCAAAGACCCGCCCTACTCCGGAATTCTTGTCACTTGTAACTTACCCCTTGTCACTTGCTGGCCGTCTTCAGCTCTGTGTAAAGGCGCGCCAGCTCCGGCATCGCCACGCCGGCGGCGTGGCCACGGCGCAACGGTTCGCCCCAGATGGCCTCGAGCTCGAGTTCACGTCCGGCGAGGAAATCGACCAACGTCGAAGGCCGGTACGCACCGATGGCGGGCGTGCGGGTGATCTGTTCCTGGATAAACGACTCTGAAATCTCATGGCCCAGCGCGCGGGCCGCAGCGGCGATCTCATCCATCAGCACACGCACCCGGGCGGCCAGCACTGGCGAGGCCAGGATTTGATCCGTGGTGATCCCGCCGCCCGCAACCGCGAGCCCGTTGAAAGCCACGTTCCACACCAGCTTGCGCCAGCGCGCCTGCGCCAGGCTGTCCTCGGTGCTGCAGCGGATGCCCGCCGCCGTGAATAATGCGGCGATGGCGCGCGTGCGGTCCAGCGCCGGCCCGGTAAATTCGCCCAACACCATCGAGCCGGGATAGCGGCACGTGATTTCTCCCGGCGCGGTCCGGTTCGCGGCGATGTAGCAGAGTCCGCCCACCACGCGTTCGGCGCCGACAATCGAAGCGACTAGCTCCTCGTTGCCGAGCCCGTTCTGCAGCGTAACGACCACCGTGCCCGTGTGAAGCAGCGGCGGCAGGAGGCGGGCCAGCTCGTGGTTGGCCGTCGTCTTGAGCGTAATGAACACCAGATCAACCGGGCCGATTTCTGCGGTGGTGGCGAAGGCGGCGACCGGTGAGAGCGTACGCGTACCTTCTCCCTCGATCAGCGTGATGCCGTGCGCCTTCACCGCGGCGAGATCGCTGCGCATCAGGAAGCGGACCTGCCCGCCTGCGAACGAAAGCCGCGCACCGTAGAAGGTGCCGATCGCACCCGAGCCGACGATGGCGATGGAGGTTTGCATTGCGGATACCGGAAACCGGCTAGGTTTTAATGCGCGAAGAAACTATAGGAGAGCCTTCTCCCCATTAGGCCGGGTTGGCGGACGGACATCAAGCGGGGTGAGGGCACCCCGCCCACATTCGCAGACCATCCGGTATCCGCTTTCCGCAATCCGGTATTACCGCAGGAACGCCTCGTGCAGGCCGCCGTCCACGGTGATCACCTGGCCGGTCGTCTTGCTGAGCCGCTGGCTGACGAGGAGGAAATACGCCTCGGCCTGGTCGGCCGGTGTGATCGGGGCCTTCGTCAGCGTGCGGTCGGCGTAGAACTGCGCGAGTTTCTTCACCAGCGAGTCGGTCGCCTCGTCCTCGGTGTAGGGAATGGCGTACTTCGCGAGCGAGCCGATGACGCGGTCGCGCGGGAACATGGCCGAGCCCTGCACGACGGTCGCCGGGGCGACGCCGTTGACGCGCACCAGCGGCGACAGCTCGATGGCGAGCTCGCGCACGAGGTGGTTGGCCGCGGCCTTGGAGGTGTCGTAGGCGATCGAGCCCTTCTTGGCGACGACCGCATTGGCCGAGGTCGTGAGGACGAGCTGGCCCTTCAGGCCCTGCTCCTTCCAAGTGCGGGCGGCTTCGTCGCCGACGATGTAGCTGCCGGTGACGTTGACGCCGAAGGTAAAGGCCCACTTGTCATCGGGGATGTGCCCGGTGGTGTCGCTCGGCCAGAACACGCCGGCGGTGACGATGATCGAATCGAAGCCGCCGTAGGCGAGCGCGACCTGGTCGAGCATCGCGCGCACGCTGGCGCGGTCGGTGATGTTGCAGGCGAGCCCGATGGCCGGGCCGCAGCCGGAAATGCCGGAGCCGGCGACGCCGATGCCCTGGCCCAGCTTGTCGGTGATCTCCTTCGCGGTGGCCTCGGCGGTCTCGGCCTTCATGTCGACGCACACCACGTGGGCGCCCTCCTTAGAAATGCGGTGGGCGGTCTCCTTGCCGATGCCGGAACCGGCGCCGACCACGATGATGACCTGGCGGGCGAGTTCCTTCTCGGCGGGCATGCGCTTCAGCTTCGCCTCCTCGAGCAGCCAATACTCGATGTCGAAGGCCTCCTGCTGCGGGAGGGCGATGTAGGTGTCGATCGCCTCGGCGCCGCGCATGACCTCGACGGCGCAGTTGTAGAACTCGGCGGTAACGCGGGACTCGGACTTGTCCTTGCCCCACGCGATCATGCCGAGGCCGGGGATGAGCACGACCGTCGGGTTGGCGTCGCGCATTGCGGGCGAATTGGCGTGTTTGCACTTCGCGTAATAGGCGGCGTAGTCCTTGCGGTAGGCCTCGAGGCCGGCCTTGAGCTTGGCCTTGAGCGCGGCGAGATCCTCGGCCTGCGGGTTCCAATCGACGTAGAGCGGCTTGATCTTGGTGCGCAGGAAATGGTCGGGGCACGACGTGCCGAGCTCGGCCAGCCGCGCGGCGTCCTTCGAGTTCACGAAGCGGAGGATCTTCTCGTCCTCCTGCACCGTGCCGATAAAGCGCTTCTGCGAGGAAACCTGGCCGCGCAGCCACGGCAGGATGCCGGCGAAGAGCGCGGCGCGCTTCTCCGGCGCCAGCGTGGCGTATTTCGCGCCGCCGAACGCCGCGGCGTCGCCGCCCTTGGCGGCATACTTCCGCTCGATGTAGGCCGCGGCTCTCTCGATGCAGTCGAGGGTGTAGGTGTAGCAGGCCTTCTCGTCGTTGTCCCACGAGATGAAGCCGTGCTGGCCCATCATGATGGACTTCACCTTCGGGTTTTTCCTACAGATCTCCTGCATCGCGAGGCCGAGTTCGAAGCCGGGGCGCATCCATTTCACGTAGGCCATCTCGCCGCCGAAGATCTCTTGGGTGAGCTTCTCGCAGTTCGCCGACGCGGCGATCGAGATGATCGCGTTCGGGTGCATGTGGTCGACGAACTTCGCCGGGATAAAGCTGTGCAGCGGGGTGTCGATCGACGAGGCGCGCGGGTTCAGGTTGAAGGTCGCATGGCTGGCCATCGCGACCATCTCGTCCTCGGCGGCCGACTTCAGGCCCTTGTCGGCGCGGGACAGGTAGAGCGACTGCATGCCGATGAGCTTGGACTGGTGCAGGGAGGAAAAATTCTCGCGCGTGCTCGTGCGCAGGTCGCCGCCGGAGCCCTTGACCCAGAGCACCTCGGTGGGCTGGCCGGTGAGCGGATCCGGCTCGGCGAGCTTGGACGACGTGTTGCCGCCGCCGGTGTTGGTGATGCGCTGATCGCTGCCAAGGAGATTGGAGCGGTAGACGAGGCGGGCGACCGCATCGAGCGAGGCGGCCTTGGCATCATCCCAGACATAATTCACGTAGAGGTAGGACTTCATGAGGATAAAATTCAGCGGAGACCGAGCATCTTTTCCCGGTAGTGCTCGTCAGGACGGCCGGCAATGCGCCTGGCCACGGCCGGGGACAGGAACCGCACGGACCCGAGGGTGGTGGCGGCGGTGAAGATCTCGGCGGCCTTCACCGCCATCAGCGTCGCCGCCAGCACCGCCTCCGGGGTGGCGCCAAGGGCGATCAGCCCGTGGTTCTCGAGCAGGATGACCCGCGGCGGGCGGGCGAGGCGCTTCACGTAGGCCGTCACGGCCCGGCGGATGGCCTGCGCGAGCTTCAGGCCGGGGTCGACATACGGCACGAGCACAAACTCCGCGCCACAGCACACGATCTCATCCGGGCAGAGGCGCTTGGTCGCAAAGGCGCGGGCGTGCCGCGTGGCCAGGATGCCGTTCACCGCCACGGGATGCGTGTGTCCGACGAAGTTCACGCCCGGCAGCGTGAGCAGCCACGCATGGAACATGGCCTCCACCGAGGGCTTTTTCGCGGCCGGATCGACCCGCGAGGCGAGCAGCTGGCCGTCCACGGCCGCGTCCGTCAGGGACCGCGCCTCCAGCGCGGGGAGCAGCCCTGAAAAGCGGCATTCGGTCAGGTTGGCGGCGGCCAGAGTGCCGAGGTTGGAACCGCTGGCCTTGACGAGGAACGTATCGGCCGAAACGCGGGCGGAGGTATTGCCCTCGCCGAGAATGGACAGCTTGCGCTCCTCACGACCCAGCTGGTGCGAGAGGTCGAGCAGACGCGGAAGCAAGTCGGTCGGGGCGGCCATGAACGGATAGCTGATGATAGATTTTGGGAGATTTCCACCGAAAACTCTCAGCAGGACGCTGGGAGTTTTCGGTAGGAGTTGGAAATTGGGAGATGGAAGATGGAAAACACCCGCGCGCCGCCCGAAGGTTCAGCGGTATTCCATCTTCCAACGCCCATCTTCTATCTCCCAACCCCTCCTCATACTTCCGACCTCCCAAGCCCTATCTCCGATCGATAATTTCGTTCAAAGCACGACATTATCGATCAGCCGGACCTCGTCGATCCAGGCGGCGATGGCCAGCATGGTGCGGCCCGGGGTGACTTCGCGGGCGGTCTCCATCGAGACGGTGTCCACGATGGAGATGTAGATGATCCGGACGCGCCGGTGCTGGCTGAGGATGTGGGTGGCCTCGGCGATCAGCCGGTCGGGGCTCCGCACGCCGCTATCGGCCATCTCCTTTACCTTGACCAGCGCCTTGCTGAGGGCGAGCGCCTCCGACCGCGCGCTGGCGGTGAACTCGCGGTTGCGGACGCCGGCCGCGAGCCCGTCCGGCTCCCGCACCGTGGGCACCACCACGATCTCCACGCCGAAGTGCAGGTCCGAAGCCATCTTCCGCACCACCGCCGCCCGCTGGACGGACTTCTGGCCGTAGAAGGCGAAATCAGGCCGGATCAGGTTGAAGAAATTCGCCATCATGGTGGTCACGCCCCGGAAATGCGTCGGCCGGGACGGCCCGCACAGCGCACGGCTGGTCTGCTCCTCGATGACGTACGTCGAGTAGCCGCGCGGGTACATTTCCTCGACCGACGGGATGAACACGATCTGCGCCCCACACGCCTCGCACAGCTGGACATCCTCGGCCAGGGTGCGCGGATACTTCGCGATGACCTCGTTGGGGCCGAACTGCAGCGGATTCACGAAGATCGCCACGATCACGACATCGGCCTTTTGGACCGCCGCCCGGATGAGCGCCTCCTGTCCGGCGTGGAGCGCGCCCATGGTCGGCACCAGCGCGAGGGTCTTGCCCTGCGATTTCAGCTGCGCGGCGACCAACCGCATTTCCGGGACAGACTCGATTTTTTGCATGAGGCGCGGCTGGGTTGGGGGAAACGTCGGGCTTGAACTAACGCCGCCCGCGGGGTTTGTTCAAGTTTTTCGCCCGGCCAAATCCCGCTTCACGCCTCCTTTACCGCTCCTCCCATGATCCGCATCAACGAAAACTACCTCAAGCTCAAGGCCTCCTACCTCTTCAGCGACATCGCCAAGCGCGTGACCGCCTACGTCGCCGCCAACCCGTCGAAGCCCGTCATCCGGCTCGGCATCGGCGACGTCACCGAGCCCCTCCCGCCCGTCTGCATCGAGGCCCTGCACGCCGCGACCGACGAGATGGCGAAGCGCGAGACCTTCAAGGGCTACGGGCCCGAGCAGGGCTACGCGTTCCTGCGCGAGGCCGTCGTGCAGCACGAGTTCGCCCCGCGCGGCTGCCACGTCGAGGCCGACGAGGTCTTCATCTCCGACGGCTCGAAGTGTGACTGCGGCAATATCCAGGAGATCTTCTCCACCGACATCCGCCTCGCGATCCCGGACCCGGTTTATCCGGTCTACGTGGACACCAACGTCATGGCCGGCCGCACCGGTGCCAACGTCGACGGCCGCTACCCGGGCGTGACCTACCTCGATTCCACCCCGGCGAACGGCTACGTGCCCGCCATCCCGTCCACGCCCGCCGACCTCATCTACCTCTGTTTCCCCAACAATCCCACCGGCGCCGTCGCCACCAAGGCCCAGCTCACCGCGTGGGTGGCCTACGCGAAGCGGAACAAGGCGATCATCCTCTTCGACGCCGCCTACGAGTCCTACATCCGCGACCCGGCGATCCCGCACAGCATCTATGAGATCGAGGGTGCGCGGGACGTCGCCATCGAGTTCCGCAGCTATTCCAAGATCGCCGGCTTCACCGGCACGCGCTGCGCCTACATCGTGGTCCCGAAGACGCTGAAGGCCTATGACGCCGCGGGCCAGGAGCACTCCGTGCACGCGCTCTGGAACCGCCGCCATTCGACCAAGTTCAATGGCGTCTCCTATCCCATCCAGAAGGCCGCCGCCGCGATCTACACCGATGCGGGCAAGGCCCAGACGAAGGCGCTCACCGATTTTTACCTCGGCAACGCGAAGCTCATCCGCGAAGCCGTGACCCAGCTCGGTCTGAAGTGCGTCGGCGGCGACAACGCCCCGTACATCTGGGTCAACACCGGCCGCGACTCGTGGGAGTTCTTCGACATGCTGCTGAACCAGGCCCAGGTCGTCTGTACGCCGGGCGCCGGCTTCGGCAAGTGCGGCGAGGGCCATGTGCGCATCAGCGCGTTCAACTCCCGCGCCAACGTCGAGACCGCCCTCGCCCGCATCGCCGCCGCGCTGAAGTAAGCGCGTGAGGGAACCCGGAATAAACGCCAAGACGCGAAGGGGCAAAGATCACGCCAGGTTTCTGGACGCGCCGACCCCAAGTCGAGGGGCTCGGAACTTTGCGCCTTCGCGTCTTGGCGTTTATCCCTAGTTCTTCTCCGGCGTCGCAATCAGCGTGACGATGCGGTCGCCGAGTCCGTCCACGGCCTCGCTCAGCTTCTGCGCGAGCTGCCCGTAGTCCTGCTTGTCCCAGCCGGAAACCTCCAGCGTGAACGTGTCGCGCGCCCGCCGCGCTGCGCCGGGGCCCGCGGCGTAGATTTCCACCACGGCCGTGAACCGCGCGACTCCGGTGGTGCGGTCACCCTCGCAGCGCAGTACCCGCACTGAAATGTCAAAGTCGTGATCCTCGCCCGCCGACGTCACCACGTGGGCGATCTCCCCGCGGCCCTCGAGGCTCTCGTGCAGGACCCGGCCGATGCCGGACTCCAGCGACTCCGCCCAGCGGGCGTCCTCGGCGTACTGGATCTCGTTGCCCGCGACCCGCACCTCCATCGCCTTGCCGCGGAGGTAACTCGGCACATCCACCGGCCGGAGCGCGACGCGCCAGTGCGGGCCGACTGGAGCGGCCGGCGGCGGTGTGGCCGCCGTGGTGAGCACATAATAGCGGGTCGCGTCCGCCTGGGCTGCCGGCAGCGAGCAACCCGCGGCCAGGCCGGCGAAGGCCGTCAGGCATACACCGGTTAAAACCGTCAGGACCTGGGCGAGGGATGTCTTCATCGTCGTGGCGTGGGCTTCGGGCGGAAAGGAATCAGGGCCGCTTCTTGCCGGCGATGAGCGCGTTCGGGTTGCGCTCCAGGTAGTCCGCCAGGCGCTGCACGGAGTCGGCGGCCTCGCCCAGCTGGGCGAGGGTGTGCGCGACCTCGTCGCCCAGCCCGCCCTGCGCCGCGATGAACCGCCGCGTGTCGTTGGCCGCGGAGTTGAAGGACTCGAGCGTGGCCTTGGCCTAGGCCAGCGTGGCCGTCAGCTCCTTGCCGGCCGGCATCACCTGCGTGTCCAGCTTGGCGAGCACGGTGCGCAGGTCCATCACGGCCGCATTGAGGTTGGCAAAGGTCTGCTTGATCTCGGGCGCGCTCGCGGCCTGCCCGACCGCCACGCCGGTCTTTTTCCATTGCGCCGCCATGCCCGGGAGATCCAGGCCGTCGATCTGCTTGTGCGTGGCAACCAGCAGGGACTTCAGCTCGACCGAAAGCCCGGCAAAATCGACCTTCTGGAGATTGGCCATGATATCAATGGCGCTGGCCTGCACCTCGGAGATCGCCGATTTCACGGCCGGCACCACCGCGTACTTGATCTCGGTCCGCTGGTCGTCCGCGGGGTAGTCCTTGGGGTCGCGGAAATCGAGCTCCACGAACAGCAGGCCGGTGGCGAAGCCGAGGAAGCCGAGCTGGGCGCGCAGGCCGTGGTCGATGAGGTTCTGCAGCTCGTTGCGGCTGGAGACATCGATGATGTTCCCCTTGGCGTCGGTGAGCATGTTCTTGCTGAACTCGCAGACGACGGCGACGACCGACTTGTTGGTGGCCGCGTCATAGCGGATGTTGAGGTCGACCACGCGGCCCACGCGCACGCCGTTCAGCTTCACCGGGGAGCCGAGGTCCAGGCCGTGGATCGACTCCTCGAAGTAGACGACGAACCGCTGCGGCTTGGAGAAGAAGTTCACGCCGCCGAACGCCAGCAGGGCGATGATGATGAGCGCAAAGGCCCCGAGCACGAAGGCGCCGATCACCGCGGGACTGAACTTGGTTTTCACGTGGGCAGAGGGATAACGGTTGGGGAATTGCGGGGGAAGCCTATTGCGCCGGCAAGTCGCCGCGGTGCAAAAATTCGGTGACGCGCGGGTCCCGGCTCCCGGCCGCGAGATCGCGGGGCGGCCCTTCCGCGATGATGCCCTTCTCCCCGGCGTCGAGCATGATGACCCGGTCGGCGATGCTGAAGATCGAGGCCAGCTCGTGGGACACCACCGCGATCGTGGTGCCGAACATCTCCCGGATCTGGAGCACCAGCTCGTCGAGCCGGCGCGAGGTGATGGGGTCGAGCCCGGCCGAGGGCTCGTCGAGGAACACGATCGCCGGGTCGAGGGCGAGGGCCCGCGCCAGCCCGGCCCGCTTTTTCATGCCGCCACTGATCTCCGCGGGATAGTAGTCCTCGAAGCCCGTGAGGCCGACCTGCGAGAGCTTGAGCGCGGCGATCTCCTCGATCTCGCGCCGGGACAGCGCGGTGTACTCCTCGAGCGGCAGGGACACGTTCTGGCGCAGCGTGAGCGAGCTCCACAGCGCCCCGCCCTGGTAGAGCACGCCGAAAGTCTTGAGCAGGGCGCGCCGCGCCGCCGGGTCGTTGTCAGCGAAGCTCCGGCCGAAAAATTTCACCATGCCCGCCATCGGGGTCTGGATGCCGATGAGGTTGCGCAGGAGCGTGCTCTTGCCGCAGCCGGATCCGCCGATGATGAAGAAAATCTCCCCGGGCCGGACGGAGAACGTCAGGTTCTTCAGCACCACTTTACCGTCGTAACCGCAGGTCAGGCCGGCGACGTCGATCGCGGGAATGACCTCGGGACTGGGCAGGGCGGCGGTCATGGAATCAGAGGCCGACGATGTTGAACACCACCGCGAAGATCGCGTCGGCGACGATGATGAAGAGGATCGCGGTCACCACCGCCGAGGTCGCGGCCTGGCCCACGCCCGCCGCGCTGCGTTCCGCCTGCAGTCCGCGCAGGCAGCCCGAGACCCCGACGATCAGGCCGAAGGCCACGGCCTTGATCACGCCCACCGTGACATCGGTGAGGCTCACGATGCTGAGCGTCTCGACCCAGTAGGCGCTGGGCGAGATCCCCAGGAGGCCGCGGGACACCGCCATGCCGCCGAGGATGCCGAGCGCGTTGGAGTAGAGCGCGAGCAGCGGCAGCATCACGCCCAGCGCGAGCAGCCGCGGCAGCACGAGAAAGTTCACCGCCGGTATGCCCAGAGACTCGAGCGCGTCGATTTCCTCGTTCGCCTTCATGTTGCCCAGGGTCGCGGCAAACGCCGCGCCGGTCCGGCCGGCCAGGACGACGCCCGTCATCAGCGCGCCCATCTCTCGCACCATCGCGAGCCCGATGAGGTCCGCCACATAGATGTCACCGCCGTACTGCCGCAGGACCAGCGCGCCGGTGTAGGCCAGCGTCACGCCCACCAGGAAGCTGATCAGGCTCACGATCGGCAGCGCCATCGCCCCGCACTGCTGCATCTCGAAGAGGCAGTCGCCCCAGCGGAATTTCCGGGGGTTGCGCACGAGCCGGCCGGCGCTCAGCACGCATTCGCCCACGAAGGTGAAGATGCTGCGCACCTTCACCAGCAGGTCCTGCGTGGCCGTCCCGACGGTGACCAGGAAGTTTTCCGAGCGGTCGAACGGCACGCTCGTCTCATGCGAGGCCGCGAGTTGGACCAGCAGCGTGCGGATTTTTTCGGGCAGGGCGTCCGTGTCGCAGTACGCGCCGGTGACGCGGCACCATTGCTGGGCCGCAAACAGGAAGAGCAGCAGGGAGCTGTCCCACTTCTCGACCGCATCGACCCGCAGCCGCACCCGGGCCGGATTCCGCGTGCCGAGGAATCCGGCCCAGGACGGGCGCGACTCGGTGATCTGCCACGTGCCGGCCAGCGACACCTCCAGCTCGTCGCCCTCGGCCTGGGCCGAGACAAGCGCATGGAAGGGTGCCGGATCCGCGGACATGCCTCCCACTTCACTCGTGACACCGCCCGCCGCCAAACCAATTCTCCGCCCTTTATGCCCGCCTTCCGCACCATCCTGTTCGACCTCGACGGCACGCTGGTGGACGCCTTCACCACGATTCATCGCAGCTACGTGCATACGCTGCCGCAGCTGGGCCGGCCGGCCCCGACCATGGCCGAGGTGCGCCGGGCGGTGGGCGGCGGGATCGTGAACGCCATGGCCCATTTTTTGCCCCCGGAACTCATTCCCCGGGCCATTGCGATTCATAACGCCTACACCGAGACCATCCTCCTGGAGGATGTCCGACTGCTGCCGGGAGCCGCCGACCTGCTGCGTTCGCTGCACGCCCGGGGCGTGAAACTCGCGGTCTTCACCAACAAGCGCGCCGGAAATGCCCGGCAGATCTGCGCGCATCTCGGGATGACCCCCTCGGTCGAGGGCGTCTTCGGCGCCGGGGACACACCCTGGCTGAAGCCGCAGCGCGAATTTACCGCTCATGTCCTGGCTCAGCTCGGCGCCGATGCCGCGACCACGCTGCTCGTCGGCGACTCGCCCTTCGACGTCGCGACGGCGAAGAATGCCGGCTTCCCCTGCTGGTGCGTCACGACCGGCACGCATGATGAGGCCGCCTTGCGCGCCGCGGGGGCGGATGAGGTCTTCGCCAATCTGACCGCGCTCGGGGCCAGGCTGGGCTGAGTGGATTTTTAGGGCGGGTCGCTGCACCCGCCTTTCCGACAATCCGATGTAGGACGGGTGCGCTCACCCGTCGATGGGCCAACGCGGGGTGAGGGCACCCCGCCTACATCATACACCAAGCCAGGGCGTGGTCGGCGATCCGGCCCTGCAACACGGATATCAGGCCCCCTCAGTTAGACATTGTGCCCCCGCGTTCCGGCTGCCACTTGAAGCTACCCCATTCCCTCCGGCCCGTCCGGAGGATTCTGTTTCTTTGCTTTCGACCCCATGACCGCACCCACCCCGTCCAAGCCGCTCGGCTACCTGCTGTTCCTCTGCGTCGCCTCCACCCTCGCCGGATTTCTCTTCGGCTTCGATGCCTCGGTGATCAACGGCACCGTCCTCGCGCTCGCCGCGGCGTTCGGCACGTCGGCCGGCGCCACCGGCTTCGCCGTCGCCGTGGTGCTGCTCGGTTCGGCGGTGGGGGCCTTTGTCGCGGGCCAGTGCTCCGACCACTTCGGGCGGAAACGCGTGATGATGGTCACGGCCGTGCTGTTCGGCGTGAGCGCGTGGGGCGCCGGCGGCGCGGCCACGGCCACCACCTTCATCCTGTTCCGGCTGATCGGCGGCCTCGGGGTCGGCGCGGCCTGCGTCGTCGCGCCCGCCTACATCGCCGAGATTTCGCCGGCGGCGCTGCGCGGCCGGCTGACCACGCTGCAGCAGCTGGCCATCGTCGTGGGGCTGCAATGCGCGTTTCTCAGCAATTACCTGATCGCGCGCGCTGCCGGGGGCGCCGACCACCGGTGGCTGCTGCACGAACCGGCTTGGCGCTGGATGTTCTGGGTGCAGTTGCTCCCGAGCGCCGGCTACCTGCTCGCGACGCTGTTCCTGCCGGAGTCGCCCCGCTATCTGGTGATCCGCGGCCGGGAGACGGAGGCTCGGCTCGTGATGACACGCCTGTGGGGCGGGCGGGAAGACCCCGATGCCCTGGTGGCCGAGATTCGGGCCTCGGTCAGCCAGGAACGGAAGGCGCGGCTGGCCGATGTGTTCGCGCCGGGCACGCTCCGGCTGCTGCCCATCGTGGCCGTCGGCTGCGGGCTGGCGTTCTTCTGCCAGGCCTCGGGCATCAACGCCGTGATGTATTTCGGCGAGGTGCTGTGGCACAAGGCCGGTTTCACCGAGCAAAACGCGCTCCTGATCAACGTGACGCTCGGCGCCAACCTGATCGTGGCGACGCTGGTTTCAATGGCGCTTGTGGACCGCGTGGGGCGCCGGCCGCTGCTCCTGGCCGGGGGAGTCGTCATGACCCTGATGCTGGCCGTGCTCATGGTGGTATTCCTGCTGAGCGACCGGCAGGCCGACGGGACGCTGGCACCCTCGCGGCTGCAGATGATCACTGCGCTGACGGCCGAACATCTCTATATTTTTTGCTTCGGCGCCACCTGGGGGCCGGTCACGTGGGTGCTGCTCGGCGAGATGTTTCCGAACCGGATGCGCGGCGCGGCACTGGCCGTGGCTGCCGCGGTGATGTGGGTGGCCAACTTTGCCGTGACCTTCAGCTTCCCGGGCCTGGTCGAGGCGGTGAGCCTCGGCGGCGCCTTCGCCGTCTACGCGGGCTTCTCCCTCATCTCGGTGTGGTTCGTCCGCCGCTTCGTCGCAGAGACGCGGGGCCGGACGCTCGAGCAGATGGGCGATGCGGCCGCATCAACCTAAGGCCGAACCATTCAATCGTGCCCCGCGAATTACGCGAATCTTCGCGAATTCTGATCCATTTTTCCGAGTCGAAGGCAGTTTCCGGTGCTCGGATTCGGACCGATTCGCGGGATTCGCAGGCCCCGGCATTCTTCCGGCTTGCCTCACCGCCTCCGCAGGAAGAAGGGTGACGGCGTCCGCTGCCGCTTTCTTCCGCAACCCCAATCCGTTTACCCCATGCTGACCGTCGAACATATCCGGGCCTACGACCGCGATGGCTTTGTGCTCGTCCCCAATGTCTTCACCCCCGAGGAAGTGGAAATCCTCCTGGCCCAGGCCGGCCGTGAACGCCGCGGCGGCACGGTGCACAACGTGACCGACGCCGGCGGCCGGATGAGCAAGCTCGCCGCCTGGACGGACATTGCCGATGATGTTTTCGGCGCGGTGACAGCGAGCCCGCGCATCGTGGGCGCGGCCCAGCTGCTCCTGCGCGAGGAAATTTATCACTGGCACAGCAAGTTGAGCGTAAAGCAGCCGCGGGCCGGCGCCGCCTGGGAATGGCACCAGGATTACGGCTACTGGTACAACGACGGCTGCCTCTACCCGAACATGATTTCCTGCATGGTGGCCCTCGACCCATCGACGCGGGAGAATGGCTGCCTCAAGGTGGTCGCCGGTTCGCACCTGCTGGGCCGCTGCGACCACGGCCGCGTCGCCTCGCAAACCGGCGCCGATCCCGAGCGCCTGGCGACGGTGCTGGAACGCCTGCCCGTGCAGTACTGCGAGGCCCCTCCGGGCAGCGTGCTCTTCTTTCACTGCAACACGTTTCACTCCTCGGAGCCGAACCTGTCCGAGAAGCCGCGCCGCGCCTACATCTGCTGCTACAACGCGCTGTCGAACCTGCCCTACGGGGGCAAGGGCCACGGCAAGCCCGAGCCCATCCGCCAGGCGCCCGACGACGCGATCCTGCGCTACGAGGCCTCGGTGGGTACGCCCGCCTGAGGCGGAGCAGTCTGTTGTAGGGCGGGGTCGCTGACCCCGCCTTGGCTTGGGTCCAATGTAGGCGGGGTGCCCTCACCCCGCATCCGTCAAATGACGGGGTGAGGGCACCCGTCCCACATCGGAAAACACAAAGGCGGGATCAGCGATCCCGCCCTACATCCATCGTCAAGACGCCGGCACCAGCACCTTCCGTACTGGAAAATCCAGATCGAACGGCTCGTCGGGCGCGGGCGCGTGGTACGTGCTGATGATCGCGTAGCGGTCCTTGCCGGCGGTGTTGGACGTCGAGCCATGCACCAGCCGGTCGGAAAAGATAATGCCCGTGCCGCGCTTGATGTTGCACGTGACGATGTCGCCGTCGCGCCAGTCGGCGTCGGAGATCTCGTTCACAAAGTCGCCGCTGGGCAGGCCCATCTTCACCATCTTCCAGTCCTTGCGATGGCTGCCGGGCACCACGGTGAGCGTGCCGTTCTCGGCCGCGGCGTCATCGAGCGGGATCCAGACCGAGAGCTTCGGCCGCGTGTTGCGCCAGTAGAAACAGTCGATGTGCCACGGCGTCGGGAAGGTCTTGTCGGGCGACTTGTAGACGATCTTGTCGCTGAGGAACATCACGCCGTGGGGCATGACCTCGCGCAGGGCGCCGACCACGCGGGGATCCTCGGCCAGCGCGCGGAACACCGGGCTCGTTGCCGCCATGTGCAGGTGCACCGAGGCGCCGGGCTGGTTGAAGGTGTCGAGCACCCGGCGGGCCTCCGTTTTCAGCGTGTCGCATTCCTCGGCGCTGATCAGGTCGGGGATGATGACAAATCCATCGCGCTCAAACTTGGCCGCCAGGCCGGAGGAAACATTGTTTTTCATGGGTGCTCGGGCCCTACCCTAGCAGATGCCGGGAGTTTGGTCTTTAGCAGCGGCCGGCCATTGTTTAGCAAATATCGCCATGCCCAGTCCCGCCGCGATCGGTCCGTTCCCCCTCGAAAGCATCCGGCTGGTCGAGCGGTTCGAGCGCACTGACCCCGGGCTGGCCTTCACCGCGACCTCGCTGCCCGGGCACCTGATCCATCTCGTCGTGTCGGGCGAGGTCGGGCAGACGTGCAACGGCCTCCGGCAGCGGCTCACGCCCGGGACCGTCGTCTGGTACCATGAGGACGAATGGGTGGAGGGCCGCGTGCTCCGGGCCCCGTGGGTATACTACGCGGTGAACTTCTCGGCGCCCGCCCTCAATCCGCCCGACTTTGGACAACGGCTCCAGCCCGGGCGGAAGGCCCTCGTCCCCCTGTTCGCCCAGTTGCTCAAGGCCTGGCAATCGCCCCCGTCGTGGGAGCGGGACTGCCTCTGCCAGTCCCACCTGCTGGCCCTGATCGCCGGAACGGGCGCCGCCCCCGCCGGCGGGCCGGCGGCCACGCCCGCGGGCAAGCTCTGGTGGGAAATCGAGGCGTGGGCGCGCCGGCACATCGAGCAGACCCGGTCATTGGGCGAACTCTGCGCCCGGTTCGGCCGCAGCCCCAACACCATCGCCCGCGCCTGCCGCGAGGCCGTCGGCGTGGCGCCCATGAAGCGCCTGAAGCAGATCCGCCTGAGCCTCGCCCGGGGCCTGGTACAGCATTCCGACCTCAACATGACGGAAATTTCCCAGCGCGTCGGTTATGCGCGGGTCCACGAATTTTCCCGCGACTACCGCAAGGCCCACGGCCGCCCGCCCACCACCGAGCGCAACGCCGGGGCCTGAGGCCGCACGGGCCGCAACCTGCCTCCAGGGTGGAACGCGTTGCCCCCAACGCATTGCTGGGCTCCGTCCACGGCAAAACCCGGCAGCGCTGCCCAACGCGTTGAGGGCAATGCGTTCCACCTAATCCCAGCCGCACGGCTTTCCGGCGTGCGCCGGCAGAATCCGCTTCACTCCACCGGACCTTGCCCCAAAGTGGCGGGGCCGGCCACTTTCATTTCGTCGCCCGCAGGCCAACCAATTTCCATGACGCTTGCCCTGATCGACTGGATCATCATCGGAGTTTACATCGTCGGCTGCCTCTCGGCGGGTTTGTGGATGCGGCGCTTTGTGCGCAGCGTGGACGACTTCACCGTCGCCGGCCGCGAGGTGCATGTGAACCTCGGCATCGCGTCACTCGCCGCCACGGAACTCGGGCTCGTGACCGTCATGTACACGGCGCAGCTCGGCTACGAGAAGGGCTTCGCCGGCGCGATCATCGGCGTGATCATGGCCATCGCCTTCCTCTTCGTCGGATCAACGGGCTTCGTCATCGAGCCGCTGCGCAATGCCGGCGTCATGACCATCCCCGAGCTCTTTGAGAAGCGCTTCAGCACGCGCGTGCGCTGGCTGGCCGGTGTGTTCGTCGCGCTGGGCGGCCTGCTCAACATGGGCATCTTCCTGCGGCTCGGCGGCGACTTCCTCGTCCATGTCACCGGCATGCCGGGCAGCTGGCTCGAGAGCGTGATGACCATCCTGCTCGGCCTCGTGCTGCTCTACACGGTGTTCGGCGGCATGCTGTCCGTGCTCATCACGGACTACCTCCAGTTCCTCGTGGTCGGGGTGGGCATCGTGGTCACCTCGGTGCTGGTGATCCTGCACATCGGCTGGGGCCACCTGATCGACGGACTGAATGCCGCGTGGACGGCTAGCCACGCCGCCGGCGCCAAGTCCGCCGCCCATCCGTTCAATCCCGCGGACCCCTCCAACTTCGGCTGGGGCTACCTCGCCTGGCAGTTCGTGTTCCAGCTCGCCGTGGTCACGACGTGGCAGACGACCATCAGCCGCGTGCTCGCGACGAAGGACGCCGGCACCGCCCGCCAGATGTACCGCCGCGTGTCGTTTTATTTCGTCGGCCGGTTCCTCCTGCCGGGCCTCTGGGGCGCGGCGGCCTTCGTTTATTTCACCCAGCACGGCGGGCTTCCCTCCGGGCTCGATTCCTCGACGGCCATGCCTCGGTACCTGGGCGTCGTGCTGCCCGCCGGCTTCCTCGGCCTGATCATCGCGGCCATGATCGCGGCGGAGATGTCCACGGTCAGCGGCTACATGCTCACGTGGGCCACCGTGATCTACAACGACATCATCACGCCCTGCCTGAAGCGGCCGCTCCCGTCAAAGGGCCAGCTGTTCCTCACCCGCAGCATCCTCTTCGCCATCGCGGCCTTCCTGCTCTTCTACGGCCTGTGGTACCAGATGCCGGGCAATGCCTGGGATTACCTCGCGGTCACGGGCAACATCTACCTCGCGAGCGTCTTCGCCCTCCTCGTCGCCGGGCTTTACTGGCCGCGCGCCAACACCACCGGCGCCTACACCGCGCTCATCCTCGGCGCCATCGGCCCGCTGACCTTCCTCGTCGTCAATGCCGTGGTCGCCAAGAATCACCAGATCGCGCCCGAGGTGGCCGGCGCCTCCTCCTTCGCGCTGGCGTTTCTCGGCATGATCGTCGGCTCGCTCGTCACCTCCGCCCCGGCCAAGGTCCCGGCCGGCAACTCCGCCTGACCCATGAAGGATCCCCTCGTCATCTTCTGGACCGTGCTGCTCTTCGGTTCCATCGCGTGGTACGGCTTCCTTGTGTTCTACATCGGCATCAAGGCTGGCGGAGAGATCCGCACCTTGATCAAGGACCTGACCGCGGAGAACGCCCGCGTTGACGAAATCGCCCGGCGGGATCGCTGATCCCGCCGTAGCGCAGGCATCCTGCCTGCTCCGAATCTGATGCTGGCAGGATAACCCGCCTACCCCGCGCACACCAGCCCGAGCGCGATCGCGCCCGGCACCGCCTGCACCCAGAGGATCTTCCGGCTCGCCGTCGCCGCGCCAAAGATGCCGGCAAGGATCACGCAGGAGAGGAAAAACACCTTGGGCGCATGACCGTCCGCCCCGGCCATGAGTCCCCAGCCCAGCCCGGCCGCGAGAAATCCGTTGTACAGGCCCTGGTTCGCCGCGAGCGACCGGGTGACCGACGCCCGCTCCGGCGTCAGCCCGAACACCCGCCGGCCATAGGGCTTCGTCCACAAGAACATCTCCAACACCATGAAGTAGACGTGCAGCAGGGCGACCAGCCCCACCGCGATGTTCGACGCCATGGCCATGCGCCCAACTATGACCCGCGGACCGCTGGCCGCAAGGCCAGCCATGGCGTTGCCGAGCGGCGTCTCTGACCCGTAGCGCAGGCATCCTGCCTTCTCTGAAACTGATGCAGGCAGGATGCCTGCGCTACGGCGGCTCATCCCGCTTGTCCGCTATGGCGAAGGCGGGAGGATTCGCCCTACCCTCGACCAAGGCAGGCCCTCGACACAGTTGCCTCGCCGCGCATCTGTGTTTTTGTCCGGACACCCGTGGCTTCTCCCGCCTCCACTTCCCTGACCGGCGTCCTCGAACGCATCATTTTTTTTAACGAGGAGAACCATTACACTATCGCGGAGTTCCGGCCCGACGCCGCCAACCCCAAGGACGCCGAAGCCAAGGTCACCATCGTCGGCGCCCTGCCCGGTGTGGAGTGCGGCGAGACACTCCACCTCGACGGCGAATGGACCCGGCACGCCCAGCACGGCGCGCAGTTCAAGGTCGCGGCCTTCAAGTCCGAGCTCCCCTCCTCCGTCTACGGCATCCGCAAGTACCTCGGCAGCGGCCTCGTCCCGGGCATCGGCAAGGTTTACGCCAACAAGATCGTCGACGCCTTCGGCACCGACACGTTCCGCGTGCTCAGCGAGGAGTCCGGCCGGCTGCGCGACGTCGAGGGCATCGGGAAAAAGCGCGCCACCTCGATCAAGCAGGCGTGGGACGAGAAGCGCACCGAGCGCGAACTCTACATCTTCCTCCAGACCTACGGCGTCACGCCCGCGCAGTGCGTGAAACTCGTCAACCACTTCGGCCCCGGGGCGAAGCAGGTGCTGATGAACGAGCCGTATCGCGTCGCCCGTGAAATCGACGGCATCGGGTTCAAGACCGCCGACCGCATCGCCATCAACCTCGGCTTCGCCAACGACGCCCCGCCCCGGCTCGACGCCGGCCTGATCTTCGCGCTGGAGACGCTCCAGGAGGAGGGCCACACCGCCTTCCGCGAGGCCGACCTCGTCGACTACTCGTCGAACCAACTCGAGACCGACTCAAAACTGGTCGAGGCCCGCATCCAGGCTCTCGTCGAGTCGAAGGCCCTCATCCGGCACCCGCTCGCCGGTGTTGCTGCGCCCCTGCCCGGCTCCGCCCTCATCCAGCTCCCACACAACGATCGCGCCGAGCAGAAGATCGCCGACGTCGTCGTCCGGCTCAACCGGGTCGCGAGCGGGCTCCCGCCGATCAAGGCCGACGCCGCCGTGAAGTGGGCCGAGGACAAGGCCGGCTTCGCCTTCCACGAGCTGCAGCGCACCGCCGTCCGCCACGCGCTTACCCACAAGTTCACCATCCTCACCGGCGGGCCTGGAACAGGAAAAACCACGATCCTCCGCGCGCTCGTCGAGATCCTGAAGGCCAAGAAGGTCCGCGTCCACCTCGCCGCGCCCACCGGCCGCGCCGCCCAGCGCCTGGCCGAGACGACCGGCGGCTTCGCCTCCACGATTCACCGGCTGCTCAAGTACGATCCCGCCGGCGGCGGTTTCACCAGCAACGAGTCCCATCCACTCGCGACGGATTTTCTCATCGTGGACGAGGCCTCCATGCTCGACGCCCGGCTGGCCTCCGCACTCCTGCAGGCCGTGCCGGCGAAGGCGCACCTGCTCCTCGTCGGCGATACCGACCAGCTGCCCAGCGTCGGCGCCGGCAACGTGCTCAAGGACCTGATCGCCACCGAGCGGGTGGCCGTCACGCGGCTCTCCGTCATCTACCGCCAGAAGGAACAGAGCGGCATCGTCACCACCGCCCACGCCATCAACTCCGGCGACGCCTCCCTGCCACCTGCCGTGACCGAACTCACCGGCCTCCAGGCGTGGAGCGACCTCACGTTTGTGGTCGCCACCGACGCCGAGGATTGTCTCCGCAAGGTCACCGCGCTCTGCACCGAGTTCGTGCCGCAGCTCTGGAAATGGCTCGATCCCGTCGCCGACGTGCAGGTGCTCGCGCCGATGCACAAGGGCGTAGCGGGCGTCGCCAACCTCAACACCACGCTGCAGAGCGCGCTCAATCCGCATGCCCGCGGCCTGCGCGGACCGGCTGCGGAATACCGCCCCGGCGACAAAGTCATCCAGCTGCGCAACAACTATGACAAAAATCTCTTCAACGGCGACATCGGCACCGTGAAGTCGATCGATGGCGTCGCCGGCACGCTCGATGCGGAATTCGACGGCGAGCGCCACACGTTTGATCGCGGCGAATTCGGCGACCTCGCGCTCGCCTACGCCATCAGCATCCACAAGTCCCAGGGCAGCGAGTATCCCGTCGTGATCCTTCCGCTGCTGAAGGGTCATTTCATGATGCTGCAGCGCAACCTGCTCTACACCGCGATCACGCGCGGGCGGAAAAAAGTCGTGATCGTCGGCGAACCCGCCGCCTACGCGATGGCGGTGCGCAACAGCGAGTCGAAGCAGCGCGTCACTCACCTGCAGCAAAAAATCCTCGGGCACTCCGTTTGACCGTGCTACCGCGCGCGGCTCCGGATCGTGCCGGCGCAAGGTGCAACCTTCGCCCACTGGAAAGCCATTCCGGCTAGAAGCGCCGGTCCGGGCTATCGGTCACAGAGAGCGGTGCCGCGCGCAAAAAACGCAGGGTTCCGTCGCCCAGGATGGCGGTCAGCAAGTTGCCATCGGGTGAAAAGCGCAGCCGGCGGACTTCCTGTTCGTAGCCTTGCGGCTGGCCGGTGTAGAACTTGATCTGGGTCAGGAACCGCCGCAGCGGTACGCTGCACAGGATGACCGATTTGTCGCAGCTGCCGGAGGCCAACTGGTTCGCGGATTTTAATTCGCGCCGGTACGTGTAATTCGCGGGCAAGGCCTGAGCCAAAAAAAGAGCCGGAGCAGAGGACCGTTCCCCTACCCCGGCGTTATTTACTGGTTAAACTGAGACGACGGGCTTGGCAGCCTGGCGCCACAGTGGTTGGCGGACGAGACGGTTCCACACCTTGGGCAGGTGCTTGATCGCCTGCGTCCAGTTGCGTTGCAGGCCCTGGCGTTTTACGACCGGCTTATCCTCATCGGGGAAATAGTCGCTCGCTCGCTGGTAGGGGTCTTCACCAGCATCCCAGCTCACGAACGCCAAACCCGAGGATATCCCCGGACTAATGCCACGGAGCTGTCTAGTCCTGTTTTTCATGGTCAGATGGAGGCTTCGCCGCAACCTGCGGCGACGACTCCTGCCTGACCAAGAAGGTGCCAAAGAACGGGCGCAACCTGTGCACCGGGTCCCGACCGTCAAGAACTTGTTCGGTCACATTTCCGCGCCGACCTCTTTTGCAATTGGCTAGCAATCATTTGGCCAATTTTTTAAGCGCCTTGTTGATCTTCACCAAATCGCAGGTGGCCGGGTTATAATCGGGGCCCAGCCATTCGATCCATTCACGTCCCAAGTCGGTCTGGGGCTCCTTGATGCAGGCCAGCATGTCATGGAATGCCTCCAAGCCGCCGCAGTCCTCCGGCGGCCCGGCGCGTTCGCCGGCCAGGCACAAGGGATAAACGGCTCCCTTTTCGACCACGATGACTTTCTCGACTCTGATCTCGACCTGCCAGGCTTCGCCAAAGTTATAGCCGTAGGTGAAATGCGTCCGGTGCTCGAGGTCGAGGTCGGTCAGACTCACATCCCGGTCGTCCTCGATCGTGAGGTCGTCGCGCCGCAAGGGGTTGCCAAACCGCAGGTCGTCCAGGGTGAAGACATGGGTCTGGTAGTCGAACCAGTCGAACGCCACCTGGATGCTGTCATGCAGGCGGGAAAGCCACATCGACTCGCGCACGACCAGCCGGCGCCAGATGCGCGGCTGGCATCCGGTCACGGTGAGCCGCAACGAAAACACCCGTTCGGGTGGCTTTTTGGCCGGCGTGCCTCTGCCTTCAAGTAGCCCAATCATCCCCTGAGTTGAACGACGGCCGCCGTCGCGCGCAAGCGAAGGCCGAGGTGGGCAAGGGTCGGATTTTCACCACGAAGTTCACGAAGACCAAGCCGCAACCTCTTGAAGGCTCTTTACTGCTCAAGCCTGTTTTCGACGCGAAGAACGCCAAGGGCGCAAAGCCCGGACTTTCTTACCTTCGTGAGCTTCGTGCCCTTCGGGGTGAAACCTCAGAACTTAAGCTTCACATAGCCTTCGATCCGGAACGGCAGCTCCGGGAAAATGAGTTCGCTCGCGGTGTAGGCGTCGCCGTTGTGGATCCAGTTGTGTCGGTCCGTGACGTTGAGGAAATCAAGATTCACGGACCAGCGTTTCGCCTCGTAGAAAAGCGACGCATTCAGCGTGTACTGCGCGGGGATATGCCACTGGTCGTCGAGATTCCCGCGCTGCCAGCTCTGCCAGCGGGCGTTGAGTCCGGCGCCAAATCCGTTTTCCAGGCGGTAACGCACGCTGCCGTTGACCATGACGCGAGAGAACCCAACGAGCGCCCAGTCGCCCACCGGCACCTGGTTCGCATACGGGTCGTAGCCGGCTGTACCCGTGCCGAGGCCGCCCGGTCCGGCACCAAGGGCATAACCGGCATAGATATCCCGCCCGCCCATCTGGAAGGGCGCCGAGTTCACGTAATGGCCTTCTTGGAACGTGGTGTTGAAGGTCGCGCTCAGGCGGTCGGTCGGCTGGTAAACCGCCTCCAGCTCGAGGCCGCGGACCTCGATGTCGTTGTGCGTGCCGCCGAGTTCGATCTCGGTGCGCCGCTGGTCGAAGAGCGTGGCCGCCGTATAAAGCCTGTTATCCAGCAGCGCGTACTTCGCCCCGATTTCGGCGAGATCGCTGCGGTTGCGGAAATCGCCCTTGTTCAGCGCGCCGGTCCCGTTGCCCTGGTCGTAAAGCGTGAGTCCGCCACCGCCGAGGTTGCCCGCGACCGAGCGGATCCGCTGGTACGTGGCGTAAAGCGAAGTCTGCGGCGTCGGGCGGTAGATTAGGTTCAAGGCGGGCGAAAACGTCGCCACGTCCGCGTGATCCGACCAGGGAGTCGTGCCCGTCGGCGGCAGCGGATCGCGGGCCTCGCCCAGAAAGAGATCGCCGCGCAGGCCCGCGAGGAGCGACAGCTTGGGCGCAAGCCTGAGGTCCTGCTGCCAGAACACCGCCGGGTTCCACAGCGTGCTGTTGTCGGTCTCGGGACTGCCGTCGGCGGCGCCGAAGAAGGGCTGGCCACCGGGGCCGGTGGTGCCGGGATAATACGAGTTGGGAAACTGTTCCGGTTCATTGAAGACGCGCGAGGGATCCGTGGCGTCGAAATTGTACATGTACTCGTTGAAGTAGTTCTCGAAGCCGAGCGTGTGGGCGTAGCGAACCGTCACGCCGGCGACCGCGCTCTGCGGCAGCTCCCAGCCGCTCCAGTCGAAATGCAGCTCCGTGCGGTTCTCGAACGTGTGCTGCGTGATGTACTCGGCGTACTCGAACTGCTGGTAGCGCCGCCGGTTCACATACTCGAAGAGCGTGCGGTTCACCAGCGTGACCCCGGGCGAGAGCACCTGGGTCAGGAGCAGCTGGGCGCGCGCGACATCGGCGTTGGAAAAATCCCCGCGCGAAAACAGGATGTCGTTCCACGGCAGCTTGACGACGGCCGTGCCGGGAACGGGGCCGGGAAACGGCGACGTGTCGGCCGACGCGCCGGTGTAATAAAGGTCGTGCCAGATGAGCTGCTGGTTGACGCGGTTCACACCGAGGGTCTCGGGCGTGTCCTGCCAGAAAAACTGTCCGGTGAATTCCACCGTGGTGGCCGGGGACGGTTTCCACGTGACCGCCCCGTAGAGGTCCTCCCGGTCGTCCTTGGCGCCGTTCTCGCGGAAAAATGTGTCCCCGCCCTTCGCCTCGTAGCTCACGCGCCAGGCGAGCCGGTCGTTGACGGGCGCGGTCGTGTCGATCTGGACGGAGCCGTTGAGATAGGAGACATTGCCCGGCGCCCAAGTGCCGAAGCGCGTGGTCACGGTCGTCGCCGGCCCCGCGAAGCTCGGCTGCTTGGACACATAGTTGACATAGCCACCCGTGAAATAACCCGCGCCAAACACCGCAGAGCCGGGACCGCGTACGAGATCGACGGCCTCGACGCCGTTGAAGGAAGGGAAATAGCCGTAGTCGTTATAGCTGAGCCGCTGGCCGTTGAGGTAGGTCTCGGCGAGGTCGCCGCGGATATTGGGCGTGGTGATGTTGCCGTAGGAGGCACCGACGTACGCGCTGGGCGAGTAGAGCAGGAGTTCCTGCACGCCATCGATCTGGCGCTCGTTGAAAAGTCCGCTGGTAATAGTGCTGACGCCGCGCGGGGTGTCGAGTGGGCCGCGGGTGTCGCCCGTCACGGCGTCACTGGTGCGGGTGAGCGGATTGACCGATTGATCGACCGGTACGCCGGTGACGACAAAGGGCGAGAGCGTGGTGACTTCGGGCGTGGATTGCGCTTCAGCGCGGGCAAGGGCCAGCAGGCTGGCGGTCACAATCAGGAGTCGGGTCGGGAGTTTCATGGTGGTGGCGGATGCCCGCCCCGAAACAGACTCCCGGCAAAAGCGGCGTTGCCCGCCCCACGGCGCTCGCAGCGCCTGCTGTTTCCTTCGTCGGCATGATCCGTTTCAGGTTCGAAGGGTCGAGCAGCCGGTCGCGCCGCAATCTCAGCCCTCCGCGGAGGGCACCCCTACAGGCAAGCCGCAGCAAACGGGCCGGCCGCCGCACTGCAAGCGAAAGTTATCCGGCACGCCGGGTACCCCAAAACACAAAGGCCGCCTCTTTCGAGGCGGCCTTTATGACCTAACACCAAGCAAACCTTTAGAACTACAAACACTCACCGTCTTACCAGGACGATGTTAACTACACGGGGATAGATGCACCGGCGGCCGAAACGTTCAAAAATTATTTGGCGGTCAAAATCAGCCGGCCTTGCACCCCGGAAACACAAGGGCCGCCCCTTTCGAGGCGGCCCGAGTGACCTAACACCAAGCAAACCTTTAGAACTACAAACAATTTCTGACTACACCGGGATAGACGGGCCAATCCGGGAAATGCTCAAAAAAAGTCCGAGGTTTTAGCACCGGCATTCGAGCGTCTTAAAACACTGATTATCATTGGTTAAAAATTCCATAATACCTTGGATTGGATAAGTATGACACGCAATCCGAGGACAGGCCGTATACTTTTGATCACGCCTCTCATCGCAGCCAGCTGGAAGGCAACCAACACCCCAGGTTGCCCGTATGAGTCCATCGCCTGCACGATCTCACCGCGAGATTAGCGCTGAAGTGACGTCGGCTGCTATCACCAAGAGCGCTTGCCGCGCAGCTCTAGTCGAGAATCGCACTCGGCACCCCGGCCGGCGCATCCGCTGCCGTCTTGTCGGGCACCGGCGTGCTTTTGAGCGGATAGCTGAAACGCTTTCCCTCGTAATTGCGGAACACCACCTCGTCATCGGTGATTTTTTCAACGTACTCCGGGTTGACCGGCACCTTGCCGCCGCCGCCCGGAGCATCGATGACGTACTGCGGCACCGCATAACCCGTCGTGTGGCCCCGGAGCGCCTGGATGATCTCGATGCCCTTGCGGACATCGACCTTGAAGTGCGCGCCGCCAGTGATGAGGTCCATCTGATAGAGGTAATAGGGCCGGACCCGCATGCGCAGCAGGCGGTGCACCAGAGCCTTCATGACCTCGGCATCGTCGTTCACACCCTTGAGCAGCACGCTCTGGTTACCCAGCGGAACGCCGGCGAACGACAGCCGCTCGCACGCGCCCTTCAGCTCCTGGGTCGTCTCCTTCGGGTGATTCACATGGATGCTCATCCAGATCGGGCCGTATTTCCGGAAGATCTCGCAGAGCTCCGGCGTGATGCGCTGCGGGAGGAACACCGGGATGCGCGAGCCGATCCGGATGAACTCGACGTGCTTGATCGCGCGCAGCCGCGCCAGCAGGTGCTCGAGCTTCTTGTCCGAAAGCAGCAGCGGGTCGCCGCCCGAGAGCAGCACGTCGCGCACTTCGGTGTGCGACTCGATGTACCGGAGCGCCTGCTCGTATTCGGGGTGGAAATTGTAGTCCTGCGCGTTGGAAACCAGCCGGCTCCGCGTGCAATAGCGGCAGTAGGAGGCGCAGCGGTCCGTCACCAAGAACAGCACCCGGTCCGGATAGCGGTGCACCAGGCCCGGTACCGGCGAATGCCCGTCCTCCCCCAGCGAGTCGAGCTGCTCCTCGGCCGAGAGTTGCATCTCGCCGGAACGCGGGATGACCTGCTTGCGTAGCGGGCAGTCGGGGTTGTTGCGGTCGATGAGGTTGAAAAAATAGGGCGTGATCGCCAGCGACAGCTTCTGATCGGCAAAATAGCACCCGGCCTTCTCGTCGGGCGTGAGCGTCATGTACTGCTCCAACTGGGCGACGCTCGTGATGCGGTTCTTCAGCTGCCACGTCCAGCTGCGCCAGTCGCTCTCGGGGATGTGCTGCCAAAGCCCTTGGCCTTCAAACCAAGTGGCGCGGTCTTCGATGTAGGGCATCTGTTTGTGGGGAAACTGGTACGGGGCCTAACCAGTCGTGTCAAACGGCGGGATAAAATTTGGTTCCGGCCTGATTTCCATGTAAGCTGGGCTGCCCTCGCCCTGCAACCCGTGATTGCTGGATGACGGGAGCCCTAATACTGCCGATTTTCCAAGCCCCCGCCACGTTTCCCCTTGGCAGGCATGGGCCGACGCCTTTTCGTCAGGCTTTAATGTCCACGCCCAAGCCCGCAATTCTTGCCCTCGAGGATGGTTCGATTTTCCGGGGCCTCGCCTTCGGCGCCGACGCCACCATCGCCGGCGAATGCGTGTTCAATACGTCGATGACCGGCTACCAGGAGATTCTCACCGACCCCTCCTATTTCGGCCAGATTGTCACCATGACCGCCGTCCAGATCGGCAATTACGGGGTCAATGCCGAGGACACCGAGGCCGCCACCCCCAAATGCTCCGGTTTCGTCGTGCGCGAGCTCTCGCCGGTGGTCAGCAACTGGCGCAGCCGGCAGTCCCTCGGCGATTATCTCCGCCAGTATGGCATCCCAGGAATCAGCGAAGTCGACACCCGCGCCCTGACCAAGAAACTCCGGGTCGAAGGGGCCATGAAGTGTTGTCTGAGCACCCTGCCGCTGGGTGACGCCGAGGCTGTCCAACGTGCCCGCACGTGGCGCGACATGGCCGGCGCCGACTACGTGAAGGATGTCACCTGCAAGGAGCCCTACCTCTGGCAGGCCGGGGATCCCGCGAACCACAACACCCCCTATCTTCCCGTCGGCACGACGATGAACGCCCCGGGTATTCCGGCCAAAAAATTCCGCGTCGCCGCCTTCGACTACGGCGCGAAGCACAGCATCTACCGGAAGCTCGTGAACCACGGGTTCGAGGTGCAGGTCTTCCCCGCCACCGCGACCCATGAGCAGGTCCGCGAGCACCGGCCCGACGCCGTGTTCCTCTCCAACGGCCCCGGCGACCCCGCCGCGCTGCCTTATATCCACCGGACCGTCACCGGCCTGCTGCCCGATTATCCGATCTTCGGCATCTGCCTCGGTCACCAGATGATCACGCACGCGCTCGGAGGCACGACCTTCAAGCTCAAGTTCGGCCACCGCGGCGGCAACCAGCCGGTGAAAAACCTCGAGACCGGCAAGGTCTCCATCACCGCCCAGAACCACGGCTTCGCCACCGACCCGAAATCGATCGAGAGCCGCGGCGCCAAGGTCACGGAGATCAACCTCAACGACCAGACCGTCGAGGGCCTGCGCCACACCCAGCTTCCCGTTTTCTGCGTGCAATACCACCCCGAGGCCGCCCCCGGCCCGAACGACGCCGACCCGCTCTTCGTCGACTTCTACCGGATGGTTGAGCAGCGCAAGGCCGGGAAGATCTGACGGAACTTGGGCCCGTAGCACCATCGCGTGCGTCCGGCTTGTCCCCCGCGCTTGCCTCAGCCGGCGTTTTCCCTGAAACGGTCCCGGTGAAAAAATTCCTCGCGCTCGCCATGCTCGTGGCCGCCGGGTGGCTTTATTTTCACGAACCCGCCGCCACCTGGCGCGGTATGCCCGCCACGCGGGAACCGCTGCAGACTTCCGGCCCTCTGCCGAAACCCTTCCCGCACGGCGACTATCTGGTCACCCCGCTCGCCCGCTATCACATCACCGCCGTGGTACTCAGCCGCGAACGCTACCGCAACGACCGCGCCGCCGAAATCGGCCCCGTGGACCTCGCTCTCGGCTGGGGCCCCATGTCCGTGGCTTCCGTGATCAACGAACTCAAAATCCGCCAGTCCGGCCGCTGGTACGAATTCAGCTATGCGGGTGACCCGCCCCTCGAGCAGCGGAAGATTGAAATCCACTCCGCCAACACGCATTGCCTGCCCGCGGATGACATCGTCCGCGACCGCCTGCTTGCCGTGAAGCGCCACGAGCTCGTCACCCTGGACGGTTACCTCGTCGAGGTAACCGACGGCGACGGCTACCGCTGGCGCTCCTCCCTTACCCGCGAGGACACCGGCGCCGGCGCGTGCGAGGTGATGTGGGTCACCGCCGTGAGCAGCAAGAAGCTCTGAAGGGGAAATTAGCAGCAAGAAGTCCGAAATCCTTCTGCCCGAGTCTTTCGAATTTCGGATTTGGACCTTCGGATTTATTTTCGAAGCCACTCTTCGAATTTCACCGCGTCCTCCGGCGTATCCACACCGATCGTCGGGTCCCCGGTCACGCCGCAGGCGATGTCATAGCCGTTCTCCAGCACGCGCAATTGCTCGAGTTTCTCGATCTGCTCCAAACGCCCCGGCGGCAGTTTCGCAAATTTCTCCAGCAGGTCCGCTTGGTAGGCATAGAGACCAAGATGCTTGAAGCATGGGTTCGCCTGCACCCAGGCATCGTCGATCGCCGCGCCGCGTTCCCGCGGATAGGGCGTCAGCGCGCGCGAAAAGTACAACGCCCGGCCATCCCGCCGCATCACGACCTTGACCTGGTTGGGATTCGCGAAATCCGCCGCTGTCCTGAACGCCGTCGCCAGGGTCGCCATCGGCACCCCCTCCTTCAGCAATCCGGCCAGCGCGCGGATCTGTCCGCCTGAAACCAGCGGCTCGTCCGCCTGAACATTGATCACATGGCGGGCCCCGACGGTCCGGTTGGCCTCCGCGATCCGGTCCGTGCCGCTTTGGTGCGCCGGGTCTGTCATAATCGCCTTGAAGCCCGCCTGGACGACGCATTCCTGCAAAAGTTCATGGTCCACCGCGAAATAGAGCGGAAACTCCGGCGCTTGGCCGGAGATTCGCTCCGCCACCCAAGCAAGCAGCGGCCGGCCCTTGATCTTGTGCAAGAGCTTGCGGGGGAATCGGGTAGACTCCAGCCGGCATGGCACGATGATTGCAGCTACGGTCATTTTTGACAGACTGGCATCAGGTTTTTAGGTTGCAAGCCGAGCCCTCATCCCGGATTTACGCCGGTCCGTCCCGCCCACTCCATGAACAAAAGCGACACCACGCCTGCCAGCCCTCAGCTCATCAAGGAGCTTTTGGTGCAGAACAAGATGGGCATCCATGCCCGTCCTGCCGCCATGATTGTCCGCATCACCAACAAGTTCAAAGCGGATGTGTTCGTGGAGAAGGACGAGGAACAGGTGAACGGCAAAAGCATCATGGGTCTCATGATGCTGGCCGCCGGCAAGGGCTCGAAGGTCAAGTTTCTGGCCAGCGGCGCGGACGCCCAGCAGATGCTCGACGAGCTCGACCAGCTTTTCGCCCGCAAGTTTGACGAGGCCTAAGGCGAATCGCGGAAACGCGAAAGGGCGGAAACGCGGAGTCGGATCCGAAAAATTCAGCGTTTCCGCGATCAGAGCCCGAAAAACTTCCGCGCATTCGCCGTCGTAGCCGCCGCCAGTTCATCGCAGCCCACGCCAAAAACTTCCCGGGCGGCAAACTCCGCGGTGTGGCGCAAAAAGGCCGGCTCGTTGGGCTTTCCCCGGTGCGGCACGGGCGTGAGGTAGGGCGCGTCCGTCTCGATCATCAGCCGCGCGAGTCCCTGGGCCTTCGCCGCCGCCCGGATATTCGCCGCGCTCTTATAGGTCAGGATTCCGGTGAACGATACGAACCCGCCGCGCCGCACGAGTTCCGCCATCTCGGCCTCGCCCTCGGTGAAACAGTGAAACACGACCTTCGCCCACGCCACGCCGCTGGCATCGATCATCTCCACGCACTCCCCAAACGCGCCGCGCGAGTGAATCACGACCGGGCAGTCCAGGCGCTTCGCCAGCGCCAGCCCCGCGCCGAATGCCGCCCGCTGCCAGCCAAAGATCTTCTCCGCCTCGGCGGCATCCTTCGGCAGATGAAACCGGTCGAGCCCGATTTCGCCCAGTGCCACCGGCCGAGGCAGCGCAGACATCCCGCCAGCACCGGTCGACGGCGGGCCGGAAGCCTGTGTTGCTTCCCAAAATCCCTCCACCTGCGCCTGAGCCGTTTCCCAGTCCGCCTCCACCGCGCACGGATGCAGCCCCACCGTGTGGTGGACAAAGCCGGCATGCTCCTGTGCCAAGCTCCGGTACAGCGCCCAATCCTCCGGCGATGTTCCGATCGCGATCATCTTTTCCAGCCCCGCCTCGCGCGCCCGGGCCAGCACGCCGGGTAGCGTGCCCGCGCGGGCGAAGGATTCCAGGTGCGTGTGCGTGTCGATCAGGCCCATGGTGCTATAATTTTTAAGGAAGAAACTCGAAATTCGAAAGGAATCCAAGGGCGGCCAACCCTCAAACAGGTGGGTCCGTCCAACCTTCGGATTTCGAACTTCAACTTTCGCGCTTCCTCACCCTCTACCTTCGGGCTTCCCGCCATAAAGCGGGCCGTATCTCTCGCGCAGGTAGCGCACGAGGTGCCGCGGCGACAGCTCCTCGCCGGTTACCCGCCGGGCCAGCGTGAGGGCGTCGAACCGGCGGCCCTGTGCGTGGATGTTTTCCCGCAGCCAGCCGAGCAGCCACGTAAAATCCCCGCGCGCGAAATCCTCCTCCAGCGCCGGCCGCAGCGTCAGCGCCCGGTACCACAGCTGGGCCGCGAGCATGTTGCCCAGGCAATAGCTCGGGAAATATCCGAACGCCCCGCCGCTCCAGTGCACGTCCTGCAGCACGCCTTCCCGGTCGTTCGGCGGCGTCAGCCCGAGCAGTTCCTGCGCGGACGCGCGCCACGCCGAAGGCAGGTCCGCCACGGCGAGTTCCCCGGTGAAGAGTTTCTTCTCCAGCTCAAACCGCAGGATGATGTGCAGGTTGTAGGTTACCTCGTCGGACTCGACCCGGATGAGGGTCGGCGCCACCGCATTGATCGCGAGGTAGAGTTCGTCCGACGAGATCGCCGCCGTCTGCGCCGGGAACAGCGCCCGGAACCGCGGCTCAAAAAACCGCCAGAATCCCCGGCTGCGCCCCACCTGGTTTTCCCACAGCCGGCTCTGCGACTCATGCACCGCCATGCCCGCATGGATGCCAAGTGCCGTGCCAAGCTGCGTCGCCGACAGGCCCTGCTCATACATGCCGTGACCGGTCTCGTGGATCGCGCCGAACAGCGAGCGCAGCGGCTCGTCCACGGAGAAGCGCGTCGTCATCCGCACGTCGGAACCGGTGCCCGTGCAGAACGGATGCAGCGACACGTCGATGCGCCCGCGGGTGTAGTCGAAGCCGATCCGCTCGGTGACCTCGCGCAAAAACGCGAGCTGACCCTCGACCGGGAAACCCCGCAGCGCGCCCGCCCGCGGTTTCACCGGCGACGCGGCAATCTGCTTCACAAGCGGCACCAGTTCCCCCTTGAGCTCGGCGAACAGCCGCCCGATCACCGCCGCCGTCATGCCGGGATCGAACTGGTCGATCATGCAGTCATATTCCCGGCCCTGCCAGCCGAGGTGGACCGCCTCGCGTTTCGCGAAGTCCAGGTTCAGGGCCAGCACCGGCGCATAGCCCGCAAAGTCGTCCGCCGCCCGGGCCTTTGCCCACGCGTGGTATCCGCGGCTTCCCTGCACGGCTTTGTCGCGCACAAAGTCCGCCGGCAGCTTCGTCGCGCGGTCGTAGTCGCGCCGCGCATTCTTCACGACGGCCCGCTGGTCGTCGCTCAGGGCGGTTATGGCTTTCTCCAACGCCGCGAGCCACTCGCCCAGGCGCGGGTCGCTCGCCGCCGCATGCTGCGCTCCGGCGAGAGCCGCCAGCTGGCCGGCCCGCTGCTCGGCGGCGCCCGAGGGCAGGTTCACCTGCTCGTCCCAGCCCAGCAATTCACCCACCATGCCGAGGGCGTGCACGCGTTTGATCCAGTCGGTCAGTTCCGCATAAATGGTTTCGGAGGACATGCCGCCATTGCATATGCGGCGGCCCGCCTTGGCCAGTGCGATGTCACGGCGGGATCGCATTCCTGCCGTCATCCTGAGCAAAGCCGAGGGATGACGGACGAAAAGGGGCCGCCGCCCATGTGCGCCCCGTCCAGAAACTATTTGTGCGCCCTGCCGCGCCGCTCACCATCACCGCCTGATGTCCTCCGCCCGCTCCAAGTGGCTTGTCGTCGTCCTGGCGTTCGTCCTGCCGCTCGCGTTTGCGGGATTCACCGGGCATGCGTGGGAAGACTACTTCATCACCCTGCGCAGCAGCCGGAACCTGGTCGAGGGCCACGGACTCGTGTTCAATCCCGGCGAACGCGTGCACACCTTCACGTCCCCGCTGGGCGTGCTGCTTCCCGCGCTCTGCACCTGGATGGCCGGCGCGGACCATGAGGCCGCGGCGTTGTGGCTGTTCCGCCTGCTCAACGCCGCCCTGCTCGCGGCTGCGGCCCTGCTGGCGTGGCGCCGCTTCGACACCCTCCGGCTGGGTGCGATCGGCCGCCTCGTGTTCTTCGGCCTGGTGCTGGCCGACGCCAAGCTCACGGACTTCGCCATCAACGGCATGGAAACCGCCGTGCTCGTCTTCTTTGTGCTGCTGCTCTGGAGTGAACTTGAGGCGCCGGCCGGTCCGCGCGCCGGCCGGCTGGCGCTGGCGCTGGGCGGACTGATGTGGACGCGTCCCGACGCTTTCATCCTCGCCGGTGTGCTGCTGGTCCCGCACGTGTGGTTCCGCCCGCGCCGGGGCAGTGAGGCCGCCGTGCGTCCGGCCTGGTCGCAGCTTGGGCGCGGGATCCTCCTCGGCGCCTTGCTCTACCTGCCGTGGTTCCTCTGGGCGTGGTGGTACTACGGCACGCCGGTGCCCCACACCATCATCGCGAAATCCGCCTATACCCCGCCGGTCCACCTCCGGGACTTGCTGTACCTGCCCTGGCAGGTCCTGACCGGGCAATCCGCGCTCCTCGACCTGTTTTTGCCCACCTATTGGATTTTCGGCGGCTGGCCGCCGGCGCTGACCCAGTTTGCCCATGTCCTCACCGTGATCGCCGCCTTCGCGTGGTGGGTGCCAGGCTGGCCGGCCGCGGGACGAAGGCTGTCTCTCGCCGTGTTCCTGGGCATGTTCTACCTATGCGCGATCATCCTGTTCCCGTGGTATAACCCGCCGTGGACCGTGCTGGCCGCCCTCGCGATCGCGATGGCCGTGGACCACCTTTACGCGACCTCCGTGGTCGCTTCGCGGGCCTGGCTCAGGTCCGGGATGCGCCTCGCGTGCGGCTTTATCGTGATGTTGGCCGCCGCCCAGTGGGTCGCCTCCGCCTGGCAGATGCGGGTGCAGCAGTCCGTGGTGGAAGATGGCGCGCGGCGCCCCGTCGGCGAATGGCTTCGGCTGCACGCCGCGCCCGACGACACCGTCTTTCTCGAGCCGCTCGGCTACATCGGCTATTACTCCCGGCTGAAGACCTATGATTTTCCCGGGCTGAGTTCGCCGGAAGTCGTGGCCGCCGTCCGGGGCGGCGCCAAGAGCTATGTGGCGCTGATCGCGAAATTGCGGCCGACCTGGATCGTGCTGCGGCCCGTGGAAGCCGCGCGACCCGAATTCAGCCAGCATCCGGTGCTGAACGACTATGTGCTCGTGAAAAGCTGGGACGCCTCGCCCCAGCTCGACGCGATCTCCGTACTGCCGGGTCGCCCATGGAACGAGTTCGAGGCCCAGTACCGGCTCTATCGGCGAAAGCCGTCGGCTGGAAACGCCCACTGAGGCTCGAGTATCTCGAGCCCGCAGGAGCCGGGTCGCTCAGCGCGGCTCGACGCTGACATCGCCGCCACTGGAGCGGAGCTTCAGCAACGGGCCGCCGCCATTGACCTTGCCGGCGAGCCGGCTCTTGCCCGACCCGCCCCGTTCAATCGTGATGGTCAGCCCGGCTGCATCCACTTCGCCGCCACTGGTAGACGCGTCGAGATCAAAGCTGGCCCCCTTGTCCACCGCCACGCGCACCCGGCCGCCGGACGTGCTGAGCTTGCAGTCGCCCTTGAGCGCCCCGGCAATGCCGGCGATGACGTCGCCGCCGCTAGTGGACGCGTACAGCGTGTTTTCCACCGACTTGATTTCGATGTTGCCGCCGGAAGTATCCAGGTCCGTCGGCCCCACGGCGCGACCCACACGGATATCGCCGCCGGAAGTGCCGAGCTTCACCTCGGCCAGGCCTTCCGCCAGGCGCACATTGCCACCCGACGTGGCGGCATGGATCTCGCCGGCGATCTTGCCGAGCGCGATGTCGCCGCCCGAGGTGCGCGCAGCCACCTTGCCCTGCAGATCGCCCACCGTGACGTCGCCGCCGGAGGTCTTGAGCTCGACGTTGTAATTCACCGGTATGGTCACGGTAAAGTCCACCTGCACCGGCGGCCATGAGCCAAAGTGGAAGCCCGAGCCCTGCTTCTCGTAGGCCGCGGCCGCCAGGACCCCACCCCCCTGCTGCTCGATGGTCAGCGATAGCTTCTGCAGGATTTCATCCGCCTCCGCCTCGGAGCCGGCCTTGATTTTCTCATGCGCCACGACCTTCACGGTCGCGTCGGACGAGGTCTGGATGCGGATGTCGCCACCCTGGGTTTCGACCTTCAGCAGGCCGCCGGGCTGGACCGTAAAGGTCTTTTCAACGGTGCGCTCGATCTTGGCGTGCGCGGAGAGGGGAGCCAGGGCCAGCAAGCCGGCCGCAAGAAGCAGGACGTGGGGTTTCATAGGTTGTACCTTACAACCCGGACGCGGGCGGGAAGTTACAGAGAAACAGCGCCGGCTGAAAATTCGAAGGTGGAAATCCGAAATTCGAAGGAAGGTTCAAATCACCTATCCCATACGAAGAGCTTTTATCTGGAACTCAGGAATCGGAGGGTTTGGTTCCAGCGTTCCTGAGTTCCAGATAAAATCAGTCCCCCGGCGATCCCCTCGAATTTCGGATTTCCACGTTCGAATTTCCGCCGTTCCGCGGCGGCCGGTCAGACCTTCGCGCTGTTATCGCACTTGTAGTGAACCTGGGAGCGGCGCAGCCCATGGGCGCGCAGGGCCGAGGTCTGGGCCGGGTCGCGGCTCTGGATCAGGTGGCGCTGCCGTTCCTCCGCCTCATCCGCCGCGGCCAGCGCCGCCACGCACAGCAGGACTTCCGAACGGGTTTCGAGCCGGCTCGCGGGAAAGCGCGTATGCGCGGCAAGCCAGCGCACGGTGTCGCGGAGCGGGTCGGTGGATTTCATCCCTGCAAGAGTGCCACACTCCAAGCCGGTTCGTCAAAGCCTGTCAGCGCCACGCCCGGCCCGAGCAGGAACGGCCGTTTCACCAGGTTGCCGTTCGCCGCGAGCAGGGCGAGCGCCGCCGCCGTGCCCAACGCCGGCAGTTTCTCGCCCAGGTTCTGCTCCCGGTAGTCCTTGCCCGAGGTGTTGAACAGCCGGCGCAGCTCACCACCGTGCGCAGCCAGCATGGTCTTCAATTCCGCCGGCGACGGCGGCATCTCGCGGATGGGCCGCTCGTCGAAGGCCAGCCCATGGGCGCGCAGCCACTTCACGGCCTTCCGGCAGGTGTCACAGTTGGCGTAGGTATAGATTTTCAGGGCGCTCATGCGGCCCGCTTCATTGCCGGACGCGGGGAGACCAAACAAACCAATTTTTGAATCTGGAACTCAGGAACTCGGGAACCAAGCCCTCCGATTCCAGTGTTCCTGAGTTCCAGATAAAGAATCTTCCTGGCGCAGGATCCAGTCCGCCCTTGCCCGGCCCGTTGAAAGCTGCGAAATCCGCGGGCCACCCATGAAATCCGTCCTCGATGTCACCGGCGTGCGCGTCGCCCGCGGCCGCACCACGATCCTGGATGACGTCGCCTGGCGGGTCCGCCCCGGCGAGCACTGGGTCATCCTCGGCGCCAATGGCTCCGGCAAGACCTCCCTGCTGAAGGTCCTCAACGGCCACCTGCCGCCCACCGCCGGCGAGATCGCGGTGCTCGGCCAGCAGTCCGGCGCGAGCGACTGGCGCGAGCTGCGGCTCAAGATCGGCGTGGTCATGAGCGCCTTCGCCGTCGCGATCCCGCCCGCCGAGGTCGCGCTCGACACCGTCATCAGCGGAAAATTCGCCCAGCTCGACCTTTGGGCGCGCGTCAGCCGCGCCGACCGCCGCGCCGCCCTCCGGCTGCTGCGGCTCGTCGGCGCCGGCCGGATCGCCGCGCGCGAGTGGGTCTATCTCTCGCAGGGCGAACGCCAGCGCGTGCTGATCGCCCGCGCCCTCATGGCCAAACCGCGGCTGCTGATCCTCGACGAGCCCTGCGCCGGCCTCGATCCCGTCGCACGAAATGATTTCCTGCGCCTCGTCGAGCGCCTCGCCCGCCGGCGCCGCGGTCCCGCGCTCGTCCTCGTCACCCATCACGTCGAGGAAATCACCCCGGCCTTTTCGCATGTGCTGCTCCTCCGCGGCGGCCGCGTCCTCGCCTCCGGCCCGCGCGCCCGGCTGCTCACCTCCCGGCATCTGTCCGCCACGTTCGGCGCCCCGCTGCGGCTCACCCGCGCCGGCCGCCGCTTCCAGCTTGCATTTGCCCGCCCGTGAATCCGCTCGCCGAGGCCATCGACCAGTTGGGGCTCACCAGCCTCTGGACCTACATCGGGCTCTTCCTTGCCGCCTCCCTGCTGATGATCTGGCGGCTGGAGGCGATGCTCGACCACGGCCTCGAGGGCACTGCCCTCGCCACGATCGTGATGCCGTACTGCTCCGGCCTGGGAAACCTGATCTTCGTCGGGATCATCGCGGTCCGTCACGGCCCCGCGCAGGACGTCCTGACCAACTGCCTCGTCAACAATGTCACCAACCTCACATTGGTGCTCGGCCTGCCCGCCCTGTTCTGGGGCCTGAGCCTGCGCACGGAGTCCAAGGCCAAGAAGGGCGGGGCCCGGAAAAAGGGCGCGTCCACCGCCGAGACCGAGCAGAAAATCAACCGCCTCTCGCTGCTCCTCACGCTCGCCGCCGTGGTCTTTTTCACCGGCGCGACCTGGGCCCTCGGCGCCGACGGCTGGCTCGACCGCCGCGACGGGCTCGTCCTCGTCGCGCTGTTCCTCTTCTGGCAATGCTTCCAGGTCTTCGACGTGCTCAAGCACAACGTCCGGCAGCGCCGCGCCTTCAGCCCGATGTTCTACCTCGACCTGGTCATCATCCTGGTCGCCGCCTACGGCATCTACGTGAGCCTCGACTGGCTGGTCGACTGGCTCTCCGCGCAAAAGGGCGGTTTCATCAACGCCTCGAACCTCGGCTGGCTGAGCGGGTGGCTCATGGTCGTGCCCAACGCGCTGCTGGCCTTTTATTATGCCGCCAGGCGCCGCGCCGACATCGCCTACGCCTCGCAGGTCGGCGACGGCCACATCTGCATCCCGCTCTGCCTGGGACTCAGCGCCATGATCCAGCCGATCCCCGTGCCGAAATTCTTCGAGACCGGCCTCGCCATCCTGGTCGGCGCCGCGGCCGTGCACCTGGCGTGCGTGCTGTTCGCCGGCGGGTTGCCCCGCTGGATGGGCTGGCCGCTGCTCGCCGCCTACGCGTGGTTTGTCGGCACCGGTTTGCTGGGCGCGTGACCGCCCGGCGCCGGGTCCGCGGCTTGCGTGCACCCGGCGGAATCTGCAGCTTCAGCCGCATGCCCCACCCCCGCTGGTTTCTGTTCCTGCTCATCGGCGTTTCCCCGGCACTGGCGGATGCCGGCCCGTTGGCCGCGCTTCCGCAGCCGGCGGAGTTCGCGGAAGCGCAGGCTTGGGCGGCGCAATTTCTCCCGGCCGCCTCCGGCAAGGCGCCGCGGACCCCGCCGTTCAGCTTTACCTACGATGGAAAATCTTCCGCGGAGCTCCTGCCCGGGTGGGTCGAACGCCATGCGGAGCGCGACCTGGACGCGCAGCGCCAGGAGCTGACCGTCACGTATGCGGATCCCCAGACCGGCCTGGAGGTCCGCTGCGTCGCCGTCCGGTACCGCGATTTTCCCACGGTCGAGTGGACGGTTTATTTCAAGAATGGCGGTGCCACGGACACCCCGATCCTTGCTGGGATTCAGGCGCTCAATACCCGCTGGGACCGGGACGGCGCGGATGAATTCCTGCTGCACCACGAATTCGGGACCTTCTATCCCAACGTGCCCACGGACTTCATGCCGCAGGAAAGCCGGCTCGAGCCCGGGACGTCCCGCCGCTTCATCCCGAGCAAGGGCCGCGCCTGCGCGGATGTCATGCCCTACTTCAACCTGGCGCGCAGCGCCCACTCCGGCGTCATCGTGGTGGTGGGCTGGCCCGGGGCCTGGGCGGCCGAGTTTGCCCGCGATGCGGCCGCGGGCATCCGGGTCACCGCCGGCCAGGAGCTCACGCACCTGCGCCTCCATCCCGGCGAGGAAATCCGCACCCCGCTGATCGTCCTGCAATTCTGGCGCGGCGATTGGATCGGGGCGCAGAATACCTGGCGCCGCTGGGTGCTCGCGCATAATCTGCCCCGTCCCGGCGGTCAGCAGGTCCGCCCCACCCTGGCCGCCAACAGCGGGGCGCAGTTCGGCGAGATGATCCGCGCCAACGAGGCCAACCAGCTGCTCTTCATCGACCGCTACCGCGAGGAGCGGTTCGGTCTCGATTACTGGTGGATGGACGCCGGCTGGTATGTGAACAATGGCCGCTGGCAGGAGCCGATCGTGTGGCGGGCCGATCCCGCGCGCTTTCCGCATGGGCTCCGCGCCATCACCGACCACGCGCATGCGGCCGGCCTCAAGGCGATCGTCTGGTTTGAACCCGAGCGGGTGATGCCCAGCAACGCCCTCTTCCAGCAGCATCCCGAATGGCTCCTGCCCAACCGGATTTCCAAGCGTCTCTCCAAGCTCCTCTATCTCGGCAATCCGGCCACCCGGACCTGGCTCACCGACCTGATCAGCGGCATCATCACCGCCGAGGGCATCGACGTCTACCGCCAGGACTTCAACGTGCTCGAGCCGGTCGAGCTCTGGCGCAGCAACGATGCCGAGGACCGGCAGGGCATCACCGAGAATCATCACCTCACGGGCTATCTGGAGCACTTCGACGAACTCCTGCGCCGGCACCCGGGCCTCGTCATCGACTCCTGCGCGGGTGGTGGCTCCCGGATCGACCTCGAGTCGATGCGCCGCGCCCTGCCCTTCTGGCGTTCGGACTACTGCTTCGATGTCGTCTCCAACCAATGCCAGAGCTACGGCCTCGCGCTGTGGCTGCCGTTTTCCGGCACCGCCACCGGGCCGCGCCAACTCACCCCCTACGAGCTGCGGAGCAACCTGAGCTGCGCCCTGGCCATCGCCTCCTGGGATGTGCGCGACCGGACCCTGCCCTATGACGACCTGCGCCGCGCCGTCCGCCAATGGCGGGACTATGCGGAAAACTATCTCGGCGATTTTTACCCGCTCACGCCGTGCAGCCTGGGCTCCGATGTGTGGCTCGCCTGGCAATTCGACCGGCCCGAGGCGGGCCGCGGCGTCGTGCAGGCCTTTCGCCGTGCGGACAGTGTCTACGAAACCGCGCGGGTCAGGCTCCGCGGACTCGATCCTGCCGCGCAGTACCTGCTGACCGATCTCGACCGGCCGGACCGCGCTCGGAAGGCCACTGGCCGCGAACTCATGGAGACCGGGCTGGAACTCGCGCTCCCCAACCGCCCGGACTCGGCCGTACTCATGTACGAAAAATTGCCGCATCGGTAGGCAAAACCAGCCGGCCGGACGTTTGATCGCATCGGAACCCGGTTGAGAGGGAGAATAAAAACACTCCCAAAGTGATCCATTGGAAGGGTTGCGCCGGACGGTTCGATTCCTCGCGAGGTCGTTCGCGCGCGCGGCATCCTTCATGCATGGCCCGATTCCATTCCTGCGAACGCCTACCCCGCCTTTGCTTCGTCCCTTCACCGCGCCGGCCTATGGCGGGGCCTACGCCAAATCGTCGCAGGAGGATTCCTCTGGTTCATTACGGCCGGCTTGTTGGCGGCTGAGCCCGACCCCATGGCGGCCCTGCGGGCACGCGCCGCCTCCGGCGACACCGCCGCCGAGTTTGCCCTCGGAGCCGCGTACGCGCTGGGCCAGGGTGTGCCCCGCAACCTGGCCGAAGCCGCCCAGTGGTACCGTCGCGCCGCCGAGCTGGGCTTGGCCGACGCCCAATTCAACCTCGGTGTGATGTATGCTGGCGGGATCGGCGTAGCCCAGGACAGTGGCAAGGCGGCCTATTGGTACCTGCAGGCCGCCCGGCAGGGCGTCGCCGAGGCCCAGTTTAACCTCGGGACGATGTGCGCCGAGGGGGAAAGCATGCCCAAGGATGCCGTCGAGGCCGCCAACTGGTACCGCAAGGCCGCCGCGCAGGGCTCGGCCGAGGCCCAGTGCAACCTGGGCGTGATGTACTGCAACGGTGACGGGGTGCCGAAGGATTTGGTCGAGGCCCACGCCTGGTTCATCGCGGCCAGTTCAAACGGCGACAGCCTGGCCCGCGCCAACCGCGACCGGCTCAATTCCGTCATGACCGCGGCGCAAAAGGCGGCGGCATTCAAGCTGGCCTTGGAGCGGGTCGGCGACCCGAAGAAACGGGAATTGCTCGCCTCCAGCGCAGGCCACAGCTGAAACGCAGGGAGTGGCGTTCGTCTGGACCATGGTCGTTCGATCCAAATCAGTTAACAGGAGGGAAGGGAAAGAACCAAGGAAGGAGGGTCTTACCGTTTGGAGCCTCCGTTCCCTCCATTATCTCCTGTAAATACAGTTCCCTCTATGCCTCGAGCGGATCGGACCGGAACCGCTCGCTCAGTTCCACGAAGGCCACCTGCGCCTTCAGCCAGCGCGGATCCTGGCGGATCTCGGCCATGGACTTGGCGAGGTTGTTGCAGACCAGATAGCTCGCCGCCCCGATCCGCACCAGGGCGTCGTGACGCGTGCCATCGCCCGCGGACGTGAATTCAAAATCGCCGGCCTCCAGATTGCGGCCGGCCAGCTGGTGCAGCAGCGGTTCGACATCCGATGGAAGTTTCTGCCGGAACTCCTCGATCCGCGGGCCCGAATAGGCCAGCACGCCGCCGTGCTTGGCCGCGGGCGACAGGATCACCCACTCGTCGAACACCGGCTTCTGGTAGAGCACCCGCATGCGCTCGAAGCTGGCGTGGATATGCTGGCGGGCGGTGGAGAGGTCCATGATGCGGGGAAGAAGAGGAAACTCCGCCGCATGGCAAGCCGCAGGCGAACGGTGGGCGGGCACGTCCCGTGCCCGCATGGACGGTGTGAGCTGGCGTGAGAGTCCAGCGGAGTCGTTGACGGGCTGGGTCGCGGGAATGCGGGCACGGGACGTGCCCGCCCGCCTCAGTCTCACTTACTCTTGGCCGCAAAGATCTCCCCAAAGAAACCCTGCATGTGCGCCCACGAGCGGCGGTCGGCCGCGGCGTTGTACCCGATCTTCCCCTGCATGCCGTTCGCCGCCGCCAGTTTGTCGGCCGCGGGACTCGTGAAGGCGTGGATCGCGTCCGCATAGCTGATGAACTGGTAGTCGAACTTCCCGGTGTTCATCGCCTCGATGAAGGCGTTGATGTCCTTTGCCGTGACAAACCCGTCGCGCCCGCCGTTGCAGATGAGGATCTTCGCCTTGGTCTTCGCCGCCGCGTCCGCCGGCACCGGGATCAGCCCGCCGTGGAAGCTCACGATGCCCGCCAGCGGCGCGCCGGTGTAGGCCAGCGCCTGCACGGTCGAGCCGCCAAAACAGTAGCCGATCGCCGCAACGCGTGCCGGATCCACCCACCCCGTCTGGAGCAGCTGGTCGAGGCCCGCCTGGGCCCGCTGGGCCATGAGCGGCGAGCCATAAAACTGGCCCGACCAAGCGCCGGCCTGCTTCGCATCGGTCGTGCTTTCCCCGCCGCCATACATGTCGAGCGCAAAGGCCACATAACCCAGTTTCGCCAGCTGCTCGGCCCGGCTGCGCGCGTAATCGTTAAGGCCCCACCATTCGTGGACCACCAGTACGCCCGGCAGTTTGCCGTGCGCCGTCAGGGCGTCGTCGTAGGCGAGATAGCCGACCAGCTTCACGCCGGCGTGCTCGTAGGGGACAGAGCGGGTGACGATCTTAGCCGAGGCGGTCAGCGTGGCGGCAAGAAGGACCAAGGAGGTGAGGAAGGCTTTCATGGGACTCGACTCATTGCGCCAATTTCCCGCGGCGTCAAATCCACCAGAGGACAAAAATCATCCGGGCTTTTTGACCACGGATTTCACGGATGCCACGGATCGAAGAATTCGAACCACAATCCATTTTTACAGGAGGAAACGGAGAAGAGAGCACTGGCCCCTCTCTGTTTCCTCAGTTAACTCCCGCAAGAAGGATCGATGGTTTTGGGCTGCCATCCGTGTCATCCGTGAAATCCGTGGTTTAAAAGGGTCGGAAATTTCCTGCCACCGCCCTGTCCATTACAACCTTCCCCCACGCTTCGAAGCCCCTTGCGCCTCCCCTTGCGCGGAGTATGCTTGGTCCATGAGCATCGGAAAAATTCTGCTAGCGATCGTCGGCGCCCTCCTGGTCCTCGTGATCATCGTCGCCCTGTCCATCAGCGGCATCTACAACCGCCTCGTCACCCTGCAGCAGGGCACCGACGCCGCCTGGGCCCAGGTGCAGAATGTCTATCAGCGCCGAACCGACTTGGTCCCGAATCTGGTGAACACGGTCGCCGGCGCCGCCAACTTCGAGAAGTCCACGCTCACCGAGGTGACTGCGGCCCGCGCCTCGGTCGGCCGCGTGCAGCTGCCCGCCACGGGCGCCCCCACCGACGCGGCCCAGCTGGCCCAGTTCGAGCAGGCCCAGGCCCAGCTCGGCGGCGCGCTCTCGCGCCTGCTCGTCGTCTCGGAAAATTATCCCCAGCTCACGGCTACCGCCGGCTTCCGCGATTTGCAGGCGCAGCTCGAGGGCACGGAAAACCGCATCTCGGTCGAGCGCGGACGGTTCAATGACGCGGTTCAGGCCTACAACACCGCGCTGAAAACATTTCCCGCCGTGATCTTCGCCGGCATGTTCGGCCACACCGCCCGGCCCTATTTCTCCGCCGTCGCCGGTGCCGACAAGCCGCCGACCGTGCAATTCGACTTCGGCGCCAAGCCCGCGCCCGCGAAACCGTGACCCGGCTCAAGGTAGGGCGCGTTATCCCTGACGCGCCGCGTTCGGCGGAACGTTTCAAGGAAAGCCATCCGGCTGTTTCAGCCGGACGGCCTCATTCCAAACCCGGCGGGTTAGGGATAACCCGCCCTACCCGCTGGCACAGTTTCTTCCTCCTGGCCGGCGCATTGCTGGGCTCCACCTTGCACGCCGCCGAAGTGATCCCGGCGGCGCCCCGCGATCACTTCAACGACTACGCCGGCCTTGTCCCGGCCGGCGTGGCGCAGTCCCTCGACGCCACGCTCACGCAGTTCGAGCGCGACACCTCGAACCAGCTCGTCGTGGCGATCTATCCGCACATGCAGTCGGACTCCTCGATCGAGGACTACACCGTGCGGGTCGCCCAGGCCTGGGGCGTCGGCCAAAAAGGCACCAAGAACGGCGCGGTGCTGTTCATCTTCAGCGAAGACCATAAGCTTTATATCCAGGTCGGCTACGGCCTGGAGGGCGTGCTGCCTGACGCGCTGTGCAAGCAGATCATCGAAAACGAGATCACGCCCCGTTTCCGCAATGGCGACTTCAACAGTGGCGTGCAGGCCGGCGTCCGGGCGCTGATCGCGGCCACACGCGGCGAATACCATGGCACCGGGCACACCGTGGCGGACCGGCGCGGGCGCAGCGGCGGCCTTCCTTCCTTCGTGATCTTTGTGCTGATCCTCCTGTTCATCGTCTGGTCGGTGAGCCGCCGGCAGGGCGGCACCGTCTATGGGCGCAATGGCCGGATCATCACCTATGGCGGATTCCTTGGCGGGGGTGGCGGCAGTTCATTCGGCGGAGGCGGGGGCGGAGGCAGTTTTTCCGGCGGTGGGGGCAGCTTTGGCGGCGGCGGCGCGGGAGGCAGCTGGTAAGCCCATGAGCTTCTTTTCTTCCCTTCCCCAGATCGACCATCCGCGCGTCGTCGCCGCGATCACGGCCGCGGAGCAGCACACCTCGGGGGAGATCCGCGTGGTGATCGCCCGGCACCGGGCCGCCGATCCCGTGGCCGCGGCCACGAAACAGTTCGAACGGCTCGGCCTGACCCGCACCCGGCACCGCAATGGTATCCTGATTTTTCTCGCCCCGCGTTCCCGCACGTTCGCCGTCATCGGCGACACCGCCGTGCACGAAAAATGCGGCGATGCCTTGTGGCTGGAATTGACCGCGGCCATGTCCGGCCATTTCAAGCGCGGCGATTTCACCGGCGGCCTCGTGCATGGCATCGAGCGGGCCGGTGCCTTGCTGGCCGCCCATTTTCCCCGGATCACCGGCGAGCACGGCGAATTGCCCAACGACGTCACCGAGGTCGACTGAGCCGGGGCCGGCCGATCTGTTTTTACAGGAGGAAGCGAAGCCAACCGAGATTGGACTGGAAACGTCCGATCCGTCTTAACACGAAGGCCGCAAAGTGTCGCAAAGATCGGAGCAAACCTGCCGTACTTCGCTTGCTTCGCGTTCTTGGTGTTCAAATCCGAAGCCTTAAACCTCTCGGTCCTCTCCGTTCCCTCCTATAAAACAACCCGGCTCACCGCGGGAACAGCTTGTCGAGCGCGCTGAGGTTCTTAAGCGGGGCGGATTTTTTCTGCGGCACGGGCGCCACGACGATGGGTTTGGGCGCCGGAAGATTTTCCTCCCGGCGCTGAACTGTCCCCGTCTGCACCGCGGCAAACGCGCGCTCGAGCTTCACCGCCGAAACCGGCTCCGCCGTGCCGAGCTCCTGCGCAAAGAGACTCACCCGGAATTCCTCGACGAGCCAGCGCAGGGCTCCGGCCCCAGTCCCCATCCGGTTCAACGCCGCCAGGTAGGGCGCGAGCTGCGCCGCCCGTTCGGCATCCTTCGCCGGATTCTGCCGCCAGCGATCGGCGCGCAGCTTCATGGCTTTCAGGTAGCGCGGAAACTGCGCCAGCTGCGCATAGGGCGTGGTGCGCAGGAAGTCGGGCGCCAGCAACACCGCGAGGTCCCGTTCCATTCCCGCCGGCGGCGTCGGGTGGACCAGCAGCGCCTGCCGCAGGGTCAGGATTTCGCGCACCAGGTCCGTGAGCCGCGGCACCAGGCCGCGCAGGTCGGCCTTGGCTTTCTCGAGCGCCGCGGCAAAGCCCGCGGCGGTCAGGTAGGGCGGATTATCCTTGATCCGCCGGGCTTGGTCCGTGGGCTCGGGTCCAACCGGTGCGTCAGGGATAACGCGCCCTACCTTCACCCGGTCGGCATCACACACCCAGCGGCGGATCGACTCCAGCGCCTGGGCCTGCAGCTCCTCGGTCGGCGCGAGCGTCGCCGTCAGCGTGCCCAGTTCCCGCAGGGCCCGCAGATCGCGCTCCATCCAGCCGAGGTCGTGGCCGAGCTGCCGCTCGAGCAGCGCGGCGAGTCCGCGCCGCGTCGCGGCGGCCGCTTCCTCCGGCGTCTTGTACAGGCGCAGCTCCACGCCGCCCTCACCCGCCCGCAGCCCCGGAAAGGCAAACACCGGCACGCCGGCCTGCTCGGTCACCGGCACGCGCCCGGGAATGTCGCCAAACGTCCAGGAGGTCTGCGCCGGTTTTTCCCACCGGGCCCGCGCGGTCCGCCAGGCCACCGGGTCCTCCCGGGCCACGCTCGCACTGGCCTCGCGGGCGTGCAGGTGCAGCGCGGCCCGGATTTCCCCCAGGTCGCGGCTCGCCCCCAGCTCGCGACCGTCGGCGTCGACCACCCGGATGCGCACGCGCAGATGCTCCGGCAGCGGCTTGTCCGCCCACTGCGCCGGATCCACCGCCACCCGGAAGCGCTCCGCGATCTGCGCCGCCAGCGCCTCCGTGAGCGAGTCGCGCCGGTCCCTCAGCCGGTCACGGGCCGCAACCTGCGCCGCGAGGGTCTTGGCCGTTTCCGCCAACGGGACAAACGCCCGCCGCAGCTCCTTCGGCAGGGCGCGCAGGTAATGCTCCACCTTCGCCTCCAGGTGACCCGGCACCGCCCAGTCGAGCGCCGCCGGCGTGAGGTGCTCCGCCTCGTGCACGCTGACATCGAGCGTAACCCCATCATCCGTCTGGCCGGGCTTGTAGGCATACGCGAGGGGCAGCGCGCTGTTCTGCAGCGGCAGCGCCTCGGGAAACGCCTCGGCGTCATGCGCCAGCGTGTCCGGGTCCCGCAGGTCGTCGGGCTCCATCATCAGGAACCGGGGCTCCGCGCCGCGGCGCTCGCGCACCAAGTCGACCAGCTCCGCGGCCGCACTGATTCCCTGGTAGGGCGAATCCTCCCGATGAGCCGGCAGCAGGCGCTCCGCGTAGAACCGGTACATCGCCTCGTCCAGGTTGAGGTAACCCGCGTCGCGCGTGCGCGTGAGAATGACCTCGATCTGCTCCCGCACCGCGCGGTTGTGTGCGATGAAATCCAGCGGGAACGTGATCGTGTCGTTCACCAGGCCCTCGCGGATGAAGAGTTCCGTCGCATGCGCCGGGTTGATTTTGCCGTAGCCGACGGCCCGGCTCTCCAGCTCCAGTCCGTAGAGCCGCGTGCGTTGCTTCACCATCACGCGGCCGGCGGTCTCGTTCCAGAAGGGCTCGCTGTGCGCCACGCGCACCAGGTGCGTCCCGAGGTCCAGCGCCCACGCCGGGTCGAGCCGCGCACACGTCCGGGCGTAGAGCCGCGTCGTCTCCATGATCTCCGCCGCCATGAGCCACGGCGGGGCCCGGCGGCCGCGGCCCGCGCCGTCCTCCCTGGCCTTCGCGGCGGCGGGTTTCCGTTTCGGTTCCTCCCGCACAAACAGCACCGAGCCCGGGAAGAGGGTCACCCGCCGGTCGTGCGTGGCCTTGTAGCCGCCGTTCTCCTCGTCGCGGTGCGCGATATTGCCCAGCAGCCCGGCCAGGATGCTGCGATGAATCGCCCGGTACGGCGGCGTGCCGAAGGCCGTGGCCTTCGCGTCATCCGGCTTCAGCCCGCTGAAGGCCGAGGTCATGCGGAAGCCGTCGCGCTCCTTCAGCACGTCGAGCAGCTGGGCGTGGATGTCGCGCCACTCGCGCATCCGGGTGTAGCTGAGGAAATGGTCGCGGCAGAACCGGCGGAGCTTCGACTGCGCCATCGTCTCGAACGAGTCGTGGTAGGTCTCCCAGATGTTGAGCAGGGTGAGGAAATCCGAGTCCGGGTGCGCGAACCGCCGGTGCGCCGCATCGGCCTGCGCCTGCTTGTCCATCGGCCGCTCGCGCGGATCCTGGATCGAGAGGCCCGACGCAATGACGAGCACCTCGCGCAGCGCGTGCTCCGTCCGCGCCTGCAGGATCATCCGCCCCACGGTCGGGTCCACCGGCAGCCGCGCCAGTTCGCGGCCCAAGGGCGTCAGCTCCGCTGACGCCGGAGCAGGGAGCAGGGAGGAAGGAGCAGGAACGGTCGGTTCGGATACTGCTTTGTCACTTCTCCCTTCTCCCTGCTCCCTGCTCCGGCTCGGCGCGATCGCGCCGAGCTCCTCGAGCAGCCCGTAACCTGCCCGGATGGATTTCGCCGCCGGCATGTTGATGAATGGGAAGCGCTCGATGTCACCCAGGCCGAATGCCTTCAGGCGCAGGATGACGTCCGCAAGGTTGGCGCGCTGGATCTCCGGCTGCGTGAACCGCGGCCGCTCGAGATAGTCTTTTTCCGAGTAGAGCCGGATGCATACGCCGTCCGCCACGCGGCCGCACCGGCCCTTCCGCTGGTCGGCGCTCGACTGCGCCACCGGCTCGATCGGCAGCCGCCGCGTGCGCGCCTGCGGCGAGTAGCGGCTGAGCCGGGCCAGGCCGGTGTCGACGACGAAGCGGATGCCGGGGATCGTGAGCGAGGTTTCCGCGATGTTCGTCGCGATGACGATCTTCCGGCGCTGGGTCGGGGAGAACACCCGCTGCTGCTCGGCGTTGGAGAGCCGGCCGAACAGCGGCACGATCTCAATTTTGGATTTTTGATTTTGGATTCTCGATTCGAGCAGGTCGGCGGCCTCGCGGATATCGCGCTCGCTCGGCATGAACACCAGGACGTCGCCCCCGGTGCTCTCGCGGACGATGCGTTCCACCGCCTCCACCGCGCCGTCGATGTAATGCAGTGCCTCGGCCTTGGACTCCCGTTCATCGCCTTCCGCGGCGTCGGACCCAAGCGAGTCCAGCGGCGCATAGATGACCTCGACGGGGTACGTGCGGCCCTCGACCTTCAGCACCGGCGCGCCGTCGAACGCCTGGCTGAACATCTCGGTGTCGATGGTCGCCGACGTGATGATGATCTTCAGCTCGGGCCGCTTGTACCGCAGCGTGCGGAGGTGCCCGAGGAGAAAGTCGATGTTGAGCGAGCGCTCGTGCGCTTCGTCGATGATCAGCGTGTCGTAGTCGCGCAGCAGCGGGTCGCCCTGCACCTCGGCCAGCAGCATGCCGTCGGTGAGGAACTTGATGACGGTCGCGGGCGTGGTCTGGTCGCTGAAGCGGATCTTGCAGCCGACCTCGCGGCCCCAGGTCACACCGAGCTCCTCAGCCACGCGGCGCGAGATGGAGAGGGCCGCCACGCGGCGGGGCTGCGTGCAGGCGATGCGCCCGGCCGTGCCGCGGCCGGCGGCGAGGCACATCTTGGGAATCTGCGTGGTCTTGCCCGAGCCCGTCTCGCCCGCGAGGATCACCACCGGGTGCGCCTGGATGGCCGCGACGATCTCCTCGGCCCGCGCGCTGATGGGCAGCTCGGGCGGGAACTCGAGACGGAAGCGGAACGGCGGCACAGGCGGGCGGGCGGACACGGGATTGAGTTTGTCATCCCGGATGAAGCGAAGTCTAGCCCGTAGGGCTGATTGACATCCCGCCGGGGCCCGTGTGCAACTCCGCTGGAACCGCCGGCCACCCCGGCAGTCAGGCCTCGTTCCCTCCCGCATGACCAAATCCCCTCCCCTCCTCCCCGCCGAAGCCCTCGAGCGCGTGCAGCGGCACGCGCGCCTGAACGGCACCTGGGTGCTGGCCATGGGCGGCACCTTCGCCCTCATCGGGGCGACCGGCGGGGAACTGGTCGGCGTCCTGGTGTGGCTGCTCGTCGCAGGCACCGGGGCCATGGCCCTGCATGGGGCTTCCCTCCTGCAGCAAGGCGAGCCCCGGGGCACCGGCTGGCTGGTGGGCGGCCAGCTTTTCTGCGTGGGCTTCATTCTCTCGCTCTGCGCCTGGCAGCTGACCCACGTCGATCTCGCCCCGCTGCACGCGGCGGTCACGGACGACATGCGGGGTTCCTTCAAGCAAACCGGCCTGACCGAGGATGAATTCCTGCTGCTCACCTACCGGCTCAGCTATGGCATCCTCGCCCTCGTCGCTTTGCTCTACCCCGGCGGCATGGCGCTCTACTATCAGCGCCGCCGCGCGGCGGTGACCGCTGCGCTGACGGATGCGCCGGAGTCAGAATAAGCGCAAAGACGCGAAGCGGCAAAGGTCGGTCGCGAAGAGACTCTTATTTGACCACGGGTTGCACGGATTCAATCCGGATAAAGACCAGGGAAGGGACTTAGGATCGGAGATCCATCCGTGATATTCGTGTAATCCGTGGTCAAAATTCCGGACCGCCTTTCTTCGGTTCGACCGTAGCGCCTTCGCGTCTTTGCGGTAAAAATCAGATTGCGCCCGGCTCGTTCCAGTTGGCAAAGAGCGGCGCTTCGTCCGCCGAAATCTCGCGCACGCGCAACAGGCCCTGCGCCACCCCGGCGGCGAGCAGCTTCTGCAGCGATAACTCGCGCCGCTCCAACGCCGCCCGGGCGAGCGGCAAAAGCCCCCGCGGATAAATCGCCGCCAGCGGCTCAAACCATTTACCGTTCCGGCCCACCGCCCCGCAGCCCGGCGCACAGTCCGTCAATAGCGCGGTGAACCACTCCGTCGTCATCTGGGGCAAATCCACCGCCAACACCGCGAGCAAATCCTGTCCGCTTTGCTCCAGCCCCGCCACGATCCCGCCGAGCGGCCCGCTGTCCGGGCTCGCGTCACGCACCACGCTCGCAAATCCCCGCGCATCCCGGGCCCACGCCTGGTCCTCGCGCGCCGAGAGAAAAACCTGCCTCGCCCCCGCGCGATCGAGCACGTCGAGCTGACGCTGCCAGAGCAGCCCGCCCTCGTGCGGAAGCAGCGCCTTGTCCCGTCGCATGCGGATCGAGTGGCCCGCAGCGAGCAGGACGGCGTCCAAGGTCAGGCCGGGTGTCGCCACGTTAGGATTTGACCGCGGCGTCGCCAAAGTTGGCCTCGGCCTTCTCGTCGTCGAACTCCCCTTCCCACCGTGCGACCACCACGCTCGCGAGGCAGTTGCCCAGGACGTTCACCGAGGTACGGGCCATGTCGAGCAGCGCATCCACGCCGAGGATCATCGCCGCGCCCTCGAGCGGAAGATTGAAGGACTGCAGCGCCGCGATCAGCACCACCAGCGACGCGCGCGGCACCGCGGCCACGCCCTTCGACGTCAGCATCAGCGTGAGCATCATCGTGATTTGCTGGCCGAGCCCGAAGTGAATGCCGGTCGTGGCCTCCGCCGCCTGCGCCACGAAGGCCGAGGCCACCGCAAGGTTCAGCGTCGAGCCATCGAGGTTGAAGGCGTACCCGGCGGGCAGCACGAACCCCACGATGCCGCGCGGCACCCCCAGCCGCTCCATGCGGGCAAACGCATCCGGCAGCGCGGCCTCGCTGTTGGCCGTGGCGAAGGCGAGCGTGAACGGCTCGCGCACCGCGCGGATGAACGCCTTGAGCGGGACCTTCGCGATCCAGATGACCGTGCCGAACACGACCACGATGAATACCGCCAGCGCGAGGTAGAGTGTGAGCACGAGCTTGCCGAGGCTGAGCAGCACCCCGAGGCCCTGGTGCCCGACCGTCACCGCGATGGCCGCGCCCACGCCGACCGGCGCGAACTTCATGATGAGGCCGGCGAACTTGAACATCACCTGGGTCAGGCTCGCGCAAAAGCCGAGCACCGGCTTGCCGGCCTCGCCCGCCGCGCTGACGGCCACGGCGAAGATCACGGAGAAGGCCACGATCTGCAGCACATCGTTGCGCGCCATCGCATCGAGCAGGCTCGTGGGGAAAATGTGCAGGACCGTCTCAGTCAGCGTCAGCGGCTTGGTCTGCACCGCCGCGCCGAGGGCAGCGGCGTTGCCGGCCAGCTTCACGCCCACGCCCGGGCCGATGACATTCACCACGGTCAGGCCGACGACGAGCGCGGCCGTGGTGACGATTTCGAAATAGAGCAGTGCCTTCACGCCGATGCGGCCGACCTTCTTGATGTCACCGGTGCCGGCGATGCCCTGGACGATGCTGGCGAAGACCAGCGGCGCGATCATCGCCTTGATCAGATGGAGGAAGATGTCACGCGCGAGCGTCAGCCAGTCGTCCCAGGCGGCCTTGGTCGGCGCGGGCAGCCGGGTCATCCACCAGCCAACGAAACAGCCGGCGACGAGGCCGAGCATGATCTGCTGCGTGAGCGTGAACCGGTACCAGGGTTGGGCCGGGGCGGCGGAGGCAGGAGGGGAACTGGCCATGGCTAGGTTGTTTCAGCGCCCGGGACCGACGCCAAGCCCGAAGGCGGAATTGGGGTAATGTGGAACTCAGGAAATCAGGAACGGATTCCTCCGCGCCCTCTGCGCCCTCCGTGTTCAAAAGAAAGATTTCCACAGTTCTCGCCGGCCGTCATGGTTGTCCCGCGGTCCACCACTCGCCGCCCATTTATGGCAACCCCCACCCCTCCCCTCAAAGTCGGTGCCATGCTGTTTCAGGATTTCGAACTGCTCGACATCTACGGTCCGCTCGAGCTGCTGGGCCTGCTCCGCGACCGCGTTTCAATCACGATGCTGGCCGAAAAACCTGGCGAGATCCGGAGCAACCAGGGACCCAAGGGCGTGGCCGACGTGGCCCTGGCCGACGCGTCGGGGTTTGACATCGTGCTCGTTCCGGGCGGCTGGGGCACGCGGGCTGGCGTCCAGGACGCGCCGTTTCTGGCCGAGTTGCGGAGGCTGGCGGATGAAGCGCGTTACGTCGGCAGCATCTGCACCGGCAGCGCTTTGCTCGCGAAAGCCGGCATCCTCGACGGCAAGCGGGCGACCTCCAACACGCTGGCCTTCGACTGGGTGACGACCCAGGGGCCGGGCGTCACGTGGGTCAGGCAAGCCCGCTGGGTCGAGGACGGGAAATGCTTCACGTCGTCCGGTGTTTCCGCCGGCATGGATATGACGCTCGGCCTGATCCAAGTCATCTTCGGCCGTGAAACCAGTCTCCAGATCGCCCGCTGGGCCGAGTACACGTGGCACGAGGACAAGACGGTGGATCCGTTCGCAACGCCTCCGCCAGCGGCGAAGGGTTGATCGGGGTCATGCACATGTACTCGAAGTCAGCAGCTGAGTTCGATGGATTGAAAGGTAGAGCGTGTTGTCCTCAACGCGCTGAACGTCGCCGCCCGCGTTTAGTCATGGACGCAGCCAACCCGCCTTCGCAGAGCCTATGGCGGACAAGCCAACGTATTAGGGACAATACGTTCCACCTCCAACTGTCTGGCTTTGGCTAAGCGGCCGCCAAGCCAGGCCTGCGCAATTTGAAGAGCGAACTAAGCGTGACGGCGGCATCAACCTGGACTATCGATTCTCCTGTCCAGAACTCCACTCCATCACGACTCACCTCACCCGCTATGAAACCACCCCTGCTCACTACCAAACGGCGCATCCGGCGGATCGGACCGCTGCAACTCGGCAAGATGCTGGCGATCCTCTATGGCATCATGGGCCTGATCTTCATTCCTGTCTTCCTCATGATGTCGGCCTTTGCCTCGCAGCTGCCGGCCGCACAGCGGGTCGGCTTCATGGCCCTGGGTGCGGGCTTCGCCGTGTTCGTCCCGCTGATTTACGCCGCCATGGGCTTTGTCTTCGGGGCCGTGGGCGCGTGGATCTACAACTTCGTCGCCCAATGGGTGGGCGGGATCGAGGTGGAGGTAGAGTAAGGAATGTCTGCCGGGGCCAAGGTTGGAAAATCGTCAGCCACCTTGGGCCCCAAGGCCTGTCTCCAAAGCCATCCCATCACTCGGCCCCTTGTCATTCTGAGCGCCGCGAAGAATCCAGTACGATTTAGCAACCAGCTTCGATTCTATCCCACTGGATTCTTCGCGGCGCTCAGAATGACAGACTCGGGTTTGAAGACACTCCCTAGCCAGAACTCCCATGAAAAAACTCCTCCGTGAAGTGTGGCGCGAGTGGCTGAAGCCGCTCGCCTTGTTCCTGCTCGTCATGACTCCCCTGCGCTCCGCCGTGGTGGACTGGAACTGGGTCCCCAGCGGTTCGATGAAGCCGACCATCCTTGAGGGCGATCTGGTCCTCGTGAACAAGCTCGCCTATGACCTCAAGGTGCCGTTCACCACGCTGCACCTGGCCAGGTGGGCCGATCCGGCCCGGGGCGATATCGCGGTGTTCTACTCGCCCCAAGGTGGCACCCGGCTCGTAAAGCGCGTGATCGGCCTGCCGGGCGACACGATCCAGCTGCGCGACGAGGTCCTCTATGTGAACGGCCTGCCGCAGCGCTACTCCCTCAGGGATTCCCAGCCCTTCCTGCGCGATGTCTTCGAGGACCGGCATCCCATCGTGGCGGTGGAACACCTGGGCACGTGCGATCATTACGTCATGGCGCTGCCGGGCCGCCTCGCGATGCGCAGCTTCGGGCCGGACCTTGTTCCAGCCGGGCATTACTTCATGATGGGCGACTCGCGCGACAACAGCGCCGATTCGCGCTATTTTGGCATGGTCCCGCGCGACCAAATCGTCGGCCGGGCCGGCGCGGTCCTGGCCTCGTTCGATACCTCGCGCTACCTGCTGCCCCGCGTGACGCGTTGGGCTCATTCCCTGAAGCTCCCGAGCCCTGAGGCGGCGACGTCAGGGAATTGAATGTGGGGCGGGTGCCCCACCCGCCTTGGCTCCAGCGGGGTGAGGGCACCCCGCGCACACCAGACTCCAACGCTGCGGCCAAACGTAGGCCGCAAAATGCGCCACCGCCACTTGCCTCGACTCCGCTCCGGTCCTAGGATGGCGGCTGCATGAAAACCAACCCCTCGCCCGGCAACCCGGTGGCCGCTGCCAGCGGCGTCTTCAAGATCGGCGGTGACCTGCCTGTGCACCGGCTCGGCTTCGGCGCCATGCGCCTCACGGGGCCGGGGGTCTGGGGCGAACCCAAGGATCCCGCCGAGGCGCGCCGGGTCCTGCAAACCGCCGTGGCACTCGGCGTCAACCTGATCGACACCGCCGACTCCTACGGCCCGGAAGTCAGCGAGCGGCTGATCGCCGAGGCCCTGCACCCTTACCCCGCAGGCTTGGTCATCGCCACCAAGGGCGGACTGACCCGCTCCGGACCGAACCAATGGGCACCGGTCGGCCGGCCGGAATATCTCCAACAATGCGTTGAGCTGAGCCTGCGGCGGCTGAAGGTCGACTGCATCGACCTTTATCAGCTCCACCGCATCGATCCCAAGGTGCCCGTTGCCGAGTCGCTCGGTGCGCTCAAGGCTTTCCAGCAGGCGGGCAAGATCCGCCATATCGGCTTGTCCGAGGTGACCGTCGAACAGATCGAGGAGGCAAAAAAGACGGTCACGATCGTGAGCGTGCAGAACCTCTACAACCTTGGCAACCGTCAGAGCGCAGCGGTCCTCGAATACTGCACCCGGCACGGGCTCGGGTTCATCCCGTGGTTTCCGCTCGCCGCCGGCAAGATGGTCCAGCCGGGCGGGGCATTGGAGCAGATCGCCCGGCGTCACCAGGCCACGGTCTCCCAACTCGCCCTCGCCTGGCTGCTGCACCAGTCGCCGGTCATGCTCCCCATTCCCGGCACGTCCAGCGTCGCCCACCTGGAGGAAAATCTCGGCGCCGCCGCGCTGCAGCTCAGCGAGGCCGAGTGGAGCGAGGTCGCGGCCCTCTCCGCGGCGCGTCCGGGGGCATGAGCCGGGATCAAATGATCCCGTCCGCCCTCTCGCACGGGACCCCCGGCTCGCTTCCTCCCCTGAGCGCGATGCGGCGCTTCAATCCGGTCTGGGGAGTGGGGTTCCCCGCCGTGATCCGTTTCGCGCGGCGGGCGGGCCTCGCCGGGCTGTTGCTTTGGGCCGGCTCCGGCTGGTCCCGCGCCGACGACCGGATCCTGCTCCCGGTCGTGATCAACGGGCAGCCCCGGACGTTTGTCTTCGACACGGGGTGCGGCCGCGCCCTCGTCATGTACCGCTCCACCGCCGAGAAACTCGGGCTCCAGATTGCCTCCCCCTCCGCCGACATCCAGCCGCGGCCCGGCAAGGTGCTCCTGGGCCAGACCGAGCCCTGCACCGTAACGCTGCTGGGCCGCACGGGCAGCAGCCCGTTTGGCATCCTGGAAACGCCGGCCGACATCATCCCGGATAAGGCCGGATTGGTGGGCTGGCCGTTGGTGAGCCAGGAGATCATTCGCTTCCGGGCCGTCGGCCAGCAGGAGCAGGTGACCCTCGAACCCGTGCTCCCCGCCGATCTCGATGGCTGGCTGAAGGTGCGCGTCATTCCCGGCCAAATCCTCAAGCTCGCGATCCCGGCGGCCGACGGCCCGCCTCTTCGGGTTAACATCGACAGCGGCACATCCGACGGCGTCACGCTCCAGTCCGAGGAGTTTCATGCATGGCGGGCGCGGAATCCGGATAGCAAGTCGACGCTGGAGGCATTCTGGGAACCCGCGTACGGATTGATCGTGCGCCAGGAAATCTGGGCGGAACAGCTCAGCCTCGGCCTGCTGCCGTTGCGCGAAGTCCCCGTGCTCGAGGCCACGGACAGCGATTTCGAGGGACGGTCGCATGATCTGGTCGCGGTGCTCGGCATGGCGGCGTTGCGCCGGCTCGACCTCGTGGTCGACGGTCCCAACCTCGTGGCGTACCTCCGCCCCAGCCAGACCTCCACCGCCCGATACGATCAGAACCGGATGGGCGCGGTGTTCGTGCCCCGGGACGTCGCGGGTCCCGACCTGATCGCGGTCGTCGCCGCGCGCAGCCCGGCCGAACGCGCCGGCGTGCAGAACGGGGACGTCCTGCTGAAGATCGACTCGCTCGATGTCACCGCCTGGCGAACCCGGCCGGGCATCCTGCCCCTCGCCCGCTTCTGGACGCGCCCGGCCGGCACGCGTCTGGTGCTCACCGTGCAGCGGGGAAATCAGACCCTGGTCCTGCCGGTCGTGCTCGAGGAAATCCTGGGCCCGTGAGCCTTGGGGCGGGTTATCCTTAACGCGCCGCCCCGGATCAGACTGAGTCCAACGCGGCGGGTTAAGGATAACCCGCCCTACCCCAACCCTTCAATCCGACCTTAGCCGCTTCGCTCCTTTGCGTTTCAACTCCGGTTTCAGAAAGCTTGCCGCTTATCCGCGGTCCCGCCGGCTCAGTTGGGACCCGGCTCCGAAGGCTTTTCTCTCACCGGTCCAGCGGCCGGACCCGGAGGCATGGCCAGGAACCGGAAGGCCAGGGTCACGGCCAGAGTGAGCACGACCACCGTCCGGGCCAGCGCCGGACCGTGCCAGAGGCCCGCGAACCAATCCTGGAATTGAGCGGACAGGACATTCGCCTCGCCACCGATCGCCTTCAGGTCGTGCAGATACTTGCTCGAGTCCATCGGGTCGCCCAGCGGGTTTGGCTCCTCCGGCGGCAGCAGCAGCGCAAGGAGCAGCGCGCCGCCGAGACCGGCTGCCAGCAGCAGGACGGTGACCCGATTGACGGTTTGCCGGCTCAGCCGGCCGAAAACGGCCGGCCGCGACGGGACGACCCCGTGGTTCAATGCCCGGCCGGCGCGGCGGGGAGCGGCGCTGCCGGCTGGCTGGAGGCGGCCGAGAAATCCACATGGTCCGAGATCTTCGCCAGGAGATCGCACACCACGGCCAGGTTCCTCCGGGCCTTTTCCTCCGGGATGGGGGCCACTTCCGCCCCGAGCATTTTCTGCGCAGCGGCGACCAGGTTCAGGTCCTTGTCCACCCGGAACACGTAGATCCCGTCGCTGGCCACCAATCCGAGATTGAAGCCCTCCACCGGGCCCGTCAGCCGGCTGAAGATGACCTTGTTGTTCCCCAGGTCAAAAATGGTCTGGTGACCCACGACCTTCTCGCCGGCCTTGGACAACTGCAGGGCCACCGCAAAGGGGGCGGCGATGACATCATCCTCGCCGTTGGTCAGGTTCAACTGGACGAGTTTTTGCAGCCGCACCGGTGTAAGCGGGAGCATTTCAGCCGTGGTCGCGGTGGCTGAGGCGGCGGCCGGCGAGGCGGCAATTGTTATCGGGATGTCGGCCGCGACAGCCGCTCCGGAAACGGCCAGGGCGAAAATCGCCGCGGCCAATGCCGCCGAAACGGCGGAGGACAGTGGGGTTTGGGAGGAACGCATCATTGCCCGGCTTTGTTGCCGATAACCCGGGGCCGATCAAGGGTAGAACACGGCCGCCCCTGGGACTACCTCAACCGGGGTACCGCCAGCAGCCGCGGCTCACTTCATGGCCGTCACCTCGACCTCGACGCAGCAGCCGTCATGAGCCAGGCCTTTGACCTCGAGCAGGGTGCTCGCGGGCTTCGAGGCGCCAAAATAGCGGTCGCGCACGGCGGAGAATTTCGGGAAATCGGTCATGTTCGTCAGGTAAGTCTGCGCCCGGACGACGTCGCCGTAGTCCATCCCGGCGGCACCCAGGATCTCCCCGATCAGCCTGAAGATATAATCCGTCTGCGCGGTCGCATCGAACGGCGCGACGACCGAGCCGTCCGGCGCGCGCGCGAGCTGGCCGGTGACAAACAGCATCACGCCGCCACCCGGCAGCTCGACTTTCAGGCCGGGACTGTACGCACCGCGCGGCGCGGCGTGACCGCCGGGATAGACGAAGCTTTTTTTCAGGCTCATGCGGAAACTCCCGCCAGCGCGCGGCCTTCGGCGCAGAGCGCAGCAACGGCCTTCGCGAGCCCCTCGGCCGAGTGCGCGATCCAGCGTTCCCCCTTTTCGACGGTACCCGCGGTGGCGTCGCCCATGATGCCGCTCTTGGACAGATCCTGCGAGACCCACGCAAAGGTGGCCCCCGCCCGCTCAGGCCGCAGGTCGCGGGTGTCGCCGAGTTTGGCATAGTACTCGCAGACCGCGCCGGATTTGATGTAGGGCCCGGAGGCCGCCAGCATGAGGGCCGTCTCGGCCTCGTTCGCGTGATAGCCGTAGGTCGCCTCCTGCGGCGGGACATCGATGGAATGGCGGTTTTGCAGACTGCCCGCCCGCAGGCCGATCGTGGCGTTGATCTCGCGCAGCGTATACTGGTTGACCGCCATGTTGCCGCCATGGGTGTTGAGGATAGCCATCTGTTTGAAGCCCCAGGCGTGCAGCTGGCGCGCGATCACGAGCAGTTGCGACCGCAGCGTGTCCTTGGAGATCATGAGCGTGCCGGGAAAGCCGGTGTGCTCGTTGCTTTTGCCAATGGTGATGGGCGGCGCGATGTAGCACGAGGCGCCGGCCGGCAGACGGGGGAGCAACTGCTCCACCCAGACCTGGCCGAGGAAGGAATCCACCGAAACGGGCAGGTGCGGTCCGTGCTGCTCGATGGCGCCCACCGGGACGATCACGGGCGCCCACGCCCGGTCCGGCAGCGCGGCGATCTGCGCCGGCGTCAGCGCCGGCAGGTAACGGTCCCGGTAACGGGGAAAAATGGGAAAGCTCATGGGGGCGTCATCGTGACCAGGGCGCCATCGCGGGCGAGCGGCGGGTGGGCGGCGATCTCACCAAAGAGCCCGACGACCCGGGCCACGGCCGTGGCGAGGATGGCCGCGCCCTCGCTGGCCGCGGCCTCCGGCGGAACGGCCGGTCCGGCCAGCGGCCGGATGCGCTCGTCGGCCCAGAAGGCCGGGGCCGCCGGCGTGTCCGGCTGCGGGTCCGGCGCACGGCCGGTCAGCGCGGTCACGAGGGTCTGCACCTGGCGGCGGGTCTTGCTGCGCACGGGATGAAAATCGAGGTCGATCATGCCGAGGTTGATCCGGAAAATCTGCAACCCGAGCTCGATGCGCAGGTCGCGGCTGGCCGCGGCGCAGAGCTCCTCGTTCCATGGGCTGGCGTTGAACAGGATAAGGCGCCCGAAGCCGGTCGCCTTGATCGAGAGCGCGACCTCGCGCAGGAGCGCATGGGCCGTGGGCGGATCGACCGCGAAGGCGCAGGCCGGGTCGGGACCGAGCACGAAGCGCAGCGGCGGGATCACGAGCGGGGTGAACCCGGCGGGCGACTGGGCGACGGCCGCCTTGATGAGGTGCGTGAGCACGAGCTCCTCGGCGTCGAGCGCGTGGCCGAGGCCCCAGTCGGCAAACCCGGCGACGGGCACGATCACGGTGGTGGCGGCTTTCTGGGCCGTCGTCAGGCGCGCAAAGTCGGTCCAGGTGCGCCAAGGCCAGAACGTGGCGTCATCGGCAATGCAGAGCGGCGTGATCGGGGCGGCCATGGGTCGGTATGAAAACGAGTCAGGCCGCGGGGGCGAGTTCCTCGTCACGCGAGTTGACGAAGAGCAGGATGATCCCCGCCACCATGAACATGCGGGCGGCGGCATCCTGGCCGTTCCAGGTCTTGGACTGCCACATGACAAACCATTCGCCCCCGACGGTCAGGAAAGCCACGAGCCATTGCAGGAGGTTCAGCGTGAGCCCGAGCACGGCGAGGCTCTTGGCGCGGTTGTACGTCGCCGCCGCCGCGGCGCGGGCCGCCCAGAGCTTCCAGGCCCCGGCAAAGAGCAGGGTGCAGGCCGTCGCCTCCCAGAGGATGATCGAGACATAGAAGGCATGGTAAACCGGCTCGCTGTGGATCGAGCGCCACATGAGCTGGTTGCCCGGGAAGGACGTGTCCATCGCGAGGACGTGGAAGACGAAACCGTAGTTCGAGCCGTAGTCGGTGAGGTTGTTGAATACGACGATGAGCAGGAAAAACCCGAGGGCGGCGGCCAGCACGGCCTTGGCAAGGCGGATGATCATGGGAAATCCATAGCAGGATAAACGCCAACCGGGAAGCAGTCAGCCGGGATCATGCGCTTGAAGGTGGAACGCGTTGCCCCCAGCACGTTGGCTGCGGGTTGGAGCCGCGGCGCCCCGCGTTTCAATCCATTATCTTCAGCTGCCGAGTTCACGATAGTCCGGCAATTCCGGCGTGTGGATCCGTTCGCCATCGACGCAGCGGCGCGGCCGGCCGGCTCAGCAACTCGCTGAAGGAGCGGGCGGCCGTGATCACCAGCTGCGCCGGGGCGCCCGGCGCGATCCGGCCGGCATCGGGCCGGCCCACGATGTCCGCCGCCGTGGCGCTGACGACCCGCACGGACTCCGCCAGCCGCGTGTCGAGATGCGCGAGCCGCACGCTTTGCGCGTAAACTTCGAGCAGGTCGAAATCGCCATAGGCAAAAAAGGCGTCGCGGACGTTGTCGCTCGCGCACGCGACCGGGATACCGGCATCGAGCATGTCCTGGATGAGGGTGAGTCCGCGCCACGACGGATGACGGGGAAAGGCATCCGCCGCCCGCCGGTCCTGCAGGTAAAGATTGCACAGCGGCAGCGAGATCACCTTCAGGCCGGCCGCCCTGACGAGATCGAGGGTCGCCCGCTGCCGGGCGGGCGGCTGCACCCCGAGGCTGCAACAGTGGCCGCAGACGACCGGATACGGAAATTCGGTGCGCAGCACGGCCTCGGCGACGAGCCGGAGGCACTCGGAGCCGGGATTGCCGTTCTCATCCACGTGCAGGTCAAGGCCGACCCCGCGCTCGCGGGCGATGGCGAGCTCCCGGTCGAAGTGGGCCGGCAGTTCCGGCGACATGACGGCGAAGCCGCCCAGCGCGCTGGCCCCGTGGCGCAGCGCGAGGTCGGCGATTTTTTCGCCGCGCGCCGTGGAAAAATCGCCGGTCCCGCACAGCGGCACCGTTTGCAGCTCGATGCGGCCGGCCCACCTCGACCGCAAGGCGGCCATCACCGCATGGCTGGTCTCGGCCCAGGGCAGGCCGGTGTCCACGTGGGTGCGGATGATCCGCGTGCCATGCGCATAGGCGCAGCGCAGCGAAAATTCCGCCCGGCGCTCCAGGTCGGCGGCCGTCCAGTGGTCCTTGTCCCGGCCGAGCACCATGAGCGCTTCCGCGAACGTGGCGCTGCGGTTGGGCGCGCGGTGCCACGTGTGCGCCTTGTCGAGGTGGACATGGGCGTCAACCAGCCCCGGCCACACCAGCGCGCCCTCGAGATCCTCGACCACCGCACCGGCCGCGGGCGCCATTGCCCCGGCCGCAGCCACCGCCGTGATCCGCCCTGCCTCCAGCGTCACATCGCAAAGCAACGCCGGTTCGACAGCGTCGACGGCCGTCCGGGCCAACGGACCAGGCAGCAGGGATACGGGCACCAGGGCCCGGCGAAGAATGAGCATGCGGCGATTAAGGAGGGACGCCCGCGGGGAGCAGGGGATATGCCACGGCCGGTCCATTCGTCGCCCGGTCCGGGCGAAAACAGTCTTCAAAATCACGAAACGGTCGCCACTTCGGGCCGCGCAAGGCGGACGCCAAGCCCGCGTCGGAAGGTGGAACGCGTTGTCCTCAAGGCGTTGAGCATCGTGATCCGCATTGAATCGCAGACGGAGCCAGCCAACGCATTGGGGCAATGCGTGCCATCTTCCCCAGCACAAAAGGCGTGACCTGCAGTGGCGGAAGCGGGAATTTATGGCAGTATTCCTGCTGACATCCTGCCCATGCCCGCCTTTCCCACCACCCTGATCCCCGAATTGCGCGCGTTGCTGGGGCCGGCCAACGTGATCGACACCGGGGAGGCGCTCGAGACCCTCTCCAAGGATTTCTACTGGTATTCGCCGGTGCTGAAGCGCCAGCTCGACGACAAGCGCGCGGATGTCGCCGTCCGGCCCGGCACCCTGGAGGAGTTGAAGGCCGCCGTCGCCGCCTGCGCCCGCGCCCGGGTGCCCGTCACCGTGCGCGGCGCCGGCACCGGCAATTACGGCCAGTGTGTCCCGCTGTTCGGCGGCGTCGTGCTCGACCTGGCCCGGCTGGACCGGATCCTCGAGCTCACGCCCGACGGCGTGGTGCGCGTGGAACCCGGCGCCCGGCTTGGCACCATCGAGGCCGAGGCGCGCAAGGCCGGCTGGGAGCTGCGCTGCATGCCCTCGACCTGGGTCAAGAGTTCCATGGCGGGGTTTTTCTGCGGCGGCTCCGGCGGCATCGGCTCGATCACCTGGGGCGGCATCAACGCCCCGGGCAACGTCAAGTCCGTCACCCTGCTCTCCTGCGAGGAAACCCCGCGGCTCCTGAAACTCGAGGAGGGCGACTCCAAGCGCGCGCTCCACACCTACGGCACGACCGGCATCATGGTGGAGATCGAGATGCGGCTGGCGCCGAAGGTGGACTACGAACAGCTCATCATCAGCTCGCCCGACTGGGAGAAGCTCGTGACCTGGAGCGACGACGCCGCGCACCACGCCGCGTGGGGCAAGCGCCTGGTGACGCAGTTCCAGTGGCCGATCCCGTCGTTCTTCAAGCCGCTGGTGAAATACTTCCGCACCGGCGAGCATGTCACCTTCCTGCTCGTCGCGCGCACCCAGGCCGAGGCGATCATCGCCGACGCTGCGGCCGCGGGCCTGGCCTGCGTCTACCGCACGCCGTTCTCCGACCCGCCCAAGCCGCCGTTCATCACGGACTACACGTGGAACCACACGACGCTCTGGGCGATGAAGAGCGACCCCACCCTGACCTATGTGCAGGCGGGATTCGGCCGGAATTTCCGCGAGCAGTTCGCCCTGCTGGAAAAAAAATTCCCGGGCGAGGTCCTGCTCCACCTCGAATGGATCGCGGGCAACCCCAAGATGACGCGCGAGGACATCGGGACCCATTCCGGCGAGAACGTCGGCATGGGCGGCATCCCGCTGGTGTACTTCAAGTCCGAGGCCCGGCTCCAGGAGCTGCTCGACTATTGCGCCGAAATTGGGGTGTTCATCGCGAATCCCCACACGTTCTACCTGGAGGAAGGCGGGCGCCATCCGAACATCGTCGAGAAGCGGGCGCTCAAGGCCGAGCTGGACCCGCATGCCTTGCTGAACCCGGGCAAGATGAAGTCCTATCCGCAGAACCCCTTCGCCCCCGCGGCCGGCACCCTGGCCGGCACCGCAGTCTGAAACCGCCGCCCCGCGACCGCCGATTCCCGCCGCATGACCAATCCCCCGATCGTCCGGATCGACAATATCGGCAAGCGCTTTGGCACGGGCCCCCTCGTGCTCGACGGGATCAACCTCGCCGTCGACCGCGGGGAATTCATCAGCTTCATCGGGCCGAGCGGCTGCGGCAAATCCACGCTGCTGCGCCTCATCGCCGGCCTGACGGACGCCAGCACGGGCAGCCTGGTGGTGGATGGCATGACGCCGGTCAACGCTCGCGAGGAAATGTTCTTTGTGTTCCAGGACGCGAACCTCCTGCCGTGGCGGCGCGTGGCGGCCAACGTGGAGCTGCCGCTGCTGCTGCGGGGCGACACCGCCTACCACCGCGAGGCCCGGGTGCGGGAGATGCTCCAGATCGTGGGGCTGGAGGCCGCCGCCGGGAAATACCCGTGGCAGCTTTCCGGCGGCATGAAGATGCGCGTCTCGATCGCCCGGGCGCTCAGCGTGGCGCCGGCCATCCTGCTGCTCGACGAACCGTTCGGCGCCCTGGACGAAATGACCCGCGACCAGCTCAACGAGGACCTGCTGAGAATCCGGCAGCGCGACGCGTTCACCGCGTTTTTCGTCACCCACTCCGTCACCGAGGCGGTGTTTCTCTCGACGCGCATCGTAGTGCTGTCGGCCAACCCGGGGCGCATCGCCGGGGTGATCCCGGTGCCGTTCGCGTACCCGCGCACCGCGGAGCTGCGCGAGACGCCGGAGTTCCTGAAGCTGCTCGCCGAAACCTCGCACGCGCTGCGCGCCGTCCGCCACTGACCCCGCCATGAAACGCCTTCGCTCCTGGATCAATCCCCTCTGCGCCGGCGCGCTGCTGATCGCGCTCTGGTACACGGTGCGGCGGGTCTGCCACGTGGAGGCCTGGCTGCTGCCCACGCCCGGCGAGATCCTGAAGGCCGCCTGGCAGGAGCGGAGCACCCTGTTCGCCGCGGTGCTCATCACCTCGCGCGGCGCCATGCTCGGCTTCCTGATGGCGGTGGGCGGCGGCTTCCTGCTCGCCATGGTCCTGGGCTTTTCCCGGCTCATCAAGGAGTCCTTCTATCCCTACATCCTGATCATGCAGATGATGCCGGTGACGATTCTCGCGCCGATCTTCGTGCTCTGGCTCGGCCAGGGCCTGCCCAGCATCGTCGCGATCACCTTCATGATCGGGTTTTTCCCGATCGTGGCCAACACCACGATGGGCTTCATCTCGGTGGACCGGAACCTCCAGGAGCTTTTCCTGATGTGCAAGGCGACCCGCGGGCAGGAAATCCGCTACCTGCGCATCCCGGGGGCGATGCCGTATTTTCTCACCGGCATGAAAATCGCCGGCACGCTCGCCCCCATCGGCGCCATCGTCGGCGACTTCCTCGCCGGCAGCACCATCAACGGGCAGGGCGGCATCGGCTACATGACCCTCGCCTATTCCTCCCAGCTCAAGACCCCCGCCCTCTTCGCCACCGGCTTCGTGGCCTGCCTGCTGGGCTTCATCTTCGTCGGCGGGGTCAACCTCCTCCACTGGTATCTGCTGCACAAGTGGCACGACTCGCTGGTGAAGAAGGAGTGAACGCGGCCGTTCGCCCGCAACCGGCACGCGATTAGCTTAGGGAATGTCTCCAACCCGTGGTACAAACCTTTGTCATTCTGAGCGCAGCGAGGAATCCAGTGAGATTCCGCCGTGAGCTTCGGTGATATCCAACTGGATTCCTCGCTGCGCTCAGAATGACAATCCGGGTTTGACGACCCTTCCCTAAGCCAGCCCGACCATGAACCTCCGTCCCTTCCTTTTCCGCCTGTTCGTCACGCTCACCGCCTTCACCCTCGCTGGCTGCGGCGAAAAAGCTGCCGTTCCCGCCGCCGGCGGGCCCAAGCCGCTGACCAAAATCATCCTGCAGACCGACTGGTATGCCCAGCCGGAGCACGGCGGATTCTATCAGGCGCTCGCCAAGGGCTATTACCGCGATGCGGGCTTGGATGTGTCCATCGAGCAGGGCGGACCCAACACCATCGCCGGGCAGAAACTGCTGATGGGAGACATCCAGTTCTGCATCGGGCGCAGCGACGACGTCATCGTCACCGTCGCCCGCGGGCTGCCCGTTGTGATCGCGGGCGCACTCATGCAGCGCGACCCGCAGGCCATCATGTTTCACAAGGGCAGCGGCATCCACGGCTTCAAGGATCTGGACGGGCGCAACGTCATGACGACGCCCGGCGCCAACTTCATCCCGATCATGGAGAAGAAATACGGCATCAAGATCTCCATCACCCCGCTCGATTTCGGCCTGAGCCGGTTCCTGGCGGATCCGAATTTTGTCCAGCAGTGCTTCATCACGAACGAGCCCTTCTATGTCCGGAAACAAGGGGCCGACATCGGCACACTGCTGCTCTCCGACACCGGCTTTTCACCCTACCGGGTGTGGTTCACGAGCCGGAAATTCGCCACGGAGAACCCGGAGGCGGTGCGCGCCTTCACCGCCGCCTCGGTACGGGGCTGGCGCGAGTACATGGAAGGGGACCGGACGGCCGCCAATGATCTCATTCGCAAGGACAACAAACAGATGATGCCCGAATTCATGGACTATGGGGTCAGCGCCATGAAACAGTACCAGCTGGTGGCCGGCGACCCGGCCAAGGGTGAAACGTACGGGCAGATCCGGCCCGAGCGGATCGCGGAGCAGATCCGCCAGCTGGTCGAGATTGGCGTGCTAGAACAGCCGCTGAAGGTCGAGGACGTGCTCGACGGCCATTTGCTTCTCCCCGCGCCGGGATCGGCCCCGGCCAAATAAGCGTTTGCGACGGGAAGTCCGGGTTGACCGGCCGGGGGGCTATTTTTCATAGCGACCGCTCATCCGGCACAGGGTTGGGCGAAGGCGCAGTCACCCCATCCAGCGGCGTTGCCGGGGCGGACTGGACCACCGCCAAAGTGTCCGATGCCATGAAAGGTGGCACGGTTTGACCGTGGTAGGCACGGCATGTGCTTATGGACCCCCTGACCAACCGGGTAACATCCAAAAACTATGAACCATACTGACTCAAATTCCAACAAGCGCCTGTGCGCATTGCTGTTGGCAATGACCCTCGCCGCGGGTTCCCTTTCGGCCCAGACATCAACGCCGCCAGCCACTCCGGCTCCGGCCACCACCACCGCCGCCACGGATGCATCATCCTCGTCCTTCGTGACGATGCTCGACAAATTCACCGTGAGTGAAGTGCCGATCGACAAGAACGTCCTGCCCACGGTGCGCCCGATCGGCAGCGTCATGGGCGACGACCGCAGTATCCTTGACACGCCCCGCTCGGTCACGAGCGTCAACAAGGCGTGGATGGACGAGCGCGGGGTTAAGGACGCCATGGACTTCGGCCAGTTTTCTCCCGGCGTCTATTCCGCCGCCCAGTACGGCGTGCCGGCCACCCCGCAGATCCGCGGTGACCTTGGCGAAATCTACTTCAACGGCCAGGGCACGAAATACAGCCGCAACAGCGTGCTCCCGAGCTTCAACGGCGTCGAAGCCATGGACATCGTCAAGGGTCCCGGCTCCGCGGTCTACGGCCCCCAGGGCCAAGGCCCCGGCGGCTACGTGAACCTGGTCAGCAAGAAGCCCTACTTCGACGGCGAACATACCGACATCAGCACGACGCTGGGCTATTGGACCAGCGGGCGCACCTACTCGAACCCCGAGGCGCAGATCGACACCAGCGCTCCGCTCAGCAAGACACTCGCCTACCGCGTCAGCTACCTCAGCCGCTACGGCGACGGTTACTACCTGAACACCAAGAACGAGACGCAGGACATTTATGCCGCCCTCACGTACAAGCCCAGCGAAAGCCTTACCTTTGAGTGGTTCGGGCAGTTCTATGCCAACCGATTCAACGAGATCTCCGGCGTCAACCGTGTCACCCAGAACTTCATCGACAACCAGCTCTATGTGGCCGGCCCGGTCTCTTCCGAATACCGCGGCCTGATCAATCCCGCCACCGCCCACCTCGTGAAGATCTATCCCTACCAGGCGCTGGTGGGTCCCTCCGACAGTAACCGTTCGAAACGCTTCCAGACCCAGCTGGTCACCACGGCCTACGTCGGCGGTGATGCGAAGATCGAGAACCTGACCTACTTCGAGACCCGTGATTCCCGCAAGTGGGAGCTCTACGCCTATGACGAGTACGTGCCCACCGACTGGTCGTTCGACAATCGCACGCAGTACGAGAACTCGTTCTCCATGCTCGGCCTCAAGAGCAAGGTAAACACCGGCATCGACCTCAAGTATCAGCGCCTGACCTCCTACTCCGACTTCAGCATCGAGCCGTTCTCGTACTATGACCTCACCCAGGGCGGCGATTCGCTGATTCTGCCCCAGTTCCTGGCGACCCATACCTTCGGCGGCTATCCCATCCCGGGCAAGGCCAACTACAGCGCCAATCCCTTCCCCGATCCGGGCACCCAGGATTCCAAGATCTTCGACGCGGCTGCGTTCTATCAGCAGGACATCCAGTTCAACAGCCAGTGGTCGGCCGTCATCGGCGGTCGCGTGGATCAGATCCATGCCTCGGCGGCGAATCCCGCCCTGGTCGGCGTCCCCTATGGCAGCTTCTACAATTCCACCGCCACGGTCACGGACCCCTCGCTTTTCACGAGCCTGATTTTCAAGGCCACCGAGAACTCCTCGCTGTATGTGACCTATGACCGGATCGATGCCATTCTGGGTTCGGCCAACTTTGGCGGCGTCGATGGCGCGAGCGGTCCGGACGCCATGAAGAATGCGCTGAAAACCGAGAGCAAACTCTACGAAGCCGGCTTCAAGACCAGCCAGCTGAAGAACACGCTCTATGGGAGCATTGCCATCTTCCAGCAATACCGCATCGCCCCGCAGTTGAGGGGGCCATCCGTGCTGCTCCGCACCAACGGCGTCGAGGCCGAGGTCGTCTACCAGCCCTCGAAGAAGCTGACCTTCAATGCCAACGCGACCTTCCAGGACGCGACTGCCTACTCGAGTTTCTTCTACGAGCAGACCACCAACTACCTCGACCTTTATCCCGTCGGCTACATTGTCGATGGCAAGTCCGGCACGGGTCAGGGCAGCCCGAATTACGGCGGCTATGCGCCGGCCAACGGGAAGGCCCGCGCTCCCGGTGTGCCGCAGTTCCTGGCCAATGCCTTCGCCAGCTACGCCTTCACCGACCATGTCGGGTTCGGCGTCGGGCCCCAGGTCAACGGCAAGCAGGACGCCAACGCCGAGGGCACGCTGCACATTCCCCTGCAATACCAGTGGAACGGCTACGTGTACTACCGCTCGAAGACCTGGGACGTTCAGCTGAGCGTGAAGAACATCCTGAACTCGAAGCTCTTTGACCCGGTTGACGTGGGCTTCGCCGGCAACGACGTGATCTACTACCGCGCCCCGATCTCCGCTTCGGTCACGGTCCGGTATCACTTCTGAGTCACGGGACCTGGTTGGAGTTTACGAACGGCGGAGAGCAATCTCCGCCGTTTTTTTGCGCCCGGTTATTGCGCGTCACCGGCGGCGTTTCCGATGCGGGCCTCCATTTGACGTCATCCTTGTAGCCCGGTTGAGCCAACCTGAGGGCTGGAGGGTAGCAGCCCACGTAAGAGGGCTGGAAACGGCTTGAATCGCAAAGCAGCCAAGGGGCAAAGCTCGTTCAACAGAAATGCCCCAAGCCTTGGCTCCGGCCTTCGCCACTTTTCGCCTTTGCGATTATCCGCCCAGCCTCCTTACAGCGGCCGCGCGGGCTCCGCCCGCATTTGGCCAGCCCAACAGCCGGGAAACCCACGCGAAGTCTACGAAATGCGCATTCAGAGGACCGGTGCGCGGCCCCCGGGAGCGGAGCTGGCATATTGGGTGCAAATAAACGGACCGCCTTCGGACAACTGCACCAAGGCAATAATCGCCAAACTATGAACTCCTCCGCCCAACACTTCAGGAAGAGCATCCGGGTCCTGCCCTGGCTCGCGGCCGCGGCCGGCACCACCCTTTGTTTCGGTCAGACCACTCCTCCGCCTTCGGGCGATGTGACCATACTGGAGAAATTCAATGTCTCCGCCGTACCGATCCAGGAACAGATCCTGCCGACCGCCCGCCCCATCGGCAGCGTCATGGGCGATGCGGAAAGCATCCTGGACATCCCGCGCTCCGTCACGAGCGTCAACGCCGAGTGGATGAAGGAGCGCTCCATCCATGACACGATGGACCTGGGCCAGTTCTCGCCCGGCGTATATTCCCCGTCGGAATACGGCCTCGCCTGCGTGCCGCAGATCCGCGGACAGCTCGCGGAGATCTACGTGGACGGGCAGACGACCAAGTTCAACCGCAACTCCATCCTGCCGAGCTTCAATGGCGTCGAGGCCATCGACATCGTCAAGGGTCCCGGCTCCGCCGTTTACGGGCCCCAGACCGATGCCGCCGGCGGCTACATCAACCTGGTCATGAAGACCCCGTATTTCGACGCGACCCACGGCGAGATTGAGACGACCTGGGGCGGCTGGACCTCCGGCCATTCGTACTCCAATCCCGAGTTCCAAGTGGACGTCGGCGGTCCGCTCTCGAAGGACCTCGCCTACCGGGCCAGCTATCTGAGCCGTTACGGCGACGGCTATTATCAGTACTCCAAGAACGACACCCAGGATCTCTACGTGGCGCTGAGCTATGTGCCCGGCAAGGCGGTGAAGCTCGACTGGTGGGCGCAGTATTACTACGACCGGGAAACCTCCTCCCCGGGATTCAACCGCGTCACCCAGGATTTGCTGGATAACGGCGTTTATATCGGCGGCCCCTCGCAGACGCTCGGCCTGTTCGGCCAGACCTTCGCCCAAGGCCCCTATTTTTTCCTTCTGAATCCGGCCACGGCCTTCAAAACCAAGCTCCAGCCCTATCAGGTTCTGACCAGCCCGTATGACTTCGTGCATTCGGACAAATTCCAGACGCAGCTGAAGGCCACGGACGAGCTGAGCGCCACCTCGAGCCTGGTGAACCTCTTGTATTTTGAGGATGAGTCCGAGCGCCAGCGCTCGCTCTACGGCTACAGCAATTATGTTCCGACCTCCTGGCGGGTATCCGACCGGCTGGAATGGCACGACGAGTTCGATACCGGCCCGCTCAAGCACAAGCTGATCTCCGGCCTCGATGCCCATCACGACCGCCTTGTCTCCTACGAAGATTTCAGCTCGGAGCCGATTTCGCCCTACGACCTGACCGCCTCCCCATACACGTGGGTCTACCCGGGTTATTTCCAGAATGGCAACGTGGGCGGGTTCAATGTGCCCGGGCAGTTTGGTTTCTCCGGTTCGGGCTTCACCGAGTCGGGCGACCAGGATTCGACGGTCACCTCCATTGGCGCCTTTGTGCAGGACACCGTCAGCTTCACGAGCAAGCTCTCCGGCGTCTTCGGCCTGCGCGGTGACCATATCGACGCATCGGCGGAGAGCCCGGTCTTCGTGGGCAAGCCCGCGGGGTCGCTCTATTCCGCGACCGCCTCGGTCTTCGACCCGTCATATTTTTCGAGCCTGGTTTACAAGCTCCCCGCGAGTGCCTCGGTTTATGCGACGTTTGACCGCGTCAATTCGATCGAGGGTTCGGCCAATTTCGCCGGCATCGATGGCACCGGCGGCAATGCCGGCCTGAAGACGGCCGCCAAGACCGTGAGCAAGCTTTACGAGGTCGGCTACAAGCAGAGCCTCTTCCACGACCAGCTCTACTACTCGGTCGCCCTCTTCCAGCAGACCCGCAAGGATCCGCAGCTCTTTGGCCCGGCCCTGCTGAACAAGGACAACGGTCTGGAATTCGAAGCGGTTTACCAGCCGAGCAAGCGCTGGAGCTTCAATGCCAACGCCACCTATCAGGATGGCACCCTCTTCGGCTCCTTTTTCTATGAGCAGACGGGATCCTATCTGGATTACTATCCCGTCGGCTACATCGTCGACGGCAAGAGCGGTACCGGCAAGGGCAGCCCGGACTACAGCGGCTATGCCCCGGCCTCCGGGAAGATCCGCTCGCCGGGTGTGCCGCAGTTCATCGCCAACGCCTACATCAAGTACGACGACCCGTCCGGCTGGTCCGTGGGCGTCGGCCCGATGTACCAGGGGGCGATGAACGGCAATGACGAGGGCACGCTGATCATCCGCAAGCAGACCGAGTGGGACGGGTTTGTGTCCTACCACACGAAGAAATACGCCATTCAGATCAGCGTAAAAAACCTCACGAACGCCCGCCTCTACGATCCCATCGACGTCACCTTCGCCGGCAACGACGAGATCATGCCGCGGCCGCCGGTCTCCGCCTCGCTGACCGTGCGCTATTTCTTCTGAACCGGGCCGTTCAGATGGATGGGATAACCGTGACGTTGGTAACAGCAGAGAGGTCCCGGTGGGCGCCACGGCGCTTGCCGGGACCTGCTCTGTTGGGGAAACGCGCATGGCACGCTCCATGCGTCACCGGACCCGATGCTTCCGCCCGACGCGGAAGGTGAGCGCCGCAATCGGAGACCAACCATGCCCCACGAACGAATCATGATCCGCGAACTGCCGATCCATGCGGACCATGGCCATCCCGGATTCAAGGTCGGCGATTTCATTTATCACGAGGGATTCGCGCAGAATCCGGATGGCAGCCGGGGCGCCAGCATCGCCTTCCGGCACCGGCATCCGCACTTTGAAATCTTCTGGTTTCGCGGCGGCCAGGGACGGATCCAGCGGGATTGCGACGTGATCGAAGTCGTGCCCAAGTCGCTGCTCATCCTTGGCCCGGGCGACATCCATCACTGGACGGAAACCCGGCACCTTGAGGGTTCCATGCTGGCGGTGTCGGAGATTTTCACCTCGTCGGCGAATTTTTCCCTGCCGTTCCGGGAGCTGACGTCCTTCCTGCAGCCCAACGGGTCGCGTTCGATCCACCTGAATTCCAACGAGGATGAGCTGATCCGCCATGTCTTCGCCATCATGCGGGAATCGGAGGGTCCCTCGAACTTCGACCAGCGCGAGGTGCTCAAGGCGCTCCTGCTGATCCTGTTCAGCAAGATCAACGGCTTCCAGGTCGGCCGCGGCGCGCGGCCAAGGGCCGGCCAGACGAATCCCCTGGCCAGCGAGTTCAAGCAGGCGCTGCTGACCCAGTGTCCCCGTCTCGCCACCGTGAAGGAATTCGCCCAGTTCCTCGATGTTTCCCGTTCCTACCTGCACCGGACGGTGCTCCGCGAAACCGGCCGGGCGCCCAGTGATTTCATCCACGACCGCCTCGTCTTTGAGGCCAAGCGGCTGCTGCTGCACACCACGAATTCGCCGATGGAAATCGCCCATCATCTCGGATTCAAGAGCACCTCGTATTTCTCGAGTTTTTTCCAGCGCCACACCGACCTCTCCCCGCGGGAGTTTCGCTCCCGGCGCGTGGCCTAGCCCCTGAGAGACCCGTACCTCGCCAAGCCCGGTAGCAGCCGACGTCAGGAGGCTGGGATCGGTTTGAGTCGCAAAGCGGCCAAGGGGCAAAGCTCGATCGCAAGAAAGGGCCCAAGCCTTGGCTCCGGCCTTCGCGCCTTCGCGATTATCCGGCAGCCTCGCTCACGGCGACGCCTTCGGCTCGGCCGTGATGAAGGCGATCAGGGCGTCGAGCTGCGCATCCGTGTAGTGCGGATGTGCCTCCATCTTCGCCCCCGCGATCACGCCCTGCGGATCGCGCACGTATTTCTTGAAATAGGCGGCGTTGTAGCCGGCATGGGCCGCCAGCACTTCGAACGGCCGGTCCGACTTCGTGCCGCCGAACGTCCCCGCCGGCCCGCGGTGGCAGCTCGCGCATGAGTTGATCCAGATCTCCCGCCCCGCCTCCGCCCGCGCCGACAAGGCGGCCCACCGGCCGCTGAAACTGCCGCGATAACGCTCGGCGAAATTCGCCAGCTCGAGCTCGGTCACGCCCCAGGGCTTCTTGTGCCCGGGGTCGATCAGCTGCGCCACCGCCGGCGCCAGGGTGGCGGAAATCGAGATCACGTAGGGGCCGGGATTGTAATCCAGTCCCGGCGGCGGCCATTTCTCCGGGCCCTGGCCGTTGATCTCCAGCACCACAAACGGCCGGCAGGCGGCCATGAAGGATTCCCGGTAAACCGAGGCGTAACCGTCGATCCCGCAGGTGGCCAGCAGGGTATCCGCCCCGGCGGCGCGCGGCAGCGCCGCCCACAGGTCGCTCAGGAATACAACCGTGAGCTCCTGCTCCCCTTTCACGAACTCCCCGGAGAGCCTGAGCTTCGTGGTGGGCAGCGCCCGCAAATCCGCCCAGTGCGCATAGCGTTTTTCGCCGGCCGGCACCCCGGCCAGCCGGCCTGTCAGGGCCAGGTCGTAGGGCGACGCGCGCTCGCGATAAAGTTCCAGGGCGGCGTGGGCGGCGCCGGCGCCCGCCAGGCCGAGCAGCAGGAGCGCTCCGCCCCGCAGGACCCGGACACGGCGAAACAGGAAGGGCAGGGAAAGTTGGGAACCGGCGGCAGGCATTCGGAGAGTGTCAGCAGGCCTCATTCCAGTTTCAAGGCCCCGGTGCGCGGCCCCGCCCGCCCGGCGGCGGGCGGTCACCCGGAAGCCCGCATCCGAAAAGATAAAAAAACGCTTCGCCTCCGGACGTTCTCGGGTAGTCATGGCGGATGCCCCGCTCCAATTACGAAGACGAAATCATCATCTCCTGGGTCGAACTCCACCGCGACGCCCGTTATCTCTCGGAACTCCTCCATGCCAAGGGAACCTGGAAAGGCATCATCGCCATCACCCGCGGCGGCCTCGTGCCCGCGGCGCTCGTGGCGCGGGAACTCGACATCCGGCTGGTCGACACGATTTGCGTGACCAGTTACCTGGCCGCCGAGGCCGGCAAGGAGGCGCAGACGCGCTCCGACGTGAAGATCCTCAAGGGCGTCGCCGGCGACGGTGACGGCTACCTGCTCATCGACGACCTGGTGGATTCCGGCCGCACGGCGCAGGTGGTCCGCCAGCTCCTGCCCAAGGCCTATTTCGCGACGCTCTACGCCAAGCCGGCCGGCCGGCCGATCGTCGACACCTGCGTGAAGGAATTCAAACAAAACAAGTGGATCTACTTCCCGTGGGACATTGAATACAAGTTCGCGACGCCGATCAAAGATGGCGGCCGCGCCGGGTCCGGCTCAAGCTGAGCGGCGTACCGGCGCAACCGGCGGTCAAGGCGATGGTACCGGGGTCCAATCCTGGTCGGGATTGAACTCGGTCATCGCGGCGGCGAGATCGGCGCTGTCCGCGCCCAGGTTGCGCTCGTAGACCTTGCCCCACTGGTTGACGATGAAGGTCATGACGCCGGACTCGCCCCAGTGCGCCGGATAGGCGACGAGCGCAAATCCCGCGATCAGGTTGCCGTTGATGATGTAATTGTAGGCTCCGCCGGGAGCCGCCGCACCCTGGGCCGTCAGGATCTTGAAGCGATAGCCATGAAAGGGCTGGGGTTCGCCTTCCGCGGTCTTGCCGCCGTAACCCTGGGTATGCACTTCCGCGATGAGCGGACCAAACGGGCTCGGGTCCTCGTTCGGGCCCACCGGCCAATAGAGGCCGTCCTTCTGGCCGGCCGTGCTGTGGAGCCGTTGCGCATACTTGAGCACCCCATCGCCCGCGCGATCCTCGCTGGCAAATTCGCGCTGGGCCGTGACGTAGGTCCGGCAGACCCCGACGGCGATCAATTCGTCCTCGCCTACCCGGCGGTTGATAATCTCCTCCCGGCCCGCCGCGGTGTCAAAAAACCACGCGCCGTCTTTTTTCACGAGCGGAATGGGAAACGGCCAGTTCTGGTCGCCGATGTTGAGCACATAGCGGTCGTCCGCCTTCCGGGTCAGCTGGGAAAATTGAGCGATCAACTTGGCAAAGGCCGCGAACTCGATGGCATCCTGCCGGGCGTCCCCGGACAGGAGTTCCTTCACGCCGGGCCCGAAAATCGCGTCGAGCGCCGCATGGTCGCCGGCCTGGGTCGCCGCCACGAGCGCCTTCACGGCTTTTTTCGGCGAGCTGAATTGCTGCGGCAGGCCCGCCGCGCCGGACACTTCGGCCTGAAGCGGCCAGACCGCCGCGCCGGCGATCAGGGCCAGGGCCGCGGCCCAGACCCGGGTGGAGCGAATCAGCTGGAGAGGAGAAAGGGACATCATGGTAGCGATGGGTTCAGGATGAGAGATTAATGCCGTTCCCGGTTGCCTGATGGCGCCGGGCCGCGCGACGGGGCTGAGGCATGGGAAGAAGCCGGCGCGCGGACCGGGGCAGAACGGCTGCTTTGTCCGCGGTTGCTGAATTCCCGCGCCTGCGTTCCCCGGCTATATCCGCCAAAGAGGTTGCTCGACGGCGCCGGACTGGACGGCCGCGGCGCCGAAACGGCGCGGCCGCGGTAATCGGGACGGTTGGCCGCGGGAAAATTCGCGACCCGCGGCGAGGCGCTGGGCGCGCGGACCGGACCACGGTAACCCCGGATCACCCCGGGACTGGGCACCCGGCCGTCCGGCCGGTAATAATTGCGCACCACCTCGCGGGACCGGCGCGGATCGGGCCTCCAGGCATGCCAGTTTCCGCCGTACCCGGAATGCTGCCAGTCCCGGCGGTAGCCCCAGCCCCGGCTCCAAGGTCCGACCCAGATGCCATAGTCGTCCCAATCGCATTGGTAGCCCAGCCAGACCCCGACCGGGAATCCCACGCCAAACGTGAGGTAAGGGCCGCCATAACCCACCGGGGTTTCATAAACGATCGAGGGATCATACTGCGGCACGTAAATGGTATCCGCCTGCGTCGGGATGATGCGGATGTCGTCACCCTGCAAATCCACCTGCTGCTGCGGCGTGTCAACCAGGGTGCCGGCCGCCTGCGCCTTGGCCCGGAGTTGCTGCACGGATTTCATGACATCAGCCGGCTGCTGCGCAAACGCCGCGCCCAGGGCCTGCGTCCAGTCCAGATTTTCGTTCATCCATTTCACCACGTCGGGATAATGGGCCAGCGCCTTGACACTCGGATCCCATGGCTGTCCGTCGATGCCGCTCACCGAGCCGTTGCCCGCCAGATAATTGGCGGCAAGCGTGACATCGGCGGGTACGGTTGACGCCGGCAGAATCAGGGCGACCAGCGGATCGGGATAGAGGGCGATCGGCCCGAGCATCTGGTCCAGCTGCTCCGGCGAATAGGTCGCGCCCGGGGTCTGGGCCCGGACAGAAACGGCGAGGCAAAGCGTCAGTGTAAGCAGGAAAGGGATTTTCATGGCGGGGGATTAGGGATCAAGACGCGCGGGCCCGTCTTAAGTTAGCGGGAGATTCACTTTAATTGGGACGGAACGATGGAGTGTTTAACCAGAGCCCTGCAGCCGGGCCCGCCTCAGGCGGGATTGCGTTTGGCCGGGGTCTTTGACCGCACTTCGCGGTCGCGGTTCACGTTGCCCTGCGCCATCAACGCCGGAAGCCCGGGGGATGAATGTCGATGCCGCCACCCACGCGCGGACCGCCGCCCCAGCGACCGCCGTCCATCCACGGGCCGTCGTGATACCACGGACCGCCGCCACGATAGCCGGGGCCACCGACCTCGGCGACGCAGCCCGTCAGCATGAATTGCAGGCCGGTGAGGAGGAAGGTGCCGAGAAGAATGAGTCGGAGGTTTTTCATGGCTGGTTGATGGGATTGGCGTGATTGACGTACTCCACCACCCCGACGCTGCCGCCGGTGGGATCGGCGATGATGGCAAAGCGGCTGCCGAGGGCGGCCTCATGCGGGGCAACCACGACCTCGCCGCCAAGGGACGCCACCCGGGCGAGGGTCTCGTCGAGGCTGGCGACCCGGATGACGCCCAGCCAGCCGGGCTTGGCCTCCGCGCGATCCGGGAGGGCCGATACACCGCCGCGGTTGAACGATCCGCTGGAGAGCAGCAATTCGCTGCCCTTGCCAATGCGGCCGTCCGGCGCGACCTCATAGCTGAAGATCTGCCGGTAGAAATCGGCCGCAGCCAGCGGGTCCTTCACGAAAAGATGAAACCAGTTCCAGGCGCCGGGCGCCGGCTCGTCTTCGGCGGAGTCGCCGGAAGCCGACTGCACGAGCCCGACGGGGGAGCCTTCCTTGTCCGTGAAGATGGCCTGCGAGCCGAGCTGAGGAAATTCCCGGGCCGGGGCGCGGATTTCCCCACCCGCTTTCGTCACGAGCGCAAGGGCCGTGGTGAGATCCGCGACGGCGATGTAATTGATCCAGCGCGAGGCGCGCGGGGAGGCTGCCGGACCGCGCTGCCGCAAGCCGGCGACCGGATGGGCGCCGTTGCTCAGCACGGTGTAGGCCACGCCGTGCTGCTCGAGTGTGACGGCCGTCCAGCCGAACACGCCGGAATAAAACTTGGCCGCCGCGGCGGCGTCGGCGGTGAAAAGCTCGGCCCAGACAAATTTGCCCGGATGCGACTCATGGGTGGCGGGAGCGTTGAGCGGCGGGAAGTCCGCGGCGAGAAGCGAGACCGGCAATCCGATCCCCAGCAGCACCCCGGCGATGGCAGCAAACGTCGCCAGCCGGCGATAAAGGAAGGTCGTATTCATGCGGCTGGAAAATAGCCCATGATCCGAAGCGACGAAATGGGGTGTTACCCACCTGCCGCAGCGAGAGCGCCGCGGCTCCAACTCACGCCACCGCCGCGGGCACGCGCCATCGGATCAGCGCGACCTTGAGGCTGTCGTTTACCGCCAGGCATGACCCCATGGCGTAGGCGAAAATCGCGAGCACCTGCCACCACGGCAGCGGCGCGAGCCCCGGCAGGCCCACCCGCGTCAGGAGCGTGCCGGTCAGCACATCCGCCAGAAGCGCGGCCATGAGCGCCTTGCTAGGCAGGGACGACCAGAACCAGCGGCGTTCGCGCGCGGACACCACGGAAAACGCCGAGAAATAGAGCAGCATCAGGAAACTGAAGGTGTAGAGGGCCGGGTCATTGTTCGCCAAACCGAAGTGCGTCCAGCCAATCCCGAGGAGCAGCAGATCCTCCAGGACCATCGCCACGCCCAGGACCACGGCCACGGTGACGAAGCCCCCGATCGCCCATGTTTCCGGTTTCTTGGAAGCACGGACATGGTCGGTGGCCAGGGCGATCTTGGCAAAGTCCGTCATGAAGGTCATCAGCAGCATCGCAAAGGCGGAAACGACGAACTTGTGGGTCACGATGAACGCGACGGCCACAAAGACCGACTTGGAGACCGTCCGGCTGATCTTGTTGATGATCCACGTCAGGATGCGCTGGTAGATCATCCGCCCCTGCTCGACGAGCGCCACGATGTTCGTCAGTCCCGCATCGGTCAGCACCACGCTGGCGGCGCCCTTGGCCACGTCGGTGGCGGTGCTGACGGCAATGCCGACTTCGGCCTGGCGCAGCGCGGGCGCGTCGTTGACGCCATCACCCGTCATGCCGGTGACATGCCCCCCGGCCTGCAGCTGTTTCACCACGTCATATTTGTCCTCGGGGAAAATCTCCGCTAACCCACCCACCCCGCTGAAGAGATCGACGCCCTGCTTCCCCGCCCGCGCGTTCGCGGCCTTCAGGTCGGCAACGCGCTGGATGTTGGACAGCCCGACCACGCGGGCGATCTCCGTCGCCACGGCCAGCGCATCGCCCGTGAGCATCTTCACCGCCACGCCACGATCCTCGAGTGCCGCGATGAGCTGCTTGGCGTCCGGTCGCGGCGGATCATAGAGCGATACCAATCCGATCAGGACCGGCGCCCCGGTCTCCGGCCCGCGGGCCACGGCCAGCACCCGGTAGCCCTTCGCGGCCGAATCGCTGACGCGCGCCTCCAGCGCCGTGATCGCCGCCGGCATCATGCTGCAAGCCTCGGCGAGGGTGCGCACGGCGCCCTTCATGACCCGCAGCCGCCGCCCATTCTGTTCGACGACGGCTTCGGTCCGCCGGTTTTTCGCATCGAACGGAGCGAAGGAGACCGGCTTGACCGCCGGACGGCCATCAAAGACATGGCGCGCTTTCGCCGCAGCCAGGAAGGCCAGGTCAATTGGGTCCTGGTTGGACTCCTGCGATGCCAGCGCTCCGGCGAACAGCACGTCGGCCGCCGTCGCTGAACCTAACCCTCCAGCCAGCCCTCGCACTGGTGCTCGCTGAGCATTTCCATCACGCGGCCGGTGGGCGCGAGGAATTCGTCGTTGGGCACCGTCGCGGCGTCCCATTGGCGCTGCGTGGTCTGAAATAGGGCCTCGAGGCCGTTGGAGAGCGTCTCATCCGGGCCGAAGACCCGGAAATTCCGCTGGCGGTCGTTCAGCTTCGCCACATCCCGCAGGAAGGGCCCCAGCACATGCGTGTCGCCGATGCCCGGCGCCCCAGGCACGGGGACGTTCGCCGCATAGTCACGGAAATCCGGCATCCGCAGGTCGCGGAGCAAAATCCCGCCGTTGGCGTGGGGATTCGCGCCCATGCGCCGCCGGCCTTTCGGGGCCAGCGAGGCCAACTCGGGCTTCAGGCGGCCGGCATCATCGAAGAGTTCCTGCGGCCGGTAGCTCTTCAGCCAGTCTTCCAGCTGACGGAGGTGCTCGGGGGGCGTCGTGGCTGAAATGGAGAGCGGCACCTGATGCGCCCGGAACGTCCCTTCGACCTGCTGGCCGTCGACCACCTTCGGCCCTGTCCAACCCTTGGGCGAATTCAGGACAATCATCGGCCAGCGCGGCCGCATGGCGCTCCCTGTTTTACGGGCGTCCGTTTGAATCCGTTTGATCGCCTCGACCGCCGTGTCGAGCGCCGTGGCCATGGCCTCATGCATCAGGGCCGGTTCATGGCCCTCGACGAATATCGGCGTCCACCCGTAGCCGCGGAGCAACTGCTCCAGTTCCTCGTGCGTGACGCGGGCGGGGACCGTCGGATTGGAAATCTTGTAACCGTTGAGGTGCAGGATCGGCAGCACCGCGCCGTCCGTCACGGGGTCGAGGAACTTGTTCGAGTGCCACGCGGTGGCCAGCGGCCCGGTCTCCGACTCGCCATCACCGACGACGCAGGCAACGATCAGATCGGGATTGTCGAACACCGCCCCGAAGGAATGGCTGAGCGAGTAGCCCAGCTCGCCGCCCTCGTGGATCGAGCCCGGGCACTCCGGCGAGGCATGGCTGGGAATGCCACCCGGAAAGGAAAACTGCAGGAAGAGCTTCCGCAGCCCCGCCTCGTCCTGGCTGATGTTGGGATAAATTTCACTGTAGGTGCCCTCGAGATAGGTGTTGCCCACGACGGCCGGACCGCCGTGGCCGGGGCCGGAGACATAGATCATGTCGAGGTCGTATTTCGTGATGACCCGGTTCAGGTGCGCATAGATGAAGTTCTGCCCGGGCGTCGTGCCCCAGTGGCCGAGCAGCATGTGCTTCACGTCCGTGAGCGCCAGCGGCCGCTTCAGCAGCGGATTGTCGTACAGGTAAATCTGGCCCACGGCGAGGTAGTTGGCGGCACGCCAGTAGGCATCCAGCCGATGAAGCAGATCCGGAGTAAGGGTGGTGGTTTTCATGCTGGGAACTGCATTGCGGTTGGGCCGGGAACAAGGACTCGCTGACGTTAAGATCCGTCAAAGATCGTGGATCACCTTGGGCGGAAACGCGGCCCGCAGCGCATTCAGCACGGCCAGTACGTCGATGACTTCCTGCGTGATCGCGCCGCTGACCGGACTCAAGTGGCCGGTGGCGGCAACCATCATGCCGATGACGCTCAGCGTCATGCCGCCCACCGCGCTCTCGAGCGCAATCCGCCGCATCCGGCGGCTGATGTGAATGAATTCGTCCACCTTCGTCAGGGAATTGTCCATGATCACGACGCCCGCCGCTTCCGCGGTGACATCACTGTTCTGTCCGATCGCAATCCCGACCGTGGCGGCCATCATCGCCGGCGCGTCATTGATGCCGTCACCGACGTACAGGGTCTTGGCCTTCGTGGTTTCCTGGCGGACGATGGCGAGCTTTTCCTCCGGACTCCGCTGGGCGTAGATCTCGGTGATGCCCACCTGTTCCGCGAGGTAGCGGACCTCCGACTCCCGGTCGCCGGAGACGATCAGCACGCGGGTGAAGTGATGCTTCGGGCCGAGGTGGTGCACGAAAGACTGGCTGTCCGCCCGCGGCGCATCCCGGAACCGCAGGGTGGCCGCATAACGCCGGTCAATCGCCACCACGCACTCCAGTCCGCCCGCCATCGGTGGTATCTGATCTGCGCCCGGGAGGCCCGCGGCCACGAGTTTTCCCCGGCTTGTCACCAGCACCAAGTGGCCGGACACCGTGCCGCCGAGACCTTGGCCGGGCGGCTCGCTCACCGCCGTGGCCCCCGGGAGCGCAATCCCTTCCCCCGTGGCTGCCGCCTGGATCGCCCGCGCGAGCGGATGCTTCGAATAGCGCTCCAGCCCGGCCACGAGCGTCAGGACCTCCCGGGCGCTGAAGCCCGGCGCGATCATCTGCTCGGTCAGCGTGGGCTCGCCATAGGTCAGCGTGCCGGTCTTGTCGAAGATGGCCGTCCGGCACTCGGCGACTTGCTCGAGTGCGACCGGGCTGCGAACGATGATCGCGCGGCGCGCGCAGAGCGAAATCGAGCCGATGATGGCCACCGGAATGCCGATGAGGAGCGGACAGGGCGTGGCGATCACCAGCACCGCGAGGAAGCGGATCGATTCACCGCTGACGACCCAGGCGATCAGGGCCACGGCCAGGGCCACGGGGGTATAGATCGCGCCAAGCTGGTCGCCCAGCCGCCGCAGCTGCGGGCGCTTCGCCTCGGACTCGCGCATGACCTCCATGATCTTCGCATAGCGCGAGTCGGCCGCCCGCCGGGTGGTGCGGAAGGTCAGGGCCGCCTCGCCGTTGATTGCGCCCGAGATCACGGGGGAGCCGGAAGTCTTGGTGATCTGGAACGGCTCGCCCGTGAGGTAGGATTCGTCCATCACGCCGTGGCCCTCGGTCACGACGCCGTCCGCCGGGCAGATCTCGTGCGGATAAACCACCAGCGTGTCGCCCACGGCGATGTCCGCCAGCGCCACCTCGGTGATCCGCGCGTCCTGTTTCCGGTGGGCGACGGCTGGCATGCGCTTGGCCAGCGCCGCGAGCACCGACGATGCGCTGCGCAAGGCGTAGCTCTCCAGCGCCTCGCCGCCGGAGAGCATGAGGACGATGATGGCGCCGGCGAGGTATTCGCCCAGCAGCACGGAAGTGATAATGGAAATGCCGCCGAGCAGATCCGAGCCGAACTCCCGTTGCAGGAGTTTCCCCAGCAGCTGGTATAACATCGGCAGTCCGCCGACCACCAGCATGACCAGCAGCGGCAGCCGCGCGAGACCCGTTCCGGTGTGAAATCCAAAGCGCAGCACCAAGTGCAACAGGATGCCCGCCAGGGTCAGGGCCGCGATCACCGCGGTCTTGCGCTGCCAGAGACTCGCGAGGGACCACCAAGGCCGGACAGACGGCAGGCCGGGCGGCAGATTTTCCGTTGCAGTCTTCATGGCGGAAAGACGGCGGAGCGGATTGACGGGGCAGCCAGCCGGCAGACAGCCGGACCGCCCGGGGCTTCCACCCGCCTTGGGAAGAGGGATGAGAGGTGCATTGGGTTTTGTGAGCGGCCTGACTGTAAGTCGTCCGGCACACGGCATCTTCGCATAAATTGCCCGATGCTGGGCACTGATTGCGGCCCCGCGCGGCGCCGGTTTTCGACCCGCGGGAATTTTCGTGAGGAAAGCACCAAGGCGGAGGCTATATCGGTTCCAGCGCCATGCCACACTTGGGGCAGTCCCCGGGATGGTCCTGCTGCACCTCGGGGTGCATCGGGCAGGTATAGGTCATTTCATTTTCTCCAGGGTCCATGAGAGCAGATCCGACCGAATCCAAGCCGGCGAGGATCGCCACAAAGATCCGCCCGGCCGCGGGCATGGTCCTTCATGATCGGGTTTCCCGCCCACCGGATGGGCACAGAGGACGACCGCCGTCAGTTCCGGTCGTCGGTCGGAAAGGCATTCTTGATCGCCTGCTCAACCGCGGCCCGGGTTTCACCCGTCCGCTTCTGAATCCGGCCGAGCAGTTCCTCCTGCTGGCCCTGGATGAATTGGAGATCGTGCTCGGTGAGCTGGGCCCATTTCTGCTTCAACTTGCCCTTGGCAATGTTCCAGTCGCCCTTGATTTCGAGTAGGTTCATGGTGATTCGTTTTGTCCTGCGTAATGCCGGGCCGCCGGGGTGGCAGTCCGGGTTCCCGGGTTTGGGAAAAGGACTGATGCTAGGCCCTGGGCTCGCCCGGTACCATGGGGCGTAACCCTACACCGGCGGCAGGGGGCATTATGCCGCCGGTCGATTTCCGCTGAAGCCGGGTCAGGCGCCCGGCTTGAGCGCGGCGCTCTTGGTTGCAATCACGGCGATGAGTTCATTCCAGGATTTCACGAAGGACTTCGCTCCCTCGTCCTGAAGGCGGCCGGCGAGCTCCTCCAAGTTGACTCCGGGCTCGTCGAACCGCTCCAGCACCCGTTCGCAATCCTCGTCGCCCGCATCCATGATGGGGCCAACCTCACCATGATCGGCCAGGGCCAGCAAGGTCGCCTCCGGCATGGTGTTCACCGTGAACGGGGCCGCCAGTGCCTTGATGTAGAACGTGTCGGATGCCCGCGGGTCCTTCGTGCCGGTGCTGGCCCAGAGCAGCCGCTGCGGCCTGGCTCCGGCATTGTAAACCCGCAACCAACGCGGCTTGGCCAGCAAACCGACATAGGCGCGGTAGATGCGGCCCGCCATGGCGATGCCGAGCAGGTTGTCCAGCGCCGGGGGGACCCGGTCGGCCAGGGCGACATCCCAGCGGCTGACAAAAATGGACGCCACGGATCCGACCCGGGGATTCAGGCCCGCGTCGAGGCGTCGTTCAATGCCGCGCAGGTAGGCTTCGGCGGCCGCGAGATAGTGCTCGCGCGAAAAGAGGAGCGTCACATTGACCGGCACGCCCGCAAAAATCGCTTCTTCGATGGCCGGCAGGCCTTCTGGGGTGCCCGGGATCTTGATGAAGAGATTGGGCCGGCTGGCCCGCGCGGAGAGCTCCTTGGCGGCGGCGATCGTGCCGACGGTGTCATGCGCCAGCAAAGGCGACACCTCCAGCGACACCCATCCGTCCACTCCGTTCGTGCGGTCATGCGCCGGCCGGAACAGGTCGGCGGCCCGGGTGAGATCCTCCAGCGCCAGGTCGAAGAAAAGGGCCTCGCCGGTTCTTCCCTTCGCCAGGTCGCGGCGGATCGCCGCGTCATAGGCGGCGCTGCCCTTGATCGCCTGGTCGAAGATCGTGGGGTTCGAGGTCAACCCGGTCACGGACAGTTCGTTCACGTAGCGCTGGAGCGTGCCGCTGTTCAGCAGGTCGCGCGTGATATTATCGAGCCAGAGGCTTTGGCCCAGGTTGTGCAGCCGTTGGGGGGGGGTTCATAAGCTTGAATGAGGTTGGAATTCACCGCGGGGCGGGATTGCTGCCGTCAGACCCGGCTGTGCGCGGTAAGTCCGGGGGCACATACCGCGGATGATCTGATTGATCGACATCAGGTGATGGACCCCTTGTACGCGGGTTGGTATCGGCCCGACCCCTCTTCGTGAGCCGAAAGAGACCACGGTGGCGCTTTGGGCCATTATCCAATCGTTTGCGCGCTGCTCAGTCTGGGCGCAGCGGGCAACGACGCACCGGTCATTCGGACTGATCCGCCGCGAACTCTTGAGGTCGGGTATCACCCCATATCTCCAGACCGTATTTCAACGCACACTCCGGAACGGGATTCGAGGGCATCTTTCCAGAGGAGAGGCCCGACTCAGACACACACCAAGGGCGCTTCATGCTACTCAACACCAAGGAACTCTACGGCTGCAAACTCGCGGCACCAGACGGCCAGATCGGCCAGGTCCGGGACTTTTTCTTTGATGACCAGACTTGGAAGGTTCGGTTTGCGGTCGCGGACACCGGAGCCTGGTTCAGCGGACGACAAGTCTTGGTCCCGCCGGATGCGTTCGGCCGCTTCGACCACGAGGAAAATAGTCTGCCCGTGAACCTGACCCGGCAGCAGATCGGAATCCGTCCGCCGCCCGGCCGGAATGCCGGCGCGGCCCTCGGCCGAGGCACGGTCCCCATGGATTTGTCCCCGGGTGATGGGCGGGCCGCCCCGGCATGGCACCCCGCTCTGGAAAAAACGCAGCTCCGAAGCACGCATGAAGTCACCGGCTATGACCTGCAGGCAATCGATGGAGCCATCGGTCATCTGCGCGGCTTGATGGTGAACGATGAAAATTGGACGATCCGGATCCTCATCGTTGAGGCGGGCAGATGGTATGCGGGCAGGGAGATCCTACTCTCCGCCCGCAAGGTCCGGCGTATCAGTGCGGAGGAATCAATGGTGTTCATGGACCTCGCACTCGCAGAGATCTGTCCGACCGCGGGAAATCAATCGGCACCCGCCGGTCGCCCGGCTCCGGCGGAATAATTCCGCCCAAAAACCTTATTCGGCACGCGCCTCCCGAAACCCTCACGGGTGGCCTCCGTCTGCCGACCTGACCAACGGCATTCAGCTCGTCCGGCCGGCATGGCCCTGAAACCAGACCCACCATGGAAAGTCCTCCCGCCCTTTTCCCCCGTCCCAGTCCGTTCTTCACCGGCCCCGGCCGGCCGTCCCGCCAGAAGTTGCATGTCCGCACCTGCGAACTCGCGGTGCTGGCCGGCCGGGTTCCTCCGCAGGTGGCCCAATGTGACTACGAGCAGGCGAAGCGTGAATTGACGGGTGAGACGGATCCCGCCCGCCAAAGTGCGTTGCTTGATTGGATCCCCGCGTGTGCAGGCCCGAATCCGGTCCCGGCCGGATGCACCGATGCCTGACCCAAGCATAACCCTCAGGACCCTATCTTGGGAACATGCCGGCCAGCCCGCGCCATGAAAATCAGCCCCCTCGCCGGCAAGCCTGCCCCGGCGGAAATCCTGGTCGACGTCCCCCGGCTCATCACCGCGTATTACACCGGCGTGCCCGATCCGGCGGTGCCGGCGGAGCGCGTGGCATTTGGCACCTCGGGACACCGCGGTTCGTCGTGCAAGTTGTCGTTCAACGAGGCTCACATCTTGGCGATCACCCAGGCGATCTGTCGTTATCGCGGGCGGCAAAAAATCTCCGGCCCGCTGTTCCTCGGCCTCGACACCCACGCTCTCTCCACGCCCGCCGGCGCGACCGCGCTCGAGGTCCTCGCGGCCAACGGGGTCGAGGTCATGCTCGCGGACGGCGACGAGTACACGCCCACCCCGGTGATTTCCCATGCGATCCTGACTTACAACCGCGGACGAAAAAGCGGCCTCGCCGACGGGATCGTCATCACGCCTTCGCACAATCCACCGCACGACGGCGGCTTCAAATACAACCCGCCCAACGGCGGGCCAGCAGACACCGGTGTCACCGGCTGGATCGAGGCGCAGGCGAACGCCCTGCTTGAAACCCGGCTCAGGGGGGTGAGGCGGATTCCTCACGCCCGGGCGCTGCGCGCCACGACGACGCACCGGCATGACTATCTCAACGCCTACATCAACGATCTGGACCAGGTCATCGACCTGAAGGTCATCGGCGGCGCCAAGCTCCATCTGGGCGTGGATCCCTTGGGCGGCGCCGGCGTGCATTACTGGGCGCGGATCGCGGAGCGCCACCGGATCGATTTGACCGTCGTCAACGAGGCAGTCGATCCGACCTTTCGTTTCATGACGGTGGATTGGGACGGCCAGATCCGCATGGATCCGTCTTCGCCCTATGCGATGGCGCGGCTGATCGGGATGAAGGATCGGTTCGATCTCTCCTTCGCCTGCGACACCGACCATGACCGGCACGGGATTGTCACCCGCAGCGCCGGGCTGCTCCCGCCGAATCACTTCCTGGCTGTCGCCATTTCCCATCTCTTCCAACATCGACCAAAGTGGCCCAAGGCGGCAGCAGTCGGGAAAACCGTGGTGAGCAGCGCGATGATCGACCGCGTCACCGCCAAACTGGGCCGGATTCTCTATGAGGTGCCGGTCGGATTCAAATGGTTCGTCGCCGGCCTGCTCGATGGCTCGCTGGGATTTGGCGGGGAGGAAAGCGCGGGGGCCACCTTTCTCCGGCGGGATGGCCGCGTCTGGACCACGGACAAGGACGGCTTCATCCCGTGCCTGCTCGCTGCGGAGATCATGGCGCGGACCGGCCGCGACCCCGGTAAAATCTATCGCACCCTGACGCGTGAATTTGGCGATCCGTGCTACGACCGCATGGAGGCACCGGCCACGCCGAAGGAAAAACGCGCGCTGGCCCGGCTTTCCCCTGGGCAGTTCAAGCCCGTGACATTGGCCGGGGAAAAAATCCAATCCATCCTGACCCGGGCCCCGGGCAACGATGCGCTCATCGGCGGATTGAAGGCGGTGACGGCCAGCGGGTGGTTCGCGGCCCGTCCGTCCGGGACCGAGGACATCTACAAGATTTACGCCGAGAGTTTTCGCGGAGCCTCCCATCTGCGCCGGATCCTGCGGGAGGCCCAGGCGGTCGTCAGCGCGACCCTGAAGTCCGCCGCCCGTCCATCGAAGGGACGGAAAGAGGTAGCGGCGGCGCGGAACAAGCGGGGCGGGAATTGATCCGTTTCGTCTGCCGGATTTTCCCACACCCATGAGCGAACCCACTCCCATCGGCACTCCTTCTCCGCCCCCACCACAAGGCCTGGAGGCCCTGACCGAACTCGCGATGGACCTGCGCTGGACGTGGAACCACTGCGGGGACGAGTTATGGCGGCGGCTCGATCCCGAGCTTTGGGCCCGCACCTCCCACCCGAGCGTCGTGCTGCAGACTGTCGCGCGGGAAAAAATCACCCGCGCGCTGGCCGATCCGGAATTCCGCCAGTTGCTCGACCGGCTGATGCAGGCCAGGCGGGAGGCGGCGACCGTGCCCCGCTGGTTTCAGCACCAGCATCCCTCGGCCCCGCTCGGCAGCGTCGCCTACTTCTGCATGGAGTTCATGCTCAGCGAGGCTCTCCCGATTTATTCGGGTGGCCTGGGCAATGTGGCCGGCGACCAGCTCAAGGCGGCCAGCAATCTCGGCGTACCGGTGATCGGCGTCGGGCTGTTCTATCAGCAGGGTTATTTCCGCCAGGTGATCGACGCAAAGGGAGCGCAGCAGGCGCTCTATCCCTATAACGATCCCGGCCAAATGCCGGTCACCCCGGTGCGCCGGCCGGACGGCGAGCCGCTGCGATTGGAAATCACTCTGCCCGGCTACTCCATCTGGCTCCGCGCATGGCAGGTCCAGGTCGGCCGGACCAAGCTCTACCTGCTCGACAGCAATGACGCGGCCAATTTTCCCGGCCACCGGGGAATCACGAGCGAGCTGTATGGCGGCGACGACGAACTGCGACTGAAACAGGAAATTGTGCTCGGCCTCGGCGGTTGGCGCCTGCTGGGCGCCCTAGGCCTCAAGCCCGACGTCTGCCATCTCAACGAGGTCCATGCGGCCTTCGCCCTGCTGGAGCGGGCCCGGGGGTTCATGGCGGACCACGGTCAGTCGTTCGCCACCGCGCTGATGGCCACGCGGGCCGGGAATCTCTTCACCACCCACACCGCGGTCGCCGCGGGCTTCGACCGGTTTTCTCCGGGGCTGGTGGCGCAGTATCTCGCGCGGTACGCGCAGGAAGACCTCGGGCTTTCACTCCATGAATTGCTGGCGCTCGGCCGCGAAAATCCCGATGACGCAGACGAGCCCTTCAATATGGCCTACCTCGCCACCCGCGGCAGCGGTGCCGTCAATGGGGTGAGCGAATTGCATGGCCGGGTCAGCCGTCACATTTTCTTACCCCTCTATCCCCGATGGCCGGAATGCGAAGTCCCCATCAGTCATGTGACCAATGGCGTGCACATGCCAACTTGGGACTCGGCGGCGGCGGACACCCTGTGGACTGTGGCCTGCGGCCAGAGCCGGTGGATGGGAATGTCGACGAACTTGGAAGCCGACATCCGCAAGGTCTCCGATGAAAAAATCTGGGCGCTGCGCACCATCAGCCGGAAGATCCTGGTGGACTATGCCCGCGACCGCGTCGGCCGGCAGATGGCCGTGGCCGGGGCGGATCCGGACACGGTCGCCCGGACCCAGGCCCGGCTGGATCCCGGGGTGCTGACCCTCGGCTTCGCGCGCCGCTTCGCGAGCTACAAACGGCCCAACCTCCTGTTGCACGATCCCGAGCGGTTGATCCGCATCCTCAAGCATCCCCAGCGCCCGGCCCAGCTCATCATCGCCGGCAAGGCGCATCCGGCCGACCAGGCGGGAAAGGCGCTGATCCAGGAGTGGACGCAGTTTATCCGGCGCAGTGATGCATGTCCGCCGGTGATCTTCCTCGCGGACTATGACATGCTGATGGCCGAAGAACTGGTGCAGGGCGTCGATGTCTGGATCAACACGCCCCGGCGGCCATGGGAAGCCAGCGGCACCAGCGGGATGAAGGTGCTCGTCAATGGCGGGCTCAATCTCTCCGAGTTGGACGGCTGGTGGGCCGAGGCCTACATGCCGGACGTGGGCTGGGCCTTGGGCGACGGCCAGGAGCACGGTGACGATCCCGCCTGGGATGCCGCTGAAGCCGAGGCGCTCTACGAGCGGCTGGAACAAGAGGTGATCCCGGAATTTTATGCCCGCAATGGCGAGGGCCTGCCTCCGGCCTGGGTCGGACGCATCCGGGAAAGCATGGCCCGGCTGACGCCCCGGTTTTCCGCCACCCGCACCGTGCGCGAATATACCGAGCAGCACTACCTGCCCGCCGCCGCCGCCTACCATGGGCGCGCCGCGAACCAGGGCGCCGCCGCCCGGAGACTGGTGGACTGGCGAAATGCCCTGGCTCCGCAATGGGCCGCCCTGCGCTTCGGCCATGTGGCGGTGGAAACCAACGGAAACCAGCGCGTCATCACGGTGGAAGTCTTTCTAAAAGACGTCAGCGCGGAAAAGGTGCGGGTGGAGCTCTACGCGAACGGGCCGAAGAACGGTGAGGCGGTGCGGCAGGAGATGACGCGCCTGCGTCCCTTGGCCGATGGCACGGGCGGCAACGCCTTCATCTACAGCGCCACTGTTTCCTGCGACCGCCCGGCGACGGATTACACGGCGCGGATCCTGCCGCATTGCGATGGCCTCGCGGTGCCCCTGGAGGCCGGATGGATCCTGTGGCAGAAGTAGAAGTTCGTTATCTCCGAACGATCGATCAGCAGATCCGGGCGGGAAACTGCCCGTTCACAAAAGATCCGTGCGGTCGTCGAGTCCGACTTGGAAGACTGAATTGAGCCCGCCGTACGGGTTGACCGCGGTCTGCCCGGCCTGCGGGTCGTCGCTCCAGACGCCGTCCACGACAAAACGATATTCGTACTGGCCCGACTTGAGTTTCAATCGGGCGGTCCACTCTTCGGCACCCGTTTGCTCCAGTGGATTGGCTTCCGGACGCCAGCCGTTGAACGTACCCGCTACTTGCACCGCCTTGGCCCCGGGCGCGATAAAGGTAAGCACGACTTCCTGCTCCTCCAGGGCGGGAAAGCGCTCGGCAATCGGCTGGATGGGCGGGCGGCCTTTCACGTTAGCCTTTTTTCCGGCCGGAGCCACTTTGCTTGCCGCCGCCGGAGAGTTTGTTGACGGTGGCCCAAGCCCGCTTTTCCGCGGTTTTCACGCTCAGGCCCCGGTGCTCGTAGCTTTGCTCAATGTGCTCAGCCTGGCGCCGCTGTTTTCCGGTGTAACTGGATTTGTCGCCGCTGGGCATCGTGGTTCCTTGTTGGTATTCGGGGAGAGCATAGAACCGGAAAACCACGGTTGGTTCACCCGCTTTGCGCGATAGTTATGGCACCGGCTTCCCAAGCTTTTGCTCGAAGGGAGGTGCCGGGGGAGATTGGTTCAGACCGGATTCATGACCGACACGCCCATCAGCCCCACGACCACCTCGGCCGAGAGCGTTTGGAGCGTGACGCTTTTCAGGACTTCACCGCGCCGCAGCCGCCAGCCGAGGAGCATCGCGCGGCAGTTTTCGCCGAGTTGCACCGTCTCCGGCCACTTCGCCGGCACGCAAAACGCATCCGTCGGCGCCGTGTAGTCGAAGCGGCTTTCCTGCCCCGGAGCCGTGACCACGGGCTTGATCGGGCTAAGGTTCCAGTAGTTGAACGGCGGAATGAGCTCGAGCATCTCGTCGGCACCCGACGCATAGCGCATACGCAGCACGGCGTTCGCAATCCGGCCCTGCATCGGGTTGGTGGAACCGCAGACGAGGAACCACACCGCCTCCCCAGCGCACCCGACCGGCACCGTGACGGTCTCCGGCCAGTTGTCCCACTGCGAGGTGAACGCGATGTTGCGCGCCTCCCCCGGCCACACAAACGGCACGCCTTGCGGCGTGCGCAGCCGGTTGCCGCCGGCTCCGGCCAGCAGCGCCGGGACGCCATCGAGCGTGATGACCGGCGGGTGGCTGTTCCAGTAGATGAAGGTCCAGGGCGTGTAGCCGTCCACACCGATCCGCGCGGAAATGGTCGGCGGCCGGGGCGAAAGGTACTTTTGCGTGTAGATCGTGCGGATGTCGCCGTTGAGCGCCGGCGCGAGGTCCACACACCGCCAAGCCGCGCGCCGCGAGACACGGTCCAGGCGCTTCGCGGCCGCCATCCGCTCCGCCACCGGGTCGGAGACCTGCACCTGAAACCGCGCCCACTGCGGCAGGGCGCCGACCTTGATCCGGCCCAAGACGGTGTGGGCACCCGCGTTGGCCGCCAGGCGGCCCGTGATAACTCCGCCGCGCACCTTCGTCCCTGTGAGCACGCCTTGTGGATCGAAACAGGCGGAAACCGGGCCCGCCGCGGAGCGCAGCGTGACTTGGTCCCCGACCCGCCCGGAAAATTCCACGGCCTCGCGGACCGGCTCCGACTTCATGGTGGTGACCGCGAGCTTCACTCGCTGGGTCGACGGAAGCCTGACCACCACCCAGGTGCGGCCAAAGCCCGGCTCCGTTTTCCAACGCCCGGGCTTGCCGTCGACCGTCACGGCGGAAACGCCCTGCGCCGCCACGGGCAGGCGCACCTCCAGCCGGGAGGGTTCGGTCAGTTCCACGTCCAGGGTGATCGCTTCGCCCTGACGGTAATAGCGCAGGTGGACATCCGGCGACTGGAGCCGGGCGTGGTCCCATTCGAATGGAAACTGCGGAGTGATCCGCACGACCCCGCGCGGCCGGTCAGGCGCGTAACCGAACAGGCCCTCGACCAGCATCCGGGCGAACATGTGCGTGCTGTCACCAAAATCCGTGCCTCCGGCCGGTGCCCCGAAATCCCCGGGCACCAGCGAATCAAACGCCGTGAGGAGAAACGCCCCCCGGAAGATGTCCCAGCCGTCCTCCGCCAGCCCCGCCTGGAAATAGGCGAGCGCCAGGTGGTGGTTGTCGCCAGGCCAACGCTCGCGCACCGACCAGATCCCGGGCACAAAATTCGAGGTCCACACCTGCCGGCCGCCGCCGGGCAGGCGGTCGTTCTGGAGGCCGGTTTCCGTGAAGCGCAGGGACGCGGCCGCCAGACGCACGTCCAGCAGTCCCGCATCGATCGGCAGGAAGATGCTGTAGAGCCAGGCATCCGGGTGAAGCCGGCGCCCACCCTGCTGTTCGCGGTACAGCCCCGCGTGGCCCGGGCCGGCCATCCAGAGTTTCCGGCGGAACGCCGACCGGATGCGCGCGGCCCGCTTCGCGTGGCGCTTCGCCGCCGCCGCGTCGCCCGCGCGCCGCGCCAGTTCGCCCGCCGCCGTGTGGGCGCGGAAAGCGTAAGCCGTCTCCTCCGTCGCCCCGCCGCCGGCATACCAGACCGAATCCGTGGGCCAGACATTCACGAAGCTCTCGTAGAGTCCGTCATCGTCGGGATCGAAGCATTCGCGGAGCCATTCAAGGTGCAGCTCGAGCGCCGGCCGGAGCCGGGCCTCGAGCGCCGCATCACCCGTCCACCGCCAGGCATGGATCAGCTGGTCGAAGAACTGCGACTGCATGTTGTAGATGCCCTGGTCCTCGAGGATCCGGCCGCGGCCGTAGAACCGGGAATCCTTCGCGGGCAGCATGAGCAGCACCGCCGGGTCGGCCGCCATGGAGCGGTGCTCCGTCCCGGTGACCTGATGGCCCGCATAAAACTGCGCCTCCGCCTTCACCCGGTCGTGCCAGCCGAGCGCTGTGCCGCCAAAAATTGTGCGCCAGCCGGGATAGGCCCGGTTCCAGAGCATCGCGCCGTGCCGGAAAACCGGCGGATACCAGGCCCCGTCAATCGCCGCGGGCAGCGCGGCGGCCGCCGCGTCGAGCCGGGGCTCGGGGGTCTCGACCACCAGCCGGCCCGCCAGCGCGGCCGCCCGCGCGAGTCCCAGCGCAAAGGCTTCCGCGGGTTTGCCCAAGCGCGGACGCGCCGCCCGAAAGGATTCCACCCGCATCAGTTCCCAACAGACCGCAGGCTGCGCGGCCAAGTCCACGACTCCGGCGACCAGCGGCTGCGCGCCGGCGGATGAAGCGAGCAATTCCACGGGACTTTTCAGCCGCGACGCATCGCCCACCTGCTGTCTGCCGCCCGCATCGCACCGGCCGAACGTGGCGGACGCCCTCGCTGACGCCGGAGCCAGCGTGAATCCGCCGGCGGAAACCCGCACGCGGTTGCCGGAGCATAGGGTCGGATCAAATTTCTCCGGCACAAGCAGAGGTGTCCGATGGGGATCGAGTTCCCAGTTGAGCGGCTTCTCCGGCCAGACCCGGGTGCCGCCGTAGAACCACACGAGCCGATCGGCCGCCCGCGCGCCGGTGACCGCAAGCCGCAGGGCGAAACCCACGCCATGATCCTGGCCCACGACCTCGAGCTTTACCTCCAGTCCGGGAAAGGTCCGGTCACGCCCGATCCAGGTCGCATGCGCGGCGCGATACTCGAGGGTCAGGTCGGAAAACGTGTCGAGCCACGCCGACCTGGACCCGCGCACCACTCCGAAGCCCAGCGTCCCGTGCAGGGTCTCGCCGCTGGCGAAGCGCAGGAGCGGCCGGTCGCCCGCGAGGACGAATGCGTCGGTGTGGGCCAGGTAGAGCGGACGGTTGAAATACCGTCCCTGATTGTGGCCCACGATCGCGCCGCCACGGGCGGTGTAGCGGGTCGGGCGTTTAAGGGGAGCGGTGGCATGGCGGGGACGGGGATCGGGCATTGAGGGGGCAAGGGATTCGTTGCTCGGGACTGGGACGCAGGACGGGCTTCAGGCTGACTCAGCCGGTGGCCCCACCTTGAGCCAGATCCGGCCGGCCTCCACCTTCACCGGATAGGTTTTCAGGTTCACACAGGCCGGGGCACCCAGCGCCTGCCCGGTGGTGAAATCAAACCGGCCGTTGTGCTTGGGACATTCGATCACGTGGTCCATGACGAACCCGCCCGCGAGATGCACCTTGGCGTGCGTGCAGAATCCGTCGGTCGCGTGGTAGTGGTCATCGGCTGTCCGGTAGAGGGCGAACGTGCGGCCCTCGTGGTCGAAGCGGATGACGTCATCCCGGCCGATATCCGCGGCTCCCGCCGCCTCGATCCACGCTTCACTCATGGCGCGGCTCAGGTGGCAGCCTGCGCCACCGGGCTCAGCGGCCGGGCGGTGGCGGGAAGCTCGCGCTTCACATGGTAGGTGGGGTCCTTCACCTGCCGGAGCAGTGTCGGCACAATTTCCCGGTAGGCTTCCCAGAGTCCGTTGTAGGGCTTGGGCATGTCCGCCTTCAGCTCCTGGTGCAGCCGGCCCAGTGCGTGATACGGCACCAAGGGGAACATGTGATGCTCCACATGGTAGTTCATTTCCCAGTAGAGGTAGCGAAAGACCGGGTTCAGGTAGACCGTCCGGCAATTGAGGCGGTGATCGAGCACATCCTCGGCGAGTCCCGCATGCTGGGTGAGCCCGAAGATCAGCAGCAGCCAGGCGCCATAGAAGGACGGGAAGCCGACGTACATCAGCGGCAGGAAACTGCGCAGGGCGACCGCCCAGCCGATGAACCCGAGATAAATCGCGAGGTAGATGCGCGCGTTGCGGTAGACCTTCGGCTGCTCGGAGACCGGGATGTACGTGGCCTCCGCCGGGGTGAGCCGGCCGCGGGCGTGCAGGAACATGCGGCGGAATTCCCGCGGGCCACTCTTGAGGCTGAAGAAGCTCAGGACCAGGCCGACGAGGTCGGGCGGCCGCGGCACCGCGATTTCCGGGTCGCGGCCGATGATGATGGTGTCGGTGTGGTGCCGGGTGTGGCTCCAACGCCAGGGCACCGATTCGCGCAGGACCATGAAGGACGCGATCTCGTAGAGGGCATCGTTCATCCAGACCGTCTTGAAGGCCGTCCGGTGCAAACTTTCGTGCCAGCGGGAATCCGAGGAGGAACCGTAGAGGACGCCGTAGGCCGCAAAGGGCAGGATCGTCCACCCTGTGCCCCAAGTGAGGTAGCCCAGGGTGCCGGTGAGGATCATGAGCCCGAACCAGAGCAGCGTGTCGCGAACCGCCGGGCCGTCCCGCCGCTGCATCAGCTCCTTCAGCCGTGCGCGGGAAATCGCGCAGGCATACCACTGGGCGTCGGCGAGGCCGCGTTCCCCGGCCAGCTGGGAGTTCGGGCCGGTCAGGCTGTAATCGCGTGGGGTAATGGCGGAAGGCATCTTGGCACCGGCGCTGCGGAAAAACGCCGGCACCGATTGCCGCAAAAAGAGCCGGAATGTCGATCAGAATGCGTCGATGGCCACGTCCCGGGGCTTGGCGCGCGGCTTTGCCCGGAATGAGCAGGCCATCAATTTTACCCGGGGCCATCGAGCCTGCCCGGGCGATTCTTCGGAGCACCGGCCAAAAAGCGGCCGCCGGTGCCTGCTAACCCCGGAAGATATCGTAGGGCTCAATCTTCAGGACCTTGCGGATCCCGATGTAGCTGGAGATTCCGGCGATCAGCAAAACCATGCCGAAGGCCATTCCCAGATTCCCAAACGTGATCATCGCGGCGTAGTTGGGCAGCCGGGACCGGGCGATCACGATCATCAGCGTCACCAGGCCGACGCCCAGCCCATAGCCGGTCATGGCGGTGAAGGTGGCCATGAACAGGATCATGTAGATCAGTTCGCGACCCTTGGCGCCGATCGCCTTCAGGGCGCCAAACTTGTCCAGGTTTTCGAGGATGAACGTGTAGAAGGTCTGGCCCGAAATCGAAAGCCCGACGATGAAGCTGATCACCGTCATCAGCAGAATGTTGGTGCCGATCCCGGTCTGGTAGGTGTAGTAATCCGAGATGCGCTGGTTGAACTCAGCCTTGGTGAAGGCAACGTAGCCAAGCTTGGCGACCTGCTGCTTGATGCCGGCCACCGCGTCCGCGCTCTTCGGCTGGACGAGGATGTAGGAAATGGTGAAACGCGTCGATGGGATGTAGGCGATGGCCCGGTTGTAAGTCGTGTAGAGCGTTGGCACACCGTTCAGGCCATTGGCCGCGACCCGGGCGATCCCGACGATCGTTCCCCGGTGGTCATTGAGTTCGAAGGTCGTGCCGACCTTCGGGTTCTCAAGCTTCGAGAACTCGGCGTCGTCAACGGCGAAGAAGGTGTTGTCGTTGTAGATGTCCTGGATGTTGCCCTGCTCGAGGGCGGGCCGGCCAAACAGGCTGCTGTCATCCAAGCCGACGACGTTGACCGCCTGATAGGTGCCGTCCTCGAGTTTGACCAGGGCGCCGCCCATGAAGAGCGGCACGGCATCGTGGACCCCGTCGATGCTGCGCACCGCGTCCAGCAGGTAATCCGGCAGCGGGATCGCATTGGTGGCCGTGTTGACAGCCGGGTCCATGACCCACATTTCCGCGCCGATATTGGTTACGGTCGAATAGGCGCGGTTCATGATCCCGGCGAACATCGCGGTCATTTCCATCATCAGGAACACGGCGAACGTGATCCCGATCAGGAGCGCGGAGAACTTGCCGCGGTCATTCACCAGCAGCTTGAAACCGATCCGCAGGATGCCGCTGTATTTCATCGTGCCCCGCCTTCGTTCGGCAACAACGGCTGGTTCCACCAGCCCCCACCCAGCGCCACGAACAACGCGACGGTGTCCTGGTGGCGTTGTGCGACCGCCTGCAGATAGGCGATGGTCGCCTCGTGGAATTGGACATCGGCGACCAGCACATCCGGGTAGGCGACGAGGCCCGCGCGATAATTGACCTGCAGCAAGCCGAGGGCCTCGCCGGCGGTGTGCCAGGCTTCGGTTTGCGCCTGGAGCGCCTCCGCATCGTGCACCAGCGCCTGCAACGAATCCGCGACCTGCGCAAACGCCCCCAGCACGGTCTGGCGGTAATTGGCCTCCGCTTCCCGCCCGGCCTCGATGGCCGCCTTCCGGCCGAACCACAGGGTGCCGCCTTGAAACAGGGGAATCGAGGCCGACGGACCGATGCTCCAGAACCGGCTGTCGGCCGCGGAAAGCCGGCCGAGGTTGGGAGCGGCGGCACCAGAGGTGCCGGTCAGGTTGAAACTGGGGAACATCGCGGCGGTGGCGACGCCGATGTTCGCGTTGGCGGCATGCCACTGGGCCTCGGCGGCCAGGATGTCGGGACGCTGGCGTACCAGGTCGGAGGGCAGGCTCACCGGCAACCGGGCCGGCAGCGCCAGTGCGGTCAGCTCAAGCTCAGGCAGGATCGCCTGCGCCGGCACCACGCCTTCCAGCGTGGCCAGCAGGTCCTCGGCCTGGCCGACTCTCTGGCGCAGCGGGGCCAGGGCGGCCTGGTTGGCGGACAGCAGGCTGCGAATGCTCAGGAGGTTCGCATATGGCGCGGTGCCGGCGCGGACCTGCACCTCTGTCAGCCGCAACTGCTCCTGTTCCAGGCCGATCAGCTGTTCGGTCGCACGGATCTCGGCCACGTAGGCAGCGCGCGCGATGCATGTGTTCACGACATTGGCGGACAACGTGAGGTAGGCCGCCAGCATGGCGTAACGCTGATAGTCGGTCTGCGCCCGCAGACCCTCCACCGCCCGGCGCTCACCGCCGAAGACGTCGAGGGCATAGCTCACGGTGCCGCTCAGGGTCACCAGATTGAAGACCGTGCTTCGCGTCGCCAGGCCCTGCTGCGACGGCGCGCTGCGTTCCCGGCTGACACCCAGGTCCGCCGTCGCGTGGGGATAAAATAGTCCAAAACCCGCGCGGAGATTATCCTGGCTCTGGCGCAGGCTGGCCTCCGCCGCCTGCAGGGTCGGACTGTTAGCCAAGGCCTGCCGCACCACGGCGTCCAGCGGCGGTGACTCGAACAGGCGCCACCATTCCGCCATGCTGGTCCCGTTCGGCACCAGCGACTGGGTCCGGCCATCCGCCGCCGGTGTCGTCGCCGGCAACGGCGCCACGGTATAACGGTCCGCGACCGGGGCGGCGGGGCGGACAAAATCAGGTCCGACCGCGCAGGCGCCGAGTGACCCGAGGATGCCGGCGAAGCCGGCGCTTCGCAGGAAAGTTGATGGTCGTGGGCTCATCGTGGCGGCGCGCGCTGGGATGGGTCGGGCCACCGTTACTTGTTACCGATGTAAACATCCACCAGCTGGCCCGGGTACACGGGGATGTCCTGCTTCTGAAAGCGGAAGATCACCGGCAACACCCGCAGATCGACTTTCTCCTGGCGTTGGTTGGAGAGCTCGATCTTGGGCGAGACGTAGGGTTGGACCCGGACGAACTCCAGCGGCACCTTGATGTCGGTGCCGCTGATCGACATCTGCGCGCGGATATGCCACTTGGAAGGCAACCGGGAGATCAGGATCTCATCGACGTAGCAGCGCACCGCCAGATAGTCCTGCGCCGGTCCCATGATCGCCAATTGGTCGAATCCCTGGGTGTAAGGATCGTAGGCACCCTGCGGGGAAACATAGCTGCCCACGGCGGCATAGAGGGACAGCACGACTCCGTCGGCTGGGGCCTTGATCACGTATTTTTGCAGCAGGGCGTTGGCGGCAAGATAGGCCTGCTGCAGCGCGGCGGACTGTTTCTCTTGGCTGACGATGTCGTAGCTCCAAGCACCGGCCTTGGTCAGGTCGAGTTGGCGTCGCGCCACATCGAGAGCGGCCGAGGCCTGCCTGGCGGTGTCATCCGCGGTATCGAGCACGCCCTTGCTGATCGACTTGGGATCGAGGTCATAGGAGGCCCGGTCCTTGTCATATTGGTCGCGCGCCACCCGCAGGCTGGCTTCGGCCAGGTCCACCTGGGCCGCGGCAATCGCCAGCGCTTCCATTCGGGGCTCCGCCTTGAGTTCGTTGAGCAGGGCCAGGGCGGCCTCCGCTTGCAGGCGCAGTTGCTCCGTCTGCGCCTTTTGGACCGAGTCATCCATGGCCAGCAGCGGCATACCGGCCGAAACCACCTGACCCTCGTGCACGAAGATCCGAGTGATGGGGCCGGAGACTTCCGGATAAATATTGATGTTGGAGCCGCTCGACTGGTCGCTTTCGACAATGCCGTTGGCGTAGATGGCGGATTCGTAGGGGCTGCTGACGGGGGCGAACACCGGGGGCTGCGCCTTCCGCGCAATGCCAAACAGATAGGCGGCGACCAACGCGGCCAGCACGCCGAGGATCGAAAGGCCGAAGATGACCTTGTTGCGCAGATCCATCCGGGCCTTGGCCACTTTGGCCTCCGGCGGGGCTCCCGGAGTCTTGGCGTGGGCTTCCGGTTCCGGCGCTTTGGCCGGGGCCGCAGGCTTGGGCACGGCCGTTGGGGCGGGAGCTTGCTTGGCCTCGGACACAGGAACCGCAGACGCCGGCGCCATGGGCGCCGGCTTGGACTCAAGGAGGTTTTCAGCGGGGGCCGGAGAAGCGGGCTTGGCGGCGGGACTGGGCTCGGCGGAGTTCATTCGGCTCCTTGGTCGGTCGCCGTGAGGTGGCCGTCCTCCATATGGAGAATCCGGTCCGCGTACTCGTTGATGCGCGCATCATGGGTGACGATCAGGATGCAGCGGCTCGCATTGAGGATTTTTTCCTTCACGAAGGAGATGATCATCCGGCCGGTGTCCCCGTCCAGGGAGGCGGTCGGTTCGTCCAGGATCAGGATCTCCGGGCGGCTGATGATCGCGCGGGCGATCGCCACCCGCTGCTGTTCGCCGCCCGACAGCGTCACCGGCAGGGTTTCGCCGCGGCCCTTCAGGCCGACGATCTCGAGATATTGGTTCGCCTGGTCGATCGACTCGCTCCAGTTGTGGCGCTTCAGGATCAACGGAATCGCGACATTCTCCGCCGTGGTCAGGCGGGGAAACAGGTGGTAGTCTTGGAAGACAAAGCCGACCGTGTTCAGGCGGAAATCGGCCAGCTGGTCGTTGTTCAGCGTCCAGATGTCCGCCCCCTTGACCTGGACCATGCCGGCATTGGGCCGGAGAATGCCCGAGATCATGCTGAGGAGCGTGGTCTTGCCGCTGCCCGACGGGCCGACGATGAACAGCATCTCACCAAAGTGGGCGGTGAGCGCCACCCCGTCCACGGCGGTCACCCGGGTCTCTCCCTCGCCAAACCATTTGGACAGATCGGTCGCGACGATCGCCTGGGTCTCGGTCGATGTTGCGCTGGCGGTGGTCATGGGCGTTTCGGTCGGATCCTTCACCGGACAACCAATGGTGGATTCCTCGCCCGGTGAGTGTAGGCCCGCCGACGGGCACAGGCTATGGGGTGATACCCTCGCACGAGTCATCCCTGGCCCGGAATGAAACCTGGCGGTTTCGCTGGCTCACGTGAGCGCTCGGCAAGGTGGGCCGGATATCACCACGGCAAGCTCCCCCGCTCGACCCCGCGGCTGAAATTTCCCGGGCTCTCGCCAGGGAGAAATGCTACTCCTTCGCCGCCGCCACGCGGCCCGGGGCGGCCGGCTCGGCTGCCCGCGTCTGCGCCGGCGTTGGGAGATCTGAAGCTTGCCAGCCCCCGCCGAGGGCTTCGATCAGCGCCACGGTTTCGGTCAGCCGGCTCTGCAGCACGGCCAGCGCGGACTCGCGCACATTCAGCTCGGCCACCTGGGCCGTCACGACCGTCGTGTAATCCACCGTGCCGGCCTTGTATTCGTTCATCGTGATCCTCGCCGCTTCCGCCGCCTCGGCGACCGCCGCGTCCTGCACCTTGGCCTCCTCCGCCTGGATCCGCAGTCCCGCGAGGTTGTCCTCCACCTGCTGGAAGGCCGCGAGCACGGTCTGGCGGTAACCGGCCACGCTGGCGTCATAAGCCGCGCGCGCCTCCTGCACCAGCGCACGCCTCTCGCCGAAGTCGAGCAGCGTTTCGCTGGCGTTCAGTCCCAGGCTCCAGAAGCGGAAGGGAACGCGGAAGAGCCGGTCCAGCGGCGAACCCTCGTAGCCGCCTTCCGCCGACAGCGTGATGTCCGGGAAATACGCCGCGGTCTGGATCCCCACCCGCGCGTTGGCCGCGGCGGCCGAGCGCTCGGCCGCGGCGATGTCCGGACGGCGCTCGAGGAGTTCCGACGGCAGCTGCAACGGCACGTCCGGCACGCCGAGGGCAAGGCCGGGTTGCACCGCGATCGTCAGGCTCCCGGGAGCGCGGCCGGTCAGGACGGCGATCGCGTGCTCGTAGGCGGCCCGCTGCACGCCGACATCGATCGCCTGCGCGCGGGTCGCATCGAGCTGGGCCTGCGCGGAGATGACATCATTGCGCGCGGAGACGCCAACATTGTACTTGTTCTGGGAAATCTGGAGGGTGCGCCGGTAGCTCTCGATCTGGTTGTCGAGGAGCCGCTTTTTTTCGTCGAGTACGCGGAGCGCGATGTAGTCCTGTGCGAGCGTGGCCTGGGTCGAGAGGCGGGCGGCGGCGAGCGTGGCGGCGCTGGCCTGGGCGGCCGCGGTGTCAGCTTCCGTCAGGCGGCTGACCCGGCCCCAGAAGTCCGGCGTCCACGTGCCCTGCAGCGCCGCCGAATACGTTGTCGTGGAACCGGGCACGCCCGCATGGGCCTTGGTGCCCGACCCTACGGCGGAAATAGACGGAAAGAAAGTCGCCCGGTCGGCCCGGGCGATCTGGCGCGCCTGGTTGTAATTGGCCTCGGCCTGTAGCAGGGACTGGTTCGAGGCCGCCACTTGGCCCTCGAGTTCGTTCAGGACCGGATCGTGGAAATTTTCCCACCACGCGGCGCGGAACGCGGCGTCGCCCGGCGTCGCCGCCTTCCAGCCGGCCGCTTCCTTGAAGGTGGCGGGCAGCACCAGAAGCGCCGGGCGCTCGTAGGCCGGCCCTACGGCGCAGCCCGCGATGAGAGAGAGGCCCAGCGAGGCGCAGGCAAACCGAAGGGCGGCGGAGGAGCGGAAAGGCGAGGAACTCATGGTGCGCAAGAAAAGGATCAGGCCTTGGACTGGGCGGGGTCGGAGTGCGGCAGGCCGGGTGGAATTCTTACCCACAGGCGGGCCCACCACTTGCAGACGCGGTCGACAAACAGGTAGACGACGGGCGTCGTGTAGATCGTGAGGATCTGGCTCACGACCAGGCCGCCCGCGACCGCGATACCGAGCGGCCGGCGGAATTCGGCGCCGCTGCCGAAACCGATCGCCAGCGGCAGCGCCCCGAGGAACGCCGCCAGCGTGGTCATCATGATCGGCCGGAACCGCAGCAGGCTCGCCTGGAAGATCGCCTCGCGCGTCTTCATCCCGGTGGTGCGTTCCAGCTCAATTGCGAGGTCGATCATCATGATGGCGTTTTTCTTCACGATGCCGATCAGGAGAAAGAGCCCCATCATGCCGATGATGTTGAATTCATTGTTGAAGACGATGAGGGCGAGGAAAGCCCCCACCCCGGCCGACGGCAGGGTCGACAGGATGGTGAACGGATGGGCGAAGCTCTCGTAGAGCACACCGAGGACGATGTAGATGGCGAGGAGGGCGCCCAGGATCAGCATCGGCGTATCCGTGTTGAGCTTGCGAAAATCAGCGGCTCCGCCCTGGAAGCTGCCGTTGATCGTCGTCGGCAGGCGGATCAACGCCGTCTGGTGCTCGAGCGCCGTGGTGGCTTCACTCAGCGATTTTCCGGGCGGGAGACTGAAACTGATCGTGGAAGTGACAAATCCGCCCTGGTGGGAGACCGCGAGCGGCGTCGTGCCGAGCCGCGACTGCGTGAAGGCAGCCAGCGGGATCATCGTGGACTTCGAGGTGCTGACGGCCTGGGCGGTGGACGTGGCGCCCTTGCCGGTCGACGCAATCGAATTGGCGGAGGCATTGCGCGCGGCGTCCGCGGCCACGGCCGAGGCGGCGGTCGGCGCAGCCGCCGTCACGACGGTGCCGGCCGCGACATTCGAGGCCTGCGTCCCGGAGAGGCTGCCGCCGGAGGTGCTCACATAGATGCTATTCAGGACCGAGGGGTCCTGCCAGAACTGCGGCTGGACCGTCATGACCACATGGTACTGGTTCAGGGATTTGTAGATCGTCGACACCAGGCGCTGGCCAAACGCATCGTACAGCGTGCTGTCGACCTGGCCGATATTGGTCAGGCCCAGGCGGGCCGCGCTGTCGCGATCGATCGTCAGCTCCGCTTTCAGACCCTTGTCCTGCTGGTCGGAACTGACGTCGAGGAAGAGGGGATCGGTCTTCATCGCTTGGACGAGTTTGTCCGTCCATAAACGCAGCTCGCCGAGATCATCGGCCGTCAGGCTGTATTGGTAGGTGGCGCTGCTGGCCTGGCCCCCGCCCCCGCCGCCCCCGCGCATCGTCTGGACCGCGTTCAGGTAAAGGGTGGCCCCGGCCACGTGGGTCAGCTGCGGCCGCAGCCGGTTGATGATCTCCTCGGCCGACACCTTCCGCTCGGCGAGGGGCTTCAGGCTGACGAACATCTTGGCGCTGTTCGCCCCGCTGGACAGGGTCCCCACGACGGTCTGCACCGCCGGGTCGGCCTGCACGATGTCCACAAACTGCCGCAGCTTTGGCGTCATCCGCTGGAAGGAACTGGTCTGGTCGGCCGAGACGAACCCGCGCAGGAGCCCCGTGTCCTCCTGCGGCGCGAAGCCTTTGCGCACGCCGATGAAGAGCACCACGTTGAACACCACGGTGGCGACGAGAATCCCCAGGACGAGCCACTGGTGCCGCAGGGCCCAGAGCAGCGAGCCCTCGTAGCCATGGAGCAGTTTCTGGAAAAAGCGCTCGCTCCACCGGTGCAGCACACCGGGCCGGTGCTGCCGGGGATCGCGCAGGATCAGCGCGCACATCATCGGGGTCGTCGTGAGCGACACCACCATCGAGATCACGATCGCCACCGACAGGGTCGCCGCGAACTCATGAAAGAGCCGCCCGGCGATTCCGCCCATGAAGAGAATCGGGCTGAAGACCGCGAGCAACGAAAGCGTCATTGAGAGGACCGTGAAGCCCACTTCCTTCACGCCGATCAGCGCGGCCTCGAAGCGCGGCGTACCGAGCTCCATGTGGCGGACGGTGTTCTCCATCACGACAATCGCGTCATCGACCACGAACCCGGTCGCGATCGTGAGGGCGATGAGGGAGAAGGTATCGAGCGTGTAATCCAGGAGGTACATCGCCCCGAACGTGCCGACGATCGACAAGGGCACGGCCAGGCCCGGGATCAGCGTCGCATAGCCGTCACCGAGGAAACCGTAGACCACGAGGACGACCAGCAGCACGGCGATCACCAGCGAAAGCTGCGCATCCCGCAGCGAGGCCTGGATCATGGTGCTGCGGTCCACCGCGACATTGATCAGCGCCGTGCCGGGGATCGCCGCCTGCAGGGCCGGCAGCAGCGCCTTCACCCGGCCGATGGTCTCGATGATGTTCGCGCCGGCCTGGCGGGAAATGAACACGAGCACCGCCGCCCGGTCGTTCGAGACGCCCATGTTGCGGGTGTCCTCGACCGAATCGGTGACATCAGCGACGGTGGAGAGGCGGATCGGGGCGCCGTTCCGGTAGGCCACGATCAGGTTCTGGTACTGCGCGGCGGTCTCGGCCTGATCGTTGCTGTAGATCTGCCAGTGGTAGCGGTCGTTCTCGATCGCGCCCTTCGGGCTGTCCGCGTTCGCGTTGGCCAGGGCCGCCCGCACGTTTTCCAGGCCGATGCCGTACTTAAACAGGGCCGTCGGGTTGACCTCCACGCGGACCGCCGGCAGCGAGCTGCCGCCGATGTTGACGTTGCCGACGCCGGGCACCTGCGACAGGGGCTGCTGCAGGATCGTGGCCGCCGCATCATAGAGCTGGCCCTGCGTGAGCGTGTCGGAGGTCAGGGACAGGATCAGGATGGGCTCCGACGCCGGATCGAATTTTTGGTAGGTGGGATTCGACCGCAGGGCCACCGGCAGGTCCGCCTTCGCGGCGTTGATGGCCGCCTGAACGTCGCGGGCGGAACCGTCGGGATCCCGGTTGAGATCGAACACCAGGATGACCTGCGTGGAGCCCACGGTGCTGAACGAACTCATCTGGCTCACGCCGGCAATGGCGCCGAGGTGGCGCTCGAGCGGAGTCGCCACGCTGCGGGCCATCACTTCCGGACTCGCCCCGGCCATGCCGGCCTGCACGGCGATCACCGGGATGTCGATCTTCGGCAGCGGGGCGACGGGCAGCTGGAAATACGCCGCCGCGCCGGCCAGCACGAGCCCGAGCGAGACCAGGGTCGTCGCCACCGGCCGCCGGACAAACGGCTCGAACGGGTTCACCGCGACCCCTCCATCGCGACCCGCACGGCCTCACGCCGTTTCCGCCACGCCGCCGCCACGCGGTCGAACCACAGGTAGATGACCGGCGTGGTGAAGAGGGTCAGGAGCTGGCTCAGGATCAGGCCGCCCACGATCGTGACACCCAGCGGATGACGCAGCTCCGAGCCGGTGCCCGTGCCGAGCATGAGCGGCAGTGCGCCGAGGAGCGCGGCCATCGTAGTCATGAGGATCGGCCGGAACCGCAGGAGGCAGGCCTGCGTGATGGCCTGCCGCGGGGCGAGCCCTTCGTTGCGCTCCGCATCGAGCGCGAAGTCGATCATCATGATCGCGTTCTTCTTCACGATGCCGATCAGCAGCACGATGCCGATGATGCCGATCACCCCGAGGTCGGAGCCGGTGACCATGAGCGCGAGGAGCGCCCCCACCCCGGCCGACGGCAGCGTCGAGAGGATCGTGACCGGGTGGATGAAGCTCTCGTACAGGACGCCGAGGACGATGTACATGATCACAATGGCCGCGAGGATCAGGAACAGTTCGTGGGACTGGGAGGTTTCAAACGAGGCCGCGGCGCCCTGGAATTTCGTGATGATGCTGGAGCCCATCCCGATGTCCGCTTCCGCCTGCCGGATCGCGGTGACGGCCTTGCCGAGCGAACCACTGCGGGGCAGGTTGAAGGAGATCGAATTCGAGGGGAACTGGCTCAGGTGATTGATGACGAGCGGCTCGACCCGCTCCTCCACCCGCGCGATCGCGGAGAGCGGCACCTGCCCGCCGGCGGCCGAGGGCACATAGATCTGGTAGAGCGATTCCGGCGAACGCTGCAGGGCAGGATTGGCCTCGAGGATCACCCGGTACTGGTTCGACTCGGTGAAGATGGTGGAAATGATCCGCTGGCCGAAGGCGTCGTAGAGCGCGTTGTCGATCGTCGACGTCGTGATGCCCAGCCGCGCCGCCGTGTCCCGGTTGACCACGATGTAGGCCGCGAGGCCCTTCTGTGCGAGGTCGCTCGTCACGTCGGCCAGTTGCGGCAGCTTGCGCAGGCGGTCAGTCAGCGCAGCAGTCCACTTCGCAAGTTCCACGGGATTCGCGCTCTGGAGGGAAAGCTGGTACTGGTTCCGGCTGATGTGGTCGTCCACCGTCAGGTCCTGCACCGGCTGAAAGTAAGCCGAGATATCCGTCAGCGGCGCGGCCTCCGCCTGCAGCCGGGCGATGATCTGGGTCGCCGTCGTATGGCGCTTTTCGCGCGGCTTCAGGTTCACCATCATCCGCCCGACATTGAGCGTCGTGTTGGTGCCATCGACGCCGATGAAGGACGTCAGGCTCTCGACATCCGGGTCCTTGAGGATGATGTCCGCGAGGGCGTGCTGCTGCTTCGCCATGTAGCCATAGGACACCGACTGCGGCGCCTCGGTGATGACCTGGAGCAGCCCGGTGTCCTGCACGGGGAAAAACCCCTTCGGGATCACGAGGTAGAGGACGCCCGTAAGGACCAGCGTCCCGACCGCGACCGCGAGGGTCAGCGTCTGATGGTCAAACACCCACTCGAGCATCCGGCCGTAGCGCGCGATCAGCGCGTCGAACCACTCGCCCACCCGGCGGCTCCAGGCCGGCTCGGCCGCGTGCGGCCGGTGCTTGAGCAACTTGGCACACATCATCGGCACCAGGGTCAGCGAGACCACGGCGGAAATCAGGATCGTGACGGCGAGGGTGATCGCGAACTCGCGGAACAGCCGCCCTTCCACGTCGCTCATGAAGAGCAGCGGGATGAGCACCGCGATCAGCGAGATCGTGAGCGAGATGATGGTGAACCCGATCTGGGAGGCGCCCTTGAGCGCCGCCTCCAGCGGCGGTTCGCCCGCTTCCACGTAGCGGGCGATGTTCTCGATCATCACGATCGAGTCATCGACGACGAAGCCCGAGGCGATCGTCAGCGACATCAGGGTCAGGTTGTTCAGGCTGAACCCGAGCAGGTACATGACCGCGAAGGTGCCGACCAGCGAGAGCGGCACCGACAGGCTCGGGATCAGGGTCGCCGGGAGGTTGCGCAGGAACACGAAGATCACCGCCACGACGAGGACGACGGCCAGCGAGAGTTCCACCGTCACGTCGTGGACGGACGCCCGGATGGTCGTCGTGCGGTCGGTGATGATCGCCACGTCAATCGCGGCGGGCAGCGCGGCCTTGAGGGCCGGCAGGAGCGTGCGGATGCTTTCCACCACCTCGATCACGTTGGCTCCCGGCTGCCGCTGGATGTTCAGGATGATGGCCGGCACCGCGTTGGCCCACGCCGCGAGCTTTGAGTTTTCGGCGGCGTTCTCGACCGTGGCGACGTCGGCGAGGCGGACCGGCGAGCCCTTGCGGTAGGCGATGATGAGGTTCTTGTACTCGGCCGGCGACTTCAGCTGGTCGTTGGCGTCGATGCTGAAGGCGCGGGTCGGCCCCTCAAAGCTGCCCTTCGGCGCGTTGGCGTTGTTGGCCGAGACCGACGTCCGCAGGTCGTCAAGGTTCAGCCCGTAGGCCGCGAGCAGGCGCGGGTTGACGCGGACCCGCATCGACTGGCGCTGGCCGCCGCCGAGGGTCACGAGGCCGACGCCCGACAGCTGGGAGATTTTTTGCGCCAGGCGCGTGTCGGCGAAATCCTCGACCTGCGTCAGCGGCATGGTCTTCGAGGTCAGCGCGAGGGAGAGGATCGGGGCGTCCGCCGGGTTGACCTTGGCGTAGATGGGCGGCGCCGGCAGGTCGGCCGGCAGCAGGTTGCCCGCCGCGTTGATGGCGGCCTGCACTTCCTGCTCGGCCACGTCGATCTGCAGGTCGAGCGTGAACTGCAGTGTGATCACCGAGGCGCCCGCCGAGCTGGTGGACGACATCTGCTTCAGGCCCGGGATCTGGCCGAGTTGGCGTTCGAGCGGCGCGGTGACGGAGGACGTGATCACGTCCGGGCTCGCGCCGGGATAAAAGGTCTGCACCTGGATCGTCGGGTAATCCACCTCCGGCAAAGTGGAGAGCGGTAGCTGATGGTAGGACATCAGGCCGGCCAGGAGGATCGCCGCCATGAACAGCGTCGTCGCCACCGGCCGGAGGATGAAGAGGCGCGAGGGGCTCATTTTTCAGCCTGCACGGTCACGGGCACGCCGTCGGTCAGGCGGTCGGCCCCGTCCACCACGACGCGCTCGCCCACCTTCAGGCCGCTGGCGATCGCCACGTGCTCGCCCTCGGTCGTGCCGAGCGTCACCGGGTGGATCGCCACGGTATTGTCCGGCTTTACGATGTAGACGAAGGTGCCGAGCTGGTTGCGCTCGATGCCGGCCGTGGGGATCACGATCACGTTGTGCTGCGTATCGAGCAGCATGCGGACATTGACGAATTGGTTCGGGAAGAGGCTCTCGTCCTCGTTGGCAAAGACCGCGCGGAGCCGGAATGTCCCCGTGGTGGTATCCACCTGGTTGTCGATCGCACTCAAGGTGCCGCCCGCCAGTTTGCGCGTCTGGTTCTGGTCGAAGGCCTCCACCGGGATCGTGGCCCCGGAATGAAGCCGGGACGCAACCGCCAGCATCTGCTGCTCCGGGACGGTGAAGATGACCGTGATCGGCTTGACGCGCGTCAGGACGACGAGGCCGTTGGCGTCGCCCGGAGTGACATAGTTACCCTCGTCCACCATGCGCAGGCCCACCCGGCCGGCGACCGGGGCGATCACCTGGCAGTAGGCGAGGTTCAGCTTGGCACTATCCACATTGGCCTGACCGGTCTGGACCAGACCCTCGTATTGCGTGACGAGGGCGCGCGCGGAATCCACCTGCTGCTTCGCGATCGAGTCCTGTTCCGAAAGGGTTTCATAGCGGGACAGGTCAATCCGGGCCTCCGCCAGCTGGGCCTGGGCCTGCCGGAGCTGACCTTGGTATTGTTCCAGCGCCGCCTGGTACGGCCGGGGATCGATGGTGGCCAGAACAGCCCCCTTTTCAACCATCTGGCCTTCAGTAAACGCGACCTTGGTGAGCTGGCCGCTGATCTGCGTCCGGAGCGTGACCGTCGCGAGGGGAGTCACCGTGCCGAGGCCATCGAGGTAGATATCGATGTCACCCAGAGCCGCGGTGTGGACCACCACCGGCAGCGCGGTGGGCGGCGCCTTCGCGCCGCGGGCCATCATCGGCCGGCCCGTGGACCGCTGCCGCCAGACGAGCAGTGCCAGGAGCACGATCACGATGAGGATCACATACACCCACCGCTTCCAGGCGGACTTCCGGGCGGGTTTTTCTTCGGTAGGAGGCGTCGTCATATAAAATTAAGGAGATCCGCCGGCCCTTGCCGGCACAGGCGCCATCTAGGGCAGGCGTCGGCAGGTAATGTTTCGCCAATGAATCGGAAATCTTCCCGGCCGGCTAGCCGGGAATACCTTCGGCAGTCGGAAACGGCATTCCGTCCTTCGTGCTGCTTCCGCAACAGCCGGGATAAGGAGGCTGGGCTGGATAGCGTAGCCCCCCAGCCTTCTCAAGTCGGCCGCTACCGGCGCTCCCGGGCCGGGCCCCGTTCAGGCCGAGCCGTGCCCGGCCTGCGCCATCGAGGGCGGGACGTCGTTGCCGGGGTTCGCGGTGAAAAAGCCGTTGGGTTTGAGCATGAACCCGATGTATGCCGCGGGCATGACCGGATAGTCCTCCGGCCGGGCCAGATGGGTGTGGCCAAAGGTGTGGGCTTGCCTCGAAAGAATGGACACCAATTCAGGCGGCTTTGATGTCTTTCGGTTGTTGTTGTATTTCGTAGGCCACAGGTGAGATCTGACCGAGCGAGCTGTGGCGTCTCGTCGGGTTGTAAAACGTCTCGATATAAT